>NZ_AYWB01000001.1:0-972167 GCF_000503035.1 Mesorhizobium sp. LSHC412B00 | reverse complement strand
AAAACTCCATGCCTTGCGATATCGCTGGCGCGAACCACCACGAAAGCGCAAGTTTCAGTCCATGCCAAAGCTATCTTAGCGCCTATGCCCAAAGGGGAGGGAGATCTCGTTGGCGCTGATTTCCGAGGGTTTCGACACCAAGGCATGGGTAGCGCCGGTAGCAATCCTGTCGCGCCGTTCGCTTTTTTGACAATCAGACGGTAATGACTTCGTCACACCGGGGATGACTTCGTCACACCGTGATTACTTTGGTCAGATGGTCGCCTAGCCGGCAGGCAAGTGCGGTGATCGTCGTCGTCGGGTTGCATTCGCCCGACGTGCAGAACACCGACGAGCCGCCGACATAGAGATTGTCCATGCCGTGCACCTTGCAGTTGGCGTCGACCACGCTCTTGGTGATATCGGTGCCCATGCGCGTGCCGCCCATATGATGGTGGCCGGCCAGTTCCTCATCCGTCGGGTAGTCCTCGCCATTGGTCAGCCAGTCCATGATGCGGACGCGGCCGAGGTCCTTCTCGATCAGCGTCGTTCCGAACAGCTTGAGCCCCTCGAGGATGGTGCGGCGCTCCAACGGCGACTTCTTCCAGTGCAGCTCGATGCGCGGCACGCCGGCACGGTCGACATCGGTCTTCGACAATTCGATATGGTTGGAGGCCAGCGGCGCCTGTTCCCAGGCGACGTAGAGCTGGGCGGCGCAGCGCAGGTTCTGGCTGAGCTGGTAGGCGACCCATTCGGCGGCCTCGGGCGCGGTGCAGGCGAGGTCGGCAATCAGGCTCTTGACGCCGGCATAGGGCGTCTCGATCAGGCGTATGCCGAAATTCATGATCTGCAGCCGCTCCATGGCGGCGAGCGTCGGCGAGAAGAACGCCTCGTTGACGGCATCGACCTCGAACTCCCTGTAATCGGCCAGGATGGCATTGCCGCCCTCGAAGGTCGGGTGCTCCATCCAGTAGCGGCCAAGTGCCGTGGCGTTCGGCACCACGCCGCCATTCGAGCGCTGGTTCGACCATAGAAGCAGCCGCGAATTCTCCAGCCCGCCGGCGCAGACGATGAAATAATCGGCGCTGAAGGCGCCGGCATCCTTGCCGTTCGACCACAGTCTGGCGCCGGTCACTCGTTTGCCGTCCCCGGCAAGTTCGGTGGCATAGGTGTTGAGCACGAGCGCTATGTTCTTGCTCTTGTCGAGCTCGTCGGAGAATTTCTCGCCAAAGCGCACGGCCGGGCTCTTGATCAGCTGCACCCAGCGTATGTCGTCTGAAATCGGCACATCGGGCTTGAAGTCGGGAAGCTCGAGTATGTCGTGCACCTCGGACAGATAGGGCTCGATGTCGGTCCGGGCGATTGGCCAGCCGGTGTCCGGCGCCCATGCCTTGGGCTCAAAGTCCTGCTTGTCGAGCACGCGGCACCAGCCGGCCCAGTGGTTCGACGACCCGCCCATGAAGCGCAGCCGGGTGATGTCGAGATCGAAATATTGATCGCCGACCGTGGAGCCGCGGTAGAAATCCTGCGACTCGTCGCTGAATTCGCGTGCGCCGGCCTCCAGCACCACGACCGGAATGCCGGCGGCGCCGAGCTTTCTGGCAATGGTGGTGCCGGCCGGCCCGGAGCCGAGAATGCAGACCTTGGGCTTGAAATCCGAGGCTCGAAACGCCTCATAGCTGTCGAAGATCATGCCAGGTCGCTCCGCTTCAGGATCCAGCCATTGACCACGACGATCTCGTCGGGATCGGCCGGGGGGCGGTCGCTGTCAGGCAGCTTGCGAAAAAGCTGTAGCGCCGGCATCGCAATCAGCGCCTGCACGATGGTGCGGCGCGATATTTTCCTGATGAAGAAACTCATGACACGTCTCTGGATGGGGGCTTCGATCCACGCATGGCGTTCCCTGAACGGCACAGGTACCGGCCAGACATGCCATTCCCGTGCCAAGCCTTGCCTGTTAACGAGTTACAACCCGGTAAACGGCGCAGTTGCGTGGAAACAATGTTGGCGAACCATTAACAGCCCCACCACCAACACCTAGGCAGCTTCGGAAATGTCCCGGTCGAGGATCGACAAATTGCGGCCGCGGTGCTTGGCCTCGTAGAGCCGGCGGTCGGCGGCGCGCATCAGGTCCGAGACATCGGCATCTTGCGCACAGGTGATGCCGCCGATCGAGACGGTCAGCGGCACCGTGCGCTCGTCGACCGGACGAAAGCGGACCAGCTCGACTTCACGGCGGATGCGCTCGGCCACGCGCCGGGCTTCGGCTTCCGTAGCGCCGACCAGGAAGGCGCCGAACTCCTCACCGCCAATGCGGCCGAGCACGTCGCCGCTGCGGACGCCGCGCTCGATGGCGCTGGCGATCAACACCAGTGCGTCATCGCCGGTCAGATGGCCGAAACTGTCGTTGATCGCCTTGAAATGGTCGGCGTCGATGATCAGCAGCGCGCCGCGATCGGATTTGCGCCGCGAGCCGTCCAACGCGGCAAAGAAGCTCTCGCGGTTGAGCATGCCGGTCATGTCGTCGCGGCTCGCCTTCGCCGACAGGCGCCGATGCGCGGCGGCGAGCTGGGCATGCGCGCGGGCGAGATCGCGATGCGCGTTTTTCAGTCGGTCGCTCTGCCAGAAGGTGCTGGCGCAGGCGATCCAGGCGAGCGCCAGCGGGCACACCGTCGATGTCAGCCAGACAGTGCGGTCGACCGGAAAACCCATGGCGGGAACGATGATCAGCGTCAGCAAAAGCGAGATGGCTACCGAGCCGAATGCGACCGCGGCGGACTTTAAGACTATGCGACTCATCGCTGGCTCCCACTGAACCGTCTCTGTGCCAGCAAGCCCTGAAGGCCACCTTTCCGTGATGGCTAAAATTTGAATGGTGAGCCCATTTTTACAACTCTAGATGCACATAGGTTGTGGATAAGCTCTACATCAGAAAGGGGTTCGAACGGCAGATATTTCATGCCATAAGGACGCCATGACCACGCTGCCCGATCCCGCCCGCTTCGCCCATGTCACCGACTGGGTGTTCGACCTCGACAACACGCTTTATCCGCACCATTCGAATCTGTTTTCGCAGATCGACGTCAAGATGACGGCCTATGTCGGAGAACTGCTCACGCTGCCGCGCGAGGAAGCGCGCAAGCTGCAGAAGGAACTCTATCTCGAATATGGCACGACGCTGAACGGGCTGATGACGCGTCACGGCATCGACCCCGACGACTTTCTCGAAAAGGTGCATGATATCGACTATTCGTGGCTGGTGCCGGATCCGGTGCTGGGCACCGCTATCCGCCAGCTGCCCGGCCGCAAGTTCATCTTCACCAATGGCGACCGCAGGCACGCCGAGCGCACCGCGCGCCAGCTCGGCATACTCGACCATTTCGACGACATTTTCGATATCGTCGCCGCCGGGCTGACGCCGAAGCCGTCGCGGCAGACCTATGAGAAGTTTGCCGAACTGCACGCCGTCACCGGACACAATGCGGTGATGTTCGAGGATCTCGCCCGCAACCTCGAGGTGCCGAAATCACTGGGCATGACCACGGTGCTGGTGGTGCCGCGCAATTTCGAGCCGACCTTTGCCGAGATCTGGGAACGCGATCCGGCCAATGAGGACGACGTCGATTTCGTCACCGACGATCTCGCGACGTTTCTGACGGGGATAGTGGAGGGGGTAGAGGAATTGAGGAGCTGAAGAATTGAAGAACTGGTGAAAGGGAGACCGATCCGGACCTCCTTTTCCTCAATTCTTCAGTTCTTCAATTCCCGGTTCCCCTACTCCCCCAACTTGTAGAAGCGGCTGATGATCCCCCAGGCCTCGTCGGCGGTGTCGACAAAGTCGATGATATCCTGGTCGCCGGGCGTGATGGTGCCTTGTTCGGCCAGGAAATCGAGGTCGATCGCGCGCTGCCAGAACGCCTTGCCGAACAGGATCACCGGCACGCGCTCCATGCGGCCGGTCTGGATCAGCGTCAGCGTCTCGAAGAATTCGTCCATGGTACCGAAGCCGCCCGGAAACACCGCGACGGCCTTGGCGCGCATGACGAAATGCATCTTGCGGATGGCGAAATAGTGGAAGTTGAAGCACAGCTCCGGGGTCACATAGGCGTTCGGCGCCTGCTCGTGTGGCAGGACGATGTTGAGGCCGATCGACGGCGCGCCGACATCGTCGGCGCCGCGATTTCCCGCCTCCATCACGCCTGGGCCGCCACCGGTGACGACGACGAATTCGCGGTAGTAGGACGTGGCCGATTGCTGTGAGCAGAGGCGGGCGAATTTGCGCGCCTCCTCGTAGTATTTGCTGTTTTCCTCGAGGTTTTTCTTCTGCGTCTCGTTCTTGGCGGCCCAGGCCTCGCCGCCGGGCTCGGGAATACGCGCGCCGCCGAACAGGATGACCGTCGAGCGGATGCCGCGCTCGGCCAGGATCATTTCGGGCTTCAAGAGCTCAAGCTGCAAGCGCACAGCGCGCAATTCCCGGCGCGTCATGAAGTCGGGATCGTTCCAGGCCAGCCGGTAGGTTTCGGCGCGCGTCTGCGGCGTGTCGGGAACGCTTTTCGAGCGCTCCAGATCCTCGTCCGAATGCGGCAGCGGCGTCCATCCCGCCTTTTCCATAGGAGTCATATGCTTTCTACCCGTCCCAACAGTTCACTTGCGCCGTCCCATGGCGCACGCGCGATTGACCCCCAATACGCCTTAACATAGGGTCCGCGCGACTTTCAAAACAAGGTTAAGGCCGACGGCCTTAACAGCGTGGTAACGGAGCGAATTCATGTCGAAGCCTGATCTGGCCAGCCTCGAAAAGACGATCGAGAAGGCCTTCGAGGAGCGCGACACGATTTCGACCGCGACTCGGGGCGAAACGCGCGACGCCATCCAGTCCTCACTCGACCTGCTCGACCGTGGCACCGTGCGCGTTGCCGAGCGCCAGGCCGATGGCAAATGGCATGTCAACCAATGGCTGAAGAAGGCGGTGCTGCTCTCGTTCCGGCTCTATCCGATGGAGATCATCAAGGGCGGCCCCGGCCAGGCGGTCTGGTGGGACAAGGTGGCATCGAAGTTCGACGGCTGGAGCGCGGTCGATTTCGAGAAGGCAGGCTTCCGCGCCGTGCCGTCTTCGATCGTGCGCCGCTCGGCCTATGTCGCGCCGGGCGCGGTGCTGATGCCGTCCTTCGTCAATGTCGGCGCCTATGTCGATAGCGGCACCATGGTCGACACCTGGGCCTCGGTCGGCTCCTGCGCCCAGATCGGCAAGAATGTGCACCTCTCGGGCGGCGTAGGCATCGGCGGGGTGCTGGAGCCGATGCAGGCCGGCCCGACCATCATCGAGGACAATTGCTTCATCGGCGCGCGCTCCGAAGTGGTCGAGGGCTGCATCGTGCGCGAAGGCTCGGTGCTCGGAATGGGTGTGTTCATCGGCCAGTCGACCAAGATCGTCGACCGCGCCACCGGCGAAGTGTTTTATGGCGAGGTGCCGCCGAATTCGGTCGTCGTCGCCGGCTCGATGCCGGGCAAGGCCTTTCCGAACAACGAGCCGGGCCCTGGCCTCTACTGCGCCGTCATCGTCAAGCGCGTCGATGCCAAGACCCGGTCGAAAACCTCGATCAACGAACTGCTGCGTGATTGATCCTGTCCGAGCAACCAGAGCGCTCCAGATTGCCCAACACACCACCACTTCCCTGGCTTTTCTTCAGCCTCTCAGGGCGCGTCAGCCCAAGTGCCTACGTGCTCGCCGGGCTGCTGCTGGTGCTTGCACAGTTTTTCCCGCTCTACCAGTTGTCGAGACTGGAACCCGGCACCGCAACCAGCCAGAACTGGGCACTTGTGTTCTGGGTCGTTTTGCTGATCTCGACATGGTCGAGCTTTGCGGTAACCGCAAAGCGGTTTCATGATTTCGGCAAGCCGACTTATTACGCGTTGATCTCTCTTATCATCGGCCCCATTCTTCTCATCGTTCTAGCGTGTTTCCGGGGTGACCCCGGTCCGAACCGCTACGGCAAGCGCAGCAACGCGCCGGCTGAACCATGAGCGCCGACCGGATATCTCGCCATGCGCTACCGCACGCTTGATCCGAAACTGATCATCGACACCGCCGAGCGGCTGGAAGAGCGCGTCGCCGAGCGTTTTCCCGATGCCGGCCTGCGCGGCGTCGCCGCCGAACTGGTGTCGCTGTCGCGCGACCTGGCCAAGGCGGCGCAGGCGCTGGAAGCGCCGATCTGGTGGCTGCGCGGCGCCATCGTCGCCGCAGTTGCCGCCGGCGCGCTGATCTTCCTGTTCGTCGGCACCATCCTGCCGCTCATCCATATCTCGCAGGCCGACGATGCGGTGCAGTCGGTGCAAGGCATCGAAGCCACGATCAACATGATGATCCTTGCCGTGCTCGGCCTGCTGGCGCTGATCCGCACCGAGGAGCGCATCAAGCGCAAGCGGGTGTTTCGCCAGTTGCATGGGTTGAGATCGCTGATCCATGTCATCGACATGCACCAGCTGACCAAGGATCCGGCAGCATTGTCCGCCAATTTCAGGCCGACCGCGCATTCGCCGGCGCGCATCACCAATGCCGCCGACCTTGCGCGCTACCTCGACTATTGCTCGGAAATGCTGTCGATCACCGGCAAGATCGCGGCGCTGTTTGCGCAGTCCGTCAATGACGATGTGGTCATCGACGGCGTCAACGACGTCGAGAACCTGGCGTCCAACCTGTCGCGCAAGATCTGGCAGAAGATCACGCTGATCGAGAACCACCCGGCGGCGCAGCCCGTGCCGGCGCCAGGCCCGGCGAGCAAAGCGCCGGCTCCGAGGCGCGCACCAAAGCTGTGACGCGGCGGGCCCACGCGCCTGTTTTCGGGCTATGCGGGCCAAGGCCCGAGGCTCGCGGCAAGTAGACTATCCAGAGACGGCTTCCGGCGTCAGCCCGGGTGAGCCGCGCTTTTCCCGCTCGGCCTGCCGCACCAGCACGGTGACCCGCTTCAGCAGAGGCGCCGGCGTGCCGGCCTTTTCGGCGAGGTTCAGGACGGCCCCCTGCAGGTCACCGATCTCGGTCGGCCGACCACGCTGGAGGTCGTCCCACATGGACGAGCGCGCCTGCGGGTCGATGGCGAGCATGCGGCGGGCGACCAGCCGGAACAGCCAGTCCGGCAGCCGGAGCAGTTTCGGCAGCAGGACGGGATGCAAGCCGCCGATTCGTGCCGGCGCGATATGTAACGCCTTCATCGCCGCCAGGGCCTCGTCGATCTGACCGGCCAGGATTCGCCGCCAGCGGCGGTCGGCAAGTTCGCTCGCCAGCGGCAGGCCGGACAAGGCGACAAGCGCGTTGTTGAGGTTGATCAGCAGCTTGCCCCACTGCACGGCTTTCATGTCGGGATGGGTTTCCACGCCAAGCCCTTCGACATCGAGAAGGCCGGCAAGGCCGGTCACGCCATCTTCGATCATGACCTTGCCGTTGCTGGCGCGATGCACGTGAAGCGGCAAATTGCCTATGGCCGACTGGACGACATTGAACGGCACCATGCCGGCGAGCACAGTCCGTCCACCGAGCCCGGAGCGTAACCGGTCGGCATTGCCGACGCCGTTCTGCAGGCTGACCACCACGACATCGCCGCGCGCATGTCCGGCAACAAGCGACGCCATCTCCTCGGTAGCGCCGTTCTTGACCGTCACCAGCACCACGTCGGCACTGGCGAGGGCAGCGGCGGGATCGGTGGTGACGGACTCCGGCCGGATGGATCGGTCGCGACCATCGAGATCGGTGATGCGCAGGCCACCGTCCAGCAAGGCTGTCGCGATGCCTGGCCGCGCCAAAAACACCACCTTGCGTCCGGCCAGCGCCAGGCAACCGCCGACATAGCAGCCGATGCTGCCGGCGCCGGCAATGACGATGGTCTTTTCGGCGTTGGCCATGCGATTATCTCGTGTTGGCCTGCACTATACGACAGGAAAACCATAATGTCGGCGGCAGGATCGGTCATCATCTCTGGCCGTGACAGGCCTTTCGCTTTCGACTATCGCTTTGCCCATGAAACTGCCGACCGATCCCGCCGCCAACCTCGCGACCCTCATACGTTGCGCCTCCGTAACGCCCGCCGAGGGCGGCGCGCTGGCTGCCCTGGAAGGCATGCTGAAGCCGCTCGGCTTTTCCGTCGAACGCCCTGTGTTTTCCGAAGACGGCACCCCCGACATCGAGAACCTCTACGCGCGTCGCTCCGGCAACGGGCCGCATCTGATGTTTGCCGGCCATACCGACGTGGTGCCGGCGGGCGACGAGGCGTCGTGGACGCATCCGCCCTTCGCCGCCGAGATCGCCAGGGGCGAGATGTATGGCCGCGGCGCCGTCGACATGAAGGGCGGCATCGCCTGTTTCATCGCCGCCGTGGCGCGCCATGTCGAGAAAAAGGGTGGTCCGAAAGGCTCGGTCTCGCTGCTGATTACCGGCGACGAGGAGGGGCCGGCGATCAACGGGACGACAAAACTGCTCGACTGGGCGGCGGCCAAGGGCGAGAGATGGGACGCCGCGATCGTTGGCGAGCCGACCAATCCGGACACGCTCGGCGACATGATCAAGATCGGCCGGCGTGGCTCGATGTCGGGCAGTGTCACGGTCAACGGCCGCCAGGGCCATGTCGCCTATCCATTGCTCGCCGACAATCCGGTGCGCGGCCTGATCAGCCTGGTCGACGCCTTGCTGTCGCCCGTCTTCGACAAGGGCACGAAGGATTTTCAGCCGACCAATCTGGAAGTGACCTCGATCGATGTCGGCAACCCGGCGACCAATGTTATTCCGGCCAAGGCGACAGCCACCTTCAACATCCGCTTCAACGACACATGGACTGCCGAGACGGTGCAGGCCGAGATCCATAACCGCCTCGACCAGGCGGCGAAGCGCAAGAAATACCGGACCGGCAAGACGCCGGTCGACTACGAGCTGATCTGGCGCGACCGGCCGAGCCATGTCTTCCTGACGCGCGACGACAAGCTGATCGAGACGCTGCGCGGCTCGATCAAGGCGACGGTCGGCAAGGAGCCTGCGCTGTCCACCTCGGGCGGAACCTCGGATGCGCGTTTCATCAAGGACTATTGCCCGGTGGTCGAGTTCGGCCTGGTCGGCAAGACCATGCACATGGTCGACGAGCGCGTCGCACTGGCCGACCTCGAGACGCTGACCCAAATCTACCAGCGCTTCATCGATGACTGGTTCGAGCAGGGCTGATCATGCTTTCGGTTGACGAGACCTCTTCATCGCTTAACGGCGCCTGGCGGCTGATGCTCGGGAAGGCCGACGGCTTGCGGCTGCTCGACCTGTCGGCGGACGGCTTCTGGAATTCCTTCTTCGCCATCGTCGTCGCCGCGCCGGCGATGATCGTCGGCTGGGTCGGCACGGCCAACGAGATCGGCGATCCCAATGCGTTCGCCGGCCGGCTGGGCATGTTGATTCGCCTGGCGACCGTCGACCTCGGCTCGTGGCTGCTGCCCCTGGTTGTGCTTGCCCTGGTCGCATCGCGCGCCGGCATCGGCGACCGCTTCGTCCACTATGTCGTCGCCAGCAACTGGGCGTCGGCGATCACTGCCTGGATGCTGCTGCCTTCAGCGCTGATCAGGCTTTTCCTGCCGTCTGGCAACCCGGTTGCCGAATTGGTGTGGCTGGTTCTGGTGGTGCTGTCGCTGGTACTCTCCTGGCGGATGACCAACGCCGCGATCGGCAAGGGCGCGGCTGTCGGCAGCGCCGTGTTCGCAGGCATGTTGGTGGTGTCTCTGGCCGTCTTGTTCGGCCTGGTGGCGCTGCTCGGCATCACTGTGCCGACCGCCGCTCCGGCCTAGAACTTTTCCGGATAGTCTACACCGACGAGAAAAAGCCCGTCGGGCGGCGCCACCTGGCCGCAGGCGGCGCGGTCTTGCGCCGCGAGCGCTGCCTTGAGGTCGGCGCCGGTCCAGCCGCCGTCGCCGACGCGTTTCAGCGAACCGACCATGGAGCGCACTTGGTTGTGCAGGAATGAGCGCGCCGAGGCCCTGACTTCGATCAGGTCGCCCTGGCGGCTTACATCGAGCCGCTCCAGCGTCCGCACCGGACTGTTGGCCTGGCATTGCGTCGAGCGGAAGGTGGTAAAGTCATGTCGGCCGAGCAGGACTTTCGCCGCTTCGTGCATGGCGTTCGCATCGAGCCGCTTCGGCACCCACCAGACCTTGCCCTTTTCCATCGCTGCAGGCGCGCGCCGGTTGAGGATGCGGTAGAGATAGTGCCGTCCGGTGGCCGAGAAACGGGCGTCGAACTCATTGGGGACAACCGTCGCCTGCAGGATGGCGATGCGCGCGCCTGCCGCCTGCAGGTGCGCGTTGACGGCGTCGCGCACCTTGTCGTTTGGCCATGCCTTGGCGAGGTCGACATGCGCCACCTGGGCGGTCGCATGCACCCCGGCGTCGGTGCGGCCGGCGGCGCGTATCCGCACCGCCTCACCGCAGAATTTCTCGATCGCCTGCTCTATCGCCTGCTGCACCGAAGGCTGATCCGCCTGGTGTTGCCAGCCGGCGAAAAGGCTGCCGTCATATTCGATATCGAGACGAAAACGCGGCATACACCCTTCGTTCAGGCGGCGAGTGCGGTAAAGGCCTGGGCGTAGACCAGTTTGCCTTTTTCGGGTGCGTCACCCCAGGCCAGCGCCTGCAGCGCTTCGCCCTGATATTCGCTCTCGAACTTTTCGGCGCGCGCATGGCTGTAGCCGAAGCGGCCGTAATAGGCCGGATCGCCCAACACAACGGCGAGCGTCTCGGCGCCATCCCTGAGGCGGATATGCGCCTCGCGGATCAGCGCACCGCCAATGCCCGAGCCGTGGAACGAAGGTTCCACCGCCAACGGCGCCAGCGCCACGGCTGCGAACTGCTTGCCGCCGTTCTGGACGAACAGCCTGGAAAACAGGATGTGGCCGACCACCTGGCCGTCTTCTTCCGCCACCAGTTCGACAACGGCGTCGCCGCCGGTGACCAGAGCGTCGACCAGCCCGGCCTCCGCCTGCTGGCCGAATGCGTGTTCCTCGACCAGGCGTATGGCCTCGCGGTCCCGCGGCGTCGCGCCGCGTATCGACATCATGCTCATGAGAACTTCATTCCTTTTTCGATCTTGGCCCCGCGCAGAAACTCCTGCGCGGCAGCGGGCTTTCCGCCCGCCCGTTGAACTTCGACCAGCCTGACCGCGCCCGACCCGCAGGCGACCGTCAGCCGGTCATCGAGAATTCCTCCCGACTCGCCCATGCTTTCAGAAAGCGTGCCTTCCAAAAGCGTCGAGCGAAGCAGTTTCAGCCGTTCCGTGCGGCCGCCGATGTCGGCCTCGCACCAGGCGCCGGGAAATGGCGACAGGCCGCGAATGTGATTGTGGACCTCCGCAGCCGGGCGCGTCCAGTCCACACGTGTCTCCGACTTATCGATTTTCCTGGCGTAGGTCACCCCGTCAGCCGCCTGCAAAGTCGATGCCAGGGTATTTGTCTCCAATCGGGACAGCGCTTCCACCATCAGCGTGGCAGCAATATTCATCAAGCGGTCGTGCAGATCGCCGGCCGTCATGTCGGGCTCTATGGCGCATTTTTCAACCAGTGCCACCGGACCGGTGTCCAGGCCCTCTTCCATGCGCATCACCATCATGCCGGTTTCGACGTCGCCGGCCATAATGGCTCGCTGGATGGGAGCTGCACCACGCCAACGCGGCAAAAGCGAGGCGTGGCCATTGAGGCAGCCGAGGCGCGGAGCCTCCAGAATAGCCTTCGGCAACAGCAAACCATACGCGACGACGACTGCGACATCGGCACGCAACGCATGGAAAGCAGCTTGCTCGCCCTCGCCCTTCAGCGACAGCGGCGTGCGCACTTCGATGCCCAGCCGCTCAGCCTCGCGCTGCACCGGCGACGGTGTCAGTTCCAGCCCGCGGCGGCCCGCGGCGCGCGGCGGCTGGGTGTAGACGGCTGCTATCTCGTGCCCGGCCTCGGCAATCGCGCGCAGCACCGGCACCGAAAACTCCGGCGTGCCCATGAAGATGACGCGAAGCGGCATCTTCCCTATCCCACCAGCTTGCCCGGCGCCTTGTCCTTGGCGAGCTTCTTGAACTTCTTGACCACCATGTCGCGCTTCAGCTTCGAGATGTGGTCGATGAACAGCACACCGTTGAGATGGTCGATCTCGTGCTGCAGGCAAGTCGCCATCAGGCCTTCGGCCTCGATCTCCTGCAGCTTGCCGTCGCGGTCGAGATATTTCACGCGCACCGAGGCGGGACGCTCGACCTCGGCGTAATAGTCCGGGATCGACAGGCAGCCTTCCTCGTAGACCGAGCGGGCGTCGGCGCTTTCGAGGATTTCGGGATTGATGAAGACATGCGGCGCCGGCGGCTCGTCTTCCTTGGCGAGGTCGATGACCAGCATGCGCAGCGGCTCGCCGATCTGGATTGCGGCCAAACCGATGCCCGGCGCATCATACATCGTCGCCAGCATGTCGTCGGCCAGTTTGCGCAAAGGCGCGTCGACGCGTTCGACTGGTTTGGAAACCTGGCGCAGGATGGGATCGGGAAGGATGATGAGCGGCTTGATCGACATGGCGCCTCACCTAAAACGTCGCAGGAGAAGCGTCAACCGGTGCGAATCGGTCTCGTTCACGTTTTGATCTGTGCCAGGTCTGCGAATCGGCTATGCTGGCGGGATGAACGACCTGAGCACCATCCTTTCCGAACCCGTTGCCCGGCTTGGCGCCACGACGATCACGCTCGGCCATGCACTGGCCCTCGGCGCGCTGGTGTTTCTCGGCCTGTTCCTGGCGCTTGTCGTGGCGCTGTGGCGATCGGCCAAGGCGCGCACCATCGCCGCGGCGGAAGCCGCCGACCACGCCCGCGACGCCGAGGCGCGGATGGCCGGCATTTTGCAAAGCCAGGCCGAGATGCAGGGCCGCATGGGCGCCATCGCCGACGTGTTCGGCGCAAGGCAGGCCGAACTCAACCAGTCGATCGGCCAGCGCCTCGACGCCATGACCGGCAGGCTCGGTCAAACCATGACCGAACAGACCAAATCGACGCATGAGAGCCTCGCCAAACTGCAGGAACGGCTGGCGGTCATCGACACCGCGCAAGGCAACATTCAGTCGCTGGCCGGCCAGGTCGTGCAATTGCAGGCGATCCTGTCCAACAAGCAGACGCGCGGCGCCTTCGGCCAGTCGCGCATGGAGGCGATCGTCGCCGACGGCCTTCCGATGGGCGCCTACGAGTTCCAGGCAACGCTGTCAAACGGCAGCCGTCCCGACTGCCTGGTCAGGATGCCGAACGGTGCGCCGCAGCTTGCCATCGACGCCAAGTTTCCGCTGGAAGCCTGGAACGCCATCCGCGCCGCCGATGGCGCCGAACAACAGAAGATCGCGGCCCAGGCTTTCCGCCGCGACATCGAAATTCACGTCGGCGATATCTCGGAAAAATACCTGATCCAGGGCGAGACGCAGGACACCGCCTTCATGTTCGTGCCGTCGGAATCGGTGTTCGCCGAAATCCACGAGAATTTCGACGCCGTGGTCCAGAAGGCGCACCGGGCGCGTGTCATCATCGTCTCACCGTCGCTTTTGATGCTGTCGATCCAGGTCATCCAGGCCATCCTCAAGGACGCCCGCATGCGCGAACAGGCGCATCTGATCCAGGGCGAGGTGATCCGGCTGATGGAAGACGTCGCGCGCGTCGACGAACGCGTGCGCCGGTTGCAGACGCATTTTGGCCAGTCGGCCAAGGATATCGACGAGATACTGGTGTCGACGTCGAAGGTGACCAAGCGCGGCCAAAAGATCGAAGCGCTGGAGTTTGGCGAAAGCGAAGCCGAAGTGCGCGGTGGCGGACCCGCCAAGGCCGAAGCCGGAGTGCGGGTGGCGGATTCCAAGACGGGGCAGCTCAGGCTACGTGTCGTCGAAGGCGACGATTAAAGCGCGTCGCGCTGAACGGATTCATACGACGCGCTTTAAAAGTCTTTGTTTTGATGCATGTCGTTGTCCCAGAACCGCGGCACACTTCTGGGCGCCATGCATTAGACCGTAGCCACGATCACGTGCGCCTGGATCTTGGCCGCAACCTCGCCGCTGCCGTGTCTGGCTGCAATCACGGACGCGGCGTGATCGGTTGCGGCTTCCAGTTTTCCTCTAGCCTCGATTTCGTTGCGAAGCGGAGTTCCCTGGCAATAGGCAACCGCCGGAAGGCGCGGCGAGGAGGCACGGCTTTGTTCGGCCCTCGTGTCGATCACCACACGGGAGAAACCTGCGGCTTCCAACTCGCCGCGGATCAATGCAATGTCATTGTAGCCGTGCGGCGTGCGGGCGAGAAAGCGGGGCGGATCGTTCGGAAAAATCTCCGCAAGAGCATTCGTCACATCATTGGCGAATACATTCTCTTCGATGCGATCCCACACGTTGAACAGGAAATGGCCGCCGGTCTTCAGGACCCGCTTTGCTTCGCGATAGCCGGCGGCTCGGTCGGGAAAGAACATCGCGCCGAACTGACAGCAAACGAGATCGAAAGCCGCATCTTCGAACGGCAGCGCCAGAGCATCCGCCTGACGCCATTGTATACGACTGTCGGGAGCTTGTCGCGAGGCCGCGTAGTCGAGCATAGGCTGGTTGAGGTCGGTCACGACATAGCTTGCGCCGGGAGACAGTTTTGGAGCCAATGCGCGGGTGACAACGCCGGTACCGGCGGCGACTTCCAGGACGGCGCCGGGCGACAAGGACGCTGCCCGTCGTGCCAAATCCGCGGCGAACGGCTCGAAGATCAGCGGCACCATGTAATGGTCGTAGTTTTCCGGAATCGAGCCGGCAAACACTTTGTCCGTTTCCGACATTGCTATCCCCCGCCATCCGTTTGATGGCTAGCCTAGCACATTATTGGCTGGTTTGGGCCGCGTTTAACCGGGAGGCAGGTGCTACTGCGCCTCTACGATGCTTACGCCCTCGAATTCCGGAAGCCAGTGCAGGGCCGATCGGTGCCATTTCTGTTGGGTCGGAACGAGATCCTCGCGTTGCCGCGCGGTCCCCGCCCTGATCCCATAGACCTTCGGCCCGTCGCCAACCGACGTTGCGTAAAGATGGGAACCGCAGTCGCCGCAGAACGCCTGGGCACGCTTGGCGCCGCTCGATCCCGTCTTGATATAAACCTTCGGTGTGCCCTTTGTGATCCTATAATGATCCTCAGGCGCGGGAACAGTGACACGAAAGGCGGTACCGGTCAGTTGCTGGCAGTCGGTGCAATGACAGATAGAGGTCTTTTCCGGGTCGACGTCTGCTTCATAAGTTATGGCGCCGCAATGGCACCCACCATCGATTTTCATCGTTGATTCTCCGAAATCCGTCGGGTGATCTTAGCGGGACCAGGCGATGGCGCCAACGGTGGACTGCTGGTCCAGAACTAGTCCGACGCCGCCTCGACCTGCTTGCGCCGGTGCTCCCAGGTTCCGGTCGTCTGCGGCTTGACGAACAGTCTGGTGATCTCCGGCATTTCTTTTTTCAAGAGCGCCTCGATGCGCTCGACACAGGCTTCGATCTCAGGCGCCGTCAGATGGTCCTCGAATTCGATGCTCAGCCCAGCGACGATCTGTTGCGGGCCGAGATGGACGGTGAGAACGCCGTTGGCCCGCTGCACTGCCGGATCCTGCTGGGCGATGGCCAGCACCTTGGCCTGCACTTCCGGCGAGGCCGGCTCACCGATGAGCAATCCCTTGCTTTCGCGCGCCAGAAAGATGGCGGTGGCGCCGAGGATCATCGCGATGCCGATCGAGGCGACGCCGTCGAGCTCGGGCATGTCGAGGAGTTCGGCCGCCAATATGCCGGCGAAGGCGACGAACAGACCGAGCAGGGCGGCGCTGTCCTCGAACAGGATCGTGTAGACGCTCGGATCCTTGCTCGATTGCACGGCCTGCAGCCAGCCTTGGTTGCCCTTCTGCTGGCGGAACTCCTTCAGCGCCACGTACCAGGAGCTGCCCTCGAACAGCATTGAGAGGCCCAGCACAATGTAGTTGATTTTGGGATTGGCGACCGGCTGAGGCGCCATGATGTGGACGACGCCTTCATAGAAGGACACGCCAGCGCCGAGCGCAAAGACGAGCAGGGCGACAATGAAGCTCCAGAAATACAGCTCGCGGCCATGGCCGAGCGGGTGCGTGCGGTCCGGCGGACGGGCGGCGCGGTGCATGCCGTAGAGCAGCAGCCCGCCATTGCCGGTATCCACCAGCGAGTGCACGCCTTCCGACAGCATCGCCGAGCTGCCGGTGAAGAAGGCGGCGACGAATTTGGTCATAGCAATAGCTAAATTACCGGCGAGCGCCGCGTAGATGACCGTCTTCGACCCGCCATGCGCTGCCATGCTGTCCCTCCAAGGCGCCCAATGTAACGGCCTGCCGCCGAGCTCCACAGGCATCACAACGCACGAATCGCCTGGTCGTTCAGGTTGAAGGCCAGCTTGCGGAAAGACGCCCCTATTCGATGATCTCGTCCGTCCACACCTTGAAACCAGCCAGCGTGCCCGGTCCGAAGATGTGGGTCAGCGGCACGTCGGCGGCGTCGCGACCCGACGCGATCAGGATGCGGCCGATGCGTGGCGAATTGTTGCGCGGGTCAAAGACATGCCAGCGGCCACCGAGATAGACCTCCATCCAGGCTGCGAAATCCATGCTCGCCCAAGGTTTGGGCAGGCCGATGTCGCTGATGTAGCCGGTGCAGTAGCGGGTCGGGATGTTTAGCGCACGGCAGAAGGTGACGGCGAGGTGGGCAAAGTCACGGCAGACGCCGCTTTGCTCGCGATAGGCTTCGGCCGCGGTGCGCGTCGGTCGGGCATTGCCGTAGCTGAAGACGATGTGGTTGTGGACGAAATCACAGACCGCCTGGACGCGGGCAATACCGAGCGGCGTATGCCCGAACAGCCGCCAGGCTTCGCTGGCCAGCAGATCGCTCTCGCAAAAGCGGCTGGGCAACAGGAACAGCAATGTGTCCGACGGCAGGTCGCGAACCTCATGCTGCCAGGCCATCAGGTCGCCCATCTCGAAGGTACCGGGGTCGCGGATTACCGAATCGGTGCCGAAGGTGAAGCGCCCGGGCGGGGCGACGAAACGGTTGCACCAATTGCCGAAACTGTCGCGGTAGCTCTGGATCGGCACCGGCGGGCTGGAGGTCAGGAAATCCGGGCGCTCGAGATCGGAGGCCCTGGAGTAGTGGACGTTGAGCATCGCGATGAGCGGCGTTTCCTGCGGAAAATCGAAACTCATCTCGCTGCCGATGCGGATTCGCATTGTCGTCCTGACCGCACTGCCTGATCATCGCCGGGCGAAGGCATGGCCGATGCTGCAGTGCGAAGGCAACCATGGCACGGACCGGAATGGTTTACGAGCAAATTAGAAACCGGTTGAAAGCGGCCCGACGGCGCCGGCGACAGACGCCCGCCCCCTTGCAGTCCGGCGTTTCTCTTGTTTCACTTGGCCTCCCAGCAACTGGAGGAGCGAATCATGGCTAAAGGTGCGATGAAGGCGGGCAAGGAAGCTCGGAAGCCGAAAAAAGACGCCAAGAAGCCCGCAGCGGCTCCGGCACTCAAGGCGCCGCCCGTCAAGGCGATGAGGCTCAAGGAAAAGTAAGCCCGCCTCGGAAGATCTTGGACGGTTGAAATCCGGACAACCGTTTCGGCGCAGATTTTGACACCGGCGGCATGAACGATGCGGCCGGTGTTTTTGTTGATCGCACCGGCGCAGCCGCTTATACCGAAGCGGCGAGGACGACCTCGCGCCTTTCTCAAAAGTCCGGCCGGGACGCCCCGCCATCCTCATGGAAGGAGTGCATCCCGATGTCGTGGATTTTTCTGTTCTTCGCTGGTCTGTTCGAAATCGGCTGGGCGATCGGCCTCAAATACACTGACGGCTTCTCGAAGCCGCTGCCGACGGTGCTCACTGTCGCCTCGATGATCATCAGCCTCGGGTTGCTCGGCCTGGCGCTCAAGACGCTGCCTGTCGGGACGGCCTATGCGGTGTGGACCGGCATCGGCACGGTCGGCACGGCGCTGCTTGGCATCTGGCTGCTGGGCGAGCCGGCGACGGCCATCCGGCTCGCCTGCATTGCGCTCATCGTCTGCGGCATTATGGGGCTGAAGCTCGCCGCCTGAGCAAAGCAACCAAGGAAATCGACGCACAAACACATTCAGGGCCGCTGGAAGGCGACCCTGATGTCCGATCGTTTCGATCGAAGCGTTAGCGGGCGGAGAAGCCCGGAGGCGTCCTGCCGGTACGCTGCTTGCGCGCCGCATAGCGTGCGTCGCGCTTGGCCTTGCGTTCGGCTTCGTCGGCCAGCAAACGGGCGATGCGCTCGTTTTCTTCGGCTTCCTTGATCTTCGCTTCAGCCTGCGCTGCCTCTTCGGCCGCAATACGCGCCGCTTCGGCTGCTGCCTCGCGCTCGGCCTTCTCGACCGCCTCGCGTGCCAGCTTTTCCTGCTTCAGCCTGGCCTTTTCGGCCTCGCGTATTTCGCGAGCCTCAAGAATCGCCTTGCGTTCGGCCTGTTTGGCCAGAACCGCAGGATCATCAGCCGCCGGCTTCGACTTGAAGCGCTCCAGAAGCGCCTTCTTTGCCTCGTTCGCGGCATTGCGCCGCTCGAAAATGTCTTTTTCCCTGTAGATAGCCAAGTCCACTTCCCTGAAGTCAATTCGCGACGCTTACATACGCGCGAAAACCGAGAGTTCAAGCGCCAAAACGGTATGCCAGCCATGAAAGTTTAGGCTGTTGCAGCCGGGAGACGCGTTTTCCCTGAAACAAAGCCGGCCGAAACCGACATGCACTGTTCACCATCCGCCCCTCTGGCGGCCGGGGCGGCTCGCCGCTACCTCTAGCGGCAAATCAGAACATTTGGATGACATGCCATGGAACTCGGTCTCTACACTTTCGCCGACGTCAGCCCGGAGCCCGGCCCCGGCGCGATCGGCCCGCATCAGCGACTACGCAATCTGATCGAGGAGGTCGAGCTGGCCGACCAGGTCGGCCTCGACGTCCTTGGTCTGGGCGAACATCACCGCCCCGACTATGCCGCGTCCGCGCCGGTGGTGGCGCTGGCCGCTGCCGCCGAACGCACCAAGCGCATCAAGCTGACCAGCGCGGTCACCGTGCTGTCCTCCGATGATCCGGTGCGTGTCTTCCAGCAGTTCGCAACGCTCGACCTTTTGTCGGGCGGCCGGGCCGAGATCATGGCCGGGCGCGGCTCGTTCATCGAATCCTTCCCGCTGTTCGGCTACAATCTCGAGGACTATGACGAGCTGTTCGCCGAAAAGCTCGACCTGCTGCTGGCCATACGCGACAGCGTCAAGGTCACCTGGTCCGGCAATCTGCGCGCGCCCATCAACGACCGCGGCGTCTATCCGCGGCCGCTGCAGGACAAATTGCCGATCTGGATCGCAATAGGTGGAACGCCGCAGTCTGCGGCCCGCGCGGGGGTGCTCGGCCTGCCGCTGGCGCTGGCCGTCATCGGCGGCGAGCCGGCGCGGTTTGCACCGCTGTTCGACATTTATCGCGATGCCGCCAGGCGGGCCGGTACCGACCCCTCGGGCCTTGCCACCAGCATCAATGTGCACGGCTTCATCGCCGGGACCGCTGAACAGGCGGCCGACGATTTCTACGGCCCGCAGGCCGAAGTGATGAACCGCATCGGCCGCGAGCGCGGCTGGGGCCCGACCTCGCGGGCGCATTTCGATCAGTCGCGTGGTCCGAACGGCGCGCTGTTTGTCGGTAATCCGGAGCAGGTGGCGGAAAAGATCGTCGCCCAGCACAAGATCTTCAACAATGACCGCTTCCTGCTGCAGATGGCGATCGGCGCCATGCCGCACGCCAAGATCATGAAGGCGATCGAACTGTACGGCACCAAGGTGGCGCCGATCGTGCGCAAGGAGACCGCCAAGCCCGGCGTCGCCGTCGCAGCGCCAGCCGCCTGAGCGACGGGCGGCCCGGATTGAGGGCCTTGCCGGCTAACGGAACCTTGGGCTTGCAGAGGCGTTTCCGTCAGGGGAATGCACCAATTGCGGTGCGCCGCTGAGGGAAAATCATGAAAGCCGAACCCGCCGCTTTGGGTGCTGGCCTTGCCGAGACCGAAGAGGCGAGAGTTGTGGCGCGTGCCGACACGCATCTGATGCGTTCGCTGCTCATCGGGATCTTCCTGTTCATGGCCATCTACGCGCTGTATTTCGCGCGTGCTTTCTTCATGCCGGTCATCCTCGCCTTCCTGCTGACGCTGACGCTGACACCAATCGTCCGCTTCCTGCGCAAGCGCGGCATTCCGGAAGTGGTTTCGGCGACAATGTTGGTCGTGCTGTCGATCTGCGTCTTCGGCGTTGCCGGCTATCTGCTCAGCGGCCCGGTCATCGACCTTCTCAACAACACCTCGTCGATCGGCCAACAACTTACCGAACGGCTGGCGCAATTACGGCGTCCGCTCGAGAGGATCATGCAGATCTCGCATCAGATCGAACAGATGACGGAGACCTCGCAGGAGCCGGGCATCCAGAAGGTGGCGATGGCGCAGTCCGGCGTCCTGTCGGCCGCCGCCAGCAACGTCCTGTCGGCGGGGACAAGCCTGACCATCATCTTCGTGCTGTCGCTGTTCCTGCTGGCGTCAGGCACGATGTTCTATGAGAAGATCATCCAGTCCTTCGCCAGCCTCAGTGAGAAGAAGCGGGCCTTGCGCGTCGTCTATGACGTCGAGCGCGAAATCTCGCATTATCTGCTCACCGTCACCGTCATCAATGCCGGTCTCGGCGCGGTTATCGGCCTTGGCCTGTGGGCGCTCGGCATGCCCAACCCGCTCGTCTGGGGAACGATGGCGGCGCTGCTCAACTTCCTGCCCTATGTCGGCGCGCTGATCACCATCGTGCTGGTCAGCGTCATTGCGATGATCAGCTTCGACTCGATCACCTACGCGCTTTTGGCGCCGGGCTTCGTGCTTTTGTGCGACATCGTCGAAGGCCAGTTCGTTACGCCGATGGTTGTCGGCCGACGCCTCGAGATCAACGCCGTGGCGATCTTCATCGCCATCGCCTTCTGGTCTTGGCTTTGGGGCTTTGTCGGCGCGCTGATGGCGGTGCCGCTGCTGGTCGTCGTCAAAGTGTTCTGCGATCATTTCGATGGCCTCAGCCATGTCGGCAATTTTCTCGCCGCACAGCAGACGGCCGTGGTGGAGGAGGAAGCGGCCGAAGAGAACGGAAAGGCCGCGCCATAAGCTTGCCGCGCCTGTCCGTCATCCCGCATTTGTTGTCTTCAGGCGGAGTGCCTATATCGAGCCGGTCAAGCCGGACCCTGCGATGAACGATGCCTCCTTCGACCTCGATTCCTATTTCGACCGCATCGGCTATCGCGGTCCGATCGATGCGTCGCTCGACACGCTGAGCGCGCTGCATCGCCAGCATCCGCAGGCGATCCCGTTCGAGAATCTGGACCCGTTGCTTGGTGCCAGCTCGACATCGTCATTCCCGACCGCGCCTTCGAAACCAGGGTCAGGCAGTTGAACATCGTAAAGGCTTGAGGCCCATGACCGCACTTTCCGTTCTCGACCTGTCGCCGATCGTCGAAGGCAGCGACGCCTCGCAATCGCTGGCAAATTCGCTCGACCTGGCCCGCCATGCCGAGCGGCTCGGCTACAGGCGCTACTGGCTGGCCGAGCACCACAACATGCCGGGCATCGCCAGCGCGGCGACCGCCGTGGTCATCGCCCATGTCGCCGGCGGCACCAAGACCATCCGCGTTGGCGCCGGTGGCATCATGCTGCCCAACCATGCGCCGCTGGTGATTGCCGAGCAGTTCGGCACGCTGGCGGCACTGCACCCCGGCCGCATCGACCTCGGCCTCGGCCGCGCGCCCGGCACCGATATGGGAACAGCGCGCGCGCTGCGCCGCAATCTCGAGGCGTCAGACAATTTCCCCCAGGATGTCGTCGAGCTGATGGGCTATTTCCAGCCGGCCGCGGAAGGCCAGCGTATCCACGCCGTGCCCGGCGAAGGCCAGAAGGTGCCGGTCTGGATCCTCGGTTCCAGCCTCTATGGCGCGCAGCTCGCCGCCATGCTCGGCCTGCCCTATGCGTTTGCCTCGCATTTCGCGCCGGCCGAACTCGACCATGCGCTGGAGATCTACCGTTCGCGCTTCCAGCCTTCGGAACAGCTGGACAAGCCCTATGTCATGCTCGGCCTCAACGTTTTCGCCGCACCGACCGATGGAGAGGCCAAACTGCTGTTCACCTCGTTGCAGCAGGCCTTCGTCAATCTGCGCACGGGGCGGGCCGGCCGCCTGCCGCCGCCGGTCGAGGGCTATGACCAGACGCTCGAGCCGATGGCAAAAACCATGATTTCGCAGGCGCTGTCCTGCGCCGTCGTCGGCTCCCCCGAAACCGTCCGGCAAGGCATAGACGCGTTCGTGCGCCGCACCGGCGCAGACGAGCTGATGGTGACCGCGCAGATCTTCGACCATGCGGCACGCGTGCGCTCGTTCGAAATCCTGGCCGAGGCGCATAAATCGCTGTCGCAGGCCGCGTGACGCTTTTGCCTGTGTCTGCTGTGGGCAGGCGCCTTCCTCAGCCAGGAGCCGCCTCTCTCACGCATAGGTGACGTTTTCTTGTGGTTTCGAAGCCCTGACTGGGCGCTTCGCCGGGGGATCGCGCAGATCCTGGGGTTTTGAGCGCGGTTTGAGCACATCCGGGCCGCCGGGCGGCTGTTCAAAGGCGCCAAGCGCGGCGCGGTGGATGCCATGCGCAGAATGCTTGCGCCCGATGCCGCCTGTTCTTATATACGCGCCAAGCCGCCCAGTGCCGGAATGCCGGTTGCCGGAGCGGAATTTCTTGTGAACAGGGGCTTTCGTCGGAACGCCTTACGGGTCCTGAGAGCCTGCTTAGCGGAGAGACTAGAAAAATGGCAAAAGTAATCGGTATCGATCTCGGCACCACCAACTCCTGCATCGCCATCATGGATGGCAAGGAGCCCAAGGTCATTGAAAATGCGGAAGGCGCGCGCACGACGCCTTCCATCGTCGCCATCTCGGGCGACGGCGAACGTCTCGTCGGCCAGCCGGCCAAGCGCCAGGCGGTCACCAATCCTGAAAACACCATCTTCGCGGTCAAGCGCCTGATCGGCCGCCGCTATGACGACCCGGTGACGGAGAAGGACAAGAAGCTTGTCCCCTACAAGATCGTCAAGGGCGACAATGGCGATGCCTGGGTCGAGGCCGGCGGCAAGAAGCAGTCGCCCAGCCAGATCTCGGCCATGATCCTGCAGAAGATGAAGGAAACGGCGGAGGCCTATCTCGGCGAGAAGGTCGAGAAGGCGGTCATCACCGTTCCGGCCTATTTCAATGACGCCCAGCGCCAGGCCACCAAGGACGCCGGCAAGATCGCCGGCCTTGAGGTGCTGCGCATCATCAACGAGCCGACGGCTGCAGCACTTGCCTACGGCCTCGACAAGAAGGATGGCAAGACCATTGCCGTCTATGACCTTGGCGGCGGCACGTTCGACATTTCGGTGCTCGAAATCGGCGACGGCGTGTTCGAAGTGAAGTCGACCAATGGCGACACCTTCCTCGGCGGCGAGGATTTCGACATGCGTCTCGTCGAATACCTGGCGGCCGAGTTCAAGAAGGAACAGGGCATCGACCTGAAGAACGACAAGCTTGCGCTGCAGCGCCTCAAGGAGGCGGCTGAAAAGGCCAAGATCGAGCTGTCGTCGACGACGCAGACGGAAATCAACCTGCCCTTCATCACCGCCGACGCGACCGGCCCCAAGCACCTGACGCTGAAGCTGACCCGTGCCAAGTTCGAGCAGCTGGTCGACGATCTCGTCCAGCGCACCATCGAGCCCTGCAAGGCGGCGCTCAAGGATGCCGGGCTGAAGGCTGGCGAGATCGACGAAGTGGTCCTGGTCGGCGGCATGACCCGCATGCCCAAGATCCAGGAGATCGTGAAGCAGTTCTTCGGCAAGGAGCCGCACAAGGGCGTCAACCCGGATGAAGTCGTCGCTTTGGGCGCCGCCATCCAGGCCGGCGTGCTGCAGGGCGACGTGAAGGACGTGCTGCTGCTCGACGTGACGCCGCTGTCGCTCGGCATCGAGACGCTGGGTGGCGTGTTCACCCGCCTGATCGAACGCAACACGACCATCCCGACCAAGAAGAGCCAGGTGTTCTCGACCGCTGAAGACAGTCAGTCGGCCGTGACCATCCGCGTCTTCCAGGGCGAGCGTGAAATGGCTGCCGACAACAAGGCGCTCGGCCAGTTCGACCTGGTCGGCATTCCGCCGGCGCCGCGCGGCGTGCCGCAGATCGAGGTCACTTTCGACATCGACGCTAACGGCATCGTCAACGTTTCGGCCAAGGACAAGGGCACCGGCAAGGAGCACCAGATCCGCATCCAGGCCTCTGGTGGCCTTTCGGACGCCGACATCGAGAAGATGGTCAAGGACGCCGAAGCCAATGCCGAGACCGACAAGCAGCGGCGTGCTTTGGTCGAGGCCCGCAACCAGGCCGAGGCGCTGGTGCACTCCTCCGAGAAGTCGCTGAAGGAATATGGCGACAAGGTTTCGGAAACCGAGCGCACGGCGATATCGGAGGCTATCACGGCGCTGAAGGCTGCTGCCGAAGGCGACGATGCCGCCGACATCGAGGCCAAGTCGCAGACGCTTGCCGAAGCATCCATGAAGCTCGGCCAGGCCATGTACGAAGCTTCGCAGAAGGAAGCGGCGGAAGCCGACGCCAAGGCGGACGCGGCCAAGGATAGCGACGTGGTCGACGCCGATTTCGAGGAAATCGACGAAAACGACGAGAAGAAGAAGTCGGCCTGACCGGTTGACGGCAAATAAAGCGGAAAGCCCGGCGCAAAGCCGGGCTTTTTTGCAACCCTCGCTGAAAAAGTGCGGGCCTTGCCGAAAAAGTCACTGAAAAACACAGGCACAAGCGCGCCGGCCCTAGCATCCGGGCATCACCGCTCCTAAATCGAGACAACGTGCCGGCAAACGACGCAACATGCATCAAGACGTTGAGCATCCGGACTGCGGGAAAAGATGAAAGCTGATTTCTACGAGACGCTGGGCGTGCAAAAGGGCGCCGACGAGAAGGAGCTCAAGAGCGCTTTCCGCAAGCTCGCCATGCAGTTCCATCCCGACCGCAATCCCGGCGATCACTCCTGCGAGCACAAGTTCAAGGAAATCAACGAAGCCTACGAAACGCTGAAGGACCCGCAGAAGCGCGCGGCCTATGACCGTTTCGGTCACGCCGCCTTCGAGCAGGGCGGCATGAATGGCGGCGCGCAAGGTTTTGGCGCCGGCGGCTTCGCCGACATTTTCGAGGATATTTTCGGCGACATGATGGGCGGGCGCCAGCGCCGCTCGTCGGGCGGCCGCGAACGCGGCGCCGATTTGCGCTACAATATGGAAATCACGCTGGAAGAAGCGTTTGCCGGCAAGACCGCGCAAATCCGCGTGCCGGCCTCGATCTCATGCACGGAATGCTCCGGGACAGGCGCCAAGCCCGGCACCCAGCCGGTGACCTGCTCGATGTGCCATGGCCACGGCAAGGTACGAGCGACGCAAGGCTTCTTCTCGATCGAGCGTACCTGCCCGCAATGCCAAGGCCGCGGCCAGACGATCAAGGACCCGTGCCCGAAATGCGCCGGCCAGGGCCGCGTCACCGAGGAACGCTCGCTGTCGGTCAATATCCCGGCCGGCATCGAGGACGGCACCCGCATCCGGCTTGCCAATGAGGGCGAGGCGGGCCTGCGCGGCGGCCCATCGGGCGACCTCTATATTTTCCTGGCCGTGAAGCCGCATGAATTCTTCCAGCGCGACGGCGCCGATCTCTACTGCAAGGTGCCGATATCGATGACGACGGCCGCCCTTGGCGGCTCGTTCGAGGTGACGACGCTGGACGGCAGTCAGACCAAGGTGAAAGTGACCGAAGGCACGCAGAACGGCCGCCAGTTCCGCCTCAAGGGCAAGGGCATGCCGGTGCTGCGTCAGCCCAATGTCGGCGACCTCTATATCCAGACCGCGGTCGAAACGCCGCAAAACCTGTCGCGCCGCCAGCGCGAGCTGCTGGAAGAGTTCGAGCAGCTGTCGTCGAAGGACAATTCGCCCCAGTCGAGCGGCTTTTTCGCCCGCATGAAGGACTTTTTCGAATCCTTCGGCGAGCACTGAACCCAAACCAAGGCCGCCACGCTTCCCGAACGTCATCAACATCTTATGCCAGATCGCGCCTTGCCTTGGACCTGTTAGCTGCTAAGTAGCGTTCGGGGAGTGTTGAGGAGAACTTGCATGGCACGTGGTCCGGGATTGCGGAAGGCGCTGGCGGAAAAGTTCGACGACGAACTCAAATTCTTCAAAGGCTGGATCGACAAGCCGAAGTCGGTCGGTTCGATCGTGCCGACAAGCTCCGTCACCGCCCGCAAGATGGCTTCCATCGTCAATCCGAAGTCTGGCCTGCCGGTGCTTGAAGTCGGCCCCGGCACAGGCGTCATCACGCGTGCAATCCTCGCCCAGGGCGTTAAGCCCGAAAACCTCTACGCGGTCGAATATTCCACCGATTTCGTGCGCCATCTGCGCCAGCTCTATCCCGGCGTCAACGTCATCGAGGGTGATGCCTTCAATCTCAACGCCACGCTTGGGGAGAAGAGCGGGATGATTTTCGATTCCGTCGTCTCCGGCGTGCCGCTGCTCAATTTTCCGGTCGCACAGCGGATCGCCTATATTGAAAGCCTGCTAGACCGCATCCCGGTTGGACGGCCGATCGTGCAGCTGACCTATGGGCCGTTGTCGCCGATCCCGCCCGGCCGCGGCAATTACACGGTCAAGCATTTCGACTTCATCTTCCGCAACATCCCGCCGACGCAGCTGTGGATCTACCGGCGCGAAGCGCATTAGCTGGTATTGGGGGCGGGAGAAGTCTCTGGCGCCTTGTAAAGGATCGACGTCTCCCGAAGGAAGCTCGATTGAGGGTCGATCCACATCCTTGACTGTTATCCGCCTCGCAAACTCGTGGCGACCTCTCTGATCGCCGCGCACATGGCCCGCACGGCCGTTGCTTCGGCGCTGCTGGAGAACAGAAGCAGCAGAGGCCGACGCGCACGCGGCTCAAGAGGACGCCTCGCGACGGTTCGCTGCCAATCGGCCGGAAACGCCAGGCCTGGCGCAATCGACAAACCGCGCCCGGCCCCAACCAGAGCAAGCAGCGCCGCCATATCGCTCGCCGACAGGATGACAACTGGCGCAACGCCAAAATCCTGGAACAATTCGGCAAGCATTGGTCCGCAGCCGCCGCTCGACATAATGAATGGCTGGCCGTCGAGAGCGCGGATCGGAAATGACCCGCCTTGGACTGAGTTCTTTTGCGATGACGCCACAAAGAGTTCGTCGTCGACAAGTTCCTCGGCTTGGCAATTGCCGGCGATGTAGGACAGTCCAATATCGGCGGCACCGCGATCGACCCACTCCGCCACCTCGGTATCCGTGCCCAAGAGCAGTTCGACAGCAAGCTCCGGGTGCCGGACGGAAGTAATGTTCAACGCATATGGAGCAATCTTTACCGAGGCGCTGCTGACCAGCGCGAGCCGTACTCTGCCTTTGATGGAGTGTTCCCGTAGGCCGACAAGACGGCCTAAAGCATGCAAAGCGGCGCGCGCCGCGTCCAAAGCCGCCTCGCCGGTTGCGGTGAAAGCGACACCGCGCCGATCACGTATGACGAGGGGCGCGCCAACGATCTCCTCCAGCGCCTTCATTGCATGGCTTATGGCCGATTGAGAAAGACAGAGCCGCTCGGCGGTTTTGGTGAAGCTGCGCGTCTCGCTGAGCGATGTCAGGACGCGCACCATCGTGATGTTGATATTAGCTTTGTTCATGGCTGCCGAAATATCTTTCATTTCGCTCATATTAAAGAGCGCTGTAGGTTTTGTGAAGGTGAGGGAAACGACCCTCGAAATCGGCGAGCGGCTTTCCTGGCCTCTCCGGCATGCAGGCGTGCGGTACGACGAGACTGAAACTGGAGTATCGCATGAGCTACCTTCCGCAATTCCTGACCCTTGCTTCGGTCTTCCTGCTCGGCGCCATGAGCCCAGGACCCGATTTTGTAGCCGTGACTTCCCATGCGCTGATCAGCCGTCGCGCGGGGTTCCATGTGGCGCTTGGCATTGCCGCAGCGATCATGGTGTGGGCGGCTCTCGCGATGTGTGGCCTGGGCCTCGTACTGACGCAGATTGCATGGGCTCACCTTGCCGTCCGGATCGCCGGTGCCGTGTATCTCGGTTACCTGGGCAGCAAGATCCTTTTGTCGGCTTGGCAGGCGCGGCCACCGCTGGCCGTCGGTGGCGCAGAGACCACGGCTCCTTGGCGAAGCGGATTCGTTGTCGGAATTACAAATCCGAAGACGGCCGCGTTCTTCGCGAGCCTGTTCATATCGGTATTGCCGATGCAGGCTCCGATCTGGGTCCAGGCAGTGTCGCTGGCCATAATCGGGCTGGTCGCGATGGCGTGGTTTGGGCTTGTCGCGCTAATGTTCTCCACAAGAAGGGTTCGGTCGGTATATGGCAGCGTCCGCAGGCCGATAGATGCCTTGCTCGGAGTTGCACTCATCGCGCTGAGTGCAAGAATTGCGGTCACCCACTAGCAATAGCCCAGCTGCTCGGCACACCTTCGCGCGCTTGCCCCCCGATCGTTTCCGTTTTTTGACCCAGTGCGTTGATTTGCGCAGCCTCTGGCTGTACCTGTCCGGGAACAAGAGTGGCCAATGGCTGTGATCGCGAAAATCCTCGTCTTTGCCGGCTCGGTGCGCAGCGGCGCCTTCAGCGGCAGGACCGCCGATGTGGCGCAGAAGGAGCTGGCCATGCAAGGCGCCGAGGTGACGCGCATTTCGCTGGCCGACTATCCGCTGCCGATCATCGACGAGGACCTCGAAAAAGAAAAAGGCGTTCCCGACAACGCCGTGAAGCTCGGCCGGCTGATCGCCGCCCATGACGGGCTACTGATCGCGACGCCGGAATATAATGGCTCGATCCCGCCACTGCTCAAGAACACGATCGACTGGGTAAGCCGGGTGCGCCTCGATGGCGGCTGGCCGGTGAGGCCATTTGTCGGCAAGGTCGCCGGCCTGTGCTCGTCTTCGAACGGACATTTCGCCGGGATCCGCTGCATCAACCATCTGCGCGCCGTGCTGGTGCGCTGCCAGCTGGAGATGGTGACGCCGGAATGCTCGGTATCCGATGGCGGCAGTGCCTTCGACGGCGACGGCAATTTCAGGGATGATAGACTGACCAAATCGATGGAGCACCTATGCCGCACGCTGATCGAAACCTCGCGCATGCTATCGACCCGGACCGGGGCATGATTTCCACAGCCATGCAGGCCCATACCATGAGAGACAGGCTGATCGTCGGCCTCGACGTGCCGACGGTGAAAGAGGCCGAACAGGCGGTGCAGGAGCTCGACGGCGTCGTCTCCTTCTACAAGATCGGCTATCAGCTGGCCTTCGCCGGCGGGCTCGACTTCGCCAGGGAGTTGGCCAGCGGCGGCACGAAAATCTTCCTCGACATGAAGCTGCTCGACATCGACCACACCGTGGCGAAGGGTGTCGAGAACATCGTGCGCATGGGCATGACCATGCTGACCATCCACGCCTATCCCAAGGCGATGCGAGCCGCGGTGGAGGCCGCCAGGGGCAGCGATCTCTGCCTGCTGGCGGTCAGCGTGCTGACCTCGATGGACGAGCAGGACGTGATCGACGCCGGCTATGAATACGACCCGCACACGCTGGTGCTGAGACGCGCCGAACAGGCGCTGCATGCCGGCATGGGCGGCGTCGTCTGCTCGGCCGAGGAGGCGGAAGCGGTGCGCCGCATCGTCGGACCCGACCTGGCGGTGGTGACACCGGGGATACGGCCCAAGGGCAGCGACCATGGCGACCAGAAACGCGTGGTGACGCCCGGCCAGGCGATCCGCAACGGCTCCAGCCATCTTGTTGTGGGCCGGCCAATCGTGGCGGCAAGCGACAGGCGCGCGGCTGCCGAGGCCATACTGGAAGAGATGCGCGCGGCGTAACGAGGAGAAGAAAATGCCCAAGGGATACTGGATAGCCCGCGTCGATGTGCGCGACGCTGAAGGCTACAAGGACTATGTCGCTGCCGCCAAGCTCGCTTTCGACCGTTTCGACGTGAAGTTCCTTGCCCGTGGCGGTGAGCATGAAAAGGCCGAGGGGCCTGGCCGCGCCCGCAATGTCATTATCGAGTTCGAATCGCTCAGCGCTGCGCACGATTGCTACCACTCGCCGGAGTACCAGCGCGCCGTCGCCATCCGTCAGAAAGTAGCCGATGGCGAGATCGTGCTGGTCGAGGGTATCTGACGCGCGAAGCTGCTCTGCTCAGTGCGGCGCTTCCTCCTGCGCCAGCACCTCCAGTTGATGGCGGTGCCCCGACAGCTCATAGCCGACAACGGTGACGGCCGGCGCTAGCGTCAGTAAGATGAGGCAGACCGCCATGTCGACGCCGGCAAGGGCGGCGATGATGGCAAGTGCGACGACCGCAGCCGTTCCCGCCAGCAGCCAGACGTGGAGGGGATCGAAGCGCTGGACGAGATAATAATACAGCGCATAGATCGCCCCCAGGAACACGCCTAGCGGAATGGCGACTGACAGCAGGGTCGCTACCGGGCCGTTATGGGTCTTGTGCTCGATGAAATAGGCCGCGACATGCAGCCCGGCGCCGGTGGCGACGATGGCAGCGACGATCACCATCTGGCCATAGCCCCAGACGAAGGAACGGCTGCGGTGCTGGTGCAGCACCGTCCCCGAGGGCAGCATGTAATAGACCCACCACATGCCGAAGGTGAGACCCATTCCGGCAATGCCGATCAAGGCGGCATCGAGGTTCCAGCCCTGCTCCTCGACCGCGGCCGACAGCGTCGCCAGCGTGCCGACCACCCCTTCGCCCAGCGCGATGATGGCGAACAGGCTGTAGCGCTCGGCGACGTGGTGCGCGTGCCAGGGCGTGCCGCCATCCCGGCGTTCGGCGATGACCGGTCCGGCAAGCTCGATGAGAAGCAGGACCGTGCCGAAAGCCAGGCTGGTCTCCAGCGAGAAATCGACCAGGATCTGCACCACCCAGCCGATCTGGGCGATCGCGATGGCGATGGCATAGGTGAGACAGGCACGCCGCCGCCCAGGGTCCTGCCGCGCCGCGCGCAGCCATTGGAAGATCATGGCGACGCGCATGATGACGTAACCCAGCACCATGACCGAATTGTTGAGGTGTTCGCCATGCTCGATCGAGGCGAACATGCGCGGCAGGCCGATGGCCAGCACCAGCACGCCGATCATCTGCACCATGGTGACGAGGCGGAAGATCCAATCGTCGGTGTCATAGGCGGAGGAAAACCAGGAGAAATTGATCCACGCCCAGCAGATCGCGAAGCTGGCAAAGCCGAAGCCGATCAGCGCCGCCGCGTAGTGGCCCTCGGCCAAGGCATGCGCCAGTTGCGACGAGGCAAGGCTGAAGGCGGTGACGAAGGTCAGATCGAACAGCAGCTCGAGCGGCGTGGCGACGCGATGCGCCTCATGCGGATCGCGCCCGGCCATGCGCCTTATGTGATGATGGAGGGAGCTTGCTGGTGTGCTCATAGCGCGGCCTTGCCTGAGGACTGTCCCGCGACACTAAAGGTGGAGCAAAAGCCGTCAAGGCGCGGTAGGTCGCGCTGGTCCCTCGACCGTTCAGATCGCCTGTCGGTTCAGTCGGTTCGCCGCCGTCTCGGCAACCGCATCGGCCAGCGTCATGCCCCATTGCATCAGGCAATAGGCGCGGAAATCGAAGCAGGGCAGGCCGGGACAGACCTCGAACTCGATGAGGTGGACATGGTCGTTAGCCTCGACCCTGAAATCGAGGGAAAACACGTCTCGCAGGCCGAGCCCGCTGACCAGCCGCTCGGCGATGCGGCGGATGGTTGCCGCGGCTGCCGGCTGGGTGTCGGCAACCGCCTCCAGCACCGGCTCGCTGTATAGTCCAGCCGCCTTGGCGGCCTCGCCGGTGTCGCCGTAAAGCGCCATCGAGTCCGCCATGGTCTGGAAATCGCCGCCGGAGTCGACGAATGCAACGCCGAGCGCTTCCGCCCCGGCATCCGTTTGCAGCCCAAGGAAGCTGGCGCGGACATTGCGACCGCCGACATAGGGCTGGACGACGACATCGTCGCGATAAGCGGCATAGACCCGCCGGCTAAGCTCCAGCGCATGGGCCAGGTCGTTGCAGCGTGAATCCGGCCAGATGCCTACCTTGGAGCCGAGCCGGTTCGGCTTGACGAACCAGCCGGCTTCCGAAGCTGGCGGGTCGGCCAGCCAGCGGCCGTCGCGGGCCAGGCCTGCCTGCGGCGCCGGCAGGCCGAGCGCGCAAAGCACGGCGCCGGAACGGAACTTGTCCTGGCAAAGCGCGAACAGCGCATCGTCGGCTCCGATGGTTCTAAGCCCATTCAGCCTGGCAAGTGCGGGCGCTGCAGCACCGCGGAAATAGGCAATGCCGTCGGTCAGCGTCCAGACCAGCGTGGTTGCGGGATCGGCCTTCGCCAGCGCGCTTGCCGCATCGTCGAGTGCAACCGGCATAAAGGCGAGGCCGCGCTTTTCACAAGCGGGCGCCAGTTGATCGAACTCAGGAGCGAGATCGGTCGACTGCGCCAGATAAGACGAGATTTCCAGGGCGCGCTCGGCGGGAAAGCCGTCGGCGACCAGCCTGTCGAAACAGGCCTTTTCCGGCTCGTGGACGAGGATCAAGGTCGGGCGCGGCATGGGTCAAAGCTTCTCGGTGATGCAGCCACACCATCGCACGGCCAATGCGATCGGCTTGCGCGAAATCGACCCGCGCCCGCCGCCTGCACGACAACCGGTACGCTCAGGCGATGACCACGCGCGGCTCGAAGCGGCCGTTGACGGGGATGTCGAGCAGGAAGGTCATGCCGGCCTGTGGGTCGAGCTTGCGCTGCTTGTCGTCCTTGCCTTTCCAGGCCGAGGTCACCGCCAGCCGATCGGCCTTGGCCCCGACAAAGGCCGGGCACGAGGACTGCCCCGCCGGCACGGCAATTTCGCGCAACAATGTGCCATCTGGCGAATAGGCCTTGACCGCCTTGCCGCCCCAGACGGCGTTCCACAGCACGCCGTCGCGATCAACGACCGAGCCGTCGACAAAGCCCTTGGACGAGCGATGGTCGACGAACACTTTGGACTCGCCGATCGGCAGACCCGTTGCCGGATCGCAGGCGACGCGCATCAACAGGCCGGTCGAGGTATCGGTGTAGTAGGCGATCGTTCCATCCTGCGAGAAACAGATCGAGTTCGACACGGTGATGCCGGTGTAAAGCGTGCGCAATTCTCCCTTGAAGAACCAGTAGATGGCACCCGCGCCCTTCTCCTCACCCTTGCCCATCGTGCCGACCCAGAAGGCGCCACAAGGGTGGACGCGCGAATCGTTGGAGCGGGTCAGCGCATTGTCGGCCTCGATAGGCGTATGCAGCGTCAGCTTGCCGGTCGAGACGTCGCGGACATGCAGGCCGGTCTCGGTGGCGATGAGCTGGCGATTGTCATCGATAATGGCGATGGCGCTGGCCATCTGGGCGAGCTCATGGACCTTCCGCGCGCCGGACGTGACACCCTGCTCCAGCAAAAGCCCGTTGACGATGTCGAACCAGAACAGCGTATCGGTGGCGGGATCGTAGCTCGGCCCCTCGCCGAGTTCGCAGACATGGTCCGAAAAAACCGAAACGTTTCCCATCATGCCGCTCCGCCGAAGGCCGCGTCCCAGGCCGTCACCGCCGCCCGGGCGCGCGTGGCCACTTCATCGACGCTCATGCCGGGTTTGAACAGGCTGGAGCCAAGACCAAAAGCAGTTACCCCAGCGGCTTTGTAGCCGGCAAAGTCTTTGTCGGAAACGCCGCCTACGGCGCCGACCACGGTATCGGCCGGCAGCACGGCCCGCATCGCCGAAATGCCGCTGGGCCCGAGCACGCTTGCCGGGAAGAATTTGAGCGCCGAAGCCCCAAGCCTAATCGCCTGAAAAGCTTCGGTGGGGGTGAACACGCCTGGCATCGTCACCATGCCATGGTGCATGGCGCGGGCCATGACGTCGGCATCGATGTTGGGGCTGACCAGCAGCCGCCCGCCGGCCTTGGCGAGGGCGTCGACATCGGCTGAAGTCAACACCGTGCCGGCGCCGACCAGCGCTGTCTTGGGCAAAGCGGTGACAATGCTGGCGATCGATGAAAACGGCTCCGGCGAATTGAGCGGCACCTCGATGGCTTCGATGCCGGCGTCAAACAGCGCCTGGCCGATGGCAACCGCCTCGCTGGGTTTGAGGCCGCGCAGAATGGCGACAAGACCACGCTTGAGCTTCGGGAAGGGGGCGGTCTGGGTCACGCTGTCACTCCACTCTGGTGAGTCATTTGGCGATCATGCCATTTTCCCGCGCTGCCTCGATAAGGCCGGCACGCACCGCCTCGTCGGCGTCGACCGTCCTGACGGCAAGCCCTGCAAGGTCTAGCGCCTGGCGGTAGAGGGCTGCTAGCGAGCCGGACGCAACCAGCACGATTGCGGTGGTGCTTTCGCCATAGCGGCGGCCCGCCGAGGCGATCTCGCCGCCGATCAGCAGGCCGGACAGGCAAGCGGCGGCATCGTCGGCCTTGAGGTTCTGCAGCAGGCCGGCGGTGCGGATCGAGAACAGCCGCGAGGTGACATCGCCGCCCTCCGCCAAAGCCTTGCGGCACCATTCCTGGAAGAACGGATTGTCCGGAGTGACCGGCTTCGGGCTCTCGCCCAGCGAATGGCGCAGGATAGAGTGAGTGGCCAGCACCGAAAACAGCTCGCCGGTCGGCCAGGTGCAGAAGCCGTCGACCGCGCCGTCTGCGACCAGAACCCATTTCGAATGGGTGCCGGGCATGCAGACGAGATGGCGACCTTTTGCCGGCAAACCGGCGCCGGCAAGCTGGGTTTCCTCGCCGCGCATTACGTCCGGCGCATCTTCCAGGCGCTGCGCCAGGCCAGGCACGATGCGGATGTCGCGGCGCTGGCCGGGAATGCGGGCGGCCCCCGCGAGAATGGCACTGAGCGGCGCCGGCACGGTGACGTAAGGCGCTTCCAGCCAACCCTGGCGCGAGCCGGCCATGCCGCAGATGATGACCGGCAGTGTGTCAGGTGCGCCGAGCGCCGCCAGATGGCCCTCGAGGATGGTCGAAAAGCCTTTTTGCTGCGCGGTGATCAACCCATCATCGCCGCGACGCTCGGCAAGCACCCCGCCCGCCCCGTCGACCAGCCAGACCCGCATGCGGGTCGTGCCCCAGTCGACGGCGGCGACTGCCGGCGTGCCTTTTGCCGGATTTTGATTCACCGGACTCACAGGAAACCCCCGTCGACGATCAACATCTGCGCCGTCAGCATACGCGCGGCGTCGGAGGCCAGGAACAGCACTGTGCCGACGATGTCGTCGGGCTGCATGACCTGCTTGATGCATTGCTTGGCGACATGGGCGGCGAGCTTCTCCTCGGTGACCCAGAGTTCCCGCTGCCGCTCGGTGATCACCCAGCCCGGCGCAATCGCATTGACGCGGATGCCGTCGACCCCAAGCTTGCCCGCGAGACCTTTGGTGAGGCCGAGTATGCCGGCCTTGGCGGCGGTGTAGGCCGGCATATCGGGGTGGTTGATGAGATAGGAGGTTGAGGTGAAGTTGATGATCGAACCGCCGCCGGCCCGCTTCATGCCCGGCGCGACCGCCTGTGCGGTGAAGAAATGCGGGCGCAGATTGACGGCGAGATTGTTGTCCCAGAACTCGACGGTAACGTCAGCGACGTCGTGGCGTTCGTCCCAGGCGGCATTGTTGACCAGCACGGTGACGTCGCCATGTGCCTCAGCCGCTTTGGCGGCCGAAGCGCGCAACGCCTCGACGTCGCGCAAATCGGTCTTGAGGTAGAGCGGTCGCCGGCCAAGTTCTTTTTCGACGCGGTCGGCAAGCAGCGTGCTTGGGCCATCGGCGATGTCGATGAAGGCGACATGGGCGCCCTGGCGAACGAAGCCCTCGGTCAGTGCCGCACCAATTCCGGAACCGCCGCCGGTGATCAGCACCGAGGCTCCCCTGAGGTCGGCAAAATCGGCCGATGGCATCATATCTTCATCTCCCGGTCCGGTCGGCGCGCATCCTATCCAGCCAAGTCCGGGGAGCAAGGGCGAAAACGGCGATTTGATTGGCTTATGTCAGACAAAAGGCCGCAAGATGGCGGCCACAGTCGATCTTGGCTCGCGCCGCTGACTTGCTCGACGCAGGCCAGACCGCCGGTCAGACTGCCTTGGCGTAGAGGGCGCCGCGATAGGAATCGCGGAGGTAGCCGAGCGTGGCGTCGGCGTCGACCGGTTTGCCGAAGAGATAGCCCTGGCCGCCGGCGCAGCCGAACTGGACGAGGCGGTCGGCCTGCGCCTCCTCCTCGATGCCTTCGGCGACGACATCCATGCCGAGCCCTTCACACATGGCCAGAATGGCGCGGATGATGTGTTCCGACGGTCGGTCGTCGAGGATCGAGGAGACGAAGGCGCGGTCGATCTTGAGCTTGTCGAAATGGAATTCGCGCAAGCGGCCGAGCGAGGACTGGCCGGTGCCGAAATCGTCGAGCGAGACGCGGATGCCGACGCGACGCAGGTCCTCGACGATCTTCTCGGCCGAGGCCGGATCGTTCATCAGGCCGGTTTCGGTGATCTCGATCTCCAGCCGTCGCGGATCGAAGCCGGTGCGGTCGAGGATCGACAATATGTGCAGGCCAGTGTTCTGGTCGACGAGCTGCGAGGGCGACAGGTTGAAGGACAGGAACAGGTCCTTCGGCCAGCTGCGCGCCGCTTCGGTCGCCTTGCGCAGCACCAGCTGCGATAGCGGGCCGATGATGCCGCGCTCTTCGGCGATGGGGATGAACACGGTCGGCGGGACGACGCCGAGGTCGCGATCGGTCCAGCGCGCCAGCGTCTCGAAGCCGATGGTGCGGCGGGTGGTCAGATCGACGATGGGCTGGAAATGCGGCTCGACCTCACCGGCCGAGACGGCGCGGCGCAGCGCCTGTTCGATGCGGGTGACGCGCTTGGCCGCCTCTTCCATTTCGCGGGTGTAGACGACGACGCGGCCACGGCCCGAACGCTTGGCGTGGTAGAGCGCCGTTTCGGCCTTGTTGACGAGGATTTCCGTGGTTTCGTCGCCGGAATAAAAGAGCGAGCAGCCGACCGAGGCCGAAAGCCTGGCGGTGCGTTCGACGACATCGTAGGGCGCCGACAGGATTTCGATCATCATGCGCGACTTCTCGGCCGCCGCCTCCTCCGAGAACACCATCGGGTAGAGGAAGGCGAATTCGTCAGCGCCGATGCGGCAGACAGTAGAGTGGCTGTCCATCGAGGCGCGCAGCCGCATCGCCACCTGGATCAATATGTCGTCGCCGGCCTTGTGGCCGAACAGATCGTTGATCGGCTTGAAGCCGTCGAGGTCGAGAATGCCGACCGTGAACGGCGCGGGATCGTCTGCACGGTCGCTGATCAGGCGATCGACCTTGTCGAAGAAGCGGCGATGGTTGCCGAGCCCGGTCAGCGCATCGGTGAACGCCAGATCCGAGTTTTCCCTGCTTGCCTGCCCGGTGCCAAACGTCGTTTGCATCGGTATCCCTGTTTGTGACGCCCGAAATTTAGGCTGAGACTGGCAGCAAAGCGTTTAGGAAGCGTATCGCGAAATCGATTTTTCGCTGGCGAATGATGCTTTAGCGGACGCGGTAGAGTTCGACCGGGGTTCCGCGCGTTTCGGCCACCGGTTCGAGCCAATCGGGGACGCTTCCCTGCATCAGCCTGGCCAGGAAGCCTTGCGGCGCCTTGGCGGCAAGCATCTTGCTTTCGGCGCTGCCGCGGCAGAGCGCCATCAGGCCGACGTGGTGAGCCGCCGCGATCGTCCTCGCCTGGTCCGCCGATCCGAGGAAGGCATCGAGCGCAAGCAGGTCGCCGGCGATGTTGCGATGATAGGGGCCGGCAAAGACGCGGTGCCCGGAATAGGCCAGGATGGGCGAGCCGAGATTGGAGATGGCAAGCACCGTGGTGTGCGGCAGCCGGGCCAACGCCGCGAAGGAGGCCTTGCGCTCGCAGGACGGATCGCTGTCGGTGTCCTGTGCCTCGACCGAGACCTTGTTGGCCTCGAATACGCTCGACGTCGCGGCGGCAGCACCGGCCCAGACGGCATTCACCGACACCACCCAGACCGCCGCCATGCGCAGCGATACGCTGCGCGCAGGGCTGATCCTCGCCCGTTCGCGCCAGCTTGCGATCCAGGCCGACAGCGGGATGACGGCAAAGGCGATCGAGAATGTCGAGCCGCGGACCTGCCAGGCGCTGACGATGAAGGCGCCGACCAGCAAGGCGCCGACGAGGCTGTCCTGGCGGCGCCATGGCCCACGCAGGCGAAGCGCCATCAGCGCGATCGCCACCAGCGGCGTGACATAGCGCGCCGCCAGCGAGGCCGGCTCGCTGGCGGCAATACTGAACAGCGACTGCGCCTCGTCGATGTGATCGAGCCACAATTCCTTGAGGCGCGGATCGAGATTTGCGTAGGGAGCCGCAAGGCATTGCGGAAACAGCGCCGCGACAACGGCGCCCAGCACAAGCGCGAGCAGGCCGAGCGAAATCAGGCGGCGTCCGGCCGTGCCGTTGGACACCTTGAGCGACGTCACGGCGGCAAGGCCCAGTCCGGCGATTGCCGCGACGACGAATTGCACGGCCGAGAAGGCATCGCACTGCGCCTGGCCCCAGGCCGATGGCGGGATGGTGCTGACGAAGACGAGGGCTGAAACGCCGGCAAAGCCGAGACCGAAATCCCTGGCGATCCGGTGTTCGCCGCCGGGATCGACGACGAACAGCAAAGCGATGCAGGCGCCGATGGTGGCGACATAGGGCGCGGTTTCCATGCCGACGGCCAGCGTCAGGGCCGCACACAGCCCGGAAATCAGCGCCGCCCAGCGACGCGCCGGCGCCTCGAGCAGCAGGCTGAGGCTGGCCATGGTCAGCGTCAGCTGGACATTGTGATGATCGAGCGCACCCGGCAAGAAAATGCCGATGAAATGCAGCGCCGCCGCGCCGATGACGATAGCGGGCAGCACGGCGCCGACGCCGGCGAAGCTTCGTGCCGCACGGGCTGTAAAAAACACCGCCAGGCAAAACAGCAGCGACGGCCACAGCACCTGTGCGATCGCTTCGGCCATGGCCATGCTGCCGGTCAGCGCCGAGGCGGCGAGGATGATGGCGGCGAGCGGTGCGTCGACCAGCCGCGACCAGTGCATGACGAAACCGCCTTCCGGCCCCATCCTGTACTGATGCAGGTCGAACCAGCCCTGGCCGGCCAGCATGTCGCGAACCTCGACCAGCCGCAGCAGGCTGTCATTGTCGCCGCCGGCATTGCTCAATTCGCGAAAGCCCGTGGCGGCATTGACGGCCAGCACCACCAGCATGGCAAGCAGCGCCAGCGTCATATCGGACTTCCAGGAGGAAGCACCCGCCTTGGCTGCGTTCATCATCATGACCTTCGTCGGAAAGACTGCGGCCTTAAACCTAGCCTTAACAGCTTCAATAAATAGTAAAGTCGCCTGAGCGAGGCCGCATATGAGCGCGGCCGGAGGCTCCGCCGGGCGTCGGGAGACGGAAATGCCGCACGAAGTCCGCCATGAGCCGGCCATTGCCGTGCTCCTGCCTTGTTACAATGAGGAACTGACCATCGCCGAGGTGGTGCGGCGCTTTCGCGAGACGCTGCCGTCGGCCGAGATCTATGTCTATGACAACAATTCCAGGGATTTGACCGCGCTCAAGGCGCGCGCAGCGGGCGCCATCGTCGTCCGCGAGCCGCGCCAGGGCAAGGGCAATGTCGTGCGGCGCATGTTCGCCGACATCGATGCGGACATCTATCTGATGGCCGATGGCGACGGCACCTATGCGCCGGAAGATGCCTCGCTGCTGATCAACATCCTGCAGACCGAGCGCTGCGACATGGTGGTTGGCACCAGGCGCGGCGTCACCGACGATGCCGGCCGTTCCGGCCATGCCTTCGGCAACCGCATCTTCAACAGCCTCTACAAGCGGCTGTTCGGCGCCGACTTCACCGACATCTTCTCCGGCTACCGCGTCTTCTCGAGGCGTTTCGTCAAGAGCTTTCCCGCGGTTTCCGGCGGCTTCGAGATCGAGACCGAAATGTCGGTGCATGCCTCGCAGCTCAAACTGCCGGTGAGCGAGATCGCGCTCGATTATGGCCGCCGGCCTGAGGGATCGTCGTCGAAGCTGTCGACCTATCGCGACGGCGCCAGGATCCTGTGGATGTTCGCCATGCTGATGAAGGAAACGCAGCCGCTGCGCTTCTTCGGCGCCTTCGCGATTTTCTTCCTGGCGTCGAGCCTTGCCCTGATGACGCCGGTGCTGATCGAATTCGCCCAGACCGGCCTCGTGCCGCGCATGCCGACCTGGGTGCTGTCGGTCGGCCTGCTGCTGCTCTCGATGCTTGCGATGGTGACCGGACTGATCCTCGATTCGGTATCGCGCGGACGCGCCGAGCAGAAACGCATTTTCTATCTCTCGGTTCCGTCGGGCCGGGTCGAACGGCGCGAACGCACGAGCGAAACAGCGAAGGCCGAACCGGGCAAGACGCCCCGGGCCGCCTGAGGCCGTGAGCCGGCTCGCCCGCTTCGTCCTGGCCGGCGGCGTTGGTTTCGTCGCCGATGCCGCGGTGCTCTGGCTGCTCTTGGCGGTGACGCCGCTCGGTCCCTTCGTCGCCCGTGTCCTGTCGATCGGCTTTGCGCTGTGCGTCACCTGGCAGATCAACCGGCACCTGACCTTTTCGCCGTCGAGCCGCGGCGTGGCGCAGGAGGGCGCGCGCTATGGCGGCGTCGGCATCGCCACCAGCATTGTCAACTATCTCGTCTACTGCGCCATCCTGTTCGCGCTGCCGGCAATGCCGCCGCTGGCGGCACTTGCCGTCGCCTCGCTGGTCGCCATGGCGCTGTCCTTCCTCGGTTACTCCCGGCTGGTCTTCGACCGGTAAAGGTCTGGGCCAAGCAAGCGCGATTGGCAGAAGCCGCCAAGTTCCGTATATCGGCGACTTGCCTTGCCGCAATTCCGGACGGAAAACCGCTACGCACTTTTCCTGGACTTGCTCGACCCGCTGGAGACCAAAAGATGACCCTGAAGATCGCCGTCCAGATGGACCATGTCTCCACCGTCTCGATTGCCGGCGACACGTCTTTTGCGCTGTCGCTGGAGGCGCAGCGGCGCGGCCACCAATTGTTCCACTACACGCCCGACCGGCTGTCGATGCTGGGCGGCAAGGTGTTTGCCCGCATCGAAGAGATGAAGCTCCGCGACGAGAAGGGCAATCATTATACGCTGGGCGACAAGGTGCGCACCGACCTGTCGGAGATGGATGTGATCCTGCTGCGCCAGGATCCGCCCTTCGACATGAATTACATCACCACCACGCACATTCTGGAGCGCATTCACCCGAAGACACTGGTCGTCAACGACCCGGCCTGGGTGCGCAACAGCCCGGAAAAGATCTTCGTCACCGAATTCCCCGATCTGATGCCCGAAACGCTGATCACCAAGGATCCCCAGGAGGTCGCGGCCTTCCGCAAGGAATTCGGCGACATCATCGTCAAGCCGCTCTATGGCAATGGCGGCGCCGGCATCTTCCATCTCAAGGGAGACGATCGCAACCTCGCCTCACTGCTCGAAATGTTCGCCCAGCTGTCACGCGAGCCGTATATCGTCCAGCGCTATCTGAAGGATGTGCGCAAGGGCGACAAGCGCATCATCCTGATCGACGGCGAGGCGGTCGGCGCCATCAACCGCGTGCCGGCCGACCACGATTCCCGCTCCAACATGCATGTCGGCGGCCGCGCCGAAAAGACCGAGCTGACGGAGCGCGAACGCGAGATTTGCGCCCGCATCGGCCCGTCGCTGAAAGAGCGCGGCTTCATCCTGGTCGGCATCGACGTGATCGGCGACTACATGACCGAGATCAACGTGACCTCGCCAACCGGCGTGCGCGAAGTGCAACGCTTTGGTGGCGCGGATATCGCCAGCCTGTTCTGGGACGCGGTAGAGGCGAAGCGGCGGAATTTGGCCGCGTAGTGTGCGTTGCTACGGAGGACTTTGGTGGGTCCAGAGAAGCATCGAAAGATGCTCTTTATCGGGTAAGACTGCCGAGCAAGCGGCTCATCAAATCAAACTATGTCCCGGAAGCGCCGAGGCCTCAGTTTCGGAGGAAGGAGACCGATAAGTCTGGTCTGCAATTTTCGCTGTGGTGTTGCCCAGTCTTTCAGCAGAAAACCCGCATCGGAGTTCTTTTCCAGCAATGCAAAAGCCGCAGACAGTCCGATCAGGTCGACCAAGGTCCTGCGCATTGAGTGGCGGGAGATTAAATGCGCCAGTCCCGGCGCCACTTCGCACCAACGATTGGCCAGTGCCCGCCGTATCGCTATTTCAGTATCAGGCGACATCCTGCCGAGGCCAACTCCGGTACCCAGGATGCGCCCGTCCGCCCAGCCATTGCCGCCGTGAAGCCGATAACTGCCAAGAGCCCGCCCAATCCTCACGGTTCCGCCGATCATATGGGCGGCACGAGCCATATAACCATCGGCACATATCCTTATTTCGTCCGGATCGGATGGACGCATGATTTCAAGCGGAGCTCGACGAAACATCATCCCCGATGTGGTTGACCAAAACCAACCCACGGTACCCCGATCAATAAATAATAATGTCGGGTCAGCTTCGGTGTCGACATGCAGGTAGCCGCTCATTTTCGGCATCGATCGCGGGTCGTTCAGGTGGAATACGGGATGACCGCCCGCAAGCAGGTTGCCGGCCGTATCTATCACCACCTCATCGGAGCTCGACATTGCCGCGATACGGGTTTGGCTGAGATGCGCTCTCACATGGCATTCTATGAAGTCAGGATGCCAAGCATCGTCACCGTCAAGAAAGGAGATCAGGGGCCCGGCTGTCGCGTCAAGCCCGGTCATCATTGCTGTCAACTGCCCGCCATTTTGCAGTCGGGGCAGAAAGCGGAAACGACTGTCGCCAAGCTGGGACAGACACTCTTCAATCCTTCGGCGGGAACCGTCGGTCGAAAAATCATCGACCACCACGCATTCGAACGCAGTGTATGTCTGCGCCGCTACGGATCGGATCGCAGTGTCGATGAATGCCTCTTGATTGAAACAGCCTACGCAAACGGATACGGTTGGTAGCGCGATGTGAGAACCAGCTCCGCTTGGGACGATGTTTTCTTTCAAGAGGCGCTTCTCCGTACACCAGATTTGATCGCCTGAGATATTCCGTCGATCAAATGGCGGTGTTTCTTTGCCAAATTTCTCTCTATCGAAGCGAGTTTTTCTCCGCACTCAAGATCGCAATTGCCGCATGTTGACCCTACAGCACGGGTATCGCCCTCCTACCAAATTCGAGATTGTCAGAGCCATGCTGCGTCATGGCCACAACCTCAGAAAAGGGCACCCTTCCGCGAAGTCGCAACCTGCTCTTCAGGCCAGTTTGCTGTCGGACGATCCGTTCATATCCTATTCGGGAATGTCCGGTACGCCGCTCGGATTAGCAAGTCATATGCCTTTCCGTCCACGCAGCCACCGCGCCTGGTTTCTCATCTCGCCAACCTGGTCCGTCGAAAACAGTGCTAGCGTCAAAACCATCCGGACCTATGCCGTTCTGCATAGACTCAAGAACCCCCGTCACTCGCTAATCTTCCTATCCAACACTCAGGCAGAGGCTGATCTGTTGAACCAGTCCGGCGAGGCCGCCGTCCTGCACAACAAGACGTCAACAACCTCCGAACACATATTCAGGCCTCTCGATGACGTCCCTGTAGAATTTGATGCAATCTACAATGCGCAGCTGGCTCCGTGGAAGCGCCATGACTTGTCGCTTGGCATCCAGCGTTGCGCATTTGTCTTCTATCGAGATTCAAGCGGATCCTCCACGACGGAGTCGGAAAGAGCGCGAATAAATCGGCATAGGGAGCTCGCGCCGCATCACGTCTTTATCAACGAGTTTGACGGCACCGGCAAGCCGGTCCGATTGGCACCGGCTCAGGTGAACACGCATCTAAATCGTGCAGCCGTGGGAATCTGTCTCTCTCACCTGGAAGGACCAATGTTCGCCAGCACGGAATATCTTCTCGCGGGCCTTCCAGTGGTCACGACGCCGAACCATGGCGGCCGAGACCTTTATCTGGATGACGACTATTCGCTCACAGTTCCACCCGATCCTCGATCCATCGCGGAGGCTGTCTTAGCGCTGAAGGAGCGACGAATTCCCCGGGATTACATTCGTTCGCAAACTTTGAAACGAATCGAACGAGACCGCGGGCGGTTCATAGACCTTGTAAACGAGATTTTTCTGGAGAGCGGCTCTTCGCGCCGGATCGCCCTGCCTTGGCCTTTCAGATATCCTGTCATGGAGTGGCTTCCACCGCAGGTCGCGATCGATCGATCGCTTTCAGGTTCGGTCGATGCCTTCATCACCGCTTAGAAGCAACACCCTCAGATTGCCGAAGGGCCTAGTCGCCTTTGTTAACGCGGTCGAGGAGGGGAGCAGCCGTTCCATTTTGCTCAACCATCTTCCGTTTTTGCAACCGGCACAGCGCGCTGCAACCACCACGAATGCATGTTCCTGTAATGTTCTTGCCTTGGCCTGAAATCTATGGTTGTCTTGTCCTGACGTCGCTCGCGGTCTGAACCACAAGGCCGAGGCGAGCCGGTATCCGGGGGCAGAGCAAGATGGTGGCGCGGGTTCGCACGGTTGCTTTCCAGGGCATCGAGGCCGTACCGGTCGATGTCCAGGTGATGATCGCGCCGGGCAAGGTCGGCATGCAGATTGTCGGCCTGGCCGACAAGGCGGTGGCCGAAAGCCGCGAGCGGGTGCAGGCGGCGCTGCACGCTTCGGGCCTGTCAATGCCGTCGAAGAAGGTGACGGTCAACCTGGCGCCTGCCGACCTGCCCAAGGAAGGGAGCCATTACGACCTGCCGATCGCGCTCGGCCTGATGGCAGCACTCGGCGCCATTCCGGGCGATATGCTGGCGTCTTATGTCGTGCTGGGCGAATTGTCGCTCGACGGCACCATTGCCACGGTCGCCGGTGCGCTGCCGGCGGCGATCGGCGCCAATGCCGAGGGAAAAGGCCTGATCTGCCCGTTCGGCTGCGGGCCGGAAGCGGCCTGGGCGGGCAAGGATTTCGACATATTGGCGCCGCGCAGCCTGATTGCCATCGCCAATCATTTTCGCGGCACGCAGGTGCTGTCGCGGCCCGAGCCCGGCATCCATGTCTCGGCCCGCGACCTGCCCGACCTTTCAGACATCAAGGGCCAGGAAAGCGCCAAGCGGGCGCTGGAAGTGGCGGCGGCCGGTGGCCACAATCTGTTAACATTGTGGCTAATTAAACGACCGCTCCGAGCGGGCGCATCTTTGCACAAACCTCTTTAGGTTACCAACGAATCGGATAAGGGTCGCCGGCCCTGCCTCGCTGCCACTGCGGCTCATACCATCCGTCTAAGTGCATGCCTGAAATTTTGAATCCGGAACTGTTGGTCCGAAAATTGTCGGACTTTTGTCGAGTACGCGTCGCACCGGTGTTGCCGCCTCATGAGGTGGAGCGAGTGCGAGCCTACATGGTAGGTCTAATCACGACCGCCCAACGTCCACCAACCCGAAGCCGGGGGTATGATTGGGACGTGATCGCCCTTCAATGTGACATCCATCATGAACATATCCGCGCGGCGAGAAAGGCAATTGAGCCCGGCCTTGATGCGATCTCACGTGCACTGAAGAATGCCCCAAAGAGGGAAAGGAGGCCGGCCGCGTTGCCCTGTAAGGCAAGGGCTCAACTGGATGTCCAGCCCTCGTTGAAGCCTCCAAAGGCGAAGCAGGTAGCAACTCAGCCTAGGCCATCCACTGCTTCCCCATACCCTGAACGGCGGCAGTTAGGCCAGAAGCCAGGGATGAAACCTCGCGAGATCGAGGAGTTTCCAACGCCGCTATCTTCGGAGTGGTTGGACCCGCAAGCTTTCCGGGAAGCACTGGAACTTCATATGCGACGGCATGGTGACAGCTATTGGCACTTGCATCGTGCGGTGGTGAAGGAAGGCGAGACGCTCGATCAGTCCACGATCCGCCACTGGCTTTCAGGTACCAAGGTGCCTCGCAGCGTGACAAGCTTCGAGCTTCTCGGTCGGATTGAACGTAGGTATCGCCTCCCAGAGGGATACTTCAAAGGGAAGCTCCCGCACCGCGCGCACTCAGCGACCGGGCATATGCTCGACGATATCGGTCCGGCTGAACGCAGGCGTCTGGCATGGCATCTTCCCGACGATTTCAACTCGCGCCCAACTGTCGAACAGGAAGAAATCTTGGAATGGGTGCGTCGCGTGATCATCTCGGGCTCAACCGACTACCGACGCTTTCAGGCGGCGGCTATCAAGCAGCGTTATGCAATACGATTTCCAGGCGTATCTTATGGCCAAACCGATCTAGCCGATCGCGATGACACTGAAGACTTCCAGATTCGCCAGTCGGGCGAGGGGTCCTTCACAGATCCAGACTTGTTCTCGGGTGTGATCGATGCGCCGCCTACGCTGGCAATGGAAATGGCCGAGCTTATCCGCTTCAAGACGTCAACGCTCACGGCGTTTGGCCTTCAGCGGCAGGGCGTTTGGAGCCAGGAAACCACGTCGCAGAAGATTGAGCACCTCGGGCTGATGTTCGGCGCCCTTGCAGCCCATCCAAAGGGACCGGTGCGTGGGTATGGCGTCCACTATCAGCACCTTTCATTCGGCATGTTGGTCTTCCCGTCGGTCTGGGATTGGTATTTGCAATGGAGAGAGCGGCGGCGCGGTTTCTATACCAGCTGGGAGGTGGATATGCTTCGCATTTCGCTCGCCCTGACCCGTAGGGACACGGGCTGGCTGCGGCAACATCCGAAGTTGGGTGCGAGGGTCCAGCCGGTCCCTGGCTTGATCTCACAAAAAGACATCGATCGGGCTCTAGGCGACTGGGATGACGCTTGTGACGTTTACTTCAAACACGCGACGTCCCGTGCGAAGGAAATCCAGCGAGTTGCTCGTGTCCATCGGGATCCGTTCGAACCGATCTTGGCCGTCCTGGAAGCTGACAGCCCCGTTGGTGAGTATCGCAAAATTACGGAGGAGATTTTAAGGCTAATGCCAGATGAACGGCTATATCGTCGCGCGGCGGCCGAATCCATACGGTCGTTCTTGGTGTTGCGCCTAGGACTTCATCTCGGCCTCAGACAGAAGAATCTACGGCAGTTGATGGTTTGCCAGCGCGGGCATTTGCCGCGCTCCGAACGTCAGCTTGCGGATATGAAGCGGGGGGAAATACGCTGGAGCGAACGAGATAATGGCTGGGAGGTCCTCATCCCATCGGTAGCGTTCAAGAACGCAAACTCATCCTTTTTCGGAAGCAAGCCGTTTCGGCTGGTCCTGCCAAATCTTGGCCGGCTCTACCATCATATCGAGGCCTATGTCGATCGCCACCGGCGTATCCTGATGGCGGATGCTGACGATCCAGGAACGTTCTTCGTCAAGACGGTGAAGGCGACAAGCAGGGATGCAGCTTACGACCAGAACACCTTCTACGAAGCGTGGCGACTGATTATCCAGCGCTACGGAATCTACAACCCTTACACTGGCCGTGGCGCAATTCCGGGCCTTTTGCCGCACGGCCCTCACAACGTCCGTGACGTGCTGGCCACGCACATTCTCAAGCGGACTGGCTCGTACGAACAAGCAAGTTACGCAATTCAGGACACGCCAGATATGGTGGCCAAACACTACGGCCGTTTCCTGCCCCAGGACAAGGCTGCACTGGCTGCCCGGATACTCAATCAGGTATGGGAGGCTGCGTGACCTGGCGGCCTGTGTCGAGACCGCGCTTCGCGCCAATCCCCGAGTGCCCGAGATGGGACGGCAATCGGGCGGTCCGCTTCTCGGCGCTGCCATACTGGCCAAAGCCGGGAAGCGGCGGCTCTTTCTGCAGCTACCTTTTCCAAGGTCTGCACTTTTCCGCGTTACCTACAGAGACCAAATGCTGTTTGTTTGATTTTCAAACCTCCTCAACCAGGACTTTTACCGGTTTACACCCCTGAATTCCATTTCTGGAGAATATTGTGCGTTGACTCTAATATTAGCGCAGCTTTAAATTCCTCAAGCACTGAGGGGGTGAAAAATGCGCAGATGGACTTTACTTTCGATATGTGTGGCGGCGGGATGCGCGACAGGACAGGTGGAGGTCAACAAAGTAGCGCCCTATCAGGTCAAAGAAGCGATCCATTGCCAGCTAGCTCAGGATTTAGCCGATGCGATTTCGTCAAATGACAACTTGAAAGCTTATGCTGCCTCCTACGTGATAACTCTGAAGGTTGAGCGCCAATACGGTGCTGGCTTAACAACATTGGATTGGGTCATCCCTTACAATGCCGACGTCCTGAAGCTGGGCGCGGGTTTGTCGCTGCAGGATCGTAAAATGGAGTCCACGGTTCTTAAGGGAAAGGTCACAAAAAAGGACGGAACAACTGCGACTTGGTGTGCGGATAAGAGTGGGCTTAAGCCATTCCGCGGGGATCTCGGAGTAGCCGATTGGCTTCGCAGCGCTGTCGGTCCTCATCTTAAACCTGGTGACTTTGGCCATACCATCGAATTCGGCGTTGTATACGATGGTAACCTGCGGCCCGGGTTCGTGGTGACAAATCTTACCGGGTCGGCTGGACTTTCAAGCAATCAGAAACTGACCAACACGTTGGACATTGCATTCTTCGATGCCACTCCTGCGCCACCGCAAAAGGTGATTATCGTCGATGCCAAGGGCAAGAAGCAAGTCGTCACCACACCCGCGCCGGTGGCTCCTCCAAGCGGTGACAGGATCCTGGACTACCTACTATTGAATAGGACTAACATCGAAGAGCGATAACGCCCGCCTTCGCCATCCAAAACACGCCTGACACGGTGGCCAAACACTATGGCCGCTTCTTGGCCCAAGACAAAGCTGCCCTCGCAGCGAGGATACTGAACCAAGTGTGGGAAGCTGCATGANGGTGGCCAAACACTATGGCCGCTTCTTGGCCCAAGACAAAGCTGCCCTCGCAGCGAGGATACTGAACCAAGTGTGGGAAGCTGCATGACATTGCGGTCCACCATTGTTAACATTGGGGCTAATTAAACGGCGCGGCGCCATCGCAGCGAGAACCGCCCTATAAGCGCCGAGCGGCTTCGTCCGAAGTTTGATCCGGAATGACGTCAATTATAAGCGGACAGATGGCTTTGGTTGCGGTCGGGAGACCCGATTTTCTTTTGAGCTAGGCCGGCACCAACCCAATAGTCTCTGGAAATCAAGGAAGGCTTCAATGGCTGAGGGCGAATTTTCTGGGCTTCATCTGGCATTGGTGGGCGACGGCGGTTGTGCGAAGGCCGGATTGGCTGGCGTCGCAGTCGGTACCAACAGCTGTTATGTGGAGGCAAGGAATCTTGGCGTCGCCTACGCTCGCGATCATAGTTATGCCCTCACCGTCGACGGCGGAATCGCCCACATATCTGGTTACTACGGGTTTGCGCATGCCACCAACGGCGTTGCCTACTGCGTGCATGGCGACCGAGCTCAAGCGCACAATCGCGGCTCCGCCATTGCCGGTAGCGGGGTCGCGTTAGCTGACGACTACGGCTTGGCCTCTTGTCGCCTCAGCGGCTTTGTGCAGACCGGCAAAGGTGGCGTGGCGATTGCCTGGAACCATCCAGACGATGACACCAACGACGGTGTAAATTCTTCCCTCGGGACGCTGACCGGATCCGCAGGAGCGGTTTTGATTGCCTTTAAAGCCGACCCTGTGACAGGCCGCCGTCAACCGGTAATCGGTGTCGTCGGCGACTTCTCAACCGAGCCCGTTGTCCAATTGGGGTTGCGCGCGGGTGCATTCTATCAAATTAGCCCGGAAACGGGTGCCTTTGAGGAAGTGATTGCCGAGTTGCCCGCGCCTCCGCAGGGAGCGATGGACGCAGCCCGTCAATGTGGTGCTGCCAACGTCGATTAAAATCTTATTTTTGGAACGGTTCGAGCTCGGTTGTTGCTGTCGTTCAGGCGGTCACACCGCATGGCCCTTAGTTCTCGACCTGGCGGGGATCAGGATTACGACGACCGACAGGGAACGACTTGTGTGAGGCGCAAAACTGCCGTTCCTCCACGCGCGAAGCTGAACGGGTCCGCGTCAAAAAAGCGACCCAGTGCCGGCGCCCGATCCATGTTAGCATTGTGGCTAATTAAACGGCGAGCGATAGTCGAGGCGTACAAGGACCGCTGAGGGCCGGATCAAGTGTCGTAGCGTCACGGCTGCGTCATCATCCGTCAATCCGTAATGCCTGCTTTCCGCAGGCCATCTAGCCAGTGCTCCACGTCCTCCTGACGGCGATATGGAGAGCCGTGCTTGTAGTCAGCTAGAGTGAAACCAGGCTTGCGCTCAAGGCACCTGCCCCAAGCCGACCTTGCCTCTTCGGCGCGTCCGAGCTGTCCTAAACACGCAGCCAGATTGGCGAATCCGCGATCATAATGGTTGTTGTCCCAGCGGCGGAACGAATCCAGCGAAGCCTCATATTCACCGAGCAGATAGTAAGTGAATGCGAGTAGCTCGTGGACGTCGCGCTGTTCGAGCGGACTCAGACGTCTGAGCCGCTCGCCCATCTCGCGGGCCTTCGTGAGTTGACCACTCCAGAGGCAGATGTACCCCACCCAGACGAGTACGACCGGGTTTGTCGGGCCCATCGCGAGCGCGCGTTGCGCATGAGACGCGGCAGCCTCGAAGTCCCCTTTCCATCCATGCAGAGCGGCGACGACCGCCTCTGCCAATCCGCTGGCGTCGCCGAGTTCGATAGCCCGCAAGGCCGACTGCATGGCCGACGCCTTCATCTCTTCATCAGCTCTGAAAGCGGAGAGGGCGGCGTAGGCGTCCGCCAGCCAGGCATGCGCGCGCGCCGAATCAGGCTCCAAGCCAATAGCCAGCTTCAAGAACTCGACACCAGCGATGGTATCCTTTTCGGTGATCCGGCTCGTAGCATCGATGCCGCGCAAGAACGCGTCATATGCGCTGAGGCTCGTGTGCGTTTGCCTGGTCCGAACAATCTCAGCAGCGCCTACCTTACCGACCAGTGCCCAGGCGATCCTCTCTGTCACCTCGTCTTGAACGGCGAATAGGTCCTCGATGTCTCGGTCGTAGCGCTCGGCCCAGACGTGGTTGCCGGTGGCCGCTTCTATCAACTGTGCAGTGATCCTGACGCGTGCAGCGGCCTTTCGAACGCTTCCTTCGACAACATACCGTACACCGAGCTTCCTTCCGACCTCGGTGATGTTTACGGATTGACCCTTGAAAGCGAACGAGGAATTGCGCGCGATCACGAACATACTCTGGCTTCGGCTGAGTTCGGTGATGAGGTCCTCGGCTATTCCATCCGAGAAATAATCCTGCTCGGGGTCCACGGACATGTTTGTGAAAGGAAGTACCGCCACTGATGGCTTGTATGGGAGTGGCAAATCCTCGCCAGAAGCAATCAACGCTGAAGGTTCTGACTCATCCCGCTCTTCTGTTTGAACCCGGTAGGCACGCACGGGCCCGGCAATATTCTTCATCGTATGCTCGCCCAGGTCGACGAGCGTATAGGGGACCTTTCCCTTCACTTGATCATAGACGCTGCGTCCAATGACGACCCCGCCGGGCTCACTGACCTTTTCCAGCCTGGCCGCCACGTTTACGCAGTCGCCGTAGATCGTCGTATCATCGACGATAACCTCTCCGGCGTTGACACCCATTCTAAAGGCCATGCGCCGGACTTCGGGAATGTCCGTATTGCGTGCCGTAATGCGTTCTTGCGTCTCGACCGCGAATTGCAACGCATCCACGGCGCTGGGAAACTCGATCAACAGACTGTCGCCCGCGGTGCCGACCAGCCGACCGTTGAATTGCGCGACCTTTGGATCGATCACTTCGGCGCGCAGTGCTTTTAGATGGAAGAGAGTCCCGGCCTCATCGGCCTCCATCAAACGCGAGTAGCCAGCTACATCTGCTGCCAAAACCGCCACAAGCTTTCGTTCTGGGCGCGCCACGATGCCTCCGGACTACACGTGGGTTTGCTATAGCGTAGCACCCGCGCCTTTGCGCAACTAGCCGCCTGAGAATATCCGCCTTGCGTCAAAAGATAATGTTAGCCGGTGGCCGCGACGTGCTGACATTTTGGCTAATTAAACGGCGCGCCCTGATCGCCCGGCGAAACTTCCGCTAAGCACGACTTGCGGGCCTTTGTCAGCGATGACTCTGAAAGGTCTTCTCTGAGAGATCGCCCCTAAACAACATCCGTTGCAGAAACGTTGCCTGGTCGGCGCGTCACGCGTAATGCCCGACGTCATTTGGGCGACTGCAGGCGGTCACTTCTGGCAAGGTAGACTTTGTAAAGCAGCCGTTCCATGGACCTGCGATCTCATCCGGCGCAGTTTGGTAGGCCGGCTAATAGAAGCCATTTCGCCACCTTCTGGGCCAGGGATGGGAGATGCTAATATGTGGAAAGCCAAGGTCATTGCGGCGACATAAAATGGCACACATGAGTGTCCATGGCTGACTATGGCACCAACGACAACTCACTTGTTCTTCAGTGATTTTGGGCATTCTACAAGATCGCTCACTTGCTTGCGAGCGATATTTTTGTTGTTGATTGTGAACTTATTCTTCTGAAGGTTTAAAATGGAGATTTGGCCTGGCCTATTTGTTGCTTTAGTTCCTATGTACTTTATGTCGATGCCCACATTCATTAAAGCGTTCGCGACCTTTTTCAGATCTGCTACTCGCGTATTTGGCCCGCATATTAGTGCGTTTGATAATGCCTTCGTATGTTCAGGCCCAATATACGCAACTCGTGTGTATTGAATGGAGTTTTTCTCGAGCGCATCGGTTACTCGATTCCGGTCAGCGGGTTTTGCATAGTAGGCGACTAACTTGTTACCGGTGTCAGGCCTTGTATCCTCTAATGCGGATTGCAAGCTGGTCGCAGTGATAGATTTGTCATAGCTGACTTCTGAAATAAATGGCGGATCGTCTCCAACGTAAGTGAGCACGACTGTGGGCTTTGCGTACTCAAGTTGCTGCTCTTTGCCTAGCGTCCAAGTGAGCACCCACTGGTTGTCTAGAAGAGGGATCGCCTCAGTATCTGGAAGTTTTGACGCTTGCGCTATAGCCGCATTCACTTGACCTTCCGCCGACGAAGGGTCAATTTGGCTCCATCTGCCTATATAGTTCCTAGGGTCAAGTTTGCTGGTATCGACCCTCGGCCTCCCCTCTTCGTCATTGAGAATCTTTCCCTGTGCGTCTCGAGCCCACGTCGTTTTGGAGACGCAGTCAACGTCTCGGGCCGATAGGCATTGAACGGTATCAAAGGCGTCTTTGGCTTCCGGAGAATAGGCCGTCACCTCGTCCGTGCCCGCCTGAACGATGACGGCTCCCGCCGACTTTAGGAATCCGTCTTTGATCGCTTGTTCGTCTCCCCCGGCAGCGGCAACTGCCAAGCCGCCTGCGGCACCAGCCACAGCCGACTTTCTTAAGATCTCGCCGGTTGTACCGGTCGGCATATCACCGATTGCGCCGGTCTGCGAGGTCAGCGCGGCCAGGAGCCCGGCGCGGAGTGCCATGTCAGCATTTCCGGTCTGGCGGTAAGTTGACCAGGCAGCATAGGCGGCAGCGCCAGCAGGCCCCCCGTACGCAGCAGCAGCTGTGGCAGCGGCAGCGTTGACGACCTTGCTTTCCTGTGTTGCTTTGGCAAAATTTTCTTCGCTTGACTGCAGTTTCTCAGTGCCGAGCCCCCACATCGCATCGACAACTTTTCCGTCCCGAAGGCGCTTAGCCGCAGCGGCTGCCTGGGTGAGCTGATCGTTGGCCTGGTTCTTTACGAAGTTGCCCACTGCCTTTCCCGCGTCGACAGCATCGTCGAAGCTTTCTTTTCCCTGATTACCGACGTCACGCCATGCCTTGACGTAAGTTGCGGTTGCATCGTTCGCTGCCTTGTATGTTGTGCGAACAGTGTCCTCGCCAGCCTTCTTCACCGTCTCGAGAACGTCTCCATTGGCTTTTTTCAAGGTCCGGGCAGTGTCGTTGGCAGCCTTCTGAATTGTCGTTAGGGTGTCGCCGCCGAATTGCTGAACGGTTACTCCGATAACCGGACCAGAACCAAGATTCGGGTCTATACGAGTTCCGCCGACCACACCGCCGCCACAGGTGTCACAAACTCTCACAGGGCCCACTGAAATGTCGAAGGCTGAGGAGGGAGATGAGACTAGCATCGATAGAGAGAGCGAAACGATCCAGAGGCAACCATCATAGCGGCGCATGTGCTCCTCCCGTGCTCTGGCCAGTGGGTGAGTAAAAAACCTTTGTTGGCTTTAAGACGCACTAAAGCTAAAGTATCAGGAAACTAAGAATTTTGAAAGCCCAGTCCGTTCTCGCGTGGCGATGGCCCACCGTCCGCTTTCGGACGCGAAATCGCCATCGTCCAAACTCCGATCCGGAATGACGGCAATTGGGGCCGTATGCGGCCCGGCAGTTCTTGAGTTACAAAGGTCAATTTGCGACTTTGATCTATTGACTTTTCGCCACCCTTGCGCCCTTCGTTTGTGAATAAATTGCGCTCACTCTTGCCCAGCGCAATATTATGTATTCGCAAAACGGGGGTCTAATAGTGCCGAAGGTGATAGTCGTCAAAGGCGAGAAGGGTTCGGGTAAGACGTCCGCCATTCACGAAGCCGCCAGGCTTCTTGGCTGCGGCCTTACAACCAATAGCCCCGCTGATATATTCATGATCACGTATCTCAAGCTTGGCAGGACAAAATGCGGCATCGGGATTGCAAGCTCAGGCGACAGCGCGGAGATCATCAAGGAGAACATAGACGCACTGTATCCGCACCACCTCGACTACGTCATTACCGCGTGTAGCGCTCCGCGCGCGGGCATGCCGATCATCGAAGCGTTCGCAGCACTTGAGGGCGCGGAGCTAGTTACCATCGACTCCAACCGGCAGCCGAGTGCGACGCCTGAGGAAATTAGCACGAAGGTTGCTGCGATCGCACAGCAGATACGCAGCAATATTCCCTAGGCGCTTCGACGACAGTATCCCAACCCGTACCCGGCCTCTACTCGAGATCCTCGGGGTACGTCTGCTTTTGCTAAGAAGCCGCTCAGCGACCATCCGTGGGGCAATGTCCGCTCTTCGGCGAAAACAAAGCTTACTTGAATGTCTGCGACGAGGCGCAAAGCTGCCGTTCACGCCGAAGCAGCCCGGGCAGAATCTGGTGGGCGCACCACGTTGAGAATGCTTTAATTAAACACTTTACGCTATATCGATCATCCGCAGCCAATTTTTTCCAATGACCGAAACGGGGGCCGAACCGGAACGGCAGGTTACTGCTCGCAACCTCCTTGTGCAGACCGGGGGACACGAGATATCCTTGATCCGCCCTTTGCCACCGTGGACCTTTCGCGCCATGTCGAAAAAGGCGTCGGCCTTCGCCTTCCAACCACCGGCTACCGTCATCACCTGAATGACGATCGAGCCGTCATCAGCGTCGCATCGGCCGCTCATGATTTGGCCAGGTCTGCCGGCGAGCCTTAAGGGACAATCCTGCTGCGGGCATGTTCCGTCACGAATGGTGACAAGCGGACGGTCTTCCTTCGTTTGCAGCCAGTTTTTAACCTCCTGTCGAAATGCGCTCCCATCCCAGAACCGCCCCTTGAAGTCGTAGCCGAAATCGAGCTCGTTGCTGGAGTTCGGTCCGAAAAGCTCGGGTGCCATCCGTTTGAGCGCTTCCCGATCTTCCGAGCGCGGCGGCATCCCATCCGCATGCGCCAATACCATTCGCTGATATCACTCATCGCTATAGGTACCCCAATTCGCCCGTTGGCAGAGGTGCACGCGCCGCATTGATGCCGGCTGCAATTACGGCGTCTGAATACCTGCTTTTCGATTCGTGAGCGAGGCTTGCCGACCGACAAACAGCGCTGATTGAGAATGAATTAATCCGCCCCGCCATATGGATTATGAGGTGGAACAATTCCTATTAGAGTGCCGGCATAATGCAGTAGTATAACCAACGAGGTGGGCGACCCCCTCTCGCGAAAGATGTGATTTCGTTGTCGATGTAACTCGCCGCGTCCCAGAGGGTCCGAGTCAGTTGCTCGTTGGCTGGCTCAATCCGCTCAACAATCCTCTCCAACGCTGTGTTCGCGGCATCACCATGCATGCTGTCTCGCGACTGGCAAAGACACGATGACGTCATGGGAACCCACGACGAAAGGCTCCTCTTTACGGAAGCTCTAAAAATTTGATTTCGCAACTATCCGGAAGATCCCAACGCTCAAGCGGAACTTCAACCGGTCTGTCGAGAAGCAACAGCCAAATCGCGCATGAGAGCCTCCGCCTTCTTCAAACGATTGCCAACAGTATTCTTGTGAACGCCGAGCAGCGCCGCAACCTGAAGGTTTTGCAACTGAGTGATCGGCAGCTTCGTGGCAGGAAGCAAGCCCGCATCCGGGTGGCGAATCTGAAGAATGATCTGGGCAACCCGTGCACGACTGGTAAGGCCGGCGCGCCTCAGCCGCTCGCGGAGGTCATCGGCGCGTGCGAATGTGAGATCTTCGTGCAAGCCGTTTACACTCTCAACGATAAACCGGTCCTCCGGGGGAAGGACACTCAGAAACGGTTTCAATTCCTTCCACAAATCGATGCGCATGAGTGCGTCGGAACCCTGATATTCGTCGGGGATGACACACGCAGTCTGAATATGCCGGTCAACTTCGCCCTCACCATTTTCAAGTGGCACGAAACGATTGGCGTTGCGAGGAAGAAATCGCTTTTTGATTTCATCGCGAAGCCAAAAGGCAAGGCTCACCGGCTCAGGCCGTCTCAAGGGATTGGTTCTGCGTAACACGCCTTCGTAGGCTATCGGCAAGCCGTGGACGCCGCGAAAAACAATCTTGTCAGCTTGCAAAGGTTGTCCGAAAACGCCGAGAATCCCATAGTAGGCGTCGGAGATAACCTGGTCCACGATCTCTGCGGCTCGGTCACCGACGAGTGGACGAATGGACTCCTGTAAATCCGACTTATCGCGCATTGCAAGGCGCAAATAATCTTCCGTCGCTTCAATCAAGTCGGCCGCACGCCGCCCTTTCATGGTTTCCGCCAGATGAATGTCGTCAGCATTGGGTTCACGCCTGAGCATTTGATGCCCTTTCGCCTAAACTCTAGCTTATTTTCCAAGATCCCAGACGGTTGGACCATGCAACGTTGCGCTCGCAACCGACGCCTGGCCAAAGACGGTGAGTGCAGCAAGGGCCAATGCGACTATAAAGCTCTTCATTTTGCTATCTCCTCTTCATATTTGCTGAGTCCATCTCCAAACAAAATCTCGAATTCGTCGGACTCCCTAATTCTGGCATAGTCGGCATCTTCCACAAGGTAAGACCACAACTCATCATTGCGCCACCAGTCGGGACGACTGCCCTTCAATGCATGAACGGCCGTTCGCACCTTGAAACGATCCTGCTCGGTCGACCTCCATTCAGCGGCTGAGATAAGCATGAGGTAGGGCACAAACCAGTCCGGTTTAAGGCTCTTCGCTTTTTCAAAGGCCGCTTCAGCTTCGCCATATTGTCGGAGTGCCATCAAGGCGTGTCCTTGGTTGATCAATGCCTTGGCCTGATCGAAACATGCTGCTGCCTCGGCATGCCTAAACATTGCTAACGCTTCCTCGGCGCGACCAAGGCCAAGCCGCAGGTGCCCCATGCCATTAAGCGCTACCGGGTCTTGTGCCAGAGCTTCGGCTGGCTGGCGTTCCAGCAATTCAGTCGCATCGGCAAATCGGCCCGAATCGCGGAGAGTCGCGACTTCGTCGAGCACACTTTCTCTAATCCGGCCGGCACGGGGAAGGGTTCGCCGATTGGCTTTCCAAGCCAGTGCGCGGATTCTGTGCTCCAAAGACTGCATCCGAGCTACTCCTTTCGATTCCCTTCTGCCCATAAGGCGTCGAGCGAAGTGCCAGTCACAATCGCGTCACCGAGGCTGGCGGACTCTAAGAAAAATTGGTCATAAGAATCAGTCGGTTAATAGGCAGAAAAAATTTGTTTTTGGAATCTCGGCAAGTTCGATCGGCGTTGGATGCCTTATCGACTGTAGGCGTCGGGTAGGCCGAAGCCAACGGGAGAGAAAGATGACCATCAAATCGATCGCAGTTGCCGCGTATGTGATCTCGACCGCTCTGTTCGCTGCTGGCCTTGAGCCTGCGCACGCGGACTGGTGGAGCAAGCACATCGCCCCCGTAGGCAGGGGAATCAACAAGACGTTCAATTCCATTGTGAAGAACCCGGGGGAGATCCTTCCCGTCTGTTGGGGACACCCCCAGGATTGCCGAGCGGAAAACATGCCGGGAGATGCAAAGACCCCGCCCGTCAAGCCTTCGGACCGCGCGACCTCGATCTGCGTCCAGCCCGACGGTCAGGGAGGCGCCATCGCCTGGTTCTATCCTATCCGGCCTGCACAGTATCAGCAGAACGCCCCCGTCACCGTGACCAATCTGCAGCAGTGCCAGGAGCGCACGATCTCAGGTCCCGTCATGCCGGCCAACATGCTCACCATTGCTCCGACGGGCTGGACGGAGAGCGTTTTCTCCAACGGAACGACGTTCTGGATGCTGCGCGGGCGCATCCTCTGACCAGCCAAGCATCCTGGCCCCCGCAGTGCGCGGCCAGGATAAGACAACCCTCTTCTAACTCGAAATCATCCGGAGAACACAATGCGTTATTTCATGCTCGCCGTCGGCGTCATGGTCGGGCTCCCTGTCGTTCCGGCCTCGGCTCAGAACTATACCGACAGCCCCCCGGCTCATGGGCAATACATTTCGCCCTGCCAGGACGGCAACAGCTGCAATACGGTGAACGTCGGCTCGCTTGGCGGCAAACCGGGGCTGAACCCGGTGCCCGGCGGCTACCCCGGGGTCCCGTCCACTGCCGCTCCCCCGCCGTCCCCTCCGCAGGATGACAGCCCCTGAAAACCCCGGCCTTGCCGTACGATCGCGGCTGGGCCGGCCCGCCATCCAATCATGGGAGTCTTGTTATGCCCCGCGCGCTTATTTTTGAACGCGATACCCCTCCATGGCTTACGGCTTTGCTTGATGCCTCGAGCTTTCCCGGTGAAGGAGAATGGGAGGGAAGCTTCAAAGGGTATACTCATGTGGGCGCGCCCTTTAATTTTCGGCTCCGCATGTGTCTGCGCATTGGGGCAGACGTCATCGAGGGTGACGGCAAGGGCATTGATTTTCCCCGTCAAGACAGGGAGCCTCGGAGCTTCGCTCTGACGGGATCCGTCTTCGCGAGGACTGTCGAATTCCAACTCTATTTCGACGCGAGCTACCTGCGAAACACCTCGCTTTTGTGCGAGGGCGTGCTGTCGCTCGACCGCCAGAAAATTACCGGAGCGTGGCATCTGCCATGCTTCTCTGGCTGCGGATGCAAAACCGCAGCTTTCGGCAACTATGAACTGCGCCGTGTTTCCCGTGGAGTCTCTTCTGGTTCCTAAACAGCAGCGCCTTCGTCGATGCTGACGGCATTGTCGACTTTTGCCCACCCAACCTATTTGTGCTTTGTTCGGTCACCGTTTGGCTGCCGGACCAAAAAGGTGTCCGTGAAAAGACAAGCTGGGCGGTTTCAGGAGCCGACCATGCCCGCCCGCCACAAAGGCATCAATTCCGACGCCTGCCTAGACCGCGTCTACCCATACCAAGCCGTCATCCCCTGGGAGAACTGCTGCGAGAAGAACTATGACCCCGCCCATAGCCGGGCGCACGAAATGAATTGCGCAGAACACCACGTGTTCATCAGGAAGGATGACCGTGAATATCTGGGCTTTCGGTTCAAGGAGCCGTTCCAGGCGGAGCGGATGGCACAGGAATTTGGCGGTGAGGTCTACTATGCGCTCGACCGCAGCAAGGGTAGTGGTTGGGAGAAGTGGCGGCGGAAAGTGACGCCTAATGCTTTTGCGAAATACTAATTCTGTGGGCTAACGCAGCCAGTTATTTAAAAACGCCCAAGCTATCTCTATGTGTTCTGCTAGGGGGACTTGGCAGTGGCACTGAAAGATGACCTACAAACGGCAGTCGCTGCAATTTTTGCGGACAAGTGGTCCAAACGCGACGGCACGGTAGTACCGGGCGAAAATAGCCTCACACTCGGGAATGATGGCATTGATATCGAGGCAACGGTTCTCTACGCCGACATTTCTGACTCAACTAAGCTTGTTGATACGCACAAACATTTTTTCTCGGCCGAAGTCTACAAGGCCTTCCTGCGCTGTGCCGCCAGAATCATCCGTGACAACGGTGGGTCCATAACAGCCTACGATGGCGATAGGGTAATGGCCGTCTACGTTGGCGATATGAAGAACTCTTCGGCTGCGCGCACGGCCCTGAAGATAAATTGGTGCTGCAAATCCCTTATCCAGCCGGCACTGAAAAAGCAGTATCCTGATGAAGGCTATGTCCTGCATCATACCGTTGGAATCGACACCTCAACTATGCGTGTCGCAGCGGCGGGCATTCGCGGTGCCAACGACCTGGTGTGGATTGGACGTGCTCCGAATTGGGCCGCAAAGCTGTGCACCCTGCCACATGACTATTCTACGTGGATTACTAAGGCGGTTTACGACAAGCTCGAAGACAAGTCCAAGCTGGCGACCGATGGCCGGAACATGTGGGAAGCGCGGTCTTGGACCGCGATGGATAACAATACAATCTATCGCTCTAACTTCTGGTGGCCGCTGTGACCGACAAACAGGAAATCGGCTTGGAGGTGGCGGAGCGCCAGCTCGACCGCATCATGGGGTTTTTCCCGCGAATCGACTCGAAGGTGTCCGCGCTATTCGCAATCGTTTCGGGACAGGTAGCCTTCGCCGCCGTCAATCTTACCATTGATGACCTGAAGACCTGGTGGGTTGGGGCGCCCGCGTTTGTCTTCCTCGCATCCGTGGCTTGGACAATCATCAATCTCTATCTTTGCGCGTTTCCACACCTGAAGGGCGGTCATGCCTCTTTCGTCTATTTCAAGGAAATCGCCAAGCTTACGGAAGCCGACTACCTTCAAAAGTACGGCGCTCTCGATGAGGCGGCTCTCAAGCGGGACGTGATGGGCCAGATTTGGCGTAACTCCGAAATCGTGGCGCTAAAGTACGATTACCTCAAGCAAGCCACGCTGGCTGTTATGTTCTCAATTCTGCCGTGGTTCCTCCTGTTGCTTGGAACGTCATACGTTCATTGGAAACTGCCGCTTTCGCCCTGAGCGGAACGAGGGGATTAGATGTCGGAGAGCGAGACCAATAAAAGCGGTTTGCCGGAACTGAGCCCACAATTCACTCTAGGGCTTTGGTTTATGGGTATCGGGTTGGTGGTCAGCGTCTTTACAGCTTTGCTGGGTATGGAAGTCGGATGGGGAATGCAGGGGAAATTCCAGGCTCTCATACAGGCCATTGCCGCAGCGTTCGCTTTGTATGGACTGAGGACCTATAGGCGTAAGCTGTACGGCTTGCTGGAGGTCGCGTTTGCCGTTCTGCTTCTGATATTTGCGATTTCCAATCGCGCCGGTGTCGTCGCGCTGGATAAAGAAAACATGGGTTATTTGGCGCAGATTGCTGCGGGCATTTATGTGCTTATTCGAGGGCTCGACAACATGGTCCTAGAAATCAGGCCTGCCAAATGAAGCCCGGTACAGCGTTGCCCGGCTCGGTGCCGCAACCGGAGAATTTCCACGACCGCTTGAACCGGCTTACCAACCTGCTGCACGATGAAGACGAGCGCGGGTTGGTCCTGACATCTGCCGCGTTTGCGGAAGATCTTCTTGGGTGGCTTATTCGGGCCTACTTGGTCGACGTTAAATCTTCCAGCGAGTTGCTGGACGGCTTCAACGCGCCCCTCGGTACACTGTCCTCACGCACGAAGGGCGCCCATGCCCTCGGGTTGCTATCGCGGGACCAATTCACTGACCTCGAACACCTGCGGAAAATCCGAAATGAGTTCGCCCATAATTGGGAAGGATGCTCGTTCGAACGTCAGGACATCGCGGACCGGATTGCTCGGCTGTGCCCAACGCGCATCCCTTCCGGCAATGGTGACGACGACGCTACGCCGAAGAATAAGCTGCGGTCGTCAATCTCCTGCATTTTGACTGAGCTGGACGTGCTCACCAGGCTGATTGGAGAGGAACGCCGTCGCATTCAGCCGCAAGCGATGCATCTCTCTCTGACGCCCGTGACCAAGCGTCCACCAATCAAGTAGCGCGCCCTTTCTGAAAGTACGCCGCTCGTCCCGAAAATCGAACAGGGTTAGCTTGCCTTCATCGAGGCATGGCTTGGCGTCAAGCTTCGGCGCGATTTCATCCATTCTGCATCTTAGGACTTCACAAAGGCGCACCAGAATTCGAACGCTTGGATGAGCACGCCCCGCTTCGAAGGCGGCAACGTCTGAACGCACCTTGCTCTGGCCCTCGAAGACAGCCGACGAAAGCTGCATATCGGTTAGCCCGGCTCGAATTCTGACCGCGCTGAGCATTTCTGCGTGGAAGCGCCTGCCGAACGTGGCAAGGCGCCGTTCTGGCTGGGAGCTAGGTTGCTTCATCGTTGACCACCTTCATATCCCCGGTCAGGCGGGCGTTGATGCTGTCGGCCTTGTCTGCGGCCTGCTCGCGTGCTGCTGAGCCGTCGTAGTTGTCATTGTCCGCCACATCGAGGTCGTGCGTGACGACGCAAAGTGGAGTTTACAGGCACGGCGGAGGCAGGCGACCTTGGCCCTTTTCTGTGTACCACTTGCTCCAGAAGGAGCCGTCTTTCGCGCAGGCGCGAACCTTGTCCAGTTCGGTCCGATTCATCGTAACGACGTGGCTAACGCGGCGGTCCCGGTGGCGTCGGAGATCTGCGCATAGACCCCGATTATGTCGGCATCCGAACGGGTGCCAAGGCAATCCTTGCGCTCGTGCACCACTGTCTCAATGAACCCGTCGCGCTTTACCGTGATGGTTTCGCCCTTGTAGACGCATTCGACCTGCGCCGCGAAGCCGGGCAGAGCTTCCTGAAGCCGTGCAAGGTAGCGCCGGTATCCGATTTGAAGGCAGCATTGGGTTTCGTTCAATCCTTGCTGTGGCGGGCTATCATGTGGACATGCTGGCGGGCGTCAATGGAAAGGCGCATGGCAGCGGCATTGCGCATGGCGGGCAATGATGCTGGCGAAGCGCACTTCGTCAGGTCGTTTTTGGTGCCCTTTGATTTGTCGATTTCGGCAAGGACGCTGACCGCGTACTCCCGCCCCCGTCCCCCGCCAAGGATGTTGTTGAGGCTCTTGATGGTGCCGCCCGCGATAACGCTGCGAAGGGCGCCGATCATGAAGCTCTCCCAGATCTTGGGCGGCCTGTTCAACAGCCGCCCTCGCCCACCGGCGCCAACAGTGCGGCAGAACACTCGCAAGACGAAGGCCATCTGGTTGCTTATACGGCAGGGACACATCACCCTGCGGGAGATTGCCAATATGGGTGACAACTCACCGTCCAAAACCATCGTGAGGATGCGGCAGGACGGCGTCCTGCTCGCTGTTGCGTTCGACCCGAAGGGCTTCCGCATGGCGCCCAACCCCAGCGGCCAAGGCCAGCACAAGGTCTACCTAGAACGAACAAGCTTCCGGTCGGGCTGGAGCGCCGCAAGCAACCTCGGGGAACCAGACGTACAAGTCCTTGACGGAACAGATGACCCTCACCATCTTATGGCTAGACGGTGGGCAGAGCATTCCTCATGGTACCCCACCCTACAGGTACACCCGACTTAAAGCGGGAATACGATAGACCGGAAGCAGCTGGGCCGTGATTCTCACAGGTTCGGCATGAGGAAGCCGCCGGAAACTTGATGACCTAGCAACGGTCATGGAGTTTCCCGCGGCAATTGAGAGGCGGGATCTCCTGACCATCGGAGAACTGCCAATGCCCCAGCCTCTAGTCTGCCTGCTTGTCTTGATCATGATTCTTGCATCCGTGCCCATCCTGTACGATTGGATCGGCAAGACCTCATCCCCAAGATTCGAGCGCCTTATTACGTTCGCTCAGAGCGTTTTCGCTGGCGCCTTGTTCATGCTGCTCGCCCTTTTGGTCGCCCACTAAGGCTGGGCCGTCATCTGAGAAAGCCTGGCAGGCGGCCCCGGTGCGTCTAGGTGCAGGACAGGGTGCACCGCACCCCTGCCTCGTGGCGAAAAGCGGGTGCAGGCGGAGTGGGTGCCTTTGGGGGAACCGGCTGCAACGTAGTGAAGCTGGGCGGAAGGCAATCCGAAGCGCGGGAGGGCGGAGCCCTGCCCCCACTATCGAAAAGACACTGTTTCTTCGAGTCGACGATTTTATAATGCAAAGACGAAAATAGCTTGTATCATCGTACAAGCACGGCCGGCGTGCTATTTTTGGGGGTAATGATGAGTTTAGACCTTACTATAACAGTAGACTTGGTCAGCGACACCTTTCTAAATTGGCTTATAGATGACCAGCGCAAGCCTGGAAATGAGATCGAAAGCAACCCTAAAGGCGACGCTTTCCTAGCGGCTGGCTTTCAGAGAGCGGGAAGTGACCGTGCCTTAGGCGCAAGCCAAGTCGATGTCTATACATCAGAAGATCGCGCATTTGGCATCTACCGGAACGCAGTGTTAGTCGCTAGTCCAATTTTAAACGTGCCGATCCGAAACAGTCTTTCGGTTAGTGTCGGTGCAAGGTTGTACCTCAACATACAAGATGCGACCCTTGCCGCTCAGGTCGTCGAAGCGTTTGAAAACTTTCCTGTGGGGGCGTCATCTGCTCCAGAGATTATGCGCGGCATTGCTGCGGGGGTCAGCGAAGATATGTACGCGGTAGTTGCGTATTACGCAGTGAAGGTGATCAAGCTAGGTATTCCTATGTTTGAGCCTAGACAGTTGCTAGATGATCTTTTGCACGGAACTCTGGGCGGCGGCATTGGCGGGACACTAGCTGAGGATGACCACGGCGGGGCTTGGGATGAGAAAACCCAGCAGGACGGTCTTCTGGCGAAACAGCTTAGTGCAACGAAGCGGTCGAGACCCGAGCCGATACGGACGGATAAACTGCGACAAGTCAACCGAAACGACATGAATGACCCACGTCGGTCTTTGTCGCCTGAGGCCATGATCCAAACCATAGCTGAGGATGTAGGCAGGAAGATGGATTGCAACCATCTTGAATCGAAGCCTTTCAAGATGGGGACGATAATGGAGTACCCCCAATACAAGGTGGATGTAACTTGGCACGACCGCAGGATCGGGTGCGCTATAATATCGGTCCCAGAGTTCACAGCAAGCGAGCGGAAAGCGCAGTACATCGCCTACGCTTACCTATACTACCCCACGAACCTTGATCAATATGTTGTGGATCAAATGATGGATTGCCTAAAGCTTGCTGCTGCGACGTTTGTCGTGGTGTTGGTTTACGTCGATTTTGTGTCTGCCCTAGCATCGCTGAAAGGCGCGTTCGCGCTTTGCGTTAAGGTGAAAGGCATTAAAGCTATCGATGATGTGCAACGTTGCATCTCACCGGAAATCGCTACCGTTTGGGAGACTACCGACTGGGGGCCGGTTACAACAGCAGGAGGGTTATTGTGATAAATCTCGAAATACGTGGCGGTGGTGTAACGGCCAATGTGGATATTGATGACGGCGTTTTGTCCACGACGTGGACGGCAGCGCAGCCGAGAGCTTTCGGGACTGCCGGAGGTTCGGTCGCGTCGTGGGGCACTGGTGCGGCTTGGCTTCAATCGGGTCAAGCGGTGCCTGTGCTGATCCTAAACGGCCTTCCAGGAAAGACATCCGGGACGGGTGAGAAGAAGTGGCCGGATGGGATGATGCCAGCCGGTCCCGTGGAGTGGAATATATTATAAACAGCCGGAAGGCTGTTCTTTGTCCGGATGCTGCGCCTATGCCTGACACCTCGAACCCACTCCGCGACCTTGATAATCGGCTCGGACCAGACCAGTTGGTACAGCTCTTCTCTCGATACCACGTCCACTTATCCCTCACGAACCTTGATTCTCGTTGTCTCGAACCGGCTGACTTTGTTGGGGTGATCGCCAGGCGCCAGGTTTACCGTCACCTTCTTCGACGGCATCGACAGCCCCGACGCATGCAGTGCCGCCTGCACGCGCTCGCGGCTTTCGGCCACCGCCTTGTCGGCCAGCCCGACGATCTGCATGTTGAGGTGAATTAAGTCCAGAACTCCCCCAAACTATTTGGTGGTTGCGATGCCGCATGGAAGCGGGCCAGGACAATGGTACCGCCATACAAAACAGCAGGAGTTGGACTAAGGCCTGCCAAGTGTGGCGATGTGTGTTGGCCAATAGGCGGCTACGGATCGTTCAACGACTATCTGCCAAGGAACTATTTGGTCTGAAAACAGATCTACCAGCGCGCGCTTGTCGTACAAGCGCAGACTACCACCAGAGTACGGATCGAGGGCCACCATAAGTGCCTCACGTCCTGGGTTCTGGGAAAAACCTAGTAGGTCTCGGCCGGCTTCTGTTAGCGTTTGCCATAGGCTCCCCGAGGCGACATAGGCACGAGTTGACCCTCCTCCAATTATCGCCATCTCGATTTCAATAGCGTCATCGACCAGCGAGTCGGCTAGTTCATCTAAGCCGAAGCCCTTCCCTAGGTCGAACTTCTGAAATGCCGGATATAGGCATGCGAACTTGGAAACCGCGCGGGTGATTTGATTGCCCGTGTATGGATGCGGGCGCATCCCGGTCCAGAGCCGATTAAGTAAGGCTTGGAAAGAATCGCCCTCGTGACGGGTAAAGTCGGGCTCAACTGTCACCAAGTCTGCACTGGAACGACGCATATTAACGACTTCCCGGAGTGGTTTGCCTCCAGTTCGAAGCTCGCTCGGTGACAGAACAGGCGGAGCGGAATCAATGTCCATCAAGGGCCATCGTTCATCTGGGGTTTTCAAAAGAACTGCGGGTAATTTTGGCACCACAAGATCCGACGGCGTCAGGTCCGGGGGATCTTCGATTCTGACATAAATTGCTCCGCGTCTAACGCCGTAGTCGGCGAGGTCTCTGAAATTCTCTTGCCGCTCCGCAAGCAGGCGATACTGATCGATCATTTGTTCCAGATGGCTCTGACGATCGGGATAAATCCTTCGCCTCTCAATAGTAGGAATGACGCTGGTTTGATTGAATACGATCCGGTCAAATGGCCAAATCCCGTCGACATCCGTTTGAGTATGGAGGAATAAGCCGTGCTGCGCTTGCAACCGCCACAGGTTCGCAATGTCTGGTTGGACGAAACGCATTACGATCCCACTCTCGGTCATTGATTTAAAAACGCTCGACACGTCATCCGGATTGACCATAAAAATTGCGCCATACTCACCCACTATGGCGTTGTCAGTGGCAAACCATGCCGCGACGGTGGGTTCCGTGCTGAAATCAATGAAAATGGTAGCTGCAATTTCATGGTGTTGCGCAGTGGCAACAATACTCTCGTCGTCCTTAAGATAGGGAAGTAACTCTGGCGAGTGGCGTACCCAACTGTAGAAGGCATCGAGTTTCCTGATCTCTTCTTCTTTTTCCTTCTTTGTGCGACGAGCGAAACTCGATTGCATGCGCCATTTAGCATTACGTTGACCTCGGAAATAGCGATATCGACCTGCGGCCCTGAATCGTTCAGCTAGCGAGATCGCTTCAGCTACGCTGGCAACGTCAAACTGGAAGAAGTTCCCCGGCATTTCTTTTCCGATAGGTAGCTTCACGGCGTTGCCGTCTCAATTGACCGCGAGGTCCTTTTCCATTCGTCTTCGATCACCTCACCACCCTCCTCTCCAATCTTAGGACCTGGTAGCAGTAAAACCCCATCGATGGCCGGGCACAATGTCCGTGATGTGCTTGCGCCCCACATTCTCAAGCAGACTGGTTCTTACGAGCAGGCGAGCTACGCCATCCAGGACACGCCCGACATGGTGGCCAAACACTATGGCCGCTTCTTGGCCCAAGACAAAGCTGCCCTCGCAGCGAGGATACTGAACCAAGTGTGNGGTGGCCAAACACTATGGCCGCTTCTTGGCCCAAGACAAAGCTGCCCTCGCAGCGAGGATACTGAACCAAGTGTGGGAAGCTGCATGATCTGGTGGCCAGCGCTTGATGTTGCGACATTAATTCAAGTGTTTCGCCGTGGATTTTACGGTCCCCTGCACTGTCCCGATTGCGGGAGTCGACCTCATTTCGGTCGTTGATGTCTACGCAGCCAGGACCTGAAGTCGTTTCGCTGAGAACGAGAGACGTCCAGAACGGGGTCGTTATCGTCAGCGGCAGGGCTATAGCCGCGCATCTCATCGCGATCGCCGCGCCGATCGTTGCTGCTTCGCCCGTTGACGTTCCAGCGCGCGACGCTGCTGCCGGCTCATGCCTTCAAACGCAGGATCTGGAGGGAAACTGCTTGCATGAATTGCCGTCGTCTTCAATTCGAGGGGTTTTTGCAGGACTTCAAAACTATCGCGAGCTACGCGCAGGTCTTCGAGCAATTCAGGTGTCCACTCCTGCTGCGGATAGGAAACGAGATCCTCCGAGTCTCCCTTATCGGAGATCGCCATTACAGCGATTCCAACGCAAAGCTTCAGATCCCGGTCGTCGTGCAAGGCAGCGAGGCAGTATGTCTGCAGCATGGTTGCTCTGACGCGGCGATAGTCCTCCTGCACCATTTCATCGACGCCGGCGAGAACAAGAAAGACATAGGCGACCTTTTCACCTGTGGACCGATCAGGTGTCACGGCGATGCGGGCAAGCCGCCCCATCTTCTGCACTTCGAGTGCTTCCCGGGCACCGATGATCGCCTCGGCGAGCACGCGGCGCTGCACACGGTCTTCTCTCGCCATAATGCGCAGCGCTCGTTCAGCGAGTTCGACGGTGGGATCGGTATCTAAGATTCGGAATTGGGTGTCGTTCAGGACCCCATGGGTGAAAAGGCCAATCAGCCGGTCCCACTCATACGAGATACGGTTCGCCGTGTATCGCCGTTGATATTCCGGGGAGCGGACGAGATAGGCATATTCGCCCTGCACAAATGCTATCGCCGTGTCAGCATCAGCGTCGGCACCCTTCACATCCGAAATCAAAGGAAACCGATGCTCCCCGTTCGGCTCCATCATCAACAGATAGTTGGCCACCAGCTCTGCTTCACTCGGTGAAAGCGACAACTTTCCCGATCGAATGAGATCTGCGCGCGCGTTGAGGTATTTCGTGAAGTCGGTAATCGTGTCGAATTCCGACATAACGACAATCAAGGGTTGCCATGTTGAACACATGGACGAACGGACCATCGGGATCGACGTCGCCAATGCAGAAAGCCCGATGATGCGGCAGGGTGAAGTCAACATGGTCCTTGCCCCGCAGGGACGGCATAATCATGAATGTACCGTCCGGGTCATCGAAGTAGGATGAAGCGGCCCGCTCTCCGCCGGAGGCGACGCAGATGCCGTGGACACGCCTTTGCCCGATCGGCGGCAACTTCAGCGGGATGGGTTTTTCGCATTTGCCATCCGCAAATATCGCTTGCGGATTCTTTTTCAGCCAGAGATCCGCCTTGCGGATCTGCTGGGCGGATTCCCCTATCGCCCGGCTGTACCAGCGTTTCCATGCGAGTTCGAAAGGCGCATCCGGCCACGCGATATGCTTGTCGCTAAACATCAGCACATCGTCACCGCAGATCACGAGAAGGTCACATAGCTCCTTGCCTGCCTTCTTGAACACGTTGGGCCAGGACCAGAGATCAAGAAACGTATCATCAGCCAGTTTGGCTAGATGCTTCTCGGTGGGCGTGAGGCCTGAAGCTTTCTTTACCGACGAAATGGTGGTTACCTTGGAGCCGTTGCTGGTGGACCGTATCGGCGCACCATGTCGAAATTCGAAAAGGTCGCTAGAGGTGCGACCCCGTGCGCCGGAGTACCCCCCGAGCCGTCATTGAGAACGGCACGGTCAGCCAGAGCCTAGACCTCCGTCTGTTATCCAGGCAGAGATTTCTTTTTCATGAAACTCACAATCCCACCCGACTGTTGCGCGAATTCTGGCTAATGGCCCGCTCGATCGATCAACTACCACAACCTTTGCCCGACCTGTCGCAGCGTCGCGCCGGGTGTCGCTCCTAAGTGCGCCGTGCTCTTGGTTGTAAAACCCGCATCTCAGCACGAACCTTGCATGGAAGTCGGCTTCTGCCAAAGAGAACCCGAGAAACCGGACTTCGCTAGCAGTGCTGAGTACTTGAACAGTTTCCTGCCATAGCCTCTGAAAGAGCGGTCCCTCAAACTGCTTCATGTAAACCGGCGGTACTATCAACGGCATATACTGGCGACCGGACTTGGAATGCACCTCCCGCAGCGGCCTAAAGGCAAAGACTTCTGCGGCACCGGATCCTGCGAGACTGAACTTCTTCTCGGGCGCCAGCGGGCCGGCCGTATCGCTTCGGTACCAGTTCAGCGATCCATGCGGCTTGATAAGACGTGGTCCCCTTCTGCGACGATCTAGCCCATAGCTCCCTTTGTCCAGAGATTCTCCGAAGAGCAGGTCGTCTAGGATTAAATCCCAGTTGAACGAGATGATCGATGCTTGTTGATCTCTCATTGCGTTAGTCAGCCTTTGCAACCAACCGGGCTTCGGTCTAAGGGCCGACGTTTTCAGACTATGAAACCAACCCGCCATTTCCAGCAGCAGCTTGGCGCGTCGATCCTCCAGCTTGTCGCTGGTAAAGTTACCCATTGCCGGACGGGTGGACACGAAGAGATCTGCGTTCGCCCTCATTTCCGATAGGAGCTGTTCGATTGTGGGGTAAGTCTCAAGCCTTTCCGCGTTGAAATCGGGATGATGAAAGCGAATGACGTCGGCGATTTCCGCATCGATGCCTGCCCTCTCCAATCGCGGCCACAGCCCCGGCAGGAGGTTCGCGATTGTTGGAAAGCCAAGCCCTGCAGAAAGGCCCGCGCCACAACGTAGACCGTCCTCTGCTTTCGTTCAGGCACGTACGACCCCCATAGGCCCCGGTTTGAAGATGCACTAAGTTTCTGCGTTTGCGCAAGGCCGACGGCGGCGTCAGGGTGACAGTTCTAATCAAGCTCGATCGGTGAGACACTGACGCCTCGGATACAATGTCGTTCGAGAATGGAGGAAGGCCGAATTGGAGTGCTTCCGAATCGACGAGAGCGGGTACACTGGGTTTGACCTGCTCAATCCCGAACAACGCTTCCAGGGTGCATCTGCCATAGCCATAAGTGACGACGACGCCAGTCGTCTGATCAGGCTGCACTTCCCGAAGCTACAAGCGTCCGAGCTTAAGTATCGCGCACTGTCGCGACGTGTCGCCAATCGCCCTGGCCTTCTAGGATTGCTGCGTGACCTGCACAGCCACTTCAAGTGCGTGACCTATGTCTGCGACAGGTGCGTCTGCGGAGCTACTTCGCTGACACTAGATCTGCAACATTAGCCAGGGCGTCGCGTCATGCTCAAGTCCCGCGATCGCCTGCGTCGAAACTGAGTGGCATTGCGCCTTCGACGCTGCGGGCAGCTTCCTCTTCGTTGATCGGAACCCGCCTAGAGACGCATTGTAAACGTCGTTAGGGTTTGGTGAGGCTCACCTTCTTTCCAATATGATCGCGCCATAGCCCGAGCCGCTTTATTCGATATTCAACAAGTTCCGGTGAGGTCCCGAAGAAGGACGCGATCTCGGGGGCACTTTTGCCATCCGAGACCATACGCTTAATCGCGTCTCTCGGAAGCAAAGTGGCCGATGCCAGGAAATAGGCATCGTGCTCCTCAGCACTGTCATATGTCCGACCGAAGGATCCAGCAATCTTAGCTATTTTTGTTAGCTTGTGCCCGGAAAGAATGTGCCAATATTCTTCAAGCAACGTTACTCTTTGCCTCTCAACAGTATGGTAGTCGTTTAGGAAGACAACCCAGCTATCTTGATCAGAATTTAACGGAACACTCATCGCGGACCATTCGGCGCGCGACGGTCCAGAAAGAGTGATTTTTGTTCTCCCCGGAATGCAAGATGAGTCTTGCAGTCTCTCTACCGTCACGGAGTCAACGACCAAATAGAATGGGTCCAGCGGATCGTTTTTCTTCAATCCCAAGTCTCTTCGGAAATCTTCGGCTGTCTGCTCCAGTTCCTCCTTAGACATTGCGATAACGTCCCCATCTGTCGGCACGCCGCTCGGTTCTGTTATGTCACCCTTAGCGTAGTGCTGACGAAGACACACGGCTGCCTGCAATAGGGTTTGTACGGTCCCGGAGGACGCGTTCTTTCCGGCTCGGAAGTGGACAAATGCCACCCGGTCAAAGCCAAGCTCGTGTTCGTCGGCGTCCGGGCCGAGCCACTCGAGCAGCCTAATCTTGGAATTGTTATCGGGCGATCCATCGCCCCGCTCGATGCGGGCCAAGGTGGAGAAGCTGATCCCCACAATCCCCGACAGTGCTCTTATACTGAGACCTTCACGTTCGCGCTTCTCGCGGACCGCTCCGACGAGCTTTTTTTCGAATTCGTCCATGTTCACCAATTGTGCGATCAGCACGCCTTGACACGCTTCGCCCGAATATGCATCCTGTGCTGGTGACACAGACTCGCACATCGGCAAGCAAAATGGAAGCGTCGTTGGCCGACGATGTGCGGGCTGAGTTGCAGCGGATTGGCGACGGTTTGGACGCACGCCGGCCCGTGCGGGTGAAGGACGGGGGCATCGTTATCCTCGATCCACAGCCCTTCTCAACGACTGTCCAGGAGAAAAGCAATGAGCAACAGCAAGGAGCGGGAGGACCCGCAGCCCGATCACGGCAAGGGTCCACCCGACGGCAAAGGTCGTCCGATCGATCACGGGCGCCCCGTGCCGAATCACGGATCGTCGGCCTCGCCGGCAACTACGCCGGGCAGCTAGAGAATGTGCAACGGGCATACCCCGGCGCAACTCTCATCCCCGATGACTATGGAGTATGGCTTCTCGCTCGCAGCCGCGTGGTAGAGGGCCTAGGACGGGAAGCCATATTCCTTATCGCCTTGCCAAAAACATCGGCGGTGGAGCCGCGCGGATGGGCTTTTTGGGATCAAGACGGGCATGTCGAGTGGATCGGCCCGCGACACACAAATTTTCCTGATGGCTCGGTGTGCGCTTATCACCCGACGCTCGACAAGGCTTGGTCGCCTGGCGGCGACTTGCGTACGCTGCTCGACCTCTACAGCGTATGGGTGCTCCGTCATCTCCACTTGGCGGTATTTGATCGGTGGCCTGGACGTCAGCACGCTATGCCGGACGATCTCGGGCAGTCTGACCCTTACTATCGGCTAACCCAGTTCAAGGATACCGAGCTTTGCAGCTGCGGGTCAGATCGACGCTATGGCGAGTGCTGTCGGCCGCATGACCTGAAACTGCCCTTCCTGTCGATTCTGCACGCCTTCAAAAGGCGCAATCTCGGGCTCGGCATTCTTGATCGAGCGCCCCCCGCCGAAATTGCAGCGTTGATCGCCCAAGGAGGACAAAAAACTCTACCACCCATGTTGGAGGTTCACTCTACTCTGCGGGCGCAGGTCGCGGAGGTCAGCGGGAATCGCTAGCTCTACATCCCATAAGAAATGCGCGATTGGGTCAGAGGGGAAAGCATGCCGCTGCGGGAACAAGTTGTCGTTAACACGATTGCGGCGAAGAGTGTGTGTGGCAGGCCTTACCCTTCAACTCCCGCATTACGGGTCCCGTTGGGTCAGGTTACCACCAATCAAAGCACCATCGAAATCTGTGCCATCGCCAATTTTCACGATCCGAAAGACATTTTCGACTCCGTCCCGTGGAGCGAATCAGCAATAATGCTATGTTCTAAGTATCCCATCGGCGGGTACTCCCGTTCGCTCGTTGGCACATTTTACAACGCTGTGATTTGAACGAATACTGCAAGAAACCGGATCATTATGGAACATGAATATACAGTCCTAGGTGGAGTAAATCGATCTCGCATTGGGCACTACCTTGGTATCATCTCTGGTGGCGTGTCCGCTGCGGTAGTGTTTGCCTTGCTGTGGGCGGTTGACCTTGCGAAAGCATTCGGTGTCTCTGCGAATATTCCGCCGTCTGTCCTTTCTCTTGCAGGAGCCGGCACAGTGTTTGTCGTTTTGTACTGGATCCTCGACCGCTTTGCCTGGCGGTGGCGCATTTTCTCGAAGCTCCTAAAAGTTCCCGACCTTTCGGGCGAATGGGAATGCGCGGGTCAGTCGATCAACACAGAAGGCAAAACCAACTTCGAGTGGAAGGCCAAGATCACAATCGTCCAGACGTGGGATCGAATTCGAGTCCGACTGAAAACTGATCAATCCGCTTCGAACAGCACCAGCGCGGCTCTGATCCGCGACGAAGCAGACGGGTTTAGGCTTTTCTATAGCTACACCAACGAACCAAAGATGGGTCAACCGGAACTGACTGGTCACCGTGGGTCGGCTGAGATCACTTTCTCCAAGGACACACGGTCCGGCGAGGGCGAATATTTCAATGGATACGGCCGCTACACATTCGGCCGGATGATCCTTCGGAGGTTGTGAATGGCCATTGATATCGAAAAACGGCTGAGACAGTTGAACACTCGCCGCAGAGGCGTTGATCGCCTTGGTCGGCTTAGCACGGCGGCGCAATCTGACGTCCTGCAGAAAAGTATTTCGGAGGAGAGCTGGCAGAGGCGAGCCCTGACTCAGCCATACACGCGGTACGCATTGGGAGCGATGCAAGAGGTTGGCCCAGACTACACCCGAGTCAGTATTGAAACTGCAGAGCGGGTAGGCAAGCAGCTAAGCGAAAAGCTAACCGCCGCTGGATTTGCAGTGGTGTTCCGGCTCCAAGGCTCGGTTCCTCTCAACGTGCATATTCGTGGAGTCAGTGATGTAGACCTGCTGAACCTAGATGCCGATTTCTACACCTATCGCCTCACCGGTCTGAAGGCCCGCTTAGGTCACTACACTAGTCCTACGCCGGATACCTCCATTGGGCGTCTAACCCGCCTACGCAAGGAAGCCGAGAAGGTTCTAATCAACGCATACCCGGCCGCTGACGTGGACATTTCCGGAGGCAAGGCAATTGCTATTTCCGGCGGATCATTGGCCAGGCCGGTGGACGTTGTTCCTTCGCACTGGCACGACACCGACGAATATCAGTCATCGGGCAACGAGCGTGATCGCGGGGTCACCATTCTGAATAAGAAGGTTCCTGAGACAGTCGATAACCTGCCGTTTCTCCACATCGGCCGGGTGCACGATCGCGATCAAAACGATGCCCAAGGAGGTCTCAAAAAGTCGATTCGTCTAGCCAAGAACGTTAAGAACGACGCGATCGAAGATGGCAAATACATTAACTTACCCAGCTTCGACATAGCGGCGATCATGTACCACGCCAATCAGGCAGTTCTGCGCACTTCGGTCTACTATGAATTGGCGGTGCTAGCCGAGACGCAGCGTTTCTTGGACTACCTGTGGCATAACAAGGATTTTGCCCGCACACTCCACGTGCCGGACGGCTCGCGCCGCATCTTTGACAAAGAGGAGAAGTTTGGCGGGCTCCTTACACTCTCGTCTGAGATGGATGATCTAGCTCGCCAGGTGGCGCGCGAACAGAGCCAGAAGCTTCGCTATCAGGAGACAATTCCGTTGGACGAAAGCCGCAATGCGATCTCTAACGTCCTTGTGCCTGGATAGCGGCGGAAGCCGTGCCGAGAGCCATCCGCGTCTACCAAACATCAAAGTGACGCCGTTGCCCTGAGCAACTTTTCGGCCGACTTCGTCAAACATAAACCAGCGTTTATGTTTGACGAGGCTCCATGAAATATGTCGGCTATTACAGGGTTTCCACGAAGAAGCAGTCTCGGTCAGGGCTCGGTCTAGACGCTCAGCAGCAGATGGTCCGGCAATTTGCGGAGGCGAATGGGTCGCTGGTCGCAGAGTTCGTCGAGGTGGAATCGGGCCGGAACGATCAGAGATTTGAACTGGCAAAAGCGATGATGGCGTCAAAAAAGGCGGGAGCATCGCTGTTGATCGCCCGCCTCGACCGCTTTTCCCGCCGTGTCAGCTTCATCGCATCGATGATGGAGAAGGGAGTCCAGCTTGTCGTCGCTGAAATGCCCCATGCGACCGACTTCCAGCTACATATCTTTGCTGCGCTGGCCCAGGAAGAGCGGCGGCTGATCTCGGAGCGAACCAAGGCGGCTTTGGCACAAGCAAAACGAAGAGGGACGGTGCTTGGGCGGAACGGCAAGGTACTGGCCCAGGCCAACCGAGAAAGTGCCATTGCCTTCGCTGCGCACATTGAAAGGTTCTTGCCCCCCGAATGGCCGGCCATGTCGTATTCAGAGATAGCTCGCGAGCTTAATGAGATCGGTGCGACCAGTCCAACGGGCAAGCGGTTCCATGCTCAGACGGTCAAGAGCTTCGCCACTCGCCTGCTGACTGGCCGCCATCTTGAACCTGTTTGACCTTGTCATGCTGGCGGAATCCGTCCGGTCGATAAGGCTTCCGAACGTTGTCCTGAAGCACCTCTGGTAGTGCGAACCTATCGACCTATCGGCCGACATCGTCGTCGTGATGCTCACGACCCAGCTGTGTAGCAGGCAATTTTTGCCCACTTGCATCAACGTCGTTTGGATCAGCTTTTGTGCCGCAGGGAACACGATTAATCCTTCGGTTCTCATCGATTGACAGCATATTGGCTTGATCTGCAACTGTAGGTTGTATATGCCCCAGTGGATGCAATAGAACATCGACGAAAGGACCCGCCAATGACCGCGCTGAACATGTACGCAACCAAGGCCAATGCACGTAAGGACGCGTTCCGTCAGAAGTTGAACCCGGCAGATTTCATCATCGGGCAGGACGCCGAAACGCAGCGATGGTACATCGCGATGACTACGCCTGTCGTACGACCTGTATCAACAGCAACCGCCGTCGAGACCGAGCCGGAGGCAGTTAAGGCGAAAGATAAGGCGAAACCCGCGTCGGCTCCTGTAGTTGCGGTCGTCGACGTGACCACCCTGCGCGCCAAGCTTGATGCGCTCAAGGTTGAGGTTGATACGGTGAAGGCGGCGATCAAGGTGGCCGAGAAGGGCCGTCCTCGCGAGCGCGTGTCGACCATCGAAAATCCTGTGGCCTTCATCTGGGCGTCACTCAACGCGATGGCAAAGAAGACCGAGGGCGTGGTCGCCCGAAAGGACGCGCTCGCGGCGTTGACGGCGGGTGGCTGCGGCAAGAACACGATCAGCACGCAACTGCATCGATGGAAGCATGCGACGCCGGCCGAGCGCACTGCGCGGGCGAGCAAGGCATGAGCCGGCGCATGGGCGACCCGCTGACCGTCGCAGCTTCGCTATTGGCGGCAGGATTCAAACTCAAATCTCTCGCCTTCAAGGGCGAGGGTACCGACGCGGTGATCTACGTTGACGAGACGCGGCAGGTTTGGTTTCGAGAAGGCCTCTACGTGAACGTATTGCACGTGACCAGCGAACACGTCCGCATATGTCCTAACCGGGCTCAAGCCCGCAACGTTGCCGATGACTTGAATCTCGCCGACGACGCGATCCGACGATTGCCTGTCGTGTTGTGGGAAACCTGGCCAGCGTCAAACGTTCTCGACACGGCCTAGTCTAAACGCGAACCGTATCCGGACCTGGTCTAAGTGTTTGATCCCGGGCATTGATGGTGACGCCCCGCCACTGCCTAGCCGGTTCGTTGACGAGCCATGATGGTGTGATCGGAGAAGCGCCCACAGACCTTGCGTGCTATACGGTCTGCCTATTTTGCCTTCCGCTTGGATGAAGCTTTGTTGGGTCCATTGCTTTCGGTCCAAGCCCCATCGACTTGGCCAAGGCTGAACGATGCGCAGCATAGTTCGGGTCCACCATAGGGTAATCGCGCCCAAGATCCCACTTCTCACGGTAGGCCTCCGGTATAAGGTTATAGTGAGTGATCAGATGCCGCTTCAACTACTTAACCTGCTTCCCGTCATCGAGGCAGACGATGTAGTCAGGAAACACCGACTTCTTCGGATTAACCGCAGGCGTGAGGTTCACGCTGTGGATCAATGACGCAACCGGCAAAGGATTATTGCTGACGTAGGCAGAAACGATATCTGAAGTTAATCCGATCAGATTGATGGTCTCGTCGGCCAAGGGCTTTCTCCTGTAAACTTCCTAGCTTTTGGCGACGTTCAACGGCGGCGGCCGAGATCATTTCGCACAAATCCACTCCAACATTCCTGAGCCTCGTCTGCCGACAAAGACATTAGGGACGCTGGCCAGCTCCTCAGCGATCTTGTCCATCGTAGCTTCCGGAACGCAGGAATTAGCCGGACCAGACCGTTCAGCCAAAATCCACCCTGCTAGGCCGCATCTACAGAATGCTAGGAGAGCAGGGCGATCGCCATTCCAGGCATAGAAGTAACGATGGCCCGATAGCACTGATGCGACAGCGTATGCGAGTTCGTCTCCGCCTCTCAGGCAGTTGTCGAACTCATTCCCGACTTTCCGAAGCTGCTCCGCCGTTGTGATCGGGGTCAGCGCGCCGATCTGCTCAAACGGCGGGTCGGGGAACGGCATCAGACTGAAGAAGTTTGCCAGAATTGCAGGCGGTTGGCGGCCCTGAACAATGGCGCGAACGAGTCGCTGCTCATCGTGCATGGGTGACAGCCGCGCGATCACCCACAGCAGTTCAACCAGCTCCGGGGTGGGTATTTTGCACTTCAGCAGCGAGCGGAGAACTCGGTTCGACACTGGCATCGTCGAGGCCGATGCTAGTGAAAGAATGTCGTCGTCCCGGAATTCCGTTGCCTGACATACGTGATTTGCCAACGGTCCAGCGGCCATAAGCGCTTGATGCAGCGCCACATAGACGTGCTTCGACCTTGCATACGGTCCCAACTTGCCGAGTGCGGAAATCATGCCGGGAGGGCAGGAGCCGAATGCATCTATTAGAATCTGCCGGGAGTTAGCGAAGGACAAAAACCGATAAGTCTCGACCACATTGATCGTGTCATGGGCAGCTAGCCAGGCATGCCAAGTGTGTCGGCGGCTGTCTGAAGCGAGCAGGTATTCGCAGATGCGATCATTCGGCCATATCGACAGGACTTGAGCGCTGTGTTTCCGCGCGAGCAGGGCAACAATTGACTGCTCAGACCCACTAGGGTCGAGCGGTAGGCTATTTCGATTGTGATGCATGGCGGCTATCTCCCAGTCCGCCTTCCGTGTCGAACCCGCAGTCGGCAACGGCCTGGAGGTGAAATTAATTTCATAATTTTAGCGCGACGCCGGGAACGCCCCCGACCATCGAGCGGGGGTGATTGACTCAACTAATAAGAATTGGGTCGTGGGTTCTGCGCAGGCGCCAGGCGTCCTATTTGACGTCTTGCATCCTGGAGACAAGTCGCGTATATGACGCCTCTCCTTAGCAGGATGCGCCTACGCATCAACGCGAAGGAAACGCTCAGTTTGAGCAACCTCATCAAAGGAGTGGCGCTATGCCGAACAACTACCAACCGGACCAAATCAGCCTTAGCCGCGATCCGAACCTAAACAACTTCGTCTTCGATCCCGGCTCCCACGCCAACGCCCACAAAACATCCATAGGACAGGGTATCTTCGAGTTGCTGACTTCTAGGCTCGGCGTCGCCGTGCTTATGGGTGCGGTGATCGCGGCTCCCTCGCGACCGCCGGTTATCGCTACAGAGCCATTTGTGCTTCGCCATGTTGGCACTGCTGGTTTCACCGACGAAATGAAGAAATATGCCGGCCGGCTAGTTCGCTGGATCATCGAGCATCTTGGCGGGCGGTGGGTTCGTCGCGGCGTCAAGGTAACCGTGACGTCAGCGTACGGTTCAGGATCGATCTATACGTTCCGATGAAATAGCCGACAGTGTTATGATCTGCAGCGGGGGCTCTGCCCCCGTTTTTGCATTCGGGCTTGCTCCCGCCGTCTGGTTCCCTTCCGACAACTTCTACCAGAGGCCGAAATAGCGCCCGATCCCGTGTACGACTAGCAATGCTAGAAGCGCCAATATGCCCAAAGGCCCTCCAGCCGAGGCTTTCAAATGTCTCACCGACTTTGATGGTCAAATGATTTCTTGGGGCTTGTTCCGGGTCTTCCATGGGCGCACCTCTCGCAAAAAAAAACGAGTGGTGCTGCTTGCTGCTTCGCAGTGCGGTGCAGTGCCGGGGATTTGCGCAAGAGGAAATTTTTCAGCTGGTGTCAGCACGGGTCCAGCCTCTGCGTTGTACTCGATTACAGCCCGGTCGGAGGCGTGCTCGAGGAAGGAACTCATATCGTCACAAACAGCACCTTGCCGTTGTCGATAGTCGCCTGCTCAGGGAAAGCGCCGCCCATCGGATCAAAGTGATGGAGAACGGCAATGGACGCTCGCGTAATCAAGGCGCTGGCCTGTGGAAGCAGGCTGAAGATTCTGGATTTCCTGAACTGGCCGGAACTGCATTTTCCAGACGTTCCCAACGCGCGGCAGACCGGGCTGACGAACAAGCTAATCTGCGGCAGACTTGGTATCACGCAAGAGTCAGTCAGCTTGCACATGCGCTGGCTCACCGGAACCAAATTGGTCTGTGCAACGAAGGTTGGGACACGAGTTTTCTACAAGCGCAATGAGCAGGGGATTGACGACGCGGTCACAGCGTTATGCGAACTGCTGCAAGGCCAAAGCGACAAAGAGAATGGGCATTCGGAAAACGCGGTATAGCAATTGGCAGCAAAAACTCGCGTAAGCGAGATTGAGCCTCCTGGCTCGTTAGCACAGTGGTTTCGAATATGCCGATGGCAACGTCTGCCGACTCACAGGCCATCAAGCTTTCGAGCGAGTTCCTCCAATCCACATAGAACCACCTTGTTGGATGACGACAGCTCTAAGGCGGCATAGGTGTAGCTACTACTCGCGCACACAACCGCATAGTCGGTCCCATAGTGTGCGCGAGCAGAAACGGCCTCCTGTACAGCCTTCACACCAACAGGCTTTGACGTGTCCTTGCACTGAATTGCGAAACTTAAATCGTCTTTCATGGCAACGATATCCGCGCCGAAATCCCCAGTCTTCGGTGTCTCTTGAACTTCAAATCCGGCATCTATCAAGGCTGCAACGCACCGCCGTTCGAAGCTAATTCCCCTGTTTTTGCTGACGGCAGGCTGGTGGGCTGCTCGGTCAGCTTTGAGGATATGGAGGAGAATCTGGGCCTGCTCATACACGACGTCCGGATTCATTGGCTCTCCGGAATACGTCAACGAGCGCTTCACGAGCTTCGAGACAGCGAGGACCGACGCAGTCAGGTCTTCACGGCCGATTGCGTCAACGCGAACATTTGTCGAATAAAGGTTGTAAATGAGCGTTCGGTTCGGAACGTACAGATTCATGAGCTTGATGAAGAGCAGCACCAGGCTGATCAGAGCATAACCGCCGGCATAGGCTGATCTGTCGTTTTCGGTCACCCCGGGGATTAGCTCAGCCGCTCGCTCCCACTCTGGGAACGCTGCACGAGCGGTCCATCGATGGCATTCCAACCCGGTCTCAACCAGAGCGCGATGTATCGGGTTTCCAAACGGCATACTAATCGGGAGGGGGATATCTATGCCGTCCAGCCGGAACTTACGAGTGTAATAGGGACTTTCCAGCAAGTCGGGGTGGATACGAAATGGCTGAAGAAGCTTGTCTTGAGCTGCAAGAAAGGCCGCCCACACTTCAGGCGGCACCGGAAGTTTTTTCGTTGAGATTATTGCCGAAGTCCACCCGTCGGCTAGCCGCTCTTCCTCCGTTTTTGGCAAAGTGCTCCTCCCAACAAGCCCGTGAAAATGGCTCAACCAAGTCCTGAGGCGCTAGGCATATATGCATCCTGGCGGTCTTTCGGGACATTGTAAGGGATGCCACACCGGGCACCAGTGTTTTGACGGTCCGCAGGGGCCCTCGAGTTACAAAGACCGGGTGGAGACTTTAGTGATGGTTCGAGCCCTTGCCGCACCGGTGCCATTTGTATTGATAGCCGGACTGTCCATTTTTGCCGTAGCACCATTTGTCAGCCTCAAGTTGGCGGGACAGTGCCTCTCTCGCGTCGCAGGCCTGCAGGGTCCTGGGGTCATCTCCCGAGCCGCCACGACAGTTCTCATTGGCAGCCTCCCACTGACGGATCAGCTTTGCCGGTGGGATTGCCTTTGCAATCTTGGGGGGGATCACTTTGCCCGAAGGAACGATTTGAATCCCTGGGAGCGGCGCACTTTTTGCCGGCTTGCTAGATGATGATTGCTGTTCGCAAGCGATCAGCTGCTCACCGTCAATTCGTAAGGTTTGTGGATTCTCGACGTCCAAAATGAATGACGCTTGGGAATGATGCCCGCCTTCTATGCAGTCTGCATCAACTGCGTAACGATTTGTCCGCAGAGATTCAACGGTGGCGACTACACATCCGGATTCAGGGAATTCGTAGTAGTGCCCGCTCTTGGAGACAGAGAACTCAATGGAGTCGACGTTGCCCTTGCGAAACTGTTCGCACAGGTCGGCTGACCTCATATAGGCGCCATCAGCAACCGGCAGTGCGTCCATAGCATTGGCGGCGGAAGCTCCGGCGATAAGGAATAGCGCTGGAAGCGTCGTTCCAATTGCAGAGCGGAGCAGAAAACGGCCGAACTGATCGCCCAAGAGCCAGCCCCTCAATAGTAGTACCGCTTATTTCGGAACAGATACATCAATAGGTACACCGGTGCCCAAAGGCCAGTGGTAATAATCGATAGCAGGATGTGGAACCAGTGAGGAAAGCGTCTCAAAGTCCCAATCCCTGACGCAGCCGCGGCTGCCGCCCCTCCACCTGCATTCATAAACACCTGAGGAGCGTGCCTCTGGGTCTTCAGGAACTCGATCTCCCGCATTTGCGGATCGAGGATCTCGCCGCAATGTTTGCATTTCTTCGATTTGGCATTGATCGGCTCAGAGCAATACGGGCAGTCGATCGTGCTGATTGGCGCTGCTGCTTCCACGTGGTCCCCCAGATAATTCTGATCATAAGGGCTGAGAAGCATCCCCCGTCGCCCAAATCAACATCATGGTCCTATATTACGTGGTTTAGGACAAGCCCAAATGATTGCTTCCGATCGATGGAAGTCCAGTCGTTGGTAGCTTGGAATCTGAGGCAACTGAGGGTGCGACGCGGCATCTCTCAGGACGATCTCGCTTACAGTTCAGGCGTCGAGCGGGCATATGTTGGCTATCTCGAACGCGGAATGCGCAACCCTACGATCACGACATTGGCGAAGATTGCTAAAGCGCTCGATATCCACATTTCACAGCTGTTTCGGGAGCCTGAGCCAGGCGAAGTCGTGCCGTCAACCCTGAGCCCAGGACGGAAAAAGGCCGGCTAATGTTCGACTTATCCCGCTGTTTCAGGCGGGATAGGTCGTGGTTTCCGGCTGAAGTCAGCGTCCCTTCTTGAACCGAGCCCTGACCTGCTCGGACACGCTGGCCAACTGGCTGTCGAATGTGCCATCGACAGCTGCCGCTCGGGCCTTCTGAAGTGCATCGATAACGCCAGCGATATCGGCACAGGCGATCGCATGTTTGCCTTTGCCAAGCTCCAAGGGAATCTTGCCATACTTGATCGCCAGCGTGGGCTTGCCGTCGATGCCGGTCGTCCACCAGCGGCCACGGAACTTGCGACCCTGGTTTTCCGGCTCGGCCATGTACAGCTGATGGTCGATCTGCATGACTAGCCTTTGCCGACGCTTCGATGCAGGGTCCGACGCTTCCTGCTTCGGGGTAGCGACAAGCTTCAATCCTTCGAATGCCATTGTGATCTCCTTCCTTGTTGATCGACAGCGGCATCCCGTCGAACGACTGAGAAGGTCAACGGCTTTGGTGTGAGTCTTGGTTGGTCAATCAGGATCACGCCAAAATTTAAGAAAAGGGAGGGAGAAGAAGGAGGATAAGTGGGGACAATTTATGTGTTTTCTATATAAATTGGAAGTTATCCGAGGCGGTGAAACACATAAATTGTGCCGACTTGTCATTCTTCTGATCCAGACAATCAATATACATCTGAATTTTGTAATGTTCATTGGACAATCCCCCGACGATCTGCAATTCCCTTCATTTTGGCGAACGAATCCAGGGCGATCCTATAAAGGTAGGTCTTGACGCCTGATGCAGACGTTGTCCTGGATTTGACGGTCGATAGCCCAGCCATCTTCAGAATCGACTTGACCTGACTCATAGGTTTCTCGTCCAAATCGGCACGGACCGGCTTGTCGAACTGCGTTTCAAACGCCAGAGCATGCTTTCGCATATACGCGACGAAATCCCCGAGCTGGTCACTTCCGCACTCGACATCAAGATGGAATTCACCAAGGGAATAGAATGGGGTCTTCGCGATGATGCCCAGAGCCATCATCTCCTTTTGCGTGTGGGTTGGCAAAAGCACCGCGGTTCGGCTATCTCCGGGAAGCCACTCGGCCGCCATCATCAGCCTGACCTTGAGCAGCTTTTTGTTGATCAACTGCTCGAACAGCCGAACGCGTTTCCTCATTTTGCCATTGTCGTCCAGCTTGATCAGTTCTTCGGTCAACTCCTCCCTATAGAAGCGCTCGATCATTGACCGGGAATATGACGCTCGCAGAGCGTCATCAATGGGATCGTCGTCCTTGATTGCCGACGCGACTTGGTCAAATTCCTCCTCGGTCAGTGACGTGGCTTCTAGAAGTCGCCGAACAGCTTGCTCCTTGTGCAGTTCGCTGCCGGCGAGCCAGGCCAAACTACCCTCTTCGAAAAGAGCATCGTTCCTCTCGACGTTAACGACATTCCAGCCTTGGCTCTGCACGTATTTGACGAAGTGGTTTCTCAGATCGTTCTTAGATGCGCGTTCAACCGACAGAACCGATGCCGCAATACGAAGCAGCGGATCGTTGTCTCGATGATCCTCATATTCCACTCGGCCATGGGAATTGTAGTGCTTGATCAGGTGGCCCATCATCTCGAATGACAGCGCATCGGCCGTCACCGTATCCAGGTCGGCTTCGAATGAGAATTTTGCTGGGCTGATAAAAACTCGCACCGCCTTGGGCGATCTGACACGGGCGAGCTGTTGATCACAGTCGAAGTGGGTGAGGACCAGTGGGTTGAACATGCCAAAAACGATGTCGAAACGTTCGTTCTCGTTCTCAAAAGTGAAATCGACGCCGGTTCCCAGCGATGGTGAAGCGAGAACGACCTGATATTTCGTTGATTCCGCCGTGGGGTCGGCCACAAAAGATTGGATACGGTCATCCGATCTTTGAACCGTATTTGACGTGACGGTGACCAGCTTTGTCTCGGGATTCTTATCGAGGATCGCTTTCTCCAGCTTTTCGATAAATCCCCTATCGTTGGCGGTGACAAAGCACCTCTTTCCTGCCGCAACAGCTTGATGAATTTCACCAACAAGCTGCGTCTTTGTCGGCACCATATGCATGGTCCCGCGCTCTTTTCGAAAGGTGTTGATGATCAGGTGGTTGTCTCCAACCTGATCGGGTTTCTTGCGCCATTCGCATATCCGCCGGAACGTGTTCCACGACAGATCAGCATCAAGTGCGACGACCTTGTTAGCACTGGATACAAGGTGCATTAGTCTGCGAAGGACCGCTAGGCGCTTCTCCTTCATCGTTGACGAGAGGAAATGCGCAAGCACTTGCTCCGACTCATCGATAAAGATGTAGTCATACGGCTTGTCGGTCTTGATCTTCATCAGGCTGTCGAGACAGATCCCGTATCGATCATGCCTCCCGCTTGGTTGTTCGCCCTCGTCGTCCAGATAGCAATCCAGGCCAAGCCTAGTGCACATAGACTTAATCAGCGTGCGCCGATGCCCAACAAGCAGTATACGCGCGCGCTCTTGCTCCACCAGGTGAACCAGCAGCTTTGTTTTCCCGCTGCCTTTCGGACTGCGGATGAATGTCGCGCCCGGCAGGAATGGCACGGATTCTAGGTGTTCCCTGTCGATAAAAGTGATGGTGGCTGCCGACAGATGCTCGTCAGCGTCTTTTGATGAAAGGAATTCATCTATCTTCGCTGTTGGTACCGGAATTTGCTTGATAGCGTTGGCGGCCTTTTCGAAGCTGTAAAAATCGTATTGGTCGTTGTATCCGGTTGACCAGAAACTCTGGACACATGCCGAGCATCGAATTCCTTTCTGTCCGTGCTGGTTTTGAATGACGAACGCGCTTGGGTGCCTATCCTTGTGATACGGGCAAAACAGCGGTTCCGAGCGCGGAAAATCGTCCAAAAACCCGGTAATTCTTCTGGAATTCATGACAATTAGGTCGTTGGCAATGGTCAGCTTGGACCTTGTCGATGCAAGCCTGTCGAATGCGCTGTCCGACTGATTGGCTCCCATGCCTTGGGCAATCAGATCGTCCAGAACGGCCGCAGGAATTCCTCTGTCGAAGTAGAGGTACTCGGCTTGCCTGTTGCCGCACCAAATCCTGGCCGGATCGGAAGTCGAGCCGTCGCTTGAGAATTTCAGGATCAGGGAACGCGTTGCTGCCCGCATTTCCTTGGCGTCTGTGATCGTCCGTTCCAGCGCAAAGCCAATTCTGAAACGATTGCTGGCCTCTGTGTGGCTGGCGGTGGTGTAGATAAACGTCGCATATGCTGCGACGAAATCATCGTCGATCGCTTCATCGAGCGTCATCCCGCCATCAACGTCAACCGACAGCAGATCAGACGCTTTGAAGTTACTGTTTGACCGCGGGCCACTGAATTCAGCCGAGTAGGCGTGGCCAGCGATGACTACATTTCCGAGCAGACCTTTCACATCGAGCTGATGTGGCTCAAATCCATCGGTAAACGCATTGCCGTGCAATGGAGTTTTGTCGACCAACCGCCGATTGATCGACAAGCGCAGCTTGCGTGTCAGCCAGTTCACACCAACAGGCGAGTGCGACCCCGCAGGTGAGCTGCCCGGATCGATTGCTTCTTCAGGATCGACGGCTTCTTCGAGAATTTCCATAATGGGGTCCCCCTGATTTTTGATCGAAAAAGACATGCCGAAGGCCTCGCCCGGAGGGCGAGGCTCGGTCACATTCGAACTAGGGGTTATGCCGCTTTCAGATCCTCAGCGGTTTCCTCGGCCGGCGACTGGTCATCGTTTGCCTGGCGCTTTTCATCCAACCAGTCAGCGTAAGTTTCGCCTGGAGAGCCGCAATAGTCGGACATTTCCGGAAAGCCATCGGGAATCTCTGGCATTCCGTGGCTTGTCGCCTCCTTTGCGTTTGGAAGCTTGGTTCTGTGGAGGACTTTGATTTCTATGCCCCCTTCAGATGCCCGGAGTATGGCTTCACCGAGTTCGTGTCCCAACGCGAGAAGTGTCCCTTCCGCCCGCTCGACGTGCCGGAACATCGTTTTGGCCTGCGCAAAGTCGATCACGAAATCATGACAGGGGTAGCCCTGAGCTAAGCTGACCACCCTACCTTCGTCAGCATTGCCCGACGTCGCAGCCAATTGGCTCCCGTACTTTATCCCCTGATCCGATGCACGTTTCTGGCGACCAAGCACAGCCGGATCTATTCTGGCAACCAGCGGCGACACAATGTCGGTAGCCATTGATCCGCAAATGTCCGCAGCGAGCTTAAAGCTGATACTGCCTTGACTGAGCAGGACGAGATTGGCGACAGACGTTTCGAAGAATTTCGCGGACGCCTGCATGACTGCTTCGAGAGAGGCTTGCGTGGACAAACTCGAATCCACGATTCCGAGTTCATCTCGTTGTAGGCCCTGAGCATCTATCGGTCCAAGTTCCGCAAACGGGGACATCCAAAGTCGATTGGCCCCAAGCGCAACGATCGTTCCGGCACTTTTGCAGTGTGCTGGAATGAAAATATCGAAGCTGTCGTAGAAGGTTTGGAGAAGTCTAGCTATTTTGAAAGCAGCGGCGTCAGAGCCGCCTGGGGTGATCAGAATTAGTATGGCCTTTTCCGATCTTCTGGCGAATAACACCTCGTTGCGAAGCGCTACGTATCCTCTTTCGTCTATTCGTCCAGCGTATACATATACGTCGCTGGAGTGTTCCTTTGCGGCCCTGAGGCCGACTTTGCCGAGTTGTGATTTTGCGTGTATCGTTTCTGCCATGCGCAAATGGACCCTCCGTTGGACGCCGGCAGAGGATTCCCTGTCAGCGTTGCGGCTAAATGGGTGCGACAAAATTGCAGCGCAAGTACCCTTGAAAAATAAATTGAGAAAACCGTTAAGCCCTTAAACAGCGCTCGCCAGTGTCCCGGTCGGTCCCGCTCTGTTGTCCAGTGATGATCCAATGGCAGAATCGCTGGATTGCCGATACGCTTCCGGCATGGAACCGGCGTTCGATCACACGAAGTACTCGTCGATCGTTTTCATCGACAGCATGGTCGCGCTGCAAGGAAAGCCGCTAGAGGCGCTGCCTTGGGCAGAGCTTGATGCCGAAGGACCAGTCCTGATCTTGGTCGTTCCGCAGGTCAACGCCGAGATTGACAAGCGAAAGCGCGATGGGCGGCTCAACAAGCGTGCCAGGGCTTTCAATCGTCTCATTGCTCCTGCTGCTGACAACGCCGCACCTCATACAATCGCGGCAGGACCTCCCGCTGTCGACATAGCGGTGGCGCGATGTGAACGTATCAATTGGGAACTGTTCGAGGACCTAGATCGTGATGAGGGCGATGATCGTGTTGTCGCCCAGATACTTCACGCACTGGATGTACCGAACGATCGCAAGCTTCTGCTCAGCCACGACACCAATCCGATATCGATTGCTGCCCGTCACGGTTTGAGGCGTCAGCGACTTCCGGATCACTGGCTTCTCGACCCGGAACCGAGTGAAAGCGAAAAGGAAGTTCAGCGGCTGAAGCTACGTGTTCGTGAGTTGGAGGCGGCTCAGCCTAAGATCGAGGTCTCACTCGATTTTGGCCTGGCTCAGCCTCAAAGGCTTTTCCGGATCGAACCAATGCCTGAAAATGCCGAGAAGGTCATCGCATCTCGCGTGATCCGACAGAACCCCAATCAGGAGGATGATTCTCCATTCAACTTCCGCCGCGACGATAGCTACGATGGTCGTTATCGCGATTATCTGACCAAGATTGTTCCGAGATACACTGCCTCTGTCCATCGGTTCCTTGAGGTTCACTACGCTCAAGTTCCATTCACATTCTGCCTCAAGAACGTTGGGAATTTGCAGGCCGAGAGCTTGGTGCTTAGAATGGTAGGCAAGGGTGGCTCCCTCCACAATCGCTTCACCTGTTACCCGATCTTTGGCCCACCTGCCCCCAAGCCAAGAACCTTCCTGGATGGCATTAGCTTCGATGCAAATTCCATTCGGCCGTCGATCGTAGGCAGGCATGATATGCAGTTTGCTATTGGTCCCGACCGTAGTCCCGTTATTGAGACCCATTGCGCCGATTTCCGCCATGGTCGCGCCTGGGAGTTCGAAGGAGTTGCGATGATCGATCCCCACCAGGAAGGTCCGTTCGTAATCGATGTGGAAGTCACTGCTTCGAATATGCGCGGAATTCAGACCAAGGCGTTCTACTTTGCCTTCACGGCGGAAGTCGTAAAAATCGGCGATCTCGTTGACCTGCTAGAGCCTGGATACAAGGTTCCGATTCCGCTGATGGACCGGTTCACGGCCGAGGTCACAGCTAAGAATTGGGATTGGATCGAAGTTGTCGGTGTTGACGGCCTCGAGGAGCAGCCCGATGACGATGATGAAGATGGCGACGATGAGGATTGAAAACTGAGCGGGTTGTACGTGGAGGCTATTCGGTGAGAAACGACCACCAAGACACACACGCCGGGTTTACCGAGAATTTCTTAGCTCTGTAAATCCTGGCAGGGTGTCACGACGTTCAGCGGAATTCCTCGGTTTGGGGCCTCGCCTGATCTAACCCGTAGTTATCCTGCCTTCAGGCTTCTTAGCACCCTGCCTGAACCCTGTCTTAGTTGATCGTTTTGTCGGTCTGAATTGGCAGCACCCTGAAATCGTCAGCGACCTTAAGCTCGTGATTATTGTGCACCATGAATTTCGCCATGTACGATGATGCACGACTGTCACCCGTCGAATTTCGATGGTCATGATCGAGCTGCTGGATATCTAGCTCTCGAATCGAGAACCGTTCCTTGATGGATAGAAGCCGTTCTTTGTCGGCAAATAACTTTAGAAATCCATCTCTGGTTTGCTCGGTGACAATCCAGATCGAGTGGATATGTGGGTTCTCTAGCTGTCCCATCGATTTCCAGTATCTCGATCCATTCATGTCCAGACAACCGATAGCTAGAGGTTTGAGATCATGGAATGAAGGGCGATGGTAATTCCGTCCAATCAGTTCACGGCAGATCAAGTTGTACAGGTCTGTGAACGTGTCCATCACCGACTTGGCACCTGGTCCGTCGATTAGGTCGGAACCTTCTAGCCGCTGCTTGCGACGCCCCTGATCGAATGAGATCGTGATGAAGAACCCGTTCCGTTGTTTGAAAAATGAGGTGGGTTCGAATCTGCCTCTGTGAGCCTCTATGAACTGCTCGATCCTGTCATCGAACCAGGATGCATATTGAGATGAGATAGAGGGTGGAGAGGTGTGTGAGTGGCTTTGGAGCATGTGCGTTCGCCTTCTTTCACAAGGATATAGACCCATCGAGTCTGATGGGTGGAATTGCGTTGAGGTGTTTGAAGTCGTGCGAGGATAGCCGTCGGCACGGTTCAAAAGACCGATTTGAAACTGAGAAAAGGGAAAGGATCTGAAGGGAAATTCGGTTCTGAGGTAATGACGGTTCTGGGATGCCCATCTATTTATGCGATCCCAACCGGACCTCACGAACTCCCACACAATTCGATTGTTCCGCCCGAAAATTGCCACGCCCGCAGCGTGCCCTGTTATCAGCGATGCACTACTATTCCGATGCTCGTCCGAATAGTGTTTGTAGGTTCAGGCCACGATCCGTGCCAACCGGTTTGCCTGCAGCATCCACGGTGACTTCAGCAACGAAATCCGTTGGGTCGTCATTATTCAGCACGACCCTGCGGGAAACGCCGTCGGCAAGAACGACCGAGAAGCTGCGGTTATATCGCTTTGCCTCAATGTTGGTTCGTTCGATCACTTCGAGACTGCGCTGGCGCTCTATCGGATCGGTCCCTGCCTGATCGAAGAGCGCTTCCGCCTTCTTCAACCGGGGTTTGGTACCTTCAACATCCAATCGCAGGTCGCTGACGATTTCGCGCAAACGGCCGGCAAGCATTGTCCTTTGTGCGAACGCGTCGGGACCTTCTGTCACTTGAAGCTGGTCAATCAAACGGTGCAGCTCATCAGGCGAAATCGACTGCTGTTCGCGGATTGTGGACAGCAGTAGCTCGACATCGGCCATCTGCACGTCGACTTCAGCCAGTTCGTTTTCGCATTCCTTCAGTTTCGCCGACACGAAATCGATCGAGATCGCTTGGTTAATGAGAGCGTAGGTTCGCTCCCGTTGAACCTCTAACTGCTTACGTTTCTCCTTCAGCGAGGTCAGTCGGTCGTCCAAGGCGATTGCATCCGATTTGGTGGCCGATGCAGCGAGTATCTCGCCTAGATCGATCTCCTTGACGTACAGAAAGAACGACCTCTCAAAATCCGGGTAGCGCCACGTGGTTGAAACGCAATCCAGGCCACGTAGTGCCTGACTGCACTTCAGATATGTTCCACCGCCCGGCCCAAACCCCTTATTGAGAAAATGCATAGGCGCACCGCAGTACCCGCACCTAGCAAGGTGGGTGAATAGGTTGCGCAGCGCTTCCCCCTTACGCCCTCCGCCTTCGATTCGGCGTTTGCCCCTAGCGAATTGCGCTCGGAGAAACAGTTCTTCATCGACGATTTGCGGGTAGTAGCCGGGGATTGGATCGCCAAAAGGAATTCGTTTTCCATTCTGCTTGGTGTGAGGCTGAAACTCGCCGAGAACCGCACGGGTCTGTAGAATCTTGGTCACATAGGACTGCACCCAACCATTTGACCTACCAAAGGCTGGTGTGCCCAAATCGTTCAGTCGGCGGGTGATGACAAATGACCCTTGCCCGCTCGCGCTATCCTCGAATATCCGCCTGACAATCTGCGCTCGATCCTCCAACACGCCAAAGCTCTTTCGGTCTTCCAATAGCTCAAGCCACGCCGGGCACAATCCGGTCAGTTTCTTGTCGCCGATTGCTTTTCGTTTGGCGCCCCACGCAGCCGACAAACGCTGGCTTTTGATTTCAGATTCCTCGTTTGCACGAGCCATCACAACGATCGACATTATCAGCTGTGTAAATTCGGCCTCCCCGGCCTTGTACAGCTGATTATCCGACAGGGTGACGAGATTGATCCCGTTTGAGGTGATGTCGAAGAACAGCGCCACCGATGCATTCAGTTTTTGGCGTGACAGACGGTCAAACGACTCGACAAGCAAGTAAGATCCCTTCGGAATCCTGCCCGCTTTAACAGCGCCCAGAAACTTGCCAAGCTCGCCCGAGGAGACGTTGTCCCCCTTGAATGCGGAGACTCCGATGTCCTCTAGTCTGAAGTCCTCGACGAGTTGCAGGTCGTGATCTTCGGCATATTTCTTCGACCGCTCCGTTTGCCTTCGCAAACTGTCGCCTTTCAGCTGGATATCGGTCGACATGCGGACGTAGGAATAGGCGAGCGGCTTGGTCAGTGGGAATCTCCAGATTGAGATTAATACCCTACAATGATTTCGATCTTCAACCTCCGTTGAATTTAATAAGCTTCATTATCTTGATGGTCGGGCCTCCCGGCTCGGGAAAATCGATGCTGGCGCAGAGGCTGCCTTCAATTCTGCCACCACTGGCGCCCAAGGAACTTCTTGAAGTCTCGATGATCGCCTCGGTGGCCGGCGAGCTCGGCGAAGGCAAGCTCACCGACCGGCGGCCGTTCCGCGCCCCGCACCATTCGGCTTCGATGGCGGCAATGGTCGGCGGCGGCATCAGGGCGCGGCCGGGCGAAGTATCGCTTGCCCATAACGGCGTCCTGTTCCTCGACGAGTTTCCCGAATTCACGCCGCAGACCTTGGATGCGCTGCGCCAGCCGCTGGAGACCGGCGACTGCATGATCGCGCGCGCCAACCACCGCGTCACCTATCCAGCGCGCATCCAGCTGGTAGCGGCGATGAACCCGTGCCGTTGCGGCATGGCCGGCGAGCCCGGCTATCGCTGCCTGCGCGGTGAACGCTGCCGCACCGACTACCAGGCGCGCATCTCAGGCCCGCTGCTCGACCGCATCGACCTCAGGATCGAGGTACCGGCTGTCTCGGCCGCCGACCTGATCCGGCCCGACCGGGCGGAGAAGAGCGCGGCGGTCGCCCAGCGCGTGGCGCGCGCCCGCACCATCCAGCGCGAGCGGTTCGAGCGGCTGGGCGTCACCAGCGCCACCACCAACGCCCATTGCTCGCCTTCTGTTATCGAGGACATCGCCGCGCCGGATGCAGCCGGCCTGTCGCTGCTGAAAGACGCCAGCGAGAAACTCGGCTTTTCTGCGCGCGCCTATCACCGCGTGCTTAAAGTGGCGCGCACACTGGCCGACCTCGACGCCAGCGAAACCGTCGGCCGCATTCACCTGGCCGAGGCGATTTCCTACCGCATGATGTCGGAGCGGGTGGCGCAGGCGGCTTAACCCTCCCCCCTTGAGGGGAAGGTGACCGCGAAGCGGCCGGGTGGGGTCGCCGAAGAATGCTCGATCTTTTTTTTGAAGCCGAGCCGAGAAAGGGCCTCTGCAATGACATTGCTTGTAGTGTCGTCCGAAGGGAGTCGCTGCAGTTCACGCAGGACCCCACCCGGCCCTTCGGGCCACCCTCCACTCAAGGGGGAGGGGGACGCTGGCGCTCAGGTTGTGTGCGTCAAGTTCTGCAAAATGGGCGATCATGAAACTGGTCATGCGGCTTGGCGTAGAGCGAGCTTCTTGTGCTCGCGCAGATCATCCATGTTGATNCGCTGACTGGTTGTGTGCGTCAGTTCTGCAAAATGGGGCGATCATGAAACTGGTCATGCGGCTTGGCGTAGAGCGAGCTTCTTGTGCTCGCGCAGATCATCCATGTTGATATAGCGGTTGGCCTCCATCCAGTTTTCGTTGGTTTCGACGGCCAGCGCCCTGACCAGGCGCAGGCAGCTTTCGGCGTTCGGGAAGATGCGCACGACATAGGTGCGCCGGCGGATTTCCTCGTTGAGCCGTTCAAGCATGTTGGGACTTGAGGTGCTTGTGATGCTGACGCGGCAGCCGGAAGAAAGTCAGCGTCTGTTCTATGGCTTCTTCCGCCCAGGTGGTCAGCCGCGGGTAGCGGGCGGACCATTTGGACAGCCACGCGGCGAGATCGGCCTTGGCCTCGGCGAGATCGCGCCGGTCGTAGAGCCAGCGCAGTTCTTGCAGACAATCGTCGCCGTGCTTCCTGGGCAGGTGATCGAGCGCGTTCCTGAGGAAGTGGACGTAGCAGCGCTGCCATGCTGCTNGATCGGCCTTGGCCTCGGCGAGATCGCGCCGGTCGTAGAGCCAGCGCAGTTCCTGCAGGCAGTCGTCGCCGTGCTTCCTGGGCAGGTGATCGAGCGCGTTCCTGAGGAAGTGGACGTAGCAGCGCTGCCATGCTGCTTCCGGGATCACCTCGCCGATCGCCGCGACCAGGCCGGCATGGTCGTCGGACACGGCCAGTTCGACGCCCTTGAGACCGCGTCGTTTCAAGCCGACGAGGAAGTCCTTCCAGGCCGAGCGGCTCTCGCGATTGGCCATCTCCACGGCCAGGATCTGCCGGCGCCCGTCCCAGTCGATGCCGACCGCGATCAGCACCGCCTGGCTCATCACGATGCCGGCTTCGCGCACTTTCTCGTANGTTTCAAGCCGACGAGGAAGTCCTTCCAGGCCGAGCGGCTCTCGCGATTGGCCATCTCCACGGCCAGGATCTGGCGCCTTCCGTCCCAGTCGATGCCGACCGCGATCAGCACCGCCTGGCTCATCACGATGCCGGCTTCGCGCACTTTCTCGTAGCGGGCATCGAGAATGAGGTAGGGGAATGGCTCCTGAAGCGGTCGTTCGGCAAACGCCTTCAGGCTCTCGTCCAAGCGCTTGTTGATGGCCGAGATCGACGAAGCCGAGAACGCATGACCGCACAGCTCTTCCGTGATCGCCTTGACCTTGCGGGTCGACACGCCCTGCACATACATCTCCGCAAGCGTCGCAACCAAGGCCCGCTCNCCAGGGAATCGGTGACGTTGAACATCACCAGCCTGCCATGACCGCCCTCTCTCAGCGAATTTGCAGAACTCTCAACACACTACCCGCTGACTCGGAAGAAGTCGCCCGCCTGTCGTAGTGGCAGGTTCGTGAAACCCCCATCCAACTGGCGGGTGCTGGCCTTGATGTTTTGATGCAAGCTTGCCAACAGGCGGAAGTTTTCAAATCGGGCTCGTATTACTGTTGCTGGCTAGTTCTGCACGATCAGAAGAACGCTCGTCGTCACATAGCCTTCGAAACGAAGCTTCAGATGCTGCAGTCCATTCTGATGATATGGTTGCAGATCGGCTTTGATATCATGCTCATGGGTGCCAACCGTCCAGATCGACCGTGGCCGAGCGGCATCCATTCTGCGCAAGTGGCGCCCCAAATCCAACAGGTCGCGCTCGCTATAGAGAACGCACCAACCATCCGCGATGGTGCCGTCATTTGCTGTCAGATTGAATTCGGTCGTATGAACGCCGATGCCGCCCTTTCAGTTTACCCTTGGATTCCATTACAAAGTCCATTCCGGCCTTCAGTGAACCTAGATGTTCCAGCGAGCAGACCGACCAGCAGAAGTCGAACGCCTCGTTTGGATGTGGGGCAACCGTCATGTCCACTGACATGAAAGACACATGGTCATCGAACTTGGCGCGGCCAAGTATTTCAGGCTTGTACAGTGCGTCAAGCGCGGCGGCGTGCTGACCAGTGTCAGACCATCCCTTTGACGCTTCGCCGGATGCAAGGTCGGAGGCAGTCACATAGACGTCATGCGACGCAAATAGGCTGGAGAGTGGTTCGCTCCCTCGCACCACCAAAGCTTGGTACGCTCGCTCAAGGCCGCTATTGCATGGCATTCCCACACTTTCCGATGGTAGGGAGTGGTGAGTTAGCTGCGACCATTTAGAAAAACACGACTGAGAGAAGTATTCCGCACGACACACAACAGATTTGAGCGTCAGAGTCCGCTACGCCGCTTGGTGTCTTCAGGCAACCGTGGATTACGACCACGATCGCAGGAAATTTGCTGAGTTCGGCCCCACGTTCTATATTCCGGGCTGTCACGCTCGTATCACCATGAGGCCGGCCCCAAAGGGGGGCGCCGCGGGATTAGCAACTGCCCGTTTCCTCCATTCAGCAATTGTATGTCCTACACTTACTCCTTGCGCTTTCCATTCCAGAACGATCGCATCCCTGCGCGCATCGCCGCCGGATATCGACGGGTCCGCGTTCACGAAAACGTCCCCGTTGCGAACGTCCACGACGCTATCTTCCCCGAGTGCGATTGGGCACCCCAGCATGGAGAACGTGAAATCGCGTGCATAACGAAATCGGCCGATTTCGGCATCGAAAGAGATCGTTTCCGCGCGGCGATCTCGGCTCGGATCAAGAAGAAGTTCGTTGATGGTCGTTATCAACTCTTGCTTCCTTGCATGATCCTTCCCGGTAACAAGCCCGGAGATATCGATCAGCAGATTAGGCACCCTTGCTGTACGGGGAATAGTCCTGTCGACGCATTCGGCAAACGTCACGAGGTCTTCGCCAGCGCGAGGCACTTCCGGCAGCGCCGCCACGGCGCCGAGCACATCTTGCACTGTTACCCCACCATAGACGGATTCGATGAAGTCCGCATACATGTCCGCGCAGAGCCGTGGCGAATGGCGCGTGGCCGCATAATTCTGCGCTCGTGTTGCGAGTGTCCTTCGCAGGCCGGCATCCCCATGTAGCCGGTCTAGGGCATCGGTGAGGGCCTCGTCGGTAAAAGCATCATCAAGCTGGATCACCGCTTCTGGATCGATCTCAGCCATCGATCCATTCGCGTTGATGATCGTAGGCAACCCCGCGTTCAGGCAATCAAGAACTGCGGCGGAAGTTTCACCGCGCGAATCTGTCCTTAATTGGACGGCGACATCGGCGGCCGCGAGGTACACCCTGTATGTCTCGTCGCTTACCCACCCCGTAATTCCAGTGAACCAGCTCTTTTTCTTTTCGAGGAGCGCGGCATATTCCGGCCACCCATTGCTACCGACAAACACAAGCTTGCATTGTTTGTCCCTAGACAGGGCGGACGCCGACAAGGCGTCCATCAGGCGATGGTTGAGCTTTGTCGGTGCTAGTATGCCGAAGCTGCAGACAACGAATGCATCCTCGTCGATGCCAAGTTCTTTTCGAGCTGCCTGTTTCGACAGGAGTTTCACAGCGGCGCGGGCGAGCGGGACGGTCCGCATATTGATCTGGGACGAAGCTCCGTAATACTCCCGGACCAGTTTCGCGGAATAGTTTGAATGGATGATCAGCCCGGAGGCATCCTCGATGGTCCTCTGACTACAAGGATACTTCTGGATCGTATCGACACTCGTTCGCAGGCGTTCCCAGATCGCGGGATATCCGTGCGAATGGAAGAGTTCCCGGTCCCACGCGTTCGCCATCCCTTCATGGACCTGTCGGTACGAATGGAGGCCGCTCAGGAAAAAATCGTGGAGCACGACGACGCCAGGAAATCTTCCGAGCAAGCCGATCATATGCTCATGAAACATCGAGTTGCCGAAATGGTACAGAATCCGATTATAGGAGGAGGCGTTTTTTTCGAACCATTGGATGCTGCGGACGGGAACGTTCGCCCGCACCCAGATATCTGACACGCCTTTCTGCGCAACGATCACATCGATGTCGTAGTGTCGCGCCAGTTCCGGAAGAAGCTCGACGCTGAAGCCTGCAATGCCGCTCCTTTCCGGCGGAAGCGGAGAGAAGTAGGCAAGTTTAGGTCTGGATTTTTGGCCGGGATCCGGCGCTCTCTTGGCAGTCGAGCGATGCAGCTCCTCAATCGCATCCAAGGCGCGAGACGCAGTGACCTCCCATGAGAAGAGCTTGGCGCGTTGCGCGCCATTTTCAATGAGCTTCGAGCGAAAGTTGGTGTCGGAAAGCGCCTCCGACATTTTGGCCGAGATGGCGTCGTCGGAGGTTGGGTCGAACATCGCCTCATTCCAGCCTATGACCTCCGGGATGCTCGATGAGTTGGCGCCAATCACGGCCGCGCCGCAGCGCATCGCCTCCAATATGGGCAATCCGAAACCTTCATAGGTGGATGAAAAAACAAACAAGGAGCACATGTTGTATAGCTGGACGAGATCGTCTTCTGGGACGTAGCCTGTCAACACAAGTTCATCGCTATCCAGCCCGAGACTGGAGGCAAGATGAGATAGCGTTGCCCTGCTATCCTCCTGAATACTGCAGACAATGGCCAGTTGATGGGCCTTGCGTATATCCGTTGGGAGTTTCGCAAAGGCTCGAATCAGCCCTTCGATATTCTTCCTGTAGTCAATTCCACCCGTATACATCACGAAGGGTCGAAACAGGCCGTACCTTTTATTGATACGATCTCTATCAGTCTCCGAGAGATCCATGGTCCTGAAGTTATCATCCACAGCACTCGATATATTGACGACCCGCTCAGGCGGCAAAGAGAGCCATCTAATGGCATCGCGTTGCGTTGCCTCCGAAATCGCAAGCCATGCGTCGGCTCGCCGGAGATGATCGAGCTTTCTTTCGTACCAGGTCTCGATGCTGGGGTTCTGCAGATACGGAAAGCGATGGAGATAAGGAATCAGATCGAAAAGGATAACGGCAGTAGGAATGCGGGTCGTAACCTGCCCGATGCTGGTGACGGTGCTGCTGTCGAGCCCCTCGAATAGGCTGGATACGAGCAGGACGTCCGGCCGTAGGTTCGCCAGAAACGCTTCGCGCAATACTTCCGCCGATCTTCGCAGCCACGGATCTCCGTCAAATAGATCGGAGACTTTCTTCGGGGTATGCCAGACCTTGATGTTGTCCTGTGGCAACATCCCAGTGAACGCCGAACGGATATCCAAGACGAGATCAGTGTCTGCACCGTTCAGCGCAATCAGGATTTCGTGATCCCGGTCACTCTTGAGCACAGCTTGCGCGAATGCTAGCGTATATCTTCCTATGCCGCGCTTCGCACTCGACCCCTGCACCCCCTGCATATCGATAACGATGCGCATGCTAGTGACGCTCCTTCCGATGGGTTTCGAGCATTTCTAGTATCCGTTTGGATCGCGAACTAATTCGCTTGCTCACCCCTTCGGGAGCGACGTTTAGAAACACACCGGCAATGCCGGAGGGAGAGTAAGATGCTGGAACCGCCATCGCCATGGGGCCGGGATCCTGCACCGCCGCAGGACTAGCGATGAAACCGCGGGATCGCGCAAATGCCTGTAGATGGCGCAAGGTTTCAGGATACCTTCGCAGAAAAGCTATAATACGCCATTTTAGAGAGGGCCGGGCGAGCACAAGGCGAATGAAACGGGACAAGACGCCGGCTGCAATTCGTCTCGGCAGCGATGCCAAGCCGACTGCCCCGCCTTTCTTTACCGCGTGTCCTATAGCGCGATAGGGCCGCATTAGGCGCCAGGATCGACTCTGGTATATCTCCTGCGCGCGCCTGTCGAACTCGAGAGCCTTTGCTAATGCGGCGCGGATGGCCTCGCCGGCCGCCCTCCGTTCCACATCAAGCTTCTGTAAGTCCGCTCGAAAAGCCTCCTCAGCAGCCCTTCGCTCCAAATCGAGCTTCTGTAAGCCCGCTCGGGCAGCCCCCTCAGCAGCCCTTCGCTCCATATCAAGGTTCTGTAAGTCAACCTGGAGAGCGGCAAGCCTCGCATTCAGCGAACAGATTTCCGCATTCGCCGCATCCAAACCATTTTCGACCTCCGCCTTTTCCTCCTCCATGGCTTCCATGCGCTGCCTCAACGGCACAAGTAGGCCGGATTGGCTAAAGGCAGGAAAAACGAATTCGTCGAAGATATTCGGGCCTGGCCCGAATGAGGCCTTCAGTTCTGGATGCTCTTTACTGACATAAAAGCGGTTCAGGCCGTCGAAATAGACGAATTCATATCCGAGCCGCTTGAGATGGGGGTGCCATTCGTCATGGCTCTTTGCCGTCGACATCGGCAAGGTACTTTCTATCACCACAATCCAGGGGCGCACAGCGGAAGCCCCCCAGCTTTTAACGACGGCAGATTCCATGCCTTCGACGTCGATCTTGAGCCAGTGAACCTCCCTCCCGATCTGACGGTTCAACAGGTTCTGGAGGCTGAGGAGCGGAACCAATTGCTCCTTCATTTCGTATCCAGCTTCGATATGCCGCTTGGCAACGACAGGATCCCCGGTGCTAAGGCCCGTGCCCGGAAATTCATGGAGAGTCAGGAAACCTGTGTCCGTACCGATTGCTGCCTCGATCACCTCCTCGTCCGGTCGCGCATCGCGTATCTTGGCGGCGTATGCGGCCGTAGGTTCTATGTGTATCCCGCGCCAACCTTGCTCGTAAAACGAGAGACTGACGGAATCCACCACTGGATCCTGAGCGCCAATATCGATGTAAAATCCGCGCTCAATGGACTTGAGGGCGCGCCACAAGATCACGTCTTCGAAATTCTGCGCGTATGAGGTGAATATCATCAGAGCTCAGGAAACAGCGAAAGATGGGCATTGTTCAGCGACACAAGCGGAAGCTCGATGCGGCGATCCTCTGAAAAGAAGCTCGCAGCAATCAGTCCGTCACCGCTGTATGACTGCTGCACGTCATGCTCGGCCAGGATGATGGCTCCCAAATCCAGCAATGCTTGCCTGCAATCGGCATGAGTGGTTTGCGAACCGGAAATGCTGCTATGGTGAGTCGATACAATCACAAATCGCAACTGCTCGCGTCCTACTGCTGCCGACATAGAGCGAATGAAAGGCAGTTCGGCCCCTTGTACGTCCATATGCAGCATTTCGATGATTCGCCCATTCGCCAATTTGGACACCGCTTCCATATCGAAGCATGGCACCGCGCGAATCTGCCCATCCGATTCACAACGCAGCTCAAGACTTTCGAGGCTCTCGCCGCCGACACAGCCCAGATGAAAATCGATGCGACTCTCCAACCGATTTAGGCCCGCATTGTCATGACCCAATTGAAGATTGTTCGGATCAGGTTCGAGGCAGATCGCAGTCGAATTGGCAATTTCTTGCAGATACCAAAGAGTATAGTAGCACCAAAAGGAGCCAAGCTCGACGATCAGTGAATTGTGGCGCACGTAGCGTAAAATATGATGGAAGACGAGCTCTTCCTGCGGTTCATGATGCCCCCGAAGTGAACGGATAACCTGCGCCATCCAGTCACCATGATATCCACCCGCCTTTACTCGCAAGCCGTTGTGCATGATCTGAACTGGGCCGTTTGGCATATCCAGAATGCGCCCTGCCTCCTGAACTTTCGTGATACCGGCGCAGTCCATACAACTGCTTGTCATGATTGCTCGTTCAAGTCCGTTCACGTGGCCGCCCCTCGGATGACGAATTGCGCGTCAAGCGCTGACGTTCCGATGAAGAACGATTGGCTCGTATTGATCACATCGAACACCAGTGCATTGTCCTGCCATTCGTAGTTGTTCTCCAAATGGGTGTCTGAACTGGTGAGCGATGGCGAGAAGGAATAAGAACCTTGGCCAAGAGTACAGGTGAAGGGCAGCTGAAATTCAATCTCATCGCCTGCCTTGACATTCTCGACTGCCTGTTTCGTGTGCCAGGTGTTGGTACCCCAGACGACGTGACCGGTGCGGTCACGCAGCATAAGACCGAGCACTAGTCGAGAAACATCCGCCTCTGCTTTTGCTACCAGTCTCAACACTAGAAGCTGGCCTACGCTGGCGATCTTCACCGGCTCGCGGCTCTCCGCATCGAGAAGGTCCAGCGACGATGCTTTTACCTGAAACGTCCCTGACCTAGTGAACGTCCACCCGCCCTTTTCTCGCCGCTGCTCGACAGTCAGCGTCTTGTTCTCCTTTGTTGCGATTAAGGCGTTGTAGTAGTCGACGACCTCGTCAGGCTGCCCGTCCTTCAGTACTTGCCCCTTGTCCAACAGGATCACCCTGTCGCAGAGCGCTCTGACGTCGCCCAAGCTGTGGGTAACAAGAATAATCGACGTGCCAGCGGCCCTGAAACCGCGTATCCGGTCGAAGCTCTTGTGCTGGAAATAACTGTCTCCAACCGAAAGCACTTCGTCGACGATCAGCACCTCCGGCCGTTCGGCGGTGGCAAGAGCGAAGGCCAGGCGCGCCTGCATGCCGCTCGAATAAGTTCGCAATGGCTGATCGAAGAACTCTCCGATCTCGGCAAAATCCTCGATGTGCGGCATGAGTTCAGCCAGCCGTGCTTGTGAAAGGCCCATCAGCCCGCCGGCGTGAAAGGCGTTTTGCCGGCCGGTGAACTCTGGATTGAAGCCGAGCCCCAGTTCCAGGATAGCGCTTATGCGGCCGCCCACATGCGTCGTGCCTTCGGTCGGCCGCACCGTGCCAGTAATCAGCTTCAAGAGCGTACTCTTGCCGGCGCCATTCTGGCCGATCAGCCCTAGCGCCTCTCCGGCCGAGATGGAAAATGAAATGTCCTTGACCGGCCAGAATTCCTCGGTGGGTGTGATAGGCGCACCAAACCAGCCGGCAAACCTTTTGAGGTTGCTTTCATAGTTTGCATAGCGTTTTGACAAATGACTTACGGCTAGCACGGTCATGGTTACAACACGTCGATGAGTTCAGGGCTTGCTCGGCGAAAGAACACGATGGCAAAGCTCATGCTAATGATTCCTAGAATCGCCGGCATGATCAGGCTTTCCGGGTTTGGCCAACGGTTGAATAGTAGTGCATCCTGATAGATCGCCACCAACGGTGTGATCGGGTTTAGACTGAGCACAAGTTTGTACTTTTCCGAGAGGACATTTGCTGGATAGACAACCGGTGTCAGCCAGTACCAGAGGTTCAGCACGATTGTCATGACCTGCGCGATGTCCCGGATGAATACGTTCATCACGCCCAGGATGACGCCAAGGCCAAAACCGATGGCCGCAATCAGGACGATTCCAAGCGGTAACAGGACCAACGCGCGGCCTGGCAGGTGTCCGAGGAAGATGAAGATAATGAAAAGAGCGAGCAATAGCAGCAGGTGATTGATCAGCGCCGTGCCACCGACAATTATGGGCAGGCATAGCCGCGGAAAGGCAATCTTCTTCATCACCGGTGCTTGCTCGATAAAGACGGTCATGCTGCGCGTGAGTATCTCGCTAAACAGCGTCCATGCGGCCAAGCCGGACAGAAGATAGATCGGATAGGCCGCGGGGCTGTCCGTGTCTGGAAGCCGTGCCTTGAAGAGTTCTGAAAGCACGATCGAGAAGATCGCGGCCTGCGCGAGTGGGTGAAGGATGAACCAAAGGCCGCCCAGACGGGATCGTACGAAACGGCCCTTCAGATCACCTCTGATGGAGGAGACGATGAAATGGCGATATTGCCACAGGCTTCGGAACATTTGATCAACCTCTTGCGCGCTGCAGTGTCAGCGGGCGTTACATAGCTGGTGCCAATATCCGAAAACGTCGGCCATTGTCTGCTCGAATGGCACCAGAGGCTGCCAATTCAACTCGGCGCGTGCCTTTGACGCGTCACCTGACGCTACGGGAATGTCGTTCGGGCGGAGTTTTTCTGGGGCGGCACGCACTTCGATGTCGATGCCTGACTGCGCGACAAGCGCGTCAAGGATATCCCGGATTTTGCGGGGGTGTCCGGACGCGATATTGTAAACATGGCCCGGTCCGGCATCCAGATCCAGTATCGCGGAGTTCACATAGGCACGAACGACATCGCGAACATCGAGGAAATCGCGCTCCGCTTCCAGATTTCCCACGTGAATGACTGGTTCTCTTTTGTCCGATGCGATCTCGGCGACCTGGCGTGCGAAATCGGAGACCACGTAGCTGTCGGACTGGCCAGGGCCGGTGTGGTTGAAGGGGCGAAAGCGAATGGCGCGCAGACCGTCATAAGCCATCTGCCCGATCATCAGGTCTGCCGCAGCTTTGGTGGCGCCATAGACGGTCATCGGCCGGAGTGGCGCGCTTTCCGTCACCGGACCGTTCGCGCTCAGGAACGAAGCGCCATAGGCTTCCGAACTGCCGACATAAACGAACCGTGCCTTCGGCGCGTGGCGCATGACAGATTCGGCGAGGTTCATCGTTCCCGTTACATTGACGTCCCAGGCATGTCGCGGCGCATTGCGTGCATCGGAAGGCGCTGCCACCGCCGCCAAATGGAAAAGCACGGTGGGCTGTATCTCGCAAACAACACCGTCGACGGCACCCCGGTCCAACAAGTCGACCGCGTTTCGCTGTCCTTCGCCTTGACCAAGCGCGAACACCTTGCAGCCGGCAACTTCCCGCTGCAGCAACCCTACCAGTGCTCGGCCGACAAATCCACTTGCCCCGGTTATCAGGATGCGATGAATCAACCTATCGACCATAATGGCAAAAAAGCTCTCTGCTCAACTCAGCGTCTCGACGGGTTGGTGTGGCGTTCGAGATCGGCGTCTACCATTTCACGGATCATTTCTTCCAGCGTGATCGTCGCTTCCCAGCCTAGCTTCTGCTTTGCCTTTGCCGGATTTCCAAGCAGAGTTTCGACCTCGGCGGGCCTGAACAAGTCCGGGTCGATGACCAGATGGTCATCGACCTTGAGCCGCACATGCTCGAAGGCAATGCGGCACATGTCGCGCACGGTCGTCGTCCTGCCGGTGGCGACGACATAATCGTCCGGCTGGTCCTGCTGCACCATCAGCCACATGGCGCGGACATAGTCCTTCGAGTGACCCCAGTCGCGCTTGGCATCGATATTGCCGAGCCGCAACTCGCTGGACAGGCCCTTCTTGATTCGCGCAACCGCATCCGTAACCTTGCGGGTTACGAACTCAATGCCGCGAAGCGGTGATTCGTGATTGAACAGGATGCCGCTTGAGGCATGCAGGCCAAAACTCTCGCGGTAATTGATCGTTATCCAGTGGCCATAGAGCTTCGCTACGGCATAAGGGGAACGCGGGTGGAAGGGGGTGGTTTCCGACTGCATGGGTTCCTGGATGAGACCATACATCTCCGACGACGAAGCCTGATAGAAACGCGCCCCGGGCATCTCGAGGCGAAGCGCCTCCAGCACATTGGTCACACCTATTCCGGTGACGTTGCCGGTCAGGATCGGCTGCTGCCACGAGGATTTGACGAAGGATTGGGCGGCAAGATTGTAGACTTCGTCCGGCCTGATGTCGCGCATGGTCCGCGCCAGGCCGGACAGATCCGTCAGGTTACCGTCGACGATCCGGACGTCCTTCTCGATGCCAAGCCATTTCAGGCGCGTCGTGTTGACGTCGGCCGTGCTCGATCGCCGCGCCAGTCCGTGGACCTCGTAGCCTTTTTCGAGCAGGAGTTCCGCCAGATAGGCGCCGTCCTGCCCGGTAATGCCGGTTATCAAAGCTGTTTTGGTCATCAATGCTCTCGATGTGTCTTTTTCCCCAGCCCGTTTCCGATGATTGCCCGCCCCGCCTGCGAGCCAAATGAAGGGCCAAATGAAATGGATTGTCAGGTACGACCATATGCGTCGTCGAAGCGCACGATATCGTCCTCGCCGAGATACTCGCCGCTCTGGACCTCGATCATCACCAAGCCGATGGTGCCAGGATTCTCGAGGCGATGTTTGTGGCCGCAAGGGATATAGGTGGATTGATTGGTCGTCAGCAACAATTCTTGGTCACCGTTGACTATTTTCGCAGTGCCGCTGACCACGACCCAATGCTCGGAGCGGTGGTAGTGCATCTGCAGACTCAGGCGCCCGCCCGGCTTCACCTCGATACGCTTGATCTTGAAACGCTCACCCTCCTCCAGAATCGTGTAGGTGCCCCAGGGTCGGTGCACCGTGTTGTGAAGCAAATGCGCCTCATGTCCCGAAGCCTTGAGCACCTCGAAGAGCTTCTTGACGTCCTGGACGTGGTCACGGGATGCGACAAGCAATGCGTCCGGGGAATCGACGATCACCAGGCCGCTGATGCCGACCGTGCCAATCACTCGCTTATCCGAGCTTATGTAGCTGCCCACGGTGTCCACCATGTGAACATCGCCCCGAATCCTGTTACCGCTGCCGTCAGGGGCGACCAGTTCGGCCATTGCGTTCCATGATCCAATGTCATTCCATCCCATTTCGCAGGGGATGACAGCAAGATTAAGCGTTTTTTCCATCACCGCACGGTCGAGGGAGATACGCGGGGCCAAGGCGAAATGCTCGAATGAGAGTTCGATATTGGTAAAGCCTTCGCCGCGGCTGAAGCTACCGTTTTCGTAGCTATCGAGAACGGCGTCGATCACTGCGGGGCAATGCGAAGCCATCTCGTCGAGCATGACCTGCGCTTTGAAGCAGAAGATGCCGGCGTTCCAGAAGAAACGCTTGGACGCCACATAGGATTTGGCCGCCTCGATGTCCGGTTTCTCAACAAAACGGACGACCTTTTCGCCGTCGGCCTCGATGTAGCCGAATGCGGTGTCCGGCCTGTCCGGGCCTATACCCAGGGTTGCGATACGTCCCTGCTGCGCATGTTCGATGGCTCGGCTCATGGCGCTCAGAAATGCCGGCTGATCGCCAATCATATGATCCGCCGGAAATATGCACAGAATCGCATCGAGACCCTGTGTTGCCTTGGCATGGATGGTTGCCGCAGCCACCGCGGCGGCCGTATCCCGGCCCTCTGGCTCAAGCAGAAAAGTACGCGGCAGAGCGATAGTATCCAGTTCGTCGAAGTCGTCTTTCGTAAGAAAAAAATGATCCCTGGACGTCACGGTAACGAGCTCCACGACGTCCTGTACTGAAGCTGCGCGCAGCGCGGTATGCTGGATGAGTGAATGTCCATCCGCCACCCTCAGGAAAGGCTTAGGGTGTGATTGCCTCGAGGCCGGCCATAGCCGCGAACCAGCGCCACCGCTGATGATGACCGGAACCACTTTCATCAAATAACCTCTATTTCGTCTGTGGACGCGAATGCCTGCGCCCTCTTCAGCGTCAGCTCCACGATGGCTGTCGCCCTGTCGTAATTCGCCGCCTCCGCGTAGCAGCGCAACTCCGGGGCATTGCCGGACGGACGCAGATGTATGATTTCGCCTATGAGCGTTCGCGCTCTAAGTCCGTCGGTTTCGTCGACCTCGGCCACAGTCCCGAATGGGGACAGAAATTGCTGTAGCGCACCCCAGGTTGCGAGGTGATCCATCAATCGGCGCGAACTTTCCAGGGGAAAGTTCTGAAGGCGCTCGCTTGCGCACACCGGAAGGCTCCAAAGCCCGCACAAGTGCGACAGCTTTTTTCTTGTCGATGCCATCGTTCCGAGGACAGCCAAGATCGGAAGCAGCGAGTCCCGTGTTGGCAGTGCGGTCAATGTCTTCCCGGTCAGCTTGCAATCCGACCTCAAAAGAACACCGCCATTGGCCTCAAAGCCAACAATGATGCCGCCGGCACCGTTTGTCGCTTCCATGGCTTCGATGACAAATGGAGACCCAACCTTTGTCCTCAGGACCTCAAAACCGAAGGTTTTCGAAATGCCTGAGTTGGAGGTCACGGGCGTCACGACTGTGTCTGCCTTCAAGAACAAGGCCGTAGCGAGGCCAATCAGGTCGCCGCGAAACAGATCGCCGTTCTCGTCTACGGCAAGTGGCCGATCGGCGTCCGCATCGGTCGACACTATGGCGTCGAGATTGAATTCTCGAACCCAACCCTTGAATTTTGCCATTGTAGCTATGTCAACGGCCTCCGTATCAATGGGGACGAAATTTTCAGTTTTCCCGACGGGAACCACACTAGCGCCGAACGATTCAAGAACCTGTACCAACAGTTCCGCCGCGACTGAGCTGTGTTGATAGACCCCGAGTCTCATCCCGGAAAGGGAGCCCGGCTCGAGTACATCATTGGCGCGCTCTCGATAGGTCGCGATAGCCTCGTCATGACGTGTTGGCCAAACCGTTTCAGGACGAGGTGGCAAGCAGTATGCATCTGACTTTTCGGTCACGTAGCGCGTCATCGCGGCTTCGTCCGCCTTGTCGATTTCACCGTGCGGGCCATAGAACTTGATGCCATTGCGATCAGCGGGGATATGAGAACCGGTTACCATGAGAGCCGGTGCATCGTGTTTTTGAGCATAGAGGGCAAGAGCAGGCGTCGGGATGGCACCGCAATCAATCGGCTGAAACCCACTTCCGGCCAATGCCGCCATGCAGTTGTCGGCAATGGCCGGACTGCTGTCGCGTAAATCGCGGCCGACGAAGACGAGGCTATTCGACTGGACTCCGCTGGAAACCAAGCGCCAAGCGAAGGCCTCGGTATAAAGTCCGCTGGGTCTTCCAGCCAATTCCGAAGCCAGACCTCGAATACCGCTTGACCCAAATTTCATTATTCTACTTTTGCTGGTTGAAAGTCAGGCTCGTAATATTGCAGTAGGCTATGCTGTCAACCGCAAATTCGCTCGTGACCCTTTTCTGTTCCCCAGACCACAAGCACATTCCCGGTGGGGCGGCGAAATGGAACCGCCTGCCCCCGGGAAATGAAAAAGACCGCTTGACGTCGTGGCGCTGGGCGTTCTCAGCGGGGTTGCCACAGCGAGTTCTTCGTAAGAAATTCGAGCTAATTCTGTCCCAGCTGTCAGGTGATCACCAATTCAGGACCGAGATTGACAAGCCATTGCATGAAACCTAGCCACGAGCAACGGGCGTCAAGCTGGGGGCCTGGGCAATTCGAGGAGAGCTTGTTGAAAGGAATCATCCTTGCAGGAGGTAGCGGCGCGCGCCTGTATCCGCTTACACTAGCGATTTCTAAGCAAGTCCTGCCAATATACGACAAGCCGATGATTTTTTATCCGCTGAGCGTCTTGATGCTCGCCGGTATCCGCCAGATTTTGATCATTTCGACACCTCGCGACTTGCCGGTGTTTCGGGAGTTGCTGGGCGACGGTTCGGAATTCGGGGTCGAATTCTCCTATGCCGAGCAGGCGCAGCCCAACGGGCTTGCCGAGGCCTTCATCATCGGCCGCGACTTCATCGGCAAGGATAATGTGTCGATGATTCTCGGCGACAACATCTATTTCGGCGAGGGCCTGTCGCAGCTCTGCCGCACTGCTGCGCAGCGCCAAAGCGGCGCGTCGGTGTTCGCCTACCATGTCGAGGACCCGCAGCGCTACGGCGTGGTGTCGTTCGACAAGCTCAGCGGCACGGCTTTGACGATCGAGGAGAAGCCGCGGGAGCCGAAGTCCAACTGGGCGGTCACCGGCCTCTATTTCTACGACAATGAGGTCGTCGACATCGCGTCGACGATCAAGCCCTCGGCGCGCGGCGAACTCGAGATCACGGCGGTCAACAACGTCTATCTCGAGCGCGGGAAATTGCATGTGCATCAGCTCGGCCGCGGCTATGCCTGGCTCGACACCGGCACGCATGACAGCCTGCATGAAGCCTCTTCCTTCGTGCGCACGATCGAGCACCGCCAGGGGATCAAGGTCGCCTGTCCTGAAGAAATCGCTTTCGAGCAGGGCTGGCTGACCGCCGACAAGGTGCTTGAGCGCGCCACGCGCCTGGGCAAGAACGAATACGCCGCCTATCTGCGCCGGCGTGTCACCGAGCTGACGGAGACATAGGGTGCTGGAAGTCAGGCAGCTCGGTTTGGACGGCGTGCTGGAAATCGTGCCGAAGCGGCACGGCGATGCGCGCGGTTATTTCATCGAAACCTGGAATGCCGAGGCCTTTGCCGAGGCCGGCATCGATCTGCGTTTCGTCCAGGACAATCATTCCTATTCGGCTGCCGCAGGTGTCGTGCGGGGGCTTCACTATCAACTGCCTCCACACGCGCAGGACAAGCTGCTGCGCGTAATCAGAGGCCGCATTCTCGACGTGGCGGTCGACATCCGCCGCAGCTCGAAAACCTTCGGAAAATGGGTCGCGCTCGAAATATCGGCCGAGAGAGGCAACCAGATCCTCGTGCCGAAGGGTTTCGCGCACGGTTTCGTCACGCTCGTGCCGGACACCGAGGTTCTGTATAAGGTCACCGACACCTATTCGCCGGCGCATGATCGATCGATCCGTTTCGACGATCCTGATATCGGCATCGATTGGCCGTCGCCGGCCGGCGCCTTCGAGCTCTCGGCCAAGGACCTCAAGGCGTCGGCGCTTGCTGAGGCCGAGGTGTTCGCATGACGCGCGACGATGTGAGGAGAGCGCCATGAATTTTCTGGTGACAGGCGGTGCCGGCTTCATCGGCTCGGCCGTGTGCCGGCATTTGTGCGCCAATCCGGCCTACCATGTGACCAATCTCGACAAGCTCACCTATGCCGGCAATCTGGCCTCGCTGCGCACCATCGAGAATGCACACAACTACAAATTTGCGCAGGCCGACATCTGTGACGAGCGGGCGGTTCTCGACATCCTCCACCGCGACGAGATCGACGTCGTCATGAACCTCGCCGCCGAAAGCCATGTCGACCGCTCGATCGACGGACCCGGCGCCTTCATCGAGACCAACATCGTCGGTACCTACCGGGTGCTGAATTCGGCGCTCGAATATTGGCGCGGCCTTGACGAGGACAGGAAGGCGCGCTTCCGCTTCCACCATGTCTCGACCGACGAGGTGTTCGGCGATCTGCCCTTCGATGGCGGCATGTTCGTGGAGGAGACGCCTTACGCGCCATCCTCGCCCTATTCCGCCTCCAAGGCCGCATCCGACCATCTGGTGCGGGCCTGGTACGAGACGTACGGCCTGCCGGTCGTGCTCTCCAACTGTTCGAACAATTACGGGCCTTATCACTTCCCCGAAAAGCTGATCCCGCTGGTCATCCTCAACGCGCTCGACGAAAAGCCGCTGCCGGTCTACGGCGCTGGCGCCAATGTGCGCGACTGGCTGTTCGTCGAGGATCACGCCCGTGCTCTGGAACTGGTCGCCACAAAGGGCCAGCCCGGCGAAAGTTACAATGTCGGCGGCAATTCCGAGCGTACCAACCTTGGCGTCGTCGAGACGATTTGCGGCCTGCTCGACATCAGGCGTCCGCGCAGCGGCGGCAGGAGCTACCGCGATTTGATCAGCTTCGTCACCGATCGGCCCGGCCACGACCGCCGCTATGCAATCGATGCCTCCAAGATCGGCCGGGATCTCGGTTGGGCGCCGGCGGAGAGTTTCGACAGCGGCCTTGCAAGGACCGTCGACTGGTTCCTCGACAACAAATGGTGGTGGGGACCGATCCGCGAGCAGCGCTACGCCGGCGAGCGGCTGGGGCAAGTCCGGTCGCGCGGCCAGGTTGAAGGCAGGAAGGGCGCGGCGTGAGGCTGGTTGTCACCGGACGCGACGGTCAGGTCGCTGCCAGCCTGCTGGAGGCCGGGCAGAGGCGCGATGGCATCGAGGTCGTCACCCTCGGCCGCCCAGTGCTCGATCTGGCGCGGCCCGATACGGTGTTCGACGCACTCGCGGCAGCGCGGCCGGATATCGTGGTGTCGGCTGCCGCCTACACCGCCGTCGACCAGGCCGAGGACGAGCCCGATCTTGCCTTCGCTGTGAACGCCGTCGGCGCCGGCAAGGTCGCCGAGGCGGCCGCGAAGCTCGGCGTGCCCGTAATCCATCTGTCGACCGACTACGTCTTCGATGGCACCAAGGACGGCGCCTATGTCGAGACCGACGCCACCGCACCGCTCGGCGTCTACGGCGCCTCCAAGCTTGCCGGCGAGCTGGCCGTGGCCGCCGTCAATCCGCGCCATCTGATCCTGCGCACCGCCTGGGTCTACAGCCCGTTCGGCAAGAATTTCGTGAAAACCATGCTGCGGCTGGCCGGCGACCGCGACGAGATCGCCGTGGTCGCCGACCAATGGGGAAATCCGACATCCGCACTTGATATTGCCGACTCGATCCTGCATGCGGCGTCAATGCTGCGCGGTGACGTTGACGGCTACGGCATCTATCATCTCGCCGGTACCGGCGAGACCAACTGGAGCGGCTTTGCCCGGCATATACTCGACACAAGCGCACGGTATGGCAGGCCCACAGCGCGGGTGCGCGACATCGCGACCAGCGATTGTCCGACCAAAGCACGGCGCCCGGCCAATTCGCGGCTGGCGAGCGCGAAATTCGCAACGACTTTTGGATGGAATGCGCCGGATTGGCTGAAATCGGCGCAAGAGGTGGTCTTGTGTCTCCTTCGGCCTGTTTGACGATGCAGTTGCCCTTTGTGGGAACAAAGCGCTCGACCGGGACCTAAAGACAGCTATGTTTCCTTTCACTTCGACGAATTCCGAATTCCTGATCTCGCCGCTCCATCAGCACGATCGAGCACGTTCCATCATGGCTTGGCTAGTTCCGGACTCGCTCGACTTTTTTGCGAGAATCTCGCGAAAATATTAGCCGATTGACCGCTGAATGCCTTAACTAACAGTCCATGAAAAAAATATCTGGCGATCACTACAACTCCACGCTATGCGATACAAAGCGGCGGGGCTGGGGATTGGCACTCTAAACAGGTGATCGGTGACGGGTTTCCGTCGCTCTTGCACCACGTTAGTGTCCATGTCCTTGCGCCTGGAGTTCAGTACTACCCAATGACATCCTATGTAGAGGTCGTGTCCGGACTTCGGCCGAAGATGCGGCGCGCCATTATAATGATCCAGGATCTGGTCATGGTCCTGGTCGCGGTGGCGCTGAGTCTGGGGCTTTCGCAGTCGAGACTTTCATTCGACGCGCTCTCCACGGCCGGCCTGGCGTGCTGGGCAAGTATTGTTTTTCTCAGCCATATGCTGTTTCGCTATTGCGGCCTCTACAACACCGTGTGGCGTTTCGCCTCCACGCCGGACTTCTTCAACATCCTGAAGAGCTGCGCCATCCTGACCGTCACGCTCTATGTCGTCTCGCTAGCGGTTCGATCGTTTCAGCCGGTGACCGGCCTCAACGAGCGCCAGTTCATCGTCTTTTTCCTCGTCTCCTTCACCATCATATCGGCGCCTCGGCTCTATTACCGGTTCCTGCGCGACGGGGCGAGCTGGCGAATCCTGAGCCGCAACGCAAACAATGCGGCGATCAAACAAGCGCTGTTCGTCGGCAGGCTTGGCGAAGCAGACGTCATCATCCGCTTCACACGCACGGCCGAGCCGGCCGAATATTCCATCGCCGGAATCATGGCCATCGAGAACGGCGCGCCGTTGGGCACGCAGATCCAGGGCGTTCCGGTGGTGGCCGTGCGGCCCCGCCTGGTCGAGGTCCTCGAAGAATATGCAAGAGGCACAAAAAGCCTCGACATGCTGATTTTCGGCAATGGCACCGAACGCGAGATCGAGGAATATTCGGAACTGGTCCGTGTCGCCCGTCACAGCGGTATCGCCGTCGTCCAGTTCTCCGGCGTTTCGGAGCTCGGCCAGGGCGGAAAGCTGGTACTCGACGCTGTCGAGATGGAAACCATCCTGCGCCGCTCCACAGTTGCTTCCGATATGGAGCGGATCGGCGGCTTTGTCGGTGGCAAGCGCGTCCTGGTCACCGGCGGCGCCGGCTCAATCGGTCGCATCCTGGTCAAGCGGTCACTGGAACTTGGCGCCGAGGCGGTTCTGGTCGCCGATATCTCGGAGTTCGGTATTTTCCAGCTCGACCAGCAGGTTGACGAAAAGGACCTTGTCCGGCTCAAGAGCCGCATCGTCGATGTCACAGACCGGCGCCAGATCACCCGCGTCGTCAGCGATTTCAAGCCCGACATCATCTTCCACGCCGCCGCGCTCAAACATGTGCCGCTGCTCGAGGAAAACTGGGAATCGGCGATCCAGACCAACATTTTGGGCACCCTCGTCTGCGCCGAGGTTGCCGCCAAATGCGGGGTGCCGCAGTTCCTGTTGATTTCCAGCGATAAGGCGGTCGATCCGACCTCGGTGCTCGGTATGACGAAACGCGCCGCCGAGCAGATCGTCTCTTCGCTGCACGAAACGCACGCCACCGGGCCCAGCGGTCGTCGCTCCGGCACCAAGTTCATCGCCGTGCGGTTCGGCAACGTCTTCGGCTCCAATGGCTCGGTCGCCACCATCTTCCAGGCGCAGATCGAGGCCGGCGGTCCGGTCACCATCACCGATCGCCGCATGACCCGCTACTTCATGACGGTGGCCGAAGCCGTCGACCTCGTCATCATGTCGGCGGCCGACGCCGAGCGGCGCCAGGGCAAGGACGACTACGCCATCTACATGCTCGACATGGGCAAGCCGGTGCCGATCCTCGAAGTCGCTGAAACCATGATCCGCATGGCCGGCAAAAGCCCCTACACCGACATTCCGATCCGTTTCACCGGGATCAGGCCGGGCGAGAAGCTTCACGAGGTGCTGCATGGCGGCAATGAGGAGATCGTCGCGCTGGATATCCCCAAGATCTTCGGCCTCAGAACCGATGTCGTGGGATGGTCCAAGGTCCAGGCGGCGCTGACATCGCTGCAGGCGGCCATGCGCGATCAGGACAAAGCCTCGGCGCTCGCCGTCATGGCCGGACTTCATCAGTCGGAAGAGCCTCCAAGTGACGCACGCCGGGAAACCGTCGCGAAAACAGTCGGGCAAGCAAGCTAGGTGTTTGATCCCAGGCTTTGATGGCGCATACTTTTCGTCCGAATCAAAGGATGCGCTATGGGCCAGGTTCTTCATGGGAGCGCCACGACGACAGAGGCGATCCGTCGAGCGATACAGCATAGTCAAGAGAGCCTGAGGGCGCTGGCGAAGCGCTACGGCATCAATCAGAAGACGGTTAGGAAGTGGAGGAACCGGACGTCGGCCGCCGATCTTCCGACTGGCCCCAGAGATCCGAAGTCGACAGTGCTATCGACTGAGGAAGAGGCGGTCATCGTCGCCTTTCGGCGTTATACGCTGCTGCCACTGGACGATTGCCTCTATGCTCTCCAACCGACGATCCCGCATCTGTCGCGGTCATCCTTGCATCGCTGCCTGCAGCGTCACGGGATAGGCAGGTTGCCGGATGTCGAGGGCGACAAGCCGGCAAGGAAGAAGTTCAAGGCCTATCCAATCGGCTACTTCCATATCGACGTCGCCGAGGTCCGAACCGAGCAGGGCAAGCTGCATATGTTCGTGGCCATAGATCGGACCTCGAAGTTCGCTTTCGTCGAGCTGCACGAGAAGGCAACGACAGCGGTCTCCGCCGATTTCCTGCGCCATCTTCTTGATGCTGTCCCTTACAAGATCCACACAGTGCTTACCGACAACGGCATTCAGTTCACGACCCCAGGTGCCGGCGGCTCGGCCGTTCCGCTGATCAAGGAGGCCATGGCGGCGGGAGAAATCATATGGGCGCACGCCTTCGAACATACTTGCGCCAAGGCCGATATCGACCACCGAACGACAAAGCCAAGGCACCCATGGACCAACGGCCAGGTCGAACGCATGAACCGCACGATCAAGGATGCGACCGTCAAACGCTTCTACTACGAGAGCCATGACCAACTGCGCCAGCATCTCGCCGATTTCGTCTTAGCCTATAATTTCGGCCGTCGACTGAAGACCCTCAAGGGCCTCACGCCCTTTGAATACATCTGCAAAATCTGGACAAAAGAGCCCGAACGATTCAGGCTCGATCCAACCCATCAAACCTTGAGACTAAACATTTAGAGCCTGCCGCCAGCGGCTGCGATTGGGTCCGCCATGATCCGCGGCCATTACCGCGATATCGGCAGCATGAGGCAAATCTGATCGGGCCAACTTTGTCGTGCTTGCCTTGTGGGCCTATGGCCGCGTACTACCCGACCGTCATTTTGACTCCGGCGTTGGCCGGCATTGTTGTTTGAACCTGGGAGCATGCCGGCATGGCCGTGAAAGGACCGAAGCGCGCCTTCGATCTGGTCGTCGCGGCGGTTCTCTTGCCGCTGACGTCGCCTTTTGTCCTGCTTGCCATGCTTGCAATCAGGCTGTCGTCGCCTGGACCCGCGTTGTTTTCGCAAACCCGTGTCGGCCAGCACGGGGTGCCGTTTGCCTGCCACAAGCTGCGCACGATGGTTGTGGGAACGCCATCTCTGCCCTCGCATCAGGCGCCGGCAAACTCCGTCACCGCCGCCGGTAAGGTGCTGCGAAAATTCAAGATCGACGAGCTGCCGCAGCTCTGGAACGTGCTGAAGGGCGAGATGAGCCTGGTCGGGCCGCGTCCATGCCTGCCCACGCAAACCGAGTTGGTCGACCGCCGCAGGCAATTGGGTGTGCTTGCCGCACTTCCAGGCATTACCGGGCTTGCGCAGATGAGAGGCATCGACATGTCGGATCCGAAACTCTGCGCCGAAACCGATGCCGAATATCTCAGGGGAGCCTCGATCGGACTCGACGTCAAAATCCTGCTTGGCACAATCTACCGGACCTGACGGGCCTGTCGTGCAAGTTCCTCAATCCGGCCGAGCGTGTCGGTTTCCGGCATCCAGCCTTCCGAGATCAGCAGTGACGGGTCGCAAATCTGTGTCGCCATGGAAGCGTCGTACGCTGCTTTTCTGCCAAGCAGTGTGGCGAACAGCCTGAATGGCCAGGCCGGCACAGGAACGAGCCGGGTCGGAACGTCGTATCCGTGCCTGAATGCAGTCAAGATTTCGAACATCGCAACGGGGGAAGCATCGCCCAGGACATAGGTCGGGCGCGGTGGCGTGGGACGAGTCAAAAGATGCGCCACGGCGCCAGCCACCGCGTCGCGCGATATCAGCGAACGAACTGCGGTGAAAGCGCCTAAGGGCAATGGTAAGGCAATGGCGGCAGCCCGCATCATTCCACGCAGGTTTCCCTTCATGCCTTCGCCATAGACCGGCGGCAGGCGCAGCGCCGTGGCATCGGAGGGCCTGGACGCATAGGCTTCCAGTGTCTTGATCTCGCCTTCGCGTTTCGAGCGCCCGTAGGCGCATTGCGGGGCAGGGAGCGTCGCCTCGCTGATCGTTCCGCTGAAACCGGGACCGGCTACTGCCCGGATCGACGACAGATAGATGAAGCGCCCGCTTGTCCGCGAGGCGGCCGCGCGCGCCAGCTGCGCGGTCAGTGTCGCGTTGGCTGCCATGAAGTCGGCTTCGCTCGCCTTGCGGTCATTGTTGAGCCCCGCACAGTGGACGACATGGGTGATATCTCGCATCAGCGCCTGGTATGCCTGAGCCGGTGCGTCGAAGTCCGGCAACAAAACCGCATCGCTCACGGGATCGAGCCGTTCCGGGTGGCGCGATGCCATGCGCACCCCGAACCCGGCTTCGCGCAGCTGGTTGACGACCTGCCTGCCGATGAAACCCGTCGCGCCTGTGACCAGCACTTTCACGGCCGGCTTGCCTGGGGCGCCGGGGCCGGTGCCTGTTGTTCCGGCAGCATTTGTTGCCGGCCCGATGCAAGATATGTCCCGGACACCAGGAACACCATCAGTGTGGCATCGAGGATGTCGTGGCCGACCAGAATGCCGGTCAGGCCGCCGATGAGGTAGGTGATCGCAGTGACGACAATCATCGTGGCGCCGAACCGCTCGATCGCGTCCGTGCTGGTGCGCAGCACGATGGCCGCGTTTCTCGCGGCAACGAAGAACACAGCCGCGAGCGTTACGGCTCCAAGCAGCCCGGCCTCCACCAATGCAGTCAGGAAGCCATTGTGAAAATGGCTGAAGCCCGTGGACGGCATGTGGAACTGATTGTGGAATCCATCCTTTATCAGCTCACGGCTTGCAGCAATGCCGTGACCGAAAATCGGCATGTCGTGGAAGGCGCTCAGCCCAATCTGCCAAAGTGCTGCGCGCAAGCCGAGCGCGGTCGTGTGGTCGCCCTTCGTGGCGAGCGCATCCCAGTCGCTGAACAGGAAGGCCGCGCGCTCGGAAATGATGGGGAGACCAATGACCGCGATGACGATGCCGATCGCGCCCGCAATCAGCAAAAGCCGAATGGCGTTTCTGTTATTGAGCTTGCGACGGTTGATCAGCAGGACCGCGATGCCGGCCACCAGCATCGCCAGCCAGATGATCCGCGACCCCGAATAGACAATGTCGACCGCGCCGGCCAGTGTCGCGCAGGCCAGCAACGCCCTGTTCTTTTCGACACCCGATAAGGCGCCTGCCAGGCACATCATCATGCTGAGGCAGGCGACGGTCGCGAACACGATCGGATTGCCGGCGCCGCCTTCGGCCCGTATGCCCAGCCCGTGATATTGCACGACCGCCAGCAGCACGGCGCCAAAACAGGCGGCGGCGCTCGCCAGCACGACGATGCGCGTCAGCGTGGTTTTCTCGGTGATGCTCCAGGTCGCGTATGAGACCGGGAAAAACAGGAAGGTGATCAGCCCTGCCAGATGCGGCGCATCCCTGGCGATCGAATTGTTGACGATGGAGGCGAGCACGCTGGCTGCGCAATAGGCATAGATGGCCACCGTCATCGCGGTCATCGGCCGGTCGATGTTGAAACGCCGTCTTTTCAGCGCAAGCAGAAGCACCGACCACAGGCCGCCGCCATTAAACAAAAAGCTGACCGCCGATCCCAGTACCGGCGGGAAAAAGAAGCACAAAATGGAGAAGGTGACGTTGATCCGTGACGGCGAAACGTGCTGCTTGATGGCGGAGATCGGGGTCAATGCTCTGGTTCACAATGCGCTGGGTCGCGTGGCGACGGACAATGTTTGGCGGCGGCATTTGCGGCATGCCGCCCGGCGCAGGTTCAGGAGCCGGTATAGCGGCTGGGTGCGGTTTTCGAAAGTGCGACGAGGTCGGGCCGGCGTTTCTTTCGGTCCAGGCAAGATTTTTCCCGGCCTTTGAATGCTATCGCTCCGTCGGGCAGGAATTTTCGGATTCTAGGCTTTTCATGGAAAATTCGTTGCCGATCGGTGTGGCCGCCGGCCTTTCCAGCGTTGTTATATCAGGTGGCGATCTGCTAGAACGCCGGCACGAACCGATAGTGTCCAGCAGTGAAGCTTGAACCGGGCGGCTGAAAAGGACGCCCGATCCATCTGATGCAAGGTCTGGATTGCACGAGAGAACGCTCACAGTCCATGAACATCGCGCTTACGCACCTGCAGCGGCTCGAGGCCGAGTCCATCCACATCTTCCGTGAGGTTGCCGCCTCCTTCTCCAAGCCGGTGATGCTCTATTCCGTCGGCAAGGATTCCTCCGTGCTGATGCATCTGGCGATGAAGGCCTTCTATCCGGCCAAGCCGCCTTTCCCCTTCCTGCATGTCGACACCACCTGGAAGTTCCGCGAGATGATCGCCTTTCGCGACCAGATGGCGCAGAAGCTCGGCTTCGACCTGCTGGTCCACGTCAATGAAGACGGCGTGCGCGACGGTATCAACCCCTTTGACCATGGCTCGAACATCCACACCCATGTCATGAAGACGGTGGCGTTGCGCCAGGCGCTCGACAAATACGGCTTTGACGCTGCCTTCGGCGGGGCTCGGCGCGACGAGGAGAAGTCGCGCGCCAAGGAGCGCATCTTTTCCTTCCGCAACGCCCAGCATGTCTGGGACCCGAAGAACCAGCGGCCGGAGATGTGGAAGATCTTCAACACCCGCATCGCGCCGGGCGAATCGATCCGCGTGTTTCCGCTGTCGAACTGGACCGAGCTCGACATCTGGCAGTACATTCTGCAGGAAAACATCCCGATCGTGCCGCTCTATTTCGCCAAGGAGCGGCCGGTGGTCGAACGCGACGGCATGCTGATCATGAAGGATGACGATCGCATGCAATTGCGCCCCGGTGAGACGGTGGAGAACCGCCTGGTGCGTTTCCGCACGCTTGGCTGTTATCCGCTGACCGGCGCCATCGAATCCGACGCCGACACGCTCGAAGCCATCGTCGGCGAGATGCTGACGGCGCGCACCTCCGAGCGTCAGGGCCGCCTCATCGACCGCGATGAAGCCGGCTCGATGGAAAAGAAGAAGCGCGAGGGATATTTCTGAGCATGCGCCATATCCTGGCCAAGAGCCTCGCTCCCACCGACGGCGTGCGCGAATACATGGCGGCGCAGGAGAAGAAGTCGCTGCTGCGCTTCCTCACCTGCGGCTCGGTCGACGACGGCAAGTCGACGCTGATCGGCCGTCTTCTGTCCGACACAAAGCAGATCTTCGAGGACCAGCTCGCCGCACTCGAGCGCGATTCCCGCAAGCACGGCACCACTGGCGACGACATCGACTTCGCGCTTCTGGTCGACGGCCTCGAGGCCGAGCGCGAGCAAGGCATCACCATCGACGTCGCCTACCGCTTCTTCGCCACGCCCAAGCGCAAGTTCATCGTCGCCGACACCCCCGGCCATGAACAGTACACCCGCAACATGGCGACCGGCGCATCGACTGCCGATCTCGCCATCGTGCTGATCGATGCGCGCCAGGGTGTGCTGCGCCAGACCCGGCGCCACTCGATCATCGCTTCGCTGCTCGGCATCCGCCATATCGTGCTTGCCGTCAACAAGATCGACCTCGTCGATTTCAACCAGGCGGTGTTCGACCGTATCGTCGAGGATTACCGGCAGTTCTCGCACGAGCTCGGCTTCCAGACGATCGTGCCGATCCCGATGTCGGCCCGCTATGGCGACAATGTCACCAGCCGCTCCGGCAAGACGGCGTGGTATTCCGGCCCGTCCCTGATCGAGCATCTCGAAACCATATCGGTCGACGAGGCCGCGGTCGAACTGCCGTTCCGGTTTCCGGTGCAGTATGTCAACCGGCCCAATCTCGACTTCCGCGGCTTTGCCGGCACCATCGCGTCCGGCTCCGTCGCGCAGGGCGACGAGGTGGTGGTCGCCAAATCCGGCAAGGCCTCGCGGGTCAAGCGCATCGTCGCGCAAGGCGGCGATCTTGCCCAGGCGGTGGCCGGCCAGGCCATCACCCTTGTGCTCGATGACGAGGTCGAGGTCTCCAGAGGCAACATGCTGGTGTCGCCGGCGGCACGGCCGCAGGTCGCCGACCAGTTCGCCGCCAACATCGTCTGGTTCGACGAGGCAGCGCTGCTGCCGGGACGCTCCTATATACTGCGCACCGAGACCGACCAGACCAGCGCCACCGTCACCGACCTGAAATACCGCGTCAACGTCAACGACTTCGCTCGCGAGGCGGCGAAGTCGCTCGAGATGAACGAAGTCGGCATCTGCAATATCTCGACCCGGGCGCCGATCGCCTTCGACACCTTCGCCGACAACCGCGATACCGGCGCCTTCATCCTGATCGACCGCATCACCAATGCCACCGTCGGCGCCGGCATGATCCTGCATTCCTTGCGCCGCGCCGAAAACATCCATTGGCAGTCGCTCGATGTCGGCAAGCGCGGCCGCTCCGACCTCAAGAGCCAGCGCCCCGCCGTATTCTGGTTCACCGGTCTTTCCGGCTCGGGCAAGTCGACCATCGCCAATCTGCTTGAGAAGAAGCTGTTCGCTTCGGGGCGTCACACCTACATTCTCGACGGCGACAATGTCCGCCACGGCCTCAACCGCGATCTCGGCTTCACCGACGCCGATCGGGTCGAAAACATCCGCCGTGTCGCCGAAGTGGCAAAGCTGATGGCCGATGCCGGGCTGATCGTCATCGTCTCCTTCATTTCCCCCTTCAGCGCCGAGCGGCGCATGGCCAGGGAGTTGATGGCCGACGGCGAGTTCGTCGAAGTGTTCGTCGATACGCCGTTCGAGGAATGCGCCCGACGCGACCCGAAAGGCCTTTACGCACGGGCGCTGAATGGCGAGATCAAGAACTTCACCGGCGTCGATTCCCCGTATGAAGCTCCCGAAAATCCCGAAATCCATCTCAAGACACTCGGCAAGACGGCCGAGGAGATGGTAGAGGCTCTGGAACACTGGCTGAATGAGCGCGACATTGCCGAAGACCAATATGACAGCGGCGGCGGCATCTGACGACGAAGTGATGCTCGACGTGTTCGAGCGCCTGGCGCTCGAAGCCGGACGCGAGGTGATGCGGGTCTTCAAGGCCGGCTGCGCGGTCGACAGCAAGTCGGACTCCTCGCCGGTCACGGAAGCCGACCGCGAGAGCGAGACGATCATCCTCGCCGGCCTGCGTGCGGCCTATCCCGATATTCCCTGCGTGGCCGAGGAAGAGGTCGCCGAAGGCATTGTGCCGCCCGATCTGGATGGCGCCTTCTTCCTGATCGATCCGCTCGATGGAACGAAGGAATTCGTCAACCGCCGGACCGATTTCACCGTCAACATCGCGCTTGTCCGGCACGGCGTGCCGGAGATCGGCGTCGTCTTCGCACCGTGCAGCGGGCGGTTCTTCTCTGGACGGCCGGGCTGGGCCGAAGCAATCGAGGTCGATGGCGACTTCCGTATCGTCGGCCGCCGGCGGATTTCGGTTAGGAGGGCGGTCACGCCGCTGGCGGTCGTTGCCAGCCGCTCGCACAACACCCCGGAGACCGAAGCCTTCATCAAGGATCTCGGCGCCGCCGAGATCGTCTCGGTCGGCTCATCGCTGAAATTCTGCCTGCTCGCCGCAGCCGAAGCCGACATCTATCCGCGCTTCGGCCGCACCATGGAATGGGACACGGCGGCCGGCGACGCCGTACTGCGCGCCGCCGGCGGCATGACGCGCACGCTGGACGGCGAGCCGCTCACCTATGGCAAGCGCAAACAGAGCGACGACGAGGATTTCGCCAACCCGCATTTTATTGCGAGCGGGAAGGCGGCGGACGCGGCGTAACTTACGCCGCCGCTACATGCGCCGAGTTCGAGCCAATGTAGTTGCGGATCGTCTCGATGATGCGGTCCTGGTCGGCTTCGCTGAGATAGGGATGCATCGGCAGGCACAGGATGCGCTTCGGCAGTTCCTCCGAAACCGCAAGCCCGGTCGGCGTGCGCGGATAGTCGCGATAGGCGACCTGCTCGTGCAGCGGCTTCACATAATAGATCACCGAAGGGATGCCCTTTTCGCCGAGATGCGCCCTCAACCCGTCGCGCTTCGGCGTCTCGATGGCGTATTGCGCCCAGGCCGAGCGGCCACCGCCCAGATTGCGTGACGCCTTGACGATGTCGCCGAGACCTTCGGCGTAGCGCTTGGCCACCACCTGGCGGGCGACCATCTCGTCTTCGAGGATGGCGAGTTTCTCGATCAGGATCGCCGCCTGGATCGTGTCGAGGCGTGAATTGATGCCGACGCGGACATTGTCATACTGCGTCTCGCCCTTACCGTGGAACGCAAACGAGCGCAGCTGGTCGGCCAGCGCGTCGTCATTGGTGAACATCGCGCCGCCATCGCCGTAGCAGCCCAGCGGCTTGGCCGGATAAAAGCTGGTCGAGCCGACATGGCCGAAGGCGCCGCACATTGTGCCGTCGGCCGAACCGCCGATCGACTGCGCCGCATCCTCGATCACCAGCAGCCCTTCGCGCTTGGCAATCGCCATGATCGCCTCGTAGGCGGCGGCAAGCCCGAACAGGTCGACGGGAATAATCGCCTTCGGCTTCAGCCGGCCTTCCTTCTTGATCATGGCGATCGCCGCCTCGAAGCTGGCGATGTCGATGTTGTAGGTCTCGGCGTCCACATCGACGAAAACCGGTTCGGCCTTGGCAAGCGCCACCACTTCCGCCGTCGCGGCAAAGGTGAAGCTCGGCACGAACACCGCGTCGCCGGGGCCGATACCGGCGGCAAACAGCGGCAACAGCAGCGCGTCGGTGCCGTTGGCGCAGGCCACGACATGCTTGGTGCCGATATAGGCTGCGAGCTTGTTTTCGAATTCGGTGACTTGCGGTCCGAGGATATAGCGGCCTTCCTCGACGACATTGTCGATCGCGGCCTTCAGCCGGTCGCGGATACGTTCGCGCTGCGCGCCAAGATCGATGAACTGCATGTCGGCCTCAAAAACGGTGTGGTGCGGGCTGCCCCGGGGACAATGACACGCACAGAAACAACAACTTAACCGGGCCGCTGGTACCAGAGTTGGGCCGGTCTAGAAAGCCGGACCGGCCGCGGGACGGGTTGTCTAGGCGTCGCAGCCTGTTACTTCAGGCTTTCCCTGCATTGCCGCAAGATGCCGGAAATCCGGGCTTCGCCGCCTATTAATCCGGCTAATTCAGTGCGTCTTTCCGGCTCGCGGAAACATAAAGTGATCGGCTGCTTGCAGCGGCTGGCGGCGGACTAAGCGTGGATCAGGCGATTTCGTGCCGCCAGGGCGGGTTGGCGCCGGCCCGCGACACGGTCACCGCCGCCGCTTTGGCGCCGAGCGCCAGCGCCTGACGGATGGCGTCCTCCGAAAGGCCGCCGATCCCGGCCTTGGTGAGCAGGCCTTGCTCGTGCAGCGAGGCCAGAATGCCGGCATTGAAAGTGTCGCCGGCGCCGACCGTGTCGACCACCTCCACCTTATGCGGCATCACCGTGACCTTGTGTTCCCTGCTGTAGCCGACGGCACCTTCGCTGCCGTGGGTAACGACGATCAGCTTCGGGCCGCGATCCAGCCAGTTGCGGATGACGTCCTCATGCGAGCCGGCCTCGCCGAACCAGTGCAGATCCTCATCCGATAGCTTCACGATGTCGGCCATCGCCATCATCGAGCGGATGCGCCGGAGGTGCTTGGCTTTGTCGGGGATGAAGTTCGGCCGGATGTTGGGGTCGAGCATCATGACGCGGCGTTCGTGCTCGCGTTTCATGAATTCTTCGTAGGCAGCACCCGCCGGGTCCGAAATCAGGCTGATGGCGCCAAACAGCATGGCTTCGATCTCGGCGCCCAGTTTCGGCAGATCCTCTGTCGTCAGCATGCGCCCGGCGGTATTTTCGTCGTAGAAAGTGTAGGTCGCCTGGCCGTTGGTGAGCCGCACGAAGGCGAGCGTGGTCGGGCGAGGGGAGGTGTGCGCATAGGTGGAGCTGACCTTGCTTGCGCCGAGCGCCTCGCGGAACTGGCCGCCGAACAGATCCGACGACAGGCCGGAAAAGAAGCCGGCGGGCGCGCCGAGGCGGCCAAGCGCGATCGCCGTGTTGAACACCGCGCCGCCGACATAGGGCGCAAAGGCCGGCTCGCCCTGTGTCGTGGTGCGCGGCAGCATGTCGATCAGGGCTTCGCCGCAGCAGAGGATCATGATTTCTTGTTCTCCGGCGGATAGATCACGCCCTTGCGGATGATGATGTTGGCGTAGAGCCGGGGTTCGCTGGTCCCGACGATCGCATATGCCGACCGGACGCGTGCATAGAAGTCGGCGCCCGCCAGCGCAACCACCTTGCGGCCCGGCGCGCGCCTGGTGCAGATCGTTTCGATTTCATGGTGGACCGGATCGGCGACCGAGGGATCGCCTTTTACCGAGGCACGAAACAGCGCTTCCGGCACGAAGTCGTCCACCGGCAGCACGCTCAAAATGGCGTCAAGCACCGGTATGAGGTGAAGACCGTCGGCGCGGATCAGCCGGTTTGCCTGTTCTTCCGCCGGATAGTTGCCGTCGACAAGCGCGATCTCGTCGCCATGGCCCATGGCGCGCAATGTCGCCAGAAGCTCCGGACCGAGCAGCGACGGAATACCGATCAGCATTCAGATGCTCCTGGAAATCGTGGTCGAACCGATGAGGAAGCGTTCGGACAGCGGCAGGCTGGCGCCGCCCAGCGCCCGGGCATGGATGCCGACGGTGCCTTCGCGCACCACCGGAAGCTTCAGCCCTTCGCCATCGATCGTACCGATCGCCTGCCTGATCGCATCGACGAGCCGGCGCCGGACAGCGAGCGGCATCCAGCCGTCGATCACCGCGGCCTCGAAATCGATCACCGAGGACGCCGCGACAATGGCGTAGGCAAGCGCCTGCGAGGCGCTGGCGATCCAGTCGTCCAGATCGGCGCCGATCTCGCCCCATTCCTGCGGCGAGGTCCAGAGATAGGAGCCGTCAATGCCGCGTGCGTTAAGCGCCTTTTCCAGCATTGCGATCGAGGCGACGTCGATGAGCTGCGTCGGCTTGCCGTCTGGTCCCGGCACCGGCATCGAACCCAGCGCCCCGGCATTTCCGGTTGGCCCGCCGAACAGCCGGCCGTTGAGCACGATGCCGCCGCCGGCAAAGGCGCCGATATAGAAATAGACGAAGTCGCGCGCCCCGCCGGTCTGGCCGAACACCAGTTCGGCGCCGCAGGCGGAGGTGGCGTCATTCTGCAGATAGACCGGGAATTCGCACTGCGCCTGGATGTCGGCACGGATGTCGCGATGGCGCCATTCGTCCATGATGTCGCGCGGCGCGCCGGCGGTGTCGGCCCAGTTCCACAGTTCGAACGGCATGGCGATGCCGAGCCCGGCAATGCGCTTGTCCTGCGCAGGTGTCAGTTCGGCGCGCATCGTCTTCATGCCTTCGGTGACGAACTCAACCGTCTCGCGCGGCGCCGGATAGCGGTAGGAGTGCTGCAGCATGGAACGCACAGTTCCGAGGAAATCGATCAGCACCAGTTCGGCGCTGCGGCGGCCGATCTTGAGGCCGATGAAGAAGGCGCCTTCGGGGTTCAGCGCCATCGGGATGGAGGGCTGGCCGATCTTGCCGCGCAACGGCGCCTGGCGCAGCAGCAGGCTGTCCTCCTCCAGTTCGCGCATGATGACCGAGACGGTCTGCGCTGAAAGCCCGGTCATGCGCGCAATGTCTGATTTGGCCAAGCTGCCATGCTGGCGAACCAACGACAGCACCAGCCGCTCATTGTGGTCGCGCATGCCGCTCTGGTTGGTGCCACGGTGGAGACGGCTGGCGGCCGCCTCGGGCGAACCGTGCCTCGCAATGCCGGTCTCCACCCTTGTTCCTCCCTTGGTTTATTCTTACTGCTTTTGCGGCAGAATGAGTGAACCACGCAAAGCTGTCAATAATAAATAAGAGTGATTTAATTATTGACAGGCGGCTCCCGCTGGTGTCATTTGAGGGCGCGTCCACACTGGGAGAACTTCAGTGGATGCGCTCGAGATGCCGGTTGGCGGCATCCGCATAGTTCCATGGGAGGAAGATCGTGACCAAAGCATTATTGAAGTCCACCGTGTTCGCCGCGGCGGGCCTCGGCCTGATGGCGTTTGCTTCGACAGCATCGGCCGCCGGCGTCGGCGCCTGCCTGATCACCAAGACCGACACCAACCCCTTCTTCGTCAAGATGAAGGAGGGCGCGACCGCCAAGGCCAAGGAACTTGGCGTCGACCTCAAGACCTATGCCGGCAAGATCGACGGCGACAGCGAGAGCCAGGTGGCGGCGATCGAAAGCTGCATCGCCGACGGCGCCAAGGGCATCCTGATCACCGCGTCCGACACCAAGGGCATCGTGCCGACGGTGAAGAAGGCGCGTGACGCCGGCCTGCTGGTGATCGCGCTCGATACCCCGCTGGACCCGATCGATGCCGCCGACGCGACCTTCGCGACGGACAATCTGGAAGCCGGCAAGCTGATCGGCGCCTGGGCAGCCGCGACCCTCGGCGACAAGGCCAAGGACGCCAAGATCGGCTTCCTCGACCTGACCCCCTCACAGCCGACCGTGGATGTGCTGCGCGACCAGGGCTTCATGATGGGCTTCGGCATCGACGTGAAGGATCCCAACAAGATCGGCGATGAGGACGATGCCCGCATCGTCGGCCACGACGTCACCAACGGCAATGAAGAAGGCGGCCGCAAGGCGATGGAAAACCTTCTGCAGAAGGACAACTCCATCACCGTCATCCACACCATCAACGAGCCCGCCGCTGTCGGCGCCTACCAGGCGCTCAAGGCGGTCGGGCTCGAAAGCCAGGTGCTGATCGTCTCGGTCGATGGCGGCTGCCCCGGTGTGAAGTCGGTGACCGAAGGCGTCATTGGCGCCACCTCGCAGCAATACCCGCTGCAGATGGCGGCACTAGGCATCGAGGCGATCGCCGCCTTCGCCAAGGACGGCGCCAAGCCTAAGCCGACCGAAGGCAAGAACTTCTTCGACACCGGCGTCAACCTCGTCACCGACAAGCCGGCCAATGGCGTGAAGTCGATCGACACCAAGAAAGGCCTCGCCAAGTGCTGGGGCTGATGGCTGTCTGACAGCCAGCGACAAGCTGACGGCCGGGGGCTTGATCCCCGGCCGCTTCGGGTGGACGATGCGTCACGCGAATAATCCCGGCAGCAGACCGGACAGGCGCGAGCGGGTATCGGCATGGAGCTGAAGCCCAGGGGAGGAAACATGGCTCAAGCACAGGAATTCGAGAAGGTTCTCTCGAGCAGCGACACAAGCGTTGCCGCCTTTGACGAGCACAAATCGGCCGTCAAGCGGATCCAGCATTTCCTGCACTCCACGCCGGCGGCCGTGCCGCTGATTGTGCTGGTCCTGTCGATCGTCATTTTCGGCATCGCCATTGGCGGGCGTTTCTTCTCATCCTATACGCTGACGCTGATCCTGCAGCAGATCGCCATCGTCGGCATCCTCGGTGCCGCGCAGACACTGGTCATCCTGACCGCCGGCATCGACCTGTCGATCGGCGTGATCATGGTGATTTCGGCCGTGATCATGGGCAATTGCGCGGTCAGCTACGGCATGCCGGCCGTGCTCGCAGTGCCCATCGGGCTTGCCGCCGGCGCAGCCTGCGGCCTGCTCAACGGCTTGCTGGTCGCCTACATGAAGCTGCCGCCGTTCATCGTCACGCTCGGCACCTGGAACATCGTCATGGCGACGAACTTCATCTATTCGGCCAATGAGACGATCCGCGATACCGACGTCGACGCCCAGGCGCCGCTGCTGCATCTCTTTGCCCTGAGTTTCAAGATCGGCACGGCGGTGCTGACACTGGGCGTCATCGCCACGGTCGTGCTCGTTTTGATCCTCTGGTACGTGCTCAATCACACCGCCTGGGGCCGCCATGTCTACGCCGTTGGCGATGATCAGGAGGCGGCGAAGCTGTCTGGCATCCAGACCAAGAAGGTGTTGATGACGGTCTACACCCTTGCCGGGTTGATCGCCGCTTTCGCTGCCTGGGTGTCCATCGGCCGCAACGGCTCGATCTCGCCGTCAGCCGCCGTCACCGACTACAACCTGCAGGCGATAACCGCGACGGTGATCGGCGGCATTTCACTGTTCGGCGGGCGCGGCTCAATTCTGGGCACGCTTTTCGGCGCGATGATCGTCGGCGTCGTCTCGATGGGCCTCAACATGCTGGGCGCCGATCCGCAATGGAAGGTGCTGCTCACCGGTGTGCTGATCATCGGCGCCGTGGCGATCGACCAATGGATCAGAAAGGTTTCGGCATGACCGTGGAACCCATCCTCACCGCGCGCGGCCTGATCAAGCGCTATGGCCGTGTCACCGCCCTCGACAATGCCGACTTCGACCTCTACCCCGGCGAAATCCTGGCCGTCATCGGAGACAATGGCGCCGGCAAATCATCGCTGATCAAGGCGATTTCCGGCGCCGCCGTGCCCGACGAAGGCGAGATCCGTCTTGAAGGCAAGGCTGTCGCTTTCAAATCGCCCATGGAGGCGCGCGAGGCGGGCATCGAGACGGTCTACCAAAACCTGGCTTTGTCGCCGGCCCTGTCGATCGCCGACAACATGTTCCTGGGCCGCGAGATCCGCAAACCCGGCTTCCTCGGCGACTGGCTTCGTATGCTCGACCGGCCCGCAATGGAAAAGCGCGCCCGCGACAAGCTCACCGAGCTTGGGCTGATGACCATCCAGAACATCAGCCAGGCGGTGGAAACGCTGTCGGGCGGCCAGCGCCAGGGCGTGGCGGTGGCGCGCGCCGCTGCTTTCGGCAGCCGCGTGGTGATCATGGACGAGCCGACCGCCGCACTCGGCGTCAAGGAGAGCCGCCGCGTGCTGGAACTGATCCTCGACGTCAAGAAACGAGGCCTGCCGATCGTGCTGATCTCGCACAATATGCCGCATGTCTTCGAGGTTGCCGACCGCATCCATATCCATCGGCTGGGTCGCCGCCTCTGCGTCATCGATCCCAAGCAATATACCATGTCCGACGCCGTCGCCTTCATGACGGGAGCGAAGGTTCCGCCGGAGGCTGCACTCGCTGCCTGATCCGCTCGACGGATAAATTGCCGCAGGGGAACTGGCGGCATGCTGGTCTAAATCGATTGAACGTATGTTGCGATGCACTAGGATAGGCTGGGACTGAGAGCGAAAGCCGGTATGATCGCAGCACGATCACGAGAGGCAGTATGACGCGAACAATGACAGCCAAAGCCCCCGATCTCGAAATACCCGATCCCAAGACGCTGGCCGACGAAGTCTTGCTGGCTCTCAAATACCGGGTCGGCAAAGGCACCTCCGTTGCCACGCAATATGATTGGCTGACAGCCTCGATCAAGGTCGTGCGCGACCGCATCGTCGATCATTGGATGCAGGCGACGCAGGAGGCCTACGCCCAGCAGGAAAAGCGCGTCTATTACCTGTCGCTCGAATTCCTCATCGGCCGGCTTATGCGCGATGCCTTCTCCAATCTCGGCCTGATGGACAATATGCGAGAAGCGCTCAAGTCGCTGGGCGTCGACCTCGACCTCATCGCCGGGCTCGAACCGGATGCAGCGCTCGGCAATGGCGGTCTTGGCCGGCTCGCCGCCTGCTTCATGGAAAGCATGGCGACCGTCGACATTCCCGCGCATGGCTACGGCATCCGCTACGCCAACGGCATGTTCCGCCAGGAGATCCATGATGGCTGGCAGGTCGAACTGCCCGAAACCTGGCTCGACCACGGCAACCCTTGGGAGTTCGAGCGGCGGGAGCGTGCCTTCGAGGTCGGCTTCGGCGGCTCGGTGGAATCGATCACCTCCAAGGATGGCCGGCTGGAACGTCACGTCTGGAAGCCGACCGAGCATGTCCAGGCCGTCGCCTACGACACCCCGGTGGTTGGCTGGCGCGCCAACCGCGTCAACACGCTGCGGCTTTGGTCGGGCATGCCGGTCGATCCGATCCTGCTCGACAAGTTCAACGCCGGCGACCACATCGGCGCGCTGGCCGAAAGCAACAAGGCCGATGCCTTGTCGCGCGTGCTTTACCCCGCCGATTCCCACAAGGCCGGCCAGGAACTGCGGCTGCGGCAGGAATATTTCTTCTCCACCGCGTCGCTGCAGGACATCGTCCAGCGCCATCTCAGCCAGTATGGCGATCTCGCCTCGCTGCCCGACAAGGCAGCGATCCACCTCAATGACACCCATCCGGCGATCGCCGTGCCAGAGCTGATGCGCCTGCTGATGGACGTCCATGGCATGGATTTCGACCAGGCCTGGGACATCACCAAGCGCACCTTCGGCTACACCAACCACACGCTGCTGCCAGAAGCGCTGGAAAGCTGGCCGGTGCCGCTGTTCGAACGGCTTTTGCCGCGCCACATGCAGATCGTCTACGCCATCAATGCGCAGGTTTTGCTTGAGGCCCGCGCCACCAACCAGTTTTCCAATGAGCAGATCAGCCGCATCTCGCTGATCCAGGAAAATGGCGACCGCCGCGTGCGCATGGGTAACCTGGCCTTTGTCGGCTCGCACTCGATCAATGGCGTGTCGGCGTTGCACACCGAACTGATGAAGGAGACGGTGTTTGCCGATCTCCACAAGCTCTATCCCGATCGCATCAACAACAAGACCAACGGCATCACGCCACGGCGCTGGCTGATCCAGTGCAATCCAGGCCTCACCGCGCTCGCCCGCGCGGCGATCGGGGACCGTTTCCTCGACGACATCGACGCCATCAAGGGGCTCGAAGCCTTTGCCGGCGACGCCGCCTTCCGCGACAAGTTCGCCGCCGTCAAGCGCTCCAACAAGGTCAAGCTCGCCAATCTGGTCGCCGACCGGCTCGGCATCAAGCTCGACCCGTCGGCGCTGTTCGACATCCAGGTCAAGCGCATCCACGAATACAAGCGCCAACTGCTCAACATCCTGGAAGCGATCGCGCTCTACGACCAGATCCGCTCGCATCCCGAGCAGGACTGGATGCCGCGCGTCAAATTCTTCGGCGGCAAGGCGGCGCCCAGCTACCACAATGCCAAGCTGATCATCAAACTGGCCAACGACGTCGCCAAGGTCATCAACAGCGACCCGTCGGTGCGCGGTCTGCTGAAAGTGGTGTTCGTGCCGAACTACAATGTCAGCCTGGCCGAGGTGATGATGCCGGCAGCCGACCTGTCCGAGCAGATTTCGACTGCCGGCATGGAGGCGTCGGGCACCGGCAACATGAAGTTCGCGCTGAACGGCGCCTTGACCATAGGCACGCTCGACGGCGCCAATGTCGAGATCAAGGAATGCGTCGGCGACGACAACATCTTCATCTTCGGCCTGAGCACGGCGGAAGTCGCCGAGCGGCGCAGCAATGGCTACAACCCGCGCGCCGTGATCGAGGGCTCCCCTGAATTGGCGCAGGCTGTTGCCGCAGTATCGTCGGGCGTGTTCTCGCCCGACCAGCCGGATCGCTACCGCGAGCTGGTCGACGGTCTCTACAACAGCGACTGGTTCATGGTGGCGGCGGATTTCGACGCCTATGCCGCCGCCCAGCGCGATGTCGACGCCGTCTGGCGCAACAGCCCCGATTGGTACGCGCGCGCTATCCGCAACGTTGCCCGCGTCGGCTGGTTCTCTTCCGATCGCACGATCCGCCAATATGCGAAAGAAATCTGGAACGTGCCCGCCTGATATGATTGCATGAGGCCACGACAATGGGTCTTGTGCACAAGAACTGGTTCCCAGGGAGGGACACCGCCTGATGAAGAAACCGCGCGCGACCGCGACGACGAGCGGGTCGGACGGGCTGGCGTCAGCCGGCGATGTCGCCGCAATTGTTGCAGGCACGCATGGCGATCCTTTTGCAATCCTGGGCGTGCATGATGCCGGCAAGAGCCTGGTTGCCCGCTGCTTCGTCCCCAATGCCGAGTTCGTCACCGCATACACGCTGGCCGGCAAGAACGCCGGCGAACTCACGCGGCGCGACGACGCCGGTTTCTTCGAAGGCAGACTGTCGATCAAGAAGCGTCAGCCGCTGCGCTATCACGCCAAGAATGCCGGCGGCGACTGGTGGCTGACCGATCCCTATTCCTTCGGCCCGGTACTCGGCCCGATGGATGATTATTACATCGCCCAAGGATCGCATCTCAGGCTGTTCGACAAGCTCGGCGCTCATCTCATCGATCACGAGGGCGCCTCCGGCGTACACTTCGCCGTCTGGGCGCCCAATGCGCGGCGTGTCTCGGTGGTCGGCGACTTCAACGAATGGGACGGCCGCCGGCACACGATGCGCGACCGCCGCGACACCGGCATCTGGGAGCTGTTCATTCCCGATATCGGCGCCGGCCACCCCTATAAATACGAGATCATTGCCCCCGACGGCGTGCGCCTGCCGCTCAAGGCCGATCCGTTCGCCTTCAAGTCTGAACTGCGCCCGGCCACAGCATCCGTGACGGCGGTGCCGCCGGCGCATGAATGGGGCGACGAGGCGCATCGCAATTACTGGCGAAAGGCCGATCCGCGGCGCGAAGCCATATCGATCTACGAGGTCCATGCCGGTTCGTGGCAGCAGCACGATGATGGCAGCTTCCTGTCATGGGACGAACTCGCCAACCAGCTCATCCCCTATGCTGTCGAGACCGGCTTCACCCACATCGAGTTCCTGCCGATCTCCGAACATCCCTATGACCCGTCATGGGGTTATCAGACAACCGGACTTTATGCCCCCTCGGCGCGATTCGGCGACCCCGACGGCTTCGCCCGTTTCGTCGACGGTGCGCACCGCGCCGGCGTCGGCGTCATCCTCGACTGGGTGCCGGCGCATTTCCCGGTCGACGCGCATGGCCTGGCCAATTTCGACGGCACAGCGCTTTATGAGCATGCCGATCCGCGCAAGGGTTTTCATCCCGACTGGAACACCGCGATCTACAATTTCGGCCGCCGCGAGGTGGTGTCGTTCCTCGTCAACAACGCGCTGTTCTGGGCCGAGAAATACCATGTCGACGGTTTGCGCGTGGATGCGGTGGCCTCGATGCTCTACCTCGATTATTCGCGCAAGGCCGGCGAGTGGATCCCCAACGAGAAGGGCGGCCGCGAAAACCTCGAAGCAGTCTCCTTCCTGCAGAAGATGAACAAGGAGGTCTACGGCCACCATCCCGGCGTGATGACCATCGCCGAGGAATCGACTTCATGGCCGAAGGTCTCGGCGCCGGTGCATGAAGGCGGGCTGGGCTTCGGCTTCAAATGGAACATGGGCTTTATGCACGACACGCTGGAGTATTTCGCCAAGGAGCCGATCTTCCGCAAACATCACCACAACGACCTGACCTTCGGCCTGACCTACGCCTTCTCCGAGAATTTCGTGCTGCCGCTGTCCCATGACGAGGTCGTGCACGGCAAGGGCACGCTGCTCGGCAAGATGGCCGGCGACGACTGGCAGAAGTTCGCGACTTTGCGCGCCTTCTATGCCTTCATGTGGGGCTATCCCGGCAAGAAGCTGTTGTTCATGGGCCAGGAATTCGCCCAGCGCCGCGAGTGGAGCGAGGCGCGCGCGCTCGACTGGAACCTGCTCGACTTCCACCCGCATCGCGGCGTCTGGCAGACGGTGCGCGACCTCAACTATCTCTACCGCTCGCGCCCGGCGCTGCATGCGCGCGACTGCGAGCCGGACGGCTTCTCCTGGCTGATCGTCGACGACAAGGAAAATTCGGTCTTCGCCTGGCTGCGCAGCGCGCCCGGCGGCAACCCGATCGCCGTCATTTCCAACTTCACGCCAGTGCCGCGCGACAATTATCGCGTGCCATTGCCCAAGGTCGGCAAATGGCGCGAAATCATCAACACCGACGCTTCGGACTACGGTGGTTCGGGCAAGGGCAATGGCGGTGTGGTCGAAGCCAGGGCGGAAGGAGGAGGCATTTCGGCAACGATGCTTTTGCCGCCGCTGTCGACGATCATGCTTGAACTCGTTGCGGGCTAGGTCCGTCAACTCGTTTCGGATTAGGTCCGTCGATTCGTTGCGGACCGGGCGATGCTCCAGACTGGTAATTTGGGAGGGTAAAAATGGCAGACTTGAAGAGAACCCAGCCGCTGGCGCGCGATGCCATGGCCTATGTGCTGGCCGGCGGCCGCGGCAGCCGGCTTAAGGAATTGACCGACCGCAGGGCCAAGCCGGCCGTCTATTTCGGCGGCAAGACGCGCATCATCGATTTCGCGCTGTCCAATGCGCTGAATTCCGGCATTCGTCGCCTCGGTGTCGCCACCCAGTATAAGGCGCATTCGCTGATCCGCCACCTGCAGCGCGGCTGGAACTTCCTGCGCCCGGAGCGAAACGAAAGCTTCGACATCCTGCCGGCCTCGCAGCGTGTCTCGGAAACCCAGTGGTATGAAGGCACCGCCGACGCCGTCTACCAGAACATCGACATCATCGAGGCCTATGGCCCTGAATATATGGTGATCCTGGCCGGCGACCATATCTACAAGATGGACTACGAGCTGATGCTGCGCCAGCACGTCGACGCTAATGCCGACGTCACTGTTGGTTGCCTCGAAGTGCCGCGCTTGGAAGCGACCGGCTTCGGTGTCATGCATGTCGACGGCAAGGACAACATCATCGCGTTCGTCGAAAAGCCCGCCGACCCGCCCGGCATTCCCGACAAGCCGGAATTCGCGCTGGCCTCCATGGGCATCTATGTCTTCAAGACCAAGTTCCTGATGGAACAACTGCGCCGCGATGCGGCCGAGCCGGGTTCGAGCCGCGACTTCGGCAAGGACATCATCCCCTACATCGTCCAGCACGGTAAGGCGATCGCGCATCGCTTCGCCAAGTCCTGCGTGCGCTCGACGGCCGAGAACGAAGCCTATTGGCGCGATGTCGGCACGGTCGACGCCTACTGGGAAGCCAATATCGACCTTACCGACATCACTCCCGAACTCGACCTCTACGACCGCGACTGGCCGATCTGGACCTATGCCGAATTGAAGCCGCCGGCAAAGTTCGTGCATGACGAGGATGGCCGGCGCGGTTCGGCCGTCTCCTCGCTGGTCTCAGGCGACTGCATCGTCTCGGGTGCTTCGCTGAAGCGCAGCCTGATCTTCACCGGCGCGCGCATCAACTCCTATTCGACGCTGGAAGAGGTCGTCATGCTGCCCGACGTTCATGTCGGCCGGAACGCAAAGTTGAAGCGCGTCGTCATCGACCACGGTGTAAGGATACCGGAAGGGCTGGTGGTTGGCGAAGACCCTGTTCTCGACGCCAAGCGTTTCCGGGTTTCGGAAAAGGGCATCTGCCTGGTCACGCAGGACATGATCGACAAGCTGAAGCTGTAAGACGGGGTACCATAAACGCATGCAGGTTCTGTCGGTCACGCCCGAGATATTCCCGCTGATCAAGACCGGCGGACTTGCCGACGTGACCGGCGCATTGCCGATCGCGCTGGCCGCCAAGGGCGTGACCATGCGCACGCTCATCCCCGGCTTTCCCCAGGTGATGGACGCCTTCAAGAAAAAGAAGGCTGTCTACCAATACCCGCTGCTGCAGGGCGGCAAGGCTTCGGTCCATGCCGTCAAGATCGCCGGGCTTGACCTGTTCGTGCTCGACGCGCCGCATCTCTACGACCGTCCCGGCGGCCCTTACGGCAATGCGGCCGGCGCCGATTGGCCCGACAATTGGCGGCGTTTTGCCGCGCTGAGCCAGGTCGGTGGCGATATCGCCGGCGGCGCCATTTCCGGCTACCAGCCGGATCTCGTCCACGCCCATGACTGGCAGTCGGCGATGACGCTGGCCTATATGCGCTACGGCAAGGCGGTCGGCGTGCCGTCGCTGATCACGGTTCACAACCTTGCCTTCCAGGGTCAGTTCGGCGCCGGCATTTTTGGCGAGCTCGGCTTGCCGGCCGCGGCGATGGCGCTCGACGGCGTCGAATACTATGGCGGCGTCGGCTTCCTCAAGGCCGGCCTGCAGGCGGCCTGGGCGATCACCACGGTGAGCCCCACCTATGCCCAGGAAATCCGCTCGCCGGAATTCGGCATGGGCCTCGACGGCCTGATCAACATGCGCTCTTCCGACCTCTACGGCATCGTCAACGGCATCGACACCGACATCTGGAACCCGGAGACCGACAAGCATCTGGTGTCGGCCTACTCCGCCGCGACGCTTAAGGCTCGGCTTCCCAACCGGGCGGTTGTCGAGGACCGCTTCAGCCTCGAGCGCGACGACAGTCCGATCGTCTGCGTCGTCAGCCGGCTGACCTGGCAGAAGGGCATGGACATACTGGCGGCTGTGGTCGACGGCGTCGTCGCCACCGGCGCGCGGCTGGCGATCCTCGGCTCAGGCGACGCCGGCCTGGAAGGCGCGCTGCTGGCTGCCACCGCCCGCCATCGCGGCCGTGTCGGCGTCGTCGTCGGCTATGACGAGGGGCTTTCCCACACCATGCAGGGCGGCTGCGACGCCATCGTCATCCCGTCGCGCTTCGAGCCTTGCGGGCTGACCCAGCTTTACGGCCTACGCTATGGCTGCGTGCCGGTCGTCGCCCGCACCGGCGGCCTTGCCGACACCATCATCGACGCCAATGAAGCAGCGATCTCGGCCGGTGTCGCCACCGGCTTCCAGTTCGCGCCCAATAGTGGCGGCGCCATGCTGCACGCCATCCGCCGGCTGGTCGATGCGCATTCGAGCCCGGCCGTCTGGGAACAGATCCAGCGCCAGGGCATGAAGGCCGATGTCTCCTGGGACAAGAGCGCCGACAAATACGTTGAACTCTACCGCCTGCTGCTTTCGAAAAGGGTTGCCTGAAGCATGATCCGGACCGTCGCCACCAAACCCTATCTCGACCAGAAACCCGGCACGTCCGGCCTGCGCAAGAAGGTGCCTGTCTTTCAGCAGGAGCACTATGCCGAGAACTTCATCCAGTCGATCTTCGACGCGCTGGAGGGCTTTGAGGGCAAGACGCTGGTGATCGGCGGCGACGGCCGCTTCTACAACCGCGAGGTCATCCAGAAGGCCATCGCCATGGCGGCGGCCAACGGCTTCGGCAAGGTGATGGTCGGGCAGGGCGGCATATTGTCGACGCCGGCGGCGTCGCATGTCATCCGCAAATACAAGACCTTCGGCGGCATCATCCTGTCGGCCAGTCACAATCCGGGCGGCCCGCACGAGGATTTCGGCATCAAGTACAATGCCGGCAATGGCGGCCCGGCGCCGGAAAAGCTGACCGACGCGATCTTCGAAAAGACCAAGACGATTTCGAGCTTCAAGACCGCCGACATCGACCAGATCGACATCGACAAGATCGGCACGGTGACCGCCGGCGGCATGGCGGTCGAGATTATCGACCCGGTCACCGACTATGCCGAATTGATGGAGAGCCTGTTCGACTTCGACGCCATCCGCGCCAATTTCAAATACGGCTTCCGCATGCGCTTCGACGCCATGCATGCGGTCACCGGCCCGTATGCCAAGGAAATTCTCGAGCGCCGGCTCGGCGCGGAGAATGGCACCTGCCGCAACTACAAGCCGCTGCCGGATTTTGGCGGCCATCACCCGGATCCGAACCTGGTCCACGCCAAGCATCTCTATGACGAGATGATGGGACCGGATGCGCCCGATTTCGGGGCGGCTTCCGACGGCGACGGTGACCGCAATCTCATCATCGGCAAGGGCATTTTCGTCACCCCGTCGGATTCGGTGGCCATGCTTGCCGCCAATGCGCAGTTGGCGCCCGGCTACAAGGACGGCCTCAAAGGCATCGCCCGCTCGATGCCGACCAGCGGCGCGGCCGACCGCGTCGCCGAAAAGCTCGGCATCGGCATCTACGAAACGCCGACCGGTTGGAAGTTCTTCGGCAATCTGCTCGATGCCGGCATGGCAACGATCTGCGGCGAGGAAAGCGCCGGCACGGGCTCGAACCATGTCCGTGAAAAGGACGGGCTGTGGGCGGTGCTGTTGTGGCTGAACATCCTGGCCGTGCGCGGCGAAAGCTGCAAGGACGTCGTCACCGAACATTGGGCGACCTACGGCCGCAATTACTATTCACGTCATGACTATGAGGAGGTCGAAACCGAGCGCGCCAACGCCTTGGTCGACGAGTTGCGCGCCAAGCTCGCTTCGCTGCCCGGCACCAGCGTGCGCGGACTGAAGATCGCCAATGCTGACGACTTCGCCTATCACGATCCCGTCGACGGTTCGGTGAGCAAGAACCAGGGCATCCGCATCCTGTTCGAAGGCGGCTCGCGTGTCGTGTTTCGTTTGTCCGGCACCGGCACGTCGGGTGCTACGCTGCGCGTCTACATCGAGCGCTACGAGCCGGACAGAGCGCGGCATGATCTCGACACGCAAAAGGCGCTCGCTGACCTGATCGCGGCTGCCGATGATATCGCCGGGATCAAGAGCCACACCGGGCGCAACAAGCCGAGCGTGATTACTTGAGGGTGGTGACGTCTTTACCCTCCCCCTTGTGGGGAGGGTCGATCCGCGCAGCGGATCGGGTTGGGGGTGCTCGTAAAGCGCTTTCCCCGCGCCGACCCNCCCCCTTGTGGGGAGGGTCGATCCGCGCAGCGGATCGGGTTGGGGGTGCTCGTAAAGCGCTTTCCCCGCGCCGACCCCCACCCCGCTCACTTGGTTCGCGACCCTCCCCACAAGGGGGAGGGTGGAGGATGCGCCGATGACCCAACTCGGCGCAAAGGTCACTCCCGAAGGCATCCGTTTTGCCGCCTGGTCGTCCTCGGCGCGGCGGCTCTGGGTGTCGATCTTCGACGACACCGGCGCCCGCGAAATCGACCGGCTCGAACTCCAGCCGGAAAGCGAAGGCGTCCATGCGCTGTTCGTCGCCGGCCTTGCCGCGGGTACGCGCTACGGCTTTCGCGCCGACGGCGAATATGCGCCGGAGCGCGGGCTGTGGTTCGATCCCGACAAGCTGCTCACCGATCCCTACGCCGTCGAGATCGACCGGCCCTACCAGCATCATTGGCGGCTTGCCGCCCGGCGCAACGAAGGCGCCGACACCGCGCCACTGATGCCGAAGACCATCGCGCGGGCTCAACCGAAGCCGCTGCCGGCCAAGCCGCCTTTGTTCCAGCCAGGCGGCCTGATCTACGAACTCAACGTCCGCTCCTTCACCAGGCTGCATCCGGACGTACCGGAAGCGCAGCGCGGCACCATTGCAGCCCTTGCCCATCCGGCTATCGTCGAACATCTCAAGAAGATCGGCGTCTCCGCCGTTGAGCTAATGCCCGTGACGGCATGGATCGATGAGCGCCATCTACCGCCGCTCGGCCTCAGCAACGCATGGGGCTACAACCCAGTCACCTTCATGGCGCTCGATCCGCGGCTGGCGCCGGGCGGCCTCGCCGAATTGCGCGATACGGTGGGGGTGCTGCGCAAGGCTGGCATTGGCACCATCCTCGATCTCGTCTTCAATCATACCGGCGAAAGTGACCGGCTCGGGCCGACGCTGTCGCTGCGCGGCCTCGACAATCAAGCCTACTACCGCAGCGAGCCGGACGGCAGGTTGGCCAACGATACCGGCACCGGCAATACCATCGCCTGCGACCATCCGGTCGTTCGCGACATGGTACTCGACACGCTGCGCCATTTCGTCCGCCAAGCCGGCGTCGACGGTTTCCGCTTCGACCTGGCGCCGGTCCTCGGTCGCGTCGATGGCGCATTCGATCCGGCAGCCCCGTTGCTCGAAACCATCGCAACCGATCCCATCCTTGCCGACAGGGTGCTGATCGCCGAGCCCTGGGACATCGGCCCGAATGGCTATCAGCTCGGCAATTTCCGGCCGCCTTACCTCGAATGGAACGACCGCTACCGCGACGACGTCAGGCGCTTCTGGCGCGGCGATGCCGGCACGGTCGGTGCGCTGGCGACAAGGCTCGCCGGCTCCTCCGATGTGTTCGGCAGGGAGGGCCAATCCGCCAGCCGCACGGTCAACTTCATCGCCGCGCACGATGGCATGACGCTGGCCGATATCGTCGCTTATGAAGCCAAGCACAACCAAGCCAATGGCGAGAAGAACCGCGACGGCCACAATGAGAACCTGTCCTGGAACAACGGCGTCGAGGGCGAAACCTCGGACAAGGTGATTGCCGAGGCCCGTTCCCATGATCGCTTCGCGCTGCTCGCCACTCTGTTTGCCTCGCGCGGCACCATCATGCTGACGGCCGGCGATGAATTCGGCCGCACGCAAGGGGGCAACAACAACGCCTATGCGCAGGACAACGCCATCACCTGGCTCGACTGGGCCGGGCGCGACGTCGGGCTGGAAGCCCATGTGTCGGCGCTCGCAGCTCTGCGCGGCGCGGTGCCGGCGCTTTCCGATACGCGCTTCCTGACCGGAGAGCCGCCGGACGGTTCTGATGTGCCCGACGTCGCCTGGCTGACCGAGACCGGCGCGCTGCTCAGCGAAGCCGACTGGAACGATGGCTCGCGCCATCGCCTCGTCATGCTGCTCGGCGATGGCGGGGAAGGCCGCCTGGCTGTGATCGTCAATGGCGATCGCCGCCAATGCGTCTTCACGCTGCCCGCGCGGCAAGGGTTTGAATGGCAGCCGGCTGTTGAAGCGCAAGCGGTCGACCTCGCGCGGCCGCTGCCCGGCCGCAGTGTCAGTTTCATGATCGAGCGCCGGACCGCAAAGGCCCGCGCCAGGAAGGGTCCGTAATGGCCGACGACAATGCCCAGCCGGGACCCGAACAGAGCGCCGACTGGTGGCGCGGCTGCGTCATCTACCAGATCTATCCTCGCTCCTTCCAGGACACCACCGGCGACGGCAGCGGCGACCTCTCAGGCATCACCTCACGGCTGGCGCACGTCGCCTCGCTCGGCGTCGACGCCGTCTGGCTGTCGCCCTTCTTCAAATCGCCAATGGCCGATATGGGCTACGACGTCTCCGACTATCAGGCGGTCGATCCGATGTTCGGCACGCTCGACGACTTTGACGCGCTGGTTGCCGAGGCGCACAGGCTCGGCCTGAAGGTGATCATCGATCAGGTGTTGTCGCACTCCTCCGACAAGCACGAATGGTTTGTAGAGAGCCGTGCCAGCAAGGATAATCCCAAGGCTGACTGGTATGTCTGGGCCGACACCAGGCCGGACGGCAACGCGCCCAACAACTGGCTGTCGGTCTTCGGCGGCCCGGCCTGGGAGTGGGACGCGACCCGCCGGCAATACTACATGCACAATTTCCTCGCCTCGCAGCCGGACCTCAGCTTCCACAATCCTGAGGTTCAAGACGCGTTGTTGCAGACGGTGCGGTTCTGGCTCGAGCGCGGCGTCGACGGCTTCCGCCTGGATACGGTCAACTACTATGTCCACGACCGCTGGCTGCGCAGCAACCCGCCGCTGGCGTCGAGCGTCGCCGGCACCAACGGCGAAACCAACACCTATCTCTTCCAGGAGCACCTGTTCGACAAGACGCAACCGGAAAACCTCGACTTCCTCAGGCGCTTCCGCGCTTTGCTCGACGAATATGACGGCCGCGCCAGTGTCGGCGAGGTCGGCGACGAAGGCCGTTCCCTGCAGACGCTGGCCGCCTACACATCCGGCGGCGACAAGCTCAACATGTGCTACACCTTCGACCTGCTCGGCCAGCAATTCTCAGCCGCCCATGTGCGCGGCTGTGTCGAGGCCTTCGAGGCAGCTGTCGCCGACGGCTGGGTCTGCTGGGCGTTCTCCAACCACGATGTCGTGCGCCATGTCAGCCGCTGGACGCGGCCGGGCGGCGATCCAGATGCGGTGGCGACATTCGCTATCGCTTTGCTCTCCTGCCTGCGCGGCTCGATCTGTCTCTACCAAGGCGAAGAGCTTGGGCTGGAGGAGGCGGAACTGACCTTCGAGGATCTGCGCGATCCCGTCGGCATCCGTTTCTGGCCGGGGGTCAAAGGCAGGGACGGCTGCCGCACACCGATGGTCTGGGAGGCGGGCGCCGACAATGCCGGTTTTTCCTCGGGAAAACCCTGGCTGCCGGTGCCGGAAAGCCACGGCGCTCGGGCGGTCGATATCCAGAACGCCGACGACAAGTCCGTGCTCGCCGGCTACCGGACGATGCTCGCTTTGCGCAAGGCGCATCTGGCGCTGGTCAAGGGCCCGATCCGCTTTCTCGATACCGACGGCGATGTCCTTGCCTTCATCCGGCAGGGCGAGGACGAGATATTGCTCTGCGTCTTCAATTTCGCCGACAAGCCGGCCGACTGGCGGCTGCCGCCGGATCTCCAACTTGTCGAGGCGATCGCTCTGGGTGGCGGTGCCGTCCTGCAGGAGGAGGGGCTGTTGCTGCCGGCCCTGGGCTGGTTTGTCGGCAAGGTAGGCTGATCTTTCAGGGACGCCGTCCGGCTTCAAAAAAGATCGTGTCCGCATGCAACCGTGCCGAGTGATCCGCGCAACGTCACCTGCGCCACGTTTTCCATTTTCGGGCTTCTTAGGTACTGTCGTTGAGCTTGGCCACGAACTGCATTCCTGGAATGTTTCCAGATGGTTGCGCTAATGACAACTGCTGAGGGCAAAACCCAAAATTACAGGACAACCACAAGCTGCACCCAATTGGATCTTGTAATATAGATTAGCTATGGCTGGTTTAAGGTGAGGATGCTCACTTAGCGTCAAGCAAGACTCGGTTGAAATAATATTTCCGTCTGTCTAGTCTCCTGCCACCAGCTGCCGGAACGGGAACCGGCGGCGCGCTCGAAGGGGCCAGAAATCGGTTCCGGGGCGTCAACACTCGTAAGGCGCAGCCGATGGGCAGCGCCACAGGGAGAGACTTCATGCTGAAAAATATGCTGAAGGCGACGCTTGTCGCCGCGACCATGACCTTTGCCGCAGGCACGTTCCTGACGCCGGCCCTTGCCGAGACCGTCTATAACAGAGGCAGCGCCGCCGAAGCGGAGACGGTCGATCCGCACAAGACCTCGACCGTCTACGAAGCCGATATCATACGCGACCTGTTCCAGGGACTGGTCATGCACGATCAGAAGACGAACCTCATCCCGGGCGCCGCCGAAAGCTGGACGGTATCGGATGACGGCACCGTCTACACCTTCAAGCTGCGCAAGGACGGCTTGTGGTCGGATGGCAGCCCGGTGACGGCGGACGACTTCGTCTATTCCTTCCGTAGGCTGGAGGATCCGGCGACCGCCGCCGAATACGCTTCCATGCTCTATCCCGTGAAGAACGCCGAGGAAGTCAACACCAAGAAAGGCAAGCCCGAGGACATGGGCGTCAAGGCGGTCGACGCCAACACCCTGGAAGTGACGCTGAAGGCGCCGACGCCATACTTCCTGGAGATGCTGACCCACCAGGCTACCTACCCGGTCAACAAGGCCTCGATCGACAAGCTCGGCGCCGACTGGATCAAGGCGGGCAATCTCGTTTCGAACGGCGCCTATACATTGGCCGAGTGGATTCCCAACGACCACATGAGGCTGGTCAAGAATCCGAAATTCTGGGATGCCGCGACCGTCAAGATGGACGTCGTCAACTACATCCCGACCGAAGACCGCTCTTCGGCGATGAAGCGCTTCGAGGCAGGCGAACTCGACAGCTACGGCGACCTGCCGACCGAACAGCTCGCTGACCTCAAGACCAAGTTCGGCGATCAGGTCCGCGTCGGACCGTATCTCGGCACCTATTATTACGCGATCAAGACCGACAAGGCGCCCTGGGACAATGTCGAGCTGCGCAACGCCATCTCGATGGCTATCGACCGCGACTTCCTGGCCGAAAAGGTCTGGCAGAATTCCATGCTGCCTGGCTATTCGATGGTGCCTCCGGGCATCGCCGGCTACACGCCGGCAATGGCCAAATACGCCGACATGCCGCAGATCGACCGCGAGGACGCCGCCAAGAAGATCCTTGAGAAACTCGGCTATACGCCCGAGCATCCGCTGAAGATGGAGATCCGCTACAACACCTCGGAAAACCACAAGAACACCGCGGTTGCCATCCAGGAACAGTTGAAGCCGCTTGGCGTCGAGATCACGCTGCTCAACACCGATACCAAGACCCACTATTCCTTCCTCGAGCAGAAGGGCAACTACGACGTGGCGCGTGCCGCCTGGATCGCCGACTACAAGGATCCCGAGACCTTCCTCGGCATCACCCGCAAGGCCAGCGGCAACAACTATTCGAACTACGTCAGCCCGGCATATGAGGCGGCCATGGACAAGGCCGCGGCTGCCGGCGGCAAGCCGGAAGAGCGCATGAAGGACCTCACTGAGGCCGAGCGCATCCTTGTCGATGACGTCGGCAACATTCCGCTTCTCTACTACAGCTTCCACGATATCGTTTCCTCGAAGCTGCATGGCTTCGATGACAATGTGATGGACATCCATCCGTCCCGCTTCGTCTCCAAGGACTGATAATCATCCTTGACTGGACCGCCGCGCCCCATTTGGGCGCGGCGGACTGGTCGGTCATCGCACCGGTCCGAAAGTCGTGGTCGATTTTCGGCAAGCCCGGTGCGAAGATTTGGCGCCGGAGCGTGGCAATGCGTCTGCATGGACGTATGTCGCTCTGGCCGAAGCGGGGCGCCGATGCTGCGATACATCTTACGGCGGCTTTTGACCGCCATTCCGACGCTGTTCGTCATCGTGACAATGGCGTTCTTCCTGATACGCGTCGCACCGGGCGGCCCTTTCAATCAGGAGCGGGGCCTCAGTCCCGAGATCAGGGCCAATCTGGAAGCACAGTTCGGCCTCGACGATCCGCTCTGGCTGCAATATGCCCACTATCTCGGCAATCTCCTGCGCGGCAATTTCGGGCCGAGCTACAATTTGCCTGACTTCACCGTCACCGAACTGTTTGCCAAGGGGCTGCCGATATCGGTCCAGCTCGGCACCTCCGCGCTGATCCTGGCGCTGCTGCTTGGTTCGGTGCTCGGCACCATCGCCGCGCTAAACCAGAACAAGCTTGGCGACTATACGGTGATTGCGCTGGCGACCGCCGGCAGCACTATCCCCACCTTCGTCATCGCTCCTGTGATTCAGCTGGTGTTCGGATTGACCTGGAAGCTGTTGCCGATCGGCGGCTGGGGTGATGGCGCATTGATCAACAAGATCGGCCCGGTGCTGACGCTGGCCTTGCCGCAGATCGCCATCGTTGCCCGCCTGATGCGCGGGTCGATGATCGAGAGCTTGCGTTCGCATCATATCCGAACGGCGCGTGCGCTCGGCCTCTCCGACTGGTCGGTGGTGGTCAAGCACGCGCTGCGCGGCGCCATCCTGCCGATCGTTTCCTTCACCGGCCCGGCAGCCGCGGCGCTGCTCACCGGTTCGGTCATCGTCGAGACCATCTTCTCCATTCCCGGTGTCGGCCGCTATTTCGTCGATGCCGCGCTCAACCGCGACTACACGCTGGTGATGGGGACCGTGGTGGTGATCGCGCTCTTCACCATCGTCTTCAACCTGATCGTCGACGTCATGTACGCGGTCGTCGACCCGAGGGTACGCTATGACTGAGGGTGCGCTATGACTGACATCACAGCCGCCGCCGCTCCGCCGGCCGTCGTCGGCCGCTCGCTCTGGGGCGACGCATGGGCGCGCCTCAAAGCCAACCGCGCCGCCATGTTCAGCCTCTATTACCTGGCCTTCATTGGCGTCATCAGCATCTTCGGCCCCTGGTTCGTGCCGCATCAGTACACCACCATCTATGCCGACTATGTGCGCACGCCGCCAAGCTTTTCAGCCTATCCGGAGCCCGACATGATCGAGACGGCGCTCAAGGATGCCATCAAGCGCATGCGCGTCGACATCAAGGAGTGGAAACTGGACGGCAGTCGCGTCACCGTCACCGTCACCTCGACCAAACCGATCGACGACCGCAACATCCGCTATCTCGACCGCTCCGATGCCTTCGACGATACCAAGATAGTGAGCAAATCGGGCGACGGGCTCGAATTGACTATGACTGCGTCGGTCAAACAGCAGTACTTCCTGTTCGGCACCGACAACACCGGTCGCGATCTTCTCTCGCGAACGCTGATGGCAGGGCGCATCTCGCTGGCCATCGGCCTGCTTGCCGGCATTGTCGCTGTGGTCATCGGCGTCCTCTACGGGGCGGCGGCCGGCTTTTCCGGCGGCAAGATCGACGAGGTGATGATGCGCATCGTCGACGTGCTCTATTCCTTGCCCTTCATTTTCTTTGTCATCATGCTGGTGGTGTTCTTCGGCCGCAACTTCGTGCTGATGTTCCTGGCGGTGGGAGCGGTGCTGTGGCTCGACATGGCGCGCATCGTGCGCGGCCAGGCGCTGTCGATCCGGCGGCAGGAGTATGTCCAGGCGGCCGAAGCCATGGGCGTCGGCCAGCGCGGCATCCTGCTGCGCCATGTCATCCCCAATCTGCTCGGACCAGTGGTGATCTACATGACGCTGCTGGTGCCGCAGGTCATCATCCTGGAAAGCTTCCTGTCCTTCCTCGGCCTTGGCGTGCAGGAACCGATGACCAGCTGGGGCGTGCTCATCTCGGTCGGCGCCAAGAACATCGGCACCGCCAACTGGCTGCTTTTGTTCCCCGCCTTCTTCCTCGTGTCGACGCTGTTTGCGCTCAACTTCGTCGGCGACGGCCTGCGCGACGCGCTCGATCCAAGAGACCGATGAAGATTGGACCGATAAAGATGGGGACCGATAAGATGAGGACCGTTGCGATGGAAACGCCCGAAACGATCCTCAGCGTCAAGGACCTTCGCGTCCGCTTCCGCACGCTCGACGGCGCGGTCGAAGCGGTCAAGGGCATCAACATCCACGTCAAGGCAGGTGAAACCGTTGCCGTGGTCGGCGAATCCGGATCCGGCAAGAGCCAAACCATGATGGCGGCGATGAGCCTGCTGGCGTCCAATGGCGAGGCGACGGGTCACGTCGATTATCGCGGCCGCAACCTTTTGACCATGAGCAAGCCCGACCTCAACAAGGTGCGCGGCGCCAAGATCAGCATGATCTTCCAGGAGCCGATGACCTCGCTCGATCCACTCTATTCGATCGGCAACCAGCTTATCGAACCGATCCGCAAGCACCGCGGACTGAACGCTGCCGAGGCGCGCGAGGAGGCGCTCAAGCTCTTGCGGCTGGTGCATATTCCTGATCCCGAGCGGCGGATGAAATCCTATCCGCACGAAATGTCGGGTGGCCAGCGCCAGCGCGTCATGATCGCCATGGCATTGGCCAACGACCCCGACATCCTGATCGCCGACGAGCCGACGACGGCGCTCGACGTCACCATCCAGGCGCAGATCCTGGTTCTCCTCGCCGAACTGCAGCGCAAGCTCGGCATGGCCATCGTCTTTATCACCCACGACCTCGGCATTGTCAGGCGCTTTGCCGACCGCGTCTATGTCATGCGCTATGGCGAAGTCGTCGAGGAAGGCGAGGCGGAAGCGCTGTTCGCCAATCCCCAGCATGCCTATACGAAAATGCTGCTGGCCGCCGAGCCGACCGGCACCAAGGCGGCGCCGCCGGCCAACGCACCGGTGCTGCTCGAGGGCAGGAATGTCGAGGTAACCTTCAAGATCGGCGGTGGCTTCCTTGCCGGCGAGCCGCTGCTTTTGCGCGCCGTCGATCACATTTCGATCCGGCTGAAGCGCAACCAGACCATCGGTATCGTCGGCGAATCCGGTTCGGGAAAATCGACGCTCGGCCGCGCACTTCTGCGCCTGTTGCCCAGCGACGGTGTCATCCGCTTCGGCGACCGCGACATCTCCACCGCCGACCGCCAGGCGATGCGGCCGCTGCGGCGGGAGATGCAACTCGTCTTCCAGGATCCGTTCGGCTCGCTGTCGCCGCGCATGACCGTCGGCCAGATCATCACCGAAGGGCTTCTGGTGCATGAGCCGAACCTGTCAGGCAAGCAACGCGATCAGCGCGCCGTCGAGGCCTTGCTCGAGGTCGGCCTCGATCCCAACGCACGCAACCGCTACCCGCACGAATTCTCCGGCGGCCAACGCCAGCGCATCGCCATCGCGCGTGCCGTGATCCTGAAGCCCAAACTGGTGGTGCTGGACGAGCCGACTTCGGCGCTCGACCGCTCGGTGCAGAAGCAGATCGTCGAATTGCTGCGCAAGCTGCAGGCCGACCACGAACTATCCTACCTCTTCATCAGCCACGATCTCTCCGTGGTGCGCGCCATGGCCGACTACATCATCGTCATGAGGCAGGGCAAGATCGTCGAGGAAGGCCCGACCGAACAGATATTCAGCAACCCGCAGGCCGCCTACACCCAGACGCTGATGGCTGCGGCGATCGATGTCACGCGCTTCCGGCTGAGTGCTTAAGGCGTGACGTTGAGCAGATAGTCAGGGTAGGGCCAGTTCGCTTAGCCCGCTGACCTGGGACATCTGTTGGCTCTTGTCGCGACAATGGCCTCTTGCCGCTGCTTCAGCAGTTCGATTCTGGCCGTCTCACGGTTGGCCACTGCGCTCTTCACGCGCGTGCCGCCGAGCAGCCAGTTGGGAACGCTGGTGTTGGTGACCCTGCCGCGGGTGATGGCGGTTTGCGAGATGTCGCGCGCGGTATCGCCTACCGCGTTGTTGAGCTCGGCGCATGTCATGCTGTCGTATTTCGCCGGGTTCACCGCGCTGCCCAGCGATGAGCAGCCTGCCGCCAGGGACAAAGCGAGCAGCGCTGACAGCCGGCCTGCGCTTGAAATAAACAAATTCATCTTCCGCAAACCTCGTTCCGGCCGCTGTCTCGGCGGCATTCCCATTATCGAGGTAGCGCGGAAGGTTGTCGCGTCAAAACACCATGCTGACAGCGAACGCCGACGCGGCCGGTTTGCTCAAGCTATCTTGTGGGTCTGGGAAAAACAAACACCTAAGTGTCTGTTTTTTCTGGTCGGAGTGGCAGGATTTGAACCTACAACCCCCTCGTCCCGAACGAGTGGTCAGCTCTGATTTGTCATGCCGAGTCGCCTTATGTCCCGCTTCCATTCACGTTCGCTTGATGTCGGTCGTTCCTGTGCGGAAAACTGTGCGCGGCGGTGGGGATAAAGTCCCTTGTATAGAATTCACGCTGGACGCTGCATCCGATAGGCGACGGCCTTGACGACTTTGGCCGCCGCAACCTCTGCGACCCTAGAGATGATGGCCGCCCTGAGGCCGTGACGGTCCTCATGCCGCATCGACCGGCGCGAACCGATACTTTGGTGGAAGGCGAGTTCGAGCTTAACGCCGCCGGCACGATCGTCCCCAGTATCATTCTCGCAGGTCCGACCGGTAAAGTTGCACTGAAAGCTTCTTCGACTGCTGGGGATCGATCCGAAAGCGGCGAATTTTGCCGGTCAATGGTCCCTCAACGAGAAAATTGGGCAACAAGGCGCAAGGAATAACAATCCGTGCCAGTAGCGCAAAAACTCGATAAAATTTAGCTAATGTCTCGTTGCCGAAGTACATGCTGTTCAATCTTCATATCCATCTTAAAGCTATCTGGAGTCAAAAATGTCGATATTTCCTATCGAAACTTAAGACTATAGAAGATTTCTACTGTAATTAAGTCACATGGCATAAAAAACCGGTTGAAGAATTTTGCGCATCTGGCCGTTCAATGGCTGCGATGATAACGCTACCGAATGAGGGAAAAAAACATACCGATCAACAACGTACAGTTGCTGCGAGGTGTGGCAGCGTGTCTCGTTGTACTATGTCATGCCACTTTCCTATGGGGTCCAACGCTGGAGTATCCGCGCAAGTTCAGCTTCGCGTGCGGATTTTCGGGCGTCGCTCTGTTCTTCGTCATATCAGGTTTCGTCATAGCGATGAAGGCCGCAGAGGGATTTGAGAAGAAGGGACGCATAATTGGCGCGTCCGAGTTCGCCTACAATCGGGTGACGCGAATCTATCCTCTCTATTGGATTGTCCTGCTCCCTGCCTCGGCGATTGCCGTCTTTACGACCGGGTCCGCAATGGAGAATGCAGGCTTGTCCTACGAACGCGTGTTCATGCTGCTTGACGGTAGTCCGGCCCTGGCGGTTGCGTGGACGCTGAAATACGAGATCTATTTCTACGCACTCATGACAGCTCTCATGATGGTTGGTTGGGGGAATTTGCGCCAAACCCTGCTTATTTTCGCTGTCGTCTACGCTGCGGTTCTGGCATTCGCCATGTTTATGTTGCTTCCGTGGTTTCTCACGTCGTCCTATTTTTTGGAATTTGTATTCGGAATGATGGTCTTCCTTGCCACCGACAGAGGCTGGAAGGTGCATGGTTTGATCGTTTCGTTGATTGGCGCGGCAGGCTTGGCCTATGGAACCTACGTAACCTTGGACGACCCATGGAGCTATAATTTTTCTAGGCCATTCCTTCTAGGCATTCCCTCGATGGTGTTGCTGTATGGGATGATCTGTCTTGAAAAACGGTGGCAAGCACCCAAGATTGCAACAGCAATAGGTGATGCATCCTATTCAATCTATCTTTGGCACTTTGCCATCTTGCACCCGATGTACATCCTAAAAGTTTGGGAATACCCCCAAGTATACACCTCACCCACAACAGTGGCCGCAACCGTTGTGTTGATGGTTCTTATCGGCATGATGTCATACCGCTTTATTGAGATTCCGCTGGCGAACTTGGCTCGCCGGCTTCGGATCTGGGTGTTTTCACCATCTCATGCGGTTCCGCTGCCTGCGGAATAGTGCACGACAATATCGTCCCCGAACGCGAAGGTTGATTCTAAGTGACGAACTGCTTCAGCGTCGACACGTAGGGCAGTAAGACATCGTCCCGGAATTGTGCCGGAAGCTTATCGGTAAAATTGCTGATCACAATAGCGGAGACGCAGGCATCCAGGACAAGGTTCGAGTGCAGTAACTGCCAGCCGTCGCCATTGCCCACGCGGATCATGTTACCGGTGCCCTTTTCAACCCGGTAAACATAAGCGAAGTTCTGCAAGATCCAGTTGATGAAGTCGTTCGGAACGACTGTGCCAAAGCCTAGCTGGCACCACGAATTGAACTCCAGAACTACCACCGCTCTGTTCGCGTCTATGAGTCCCTTTGCCGTGTTTTCAGGGCAGAACCTTGAACACCCTCTTTGAGCACGGGCAATTCATAGCCTTCAAGGTCAATCTTGAGCAGGTCGAATTCGCGGATATCGGTCTGTTTCATGACGGTATCGAGCGTCATCATCGGCACCTATCAATTTTGCGGTCGTCGGCGTGGCGACCTTTTTCCTGATCAGCGGTCTAGTCATCCCGATTTCAATCAATCGGAGTTCAACAATCCGATTTCTCGCTGCTCGGCGCGGCATGTAGTATTCAAGGCCGATATGCTTGTCCACGCGACCGTATTCCTGCTCGACCCAATCAAAACCAAGTACCGGCACAGCCGGCACTGAGCATCACCCTGGCTTTGGGCATGCGCTTCAGGCGTTCGCCGCGCTCAGCGTGTAAGAGCTCGTTGATATCATCGAACATAAGGCCGGCCTCCTGGCCGAGACCCTATAACACGCGCCGCTCAATCGGCAACATTTCCCACAAACCTAGAGGCTCCCATGGACCGCAACTTCGCGCGTCCGCACGCTCTTTTGTTGCAAATCGGAAGGACTTCACGGGGAAGTTTCTCCAGGATAGCGTCGGGCGCATCAAGAAAGAGCGGCATGGGGCGTCCGCCGGCATATGGTTTTGTCGTGCTTTGAGGGTTGGGCGCGCGACTCGACGGAGGTCAAGAGGCGGTCTTCCATGTCGAGCGGGAATTCACGCGCTACGTCGTGAAGGCCGATTGGCGGTAGCTTCGGGTAGGGTTTCAGGTGGGAGCACTTTTCGGGAAATGCTAAAATGCTTGATTTGACTGGTCGGAGTGGCAGGATTTGAACCTGCGACCCCCTCGTCCCGAACGAGGTGCGCTACCAGGCTGCGCTACACTCCGTGACCAGACCGCGGGCTTATAGCTGCCACATACCGTTCCTGCAAGCGGCAATGGCAGTGCTTCTGTCGCATTTCGTTGGCTTTCGTCGGCATTCTCGCAAAGCCAGGATGTTCTGTTGGGATAAACCCGGCTTAAAGGCTTGTGTGCTAAGTCGCAGCCTCGATAGATCGTGTTTTCGCCATCTGGAGCTTTGCTGCCTTGCCCCTGAAAATCGTAGGCGACGCCCGGCCCAACAGCTTCGAATTCGAAACCGAAGCGCTGATCAAGGCGTCCGGCTTTCGCGAATACGACGCGCGCTGGTGGTTTGGCCATGCCGGTTCGACGCAACCGCCGGACCTGAACCTGATCGGCGTCCAAGCGTTGGGCATGGGCCTGGGCACTTTGATCCGCCGTCTTGGCGCGGGTCCCGACATCGTCACCGGGCATGATTTCCGTTCCTATTCGCTTGCCATCAAGCTGGCGCTGGTTTCCGGCCTGATGGCTGCGGGCGCAAAGGTGAAAGACATTGGCCTGGCGCTGTCGCCCATGGCCTATTTCGCCCAGTTCGCGCTCGACGCACCATCCGTCGCCATGGTCACGGCGTCGCACAACGAGAATGGCTGGACCGGAGTCAAGATGGGTGCGGCGAGGCCGCTCACCTTCGGACCAGAGGAGATGAGCGCACTGAAACACATCGTGCTGTCGAGCGACTTCGATCTCGCCGGCGGCGGCTCCTACGAATTCGTCTCCGGTTTTCGCGAGACCTATCTCGACGATCTGGTGAGCGACAAGCGCATCGCGCGAAAGCTGAAAGTCGTGGCGGCTTGCGGCAACGGCACTGCCGGCGCCTTCGCGCCACAGGCGCTGGAGCGCATCGGCTGCGAGGTGATCCCGCTCGATGTCGAGCTCGACCACAGTTTTCCGCGCTATAACCCGAACCCGGAAGACATGCAGATGCTGCATGCCATCAGGGACAAAGTGCTGGAAACAGGTGCCAATGTCGGGCTGGGCTTCGACGGCGACGGCGACCGTTGCGGCGTGGTCGACAATGAGGGCAACGAGATTTTTGCCGACAAGGTCGGCGTCATGCTCGCGCGGGACATATCAACCCAATACCCCGGCTCGACCTTCGTCGTCGATGTCAAGTCGACCGGCCTGTTCAACACCGACAGCGTCTTGCGCGCCAACGGCGCGAAGACAGATTACTGGAAGACCGGCCATTCCTACATCAAGCGCCGGGTCGCCGAACTGGGCGCCGTTGCCGGCTTCGAGAAGTCGGGCCATTTCTTCTTCAATCCGCCGATCGGCCGCGGCTATGATGACGGTCTCATCACCGCGACCGCCATTTGTGAGATGCTCGACCGCAACCCCACAAGTTCGATGGCCGATCTCTATCGCGCGCTGCCGCTGACCTTCGGCACGCCGACCATGTCGCCGCATTGCGGCGACGAAGTGAAGTACGGCGTGGTCGATCGGGTGGTGGCGGACTTCCAGGCGATGCAGCGCGCCGGCAAGACTTTTGCCGGCCAGAAGATCGCCGAGCTGATCACCGTCAACGGCGTGCGCGTCGTGGCCGAGGATGGCACCTGGGGCCTGGTACGGGCGTCGTCGAACAAGCCGGAGCTTGTCGTGGTTGTCGAAAGCCCGGTATCGTCCGACCGCCGCCGGCAGATGTTCGAGGCCGTCGACGCCGTGCTGCGCCGCAGCCCCGAAGTCGGCGCTTACAACCAGACGTTCTGATTGGACCTTTCATGAGCGAGCGCATCGTCAGTTTTGTCATGAGCGGCGGTGTCGGCTCGCGGCTGTGGCCGCTGTCGCGCGAGGACAACCCGAAACAGTTCCACGATCTCTCCGGCGACGGCTCGATGCTGGCCAAGACCTTGCGCCGGCTGACGGCGCGGCCGGAAGGTGAGACGCCGATCTTCCTGATCGCCGCCGAGCGCCATGCCGAGCGTGTCCATGCCGACCTTGCCGGCCTCGACCTCGCCGGCGGTGGCCCGCTGTTCGAGCCGACCGGGCGCAACACGGCTGCCGCCGTGGCGCTGGCCGCGCTGCGCACATTGTCGGAGTTCGGCGACAGCCTGGTGCTGGTGGTGCCGTCAGACCACGAAATCGCCACGCCCAAGCAGTTCTGGCAGAGCGTCGAGGCGGGCAGCCAGGCAGCGCTTGCCGGCCGTCTGGTGGTGTTCGGCATCAAGCCGACGCAGCCCGAGACCGGCTATGGGTATATCGAAGTCGCAGCCGAAAGCGGCGGCGTCTTCGACGTGTCGCGCTTCGTCGAAAAGCCCGACCTCGCCACTGCGCAGAGCTATCTCAGTGCGGGCACCTTCTACTGGAACACCGGCATTTTCCTATTTCGCGCCGGCGCCATGCGCGACGCATTTGCGGCCTTCCAGCCCGACATCTGGCAGGCCACCGAAGCGGCCTACAAGGCAGCGACTTCGGATCTGTCCGGCCTCTATATGCCGCTCGACCTCTACGCCGCCATCCCGTCGAACTCGATCGACTACGCCATCATGGAGCGGGCCAAGGACATCGTCATGGTGCCGGCCGGCTTTCGCTGGAACGACCTCGGCTCCTGGCAGTCGCTGCTCGATGTCGGCCCTGCTGATGCCAATGGCAATGTCGTCGTCGGCGATGTTGTCGCCATCGATTGCGAGAACTCCTACATCAGAAGCGACGGCCGGCTTTTGTCGGCTATCGGCATGAAGGACGTCGCGATCGTCTCGACAGCGGACGCCACCTTCGTCGCGCCGGTCAGCCACAGCCAGCACGTCAAGAAGATCGTCGAGCAGCTGGAGAAATCGGGACGGCTGGAAACCAGGTTTACGCCGGCACACGACCGCGTCATCGAGAGCGGCGCCTGGCGTCGGCGCGTGCATCACTGGCTGTTCGAGGAGACCTTGCCGCTGTGGTCGACTTCAGGCGTCGATGAGCGTCATGGCGGCTTCCACGAGGCGCTCGGCTTCGACGGCGAGGCGCTGTTGAAGCCCAAGCGCATGCGCACGACGGCGAGGCAAGTCTACGCCTTCGCCGTTGCCAAGGCCCGCGGCTGGGACGGTCCTGCCGATCGCCTGATCGCCCATGGCATCGCCTTCATGGCCGGCAAGGGCCGCACGGACCGGGGCGGCTGGGTGCGCACGCTCAATGTCGACGGCTCCGTCGCCGACCCAACCGAGGATGCCTACGACCATTCCTGCGTGCTGCTGGCGCTGGCGCACGCGCATATGTGCGGCGATCCGGATGCGCTGCGGCTGGGCCAGGAGACCTTCGTGTTTCTCGACGCGCATCTCGAGGACAGCCGCATGACCGGCTTTCTGGAGACATCCGACGGCGAGGGCGAGCGGCGCTCCAACCCGCATATGCATCTGCTCGAGGCCTTCCTCGCCTGGTATGAGGCGACCGGCGACCGCACCTATCTGCGCCGCGCCGCGCGCATCATCGACCTTTTCCGCAGTCATTTCTTCGATGCCGAGAGCTGGACGCTGGGCGAATATTTCGACGCCGGGTGGAAGCCGGCCGCCGGCGAGAAGGGCACATGGACCGAGCCCGGCCATCATTTCGAATGGGCCTCGCTGCTCACCGATTTCGTCGCCCGCAGCGGTCAGGGCGAGTTGAGCAATTTTGCCCGCAAGCTCTACGCCTCGGCCATCGCCAACGGCCTCAACCGCGCCACCGGCCTTGCCTATGGCGCCGTCTCAAGACAAGGCCTGCCGCTCGACCTTGTATCGCGCAGCTGGCCACAGGCCGAAGCGATCAAGGCGGCGATCGCGCTTGACGGGCCTGGTGGCCCCGACCTCAAGCCGGAGATCGAGGCGCGCGTCGGCCGCCTGTTCCGCTGGCACATCGATCCGGCCCCGCTCGGCCTGTGGATTGACCGCATCGACGAACGCGGCCGCTCCTTGGCATCGGACGTGCCGGCCAGCATCTTCTATCATCTGGTCTGCGCGCTGACGCAGTATCTTGATGGGACAGCGCAGAAGGGGTGAAGCGTTGGAGCTGCCAATCTCCCCCCTTGCGGGGGAGATGCCTGGCAAGGCAGAGGGGGGGCTGTCCCTCGGCCTAACGGCCAATCAGGTTGGCGATCCTTCACACCCCCTCTGGCCTGCCGGCCATCTCCCCCGCAAGGGGGGAGATCGGCAGTTTCGGCGTTGCGGGTCCTTCTTCGCAAGTCCATATGCGATTGCCTTGGACGTCAGGGCAGAAGCGCACCGCCGGTCGACAACAAGCCCAAGAGATAACCCAGCGCAAACACCACGATCAGCGCGATGGCGATGACGGCGCCGCGTCGGGCACCGAGCGAATGCACGCCGACGCCATAGGGCTTCCGCTCCAGTCTGCCGATCACCGGCTTCGCTTCGTCCTGGCCGACCACACGCATCTGCGGCAGTTCGGCGATGCGTTGCGAGATCAGCCGCCAGCGATCGTCGTCGCCCGAGGGCCGCCCCGTGCCGTCGAAGACATGCATGCGCTCGGCCAGCCGCATCACCGTGTCGCGGAAGGCGGGATCGATCTCCAGGTCGCGCTCGGCACGTTCGCGGTCGCGATCGTTCATCAGGCCAAGCCCATAATCGCCCGCCCGCGCAACGCGGTCGCTTTCACCGGCCATAGGCTTCTCCTTGCTACCAGTGCGGAGGTTTGGTTATCGGCACGTCGGGTCCCGATTGTTCCTCCAGAGCCATGAAGCGCCCGGTCAGGGCATCGAGCTTGCGCTGCATGCGTTCGATCGCCGTCCACTGTTCGGCGATCTGGCCCGACAGTTCCTCGATGGTCTTTTCCTGCTCGGCGGCGCGGATTTCCAGCGTCGTCAGCCGGTCGACAGGCATGATCATTCGAAACTCCCCAGGTCCTGGTGCACGCAGTTGCAGCATGATGCGACTGTTGAGCCTTGCATATTAGTGAATGTGAAGGTCTGCGGCCACGTTCGAAATTGACAAGCGCACCGGGATTTGTCGAGAGTGGCCACTGCGCCGCCAATTGGCACGGGTGGGGCATCATGCTAGGCGTTTTGACCAAGCGATAAAAAAATAAGAGTGGGACAGGCTGCATGGCGCAAGCCGCAATCGAACTGATCGGCATCAACAAGAGTTTTGGCGCCGTTCGCGCCAATCGCGACATCAATCTGGAGATCGCACGCGGCACCATCCACGGCATCGTCGGCGAGAACGGCGCCGGCAAGTCGACGCTGATGTCGATCCTCTACGGCTTCTACCAGGCCGACAGCGGCGAGATCCGCGTCGGCGGCAAGCCGGCGTCTATCAAGACTTCCAACGACGCCATCGCGCTCGGCATCGGCATGGTGCACCAGCACTTCATGCTGGTCGACAATTTCACCGTGCTGGAAAACATCATCCTCGGCGCCGAAAGCGATGCGCTGTTGAAAAAGAGCATCGCCAAGGCGCGCTCCGAACTGGAGCGGCTCGAGCGCGAATACGGGCTGGAAGTCGATCCCGACGCCATCATCGAGGAATTGCCGGTCGGCCTGCAGCAGCGTGTCGAAATCCTGAAGGCGCTTTATCGCGGCGCCGAAATCCTGATTCTCGACGAGCCGACGGGCGTGTTGACGCCGGCCGAGGCCGACCATCTGTTCCGCATCCTCAGGCAATTGAAGGACCAGGGGAAAACGGTGGTGCTGATCACCCACAAGCTGCGCGAGATCATGGCCATCACCGACAATGTCTCGGTCATGCGCCAGGGCACGATGGTGGCGACGCGCGAGACCAGCAAGACGACAGTCGGCGAACTGGCCGAACTGATGGTTGGGCGGCGCGTGCTGCTGCGGGTCGAAAAGGGCGAGACGGAGGCCGGCGCGGTCAAGCTGGCCGTCAAGAACCTGACGGTGAAAGACCAGCGCGGCGTCACCATGGTCGACGACATCTCCTTCGATATCCACGCCGGCGAGATCGTCGGCATTGCCGGTGTCGCCGGCAACGGCCAGTCCGAACTGCTCGAGGCGATTTCCGGCATCAGGCGCGCGGTTTCCGGCTCGGTGATGCTCGATGGCAAGCCGATCGACCTGACCGGGGCCGCCGATCCCGGCGAGTTGCGCGACCGTGGGCTCGCCCATGTGCCGGAGGACCGCCATCATGTCGGCCTGGTGCTGGCCTTCGAGGAGAACGAGAATTCGATCCTCGGCTACCATGACGACCCGCGCTACCTGAAAGGGCCGTTCCTCAACATCGACGCCATCATGGCTGATGCCAAGGACAAGATCGAGAAATATGACATCCGGCCCGGCAATCCGCGTCTGAAAACGGCGAATTTCTCCGGCGGCAACCAGCAGAAGATCGTGCTGGCGCGAGAAATGGAGCAGGACCCCGGTGTTCTGATCGTCGGCCAGCCGACACGCGGCGTCGATGTCGGCGCCATAGAATTCATCCACAAGCGGCTGATTGCCATGCGCGACCAGGGCAAGGCGGTGCTGGTGGTGTCGGTCGAGCTCGACGAGATCCGTTCGCTGTCCGACCGCATCCTGGTGATGTTTGCCGGGCGCATCGTCGGCGAACGCGGCCCGGAGGCGACCGAAGGCGAGCTTGGTCTGCTGATGGCAGGCGTCGATCGCCAGGAGGCGGCAGAGTGAGCACGCCTTACGCCAAGCTGCCGGCCTGGGCCGATTATGGGCTGATCCCGCTGATCAATCTGTCAGTGGCCTTCATCGTTGCCGGTTTCGTCGTCATGCTGGTCGGCGAAAACCCGTTTCGTGCCGCCGTCATCCTGGTCGAGGGCGCTTTCGGCAAGGGAACCGGCATTGCCTTCACGCTGTTCTATGCCACCACCTTCATCTTCACCGGCCTGTCTGTGGCGGTGGCCGCGCATTGCGGCCTGTTCAACATCGGGACCGAGGGCCAGGCCTATATTGCCGGCCTTGGCGTGGGCGTGGTCTGCCTCGCCTTCGACACTGTGCTGCCGTGGTGGCTGACCTTTCCGCTGGCGATCGTCGCCGGAGCCGCCGTCGGTGCGCTGTGGGCGCTGATCCCGGCCTATCTGCAGGCCAAGCGCGGGTCGCACATCGTCATCACCACCATCATGTTCAACTTCATCGCGGCCTCGATCATGGTCTACCTCCTGGTTGGGCCGTTGAAGCCGGCGGCGTCGCAGGCGCCGCAGACGCGCAACTTCCTCGCCGGCGCCGAACTGCCCAAACTCAACTGGATCATCGAACTGTTCGGCGCCAAGATCCGCTCGGCGCCGTTCAACATCTGCTTCCTGCTGGCGCTGCTCATGGCATTCCTGGTCTGGCTGCTGATCTGGCGCACCAAGCTCGGCTACGAGATGCGCACCTATGGCCACAGCCCGAAAGCGGCGCGCTATGCCGGCATTTCGGAGACCCGCATCATCATTATCGCGATGATGATTTCGGGCGCGCTGGCCGGCATGATGACGCTGAACCCGGTGATGGGCGACCAGCACAATGTGGCGATCGATTTCGTCTCCGGCGCCGGCTTCGTCGGCATTGCCGTGGCGCTGATGGGCCGTCTGCATCCGGTCGGCATCGTGCTGGCGGCGATCCTGTTTGGCATGCTCTACCAGGGCGGCGCCGAACTTGCCTTCGAAATGCCGGCGATTTCCCGCGACATGATCGTCATCATCCAAGGCCTGGTCATCCTGTTTGCCGGTGCGCTGGAGCACATGTTCCGGCCCTACGTCCAGGCGCTGTTCGCCTCGTTCAGTCCAAGGTCGGTCGGCATCGAAGCGGTCAAAGGGAAGGGCGCCTGAGATGGACGTCTTCATCGCCATCGTGCAGATCCTGGACTCGACCATACGCCTGTCGGTGCCGCTGCTGCTCGCTTGCCTCGCCGGCCTCTATTCGGAACGCGCAGGCGTTTTCGACATCGGGCTGGAAGGCAAGATGCTGGTCGGCGCCTTTGCAGGTGCGGCCGCCGCTTCGGTCTTCCATTCGGCCTTCCTCGGTCTCGGCATGGCGATCGTGATGTCGGTCGCCTTTGCCCTGGTGCACGGCTTCGCCTCGATCACCCATCGCGGCAACCAGATCGTCTCCGGTGTGGCCATCAACTTCGTCGCCGCCGGCTCGACCATCATTCTGGGCCAGGCCTGGTTCCAGCAGGGCGGGCGCACGCCGGCGCTGCAGCCGGGCGAGCGTTTCGAGGCCATCACTCTGCCAGGTGCTGCCGCGATCCATGATGTGCCCATCATCGGGCCGATCTATTCCGAGCTGCTCTCGGGCCATTCGATTCTGGTGTATCTCGCTTTCGCCATGGTGCCGTTCACCTGGTGGGTGTTGTTTCGCACCCGCTTCGGCCTGCGCCTGCGCGCCGTCGGCGAGAACCCGGCCGCCGTCGACACCGCCGGCATCTCGGTCGCCTGGCTGCGCTACCGGGCGCTGATCTGCACCGGTGTGCTGACCGGCATTGCCGGCGCCTACCTCTCGATGGTGCAGAATGGCGGCTTCGTGAAGGACATGACCGCGGGCAAGGGCTACATCGCACTGGCGGCGCTGATCTTTGCCAAATGGCGACCGGTCAACGCTATGTTCGCCTGCCTTCTGTTCGGCTTCCTCGACGCGGCGGCGATCCGCCTGCAGGGTTCGCCGCTGCCGTTGATCGGCAAGGTGCCGGTGCAGTTCATGCAGGCGCTGCCCTATGTGCTGACCGTGATCCTGCTTGCCGGCTTCATCGGCAAGGCGATCCCGCCGCGCGCCGGCGGCGTGCCTTATGTCAAGGAACGTTGATCCGGGCGCCCAGGAGCACTGCGTCGAACATGCGGCTGGTGCTCGAAAGGCGCCAGGAAAACGCAAATGGCCGGGTTTTGACCACGATCGTCGGAGAGAACACCTGAATGTCGCATGATCTGTTCGAAGCCGCGCAGGAGGCCATGGCCAAGGCCTACGCGCCTTATTCGAAGTTTCCGGTGGGTGCGGCGTTGCGCACCGAAGACGGCCGTGTCTTCACCGGCGCCAACATCGAGGTCGCGTCCTATCCGGAAGGCTGGTGCGCCGAGACCACGGCGCTCGGCCATTACATCATGGGGGGTGGCGGCAAGATTGTGGAAATCGCCGTCATTGCCTCGCGCATGGCGAAATGCTCGCCCTGCGGCGGCTGCCGGCAAAGGCTGGCGGAATTCTGCCGGCCGGACACAAAGCTCTATCTTTGCGACAACACCGGCGTGGTCGAGACCGTGACCATGGGCGACATGCTGCCCTACGGGTTTCGTGGCGACATTTTGAAGTGAGAGTTGGCTGATATGAAGGAAGCTCTGGACCACCTCGTTGAAAGGCTGGACGGGTTGGCGCCGACAACGGCGATGGTGCTGGGGTCGGGCCTTGGCGGGCTTGTCGACCAGGTCGAAAATGCCGTGCGCATCTCTTATGCCGACCTGCCGGGTTTCCCCCGCAGCGGGGTGACTGGCCATGCCGGCGAGGTGGTCGCGGGGCTTTTCGCCGGCACGCCGGTGCTGATGCTGTCCGGCCGCGCCCATTATTACGAGCACGGCGTTGCTGCTGCAATGCGGCCGGCGCTGGAGGTGCTTGCCGGCATCGGCATCACCAAGCTGATCCTTACCAATGCCGCCGGCTCGGTCGATCCCGACATGCTGCCAGGATCGGTGATGCTGATCACCGACCACATCAATTTCTCCGGCTCCAACCCGCTGATCGGCGAGCCTAGCGACCGCCGCTTCGTCGGCCTGACCGAAGCCTATGATGCCGGCTTGCGCGCGGCGATCGAACGGGCGGCGAAGGCGACAGGGACGGCGCTGCACAAGGGCGTCTATATGTGGTTTTCCGGTCCGTGTTTCGAAACCCCTGCTGAAATCCGCATGGCGCGCGTCATGGGCGCCAATGCGGTAGGGATGTCGACCGTGCCGGAGGTCATTCTCGCCCGCTTCCTTGGGCTTCGCGTAGCCGCCTGTTCGGTGATCACCAATCTCGCCGCCGGGATGACCGGGGCGGAACTGTCGCACCAGGAGACCAAGGACATGGCGCCGATCGGCGGCGCACGGCTGGCGACGATCCTTGCGCATGTGTTCCAGGATGGGTTGCCGGAGCCGAAGGGCGCTGCCTGATGCTTCCGCAGGAAATCATCCGCCGCAAGCGCGACGGCCAGAAACTGTCCCCGCAGGAGATCTCGGCCTTCGTCGCGGGCGTGACTTCGGGCAGCGTCTCGGACGGCCAGGTCGGCGCCTTCGCCATGGCCGTGTTCTTCAACGGCATGAACCGCGACGAGGCGGTGGCGCTGACACTGGCAATGCGCGATTCCGGCGATGTGCTCGACTGGTCGGACCTGCCGGGTCCGGTCACCGACAAACATTCGACCGGCGGCGTCGGCGACAATGTCTCGCTGATGCTGGCGCCGATCGTCGCCGCTTGCGGCGCCTATGTGCCGATGATCTCCGGCAGGGGCCTTGGGCATACCGGCGGCACGCTGGACAAGATGGATGCCATCCCAGGCTATATCAGCCAGCCGGATATCGCGCGCTTCCGCAAGACGGTGCTCGAGACCGGCTGTGCCATCATCGGCCAGACCGCCGATCTCGCGCCCGCCGACCGTCGGCTCTATGCGATCCGCGATGTGACCGGAACGGTGGAATCGGTGCCGCTGATCACTGCCTCTATCCTGTCGAAGAAACTCGCGGCCGGCCTGCGGTCGCTGGTGCTCGACGTCAAGGTCGGCAATGGCGCCTTCATGGAGAAGTCGCGCGACGCGACAGCACTGGCCAACAGCCTAGTCGAGATCGCCAACGGCGCCGGCCTGAAGGCCTCGGCGCTGGTCACCGGTATGAACGAGCCGCTGGCGTCGGCGGCCGGCAACGCGGTCGAGGTGCGCAACGCCGTCGATTTCCTCACCGGAAGGTTCCGCGACAAGCGACTGGAGGATGTGACGCTGGCGCTGGCCGCCGAAATGCTGCAATCGGCAGGGCTGGCGTCGTCCAATCAGGACGGTCTCAGGCGCGCGGCCGAGACGCTGGCCGGCGGCCGCGCGGCAGCCGCCTTCGCGCGTATGGTCGCAGCCCTTGGCGGTCCCGCCGATTTCGTCGAGAAGCCGGAAAAATACCTGCCGAAAGCGGCGGTGGAGTTTGCGGTCAAGGCGACAGGCAACGGTTTTGCCACCGCTATTGCCACCCGCGATATCGGCCTTGCCGTGGTCGGGCTCGGTGGCGGGCGCACGCGGCCGGACGACAGGATCGACCATGCGGTCGGCATCACCAGGCTGCTGCCGCTCGGCGCCGAGGTGCGGGCCGGCGAGCCGCTGGCGCTGGTCCACGCCCGCACGCAAGTGGAGGCCGAAGCGGCCGCAGCCGCCGTGCTTTCGGCCTATACGATCGGGGCGTCGAAACCAGCCGCCGACAAGACTGTCATCCGGCGCGTGCTGCCGCGCGGGTAGCGGAACGCGCTACTGCACCAGCAACAGTGTGCCGTTTTCGACCTGGTATTTTGCCAGCCGCTGCAAAAAGCTCATGCCAATGAGGTTGGTGCGCAGAGCCTTGTCGTCGAGCACTACCGCCTGGACGTTGTCGACGCTGATCTTGCCGATCTGCAGGCGATCGATGTTGACCACGGCGGCCCTGATCGCGCCATTGGCGGTGTTGACCTGCTGGTTGAAGTCCGACGGGTTGAGCGAGATGCCGATGCGGCGCGCCGTCGAGGTGTTGATGGCGACCAAAGTGGCGCCGGTGTCGATCATGCCGTCGACCTGGCGGCCGTTGAGCTTGAAGGCGGAGGTGAAATGGCCGCGCTCGTCGGCCGCCACCAGGACCTTGCGACCGGTGGGCAGCGGTGCGGCCGGCTTGCCGGGAACCGAGGCCATGTTCAGTTCGGGCTGAGGCTGCGCGGACGGCTTGCCGGCGACGGTCGACTTCAACAGGTTGTCGAGAATCTGCGGGTTCGACTGATAGACGATCGGGATCGATGCCGACGTTCCGGCGAACACGCCCAGAATGAGAAGCTTGCGCAGCATGAACGGACCTTCGTGAAGGCCCATTCTCGTGCGCACATGGTGTTTGCCGCTTTAACGCCAACCCGAAACCGCGGCTTTGCGTAAACGGGCGGTAAACGACTGGATGTCAGCTGGCCTTGCCAGCCGCCGTCATTTGGTTCCGTACATGCGGTCGCCGGCATCGCCGAGGCCGGGCATGATGTAGCCCTTCTCGTTGAGCTGGCGGTCGATGGAAGCGGTAAAGACCGGGACATCCGGATGCGCCTTGGTGAAGCGCTCGATGCCTTCTGGCGCCGCCAGCAGGCAAAGGAAACGGATGTTGGTGGCTCCGCGCTCCTTCAGCTTGTCGATGGCCGCGATGGCCGAGTTCGCGGTCGCCAGCATCGGATCGACGACGATCACCAGCCGGTCGGCGAGATCGCTCGGCGCCTTGAAGAAATATTCCACCGCCTCCAGCGTTTCGTGATCGCGGTAGAGGCCGACATGCGCGACGCGGGCCGCCGGGACCAGGTCGAGCAGGCCTTCGAGCAGGCCATTGCCGGCGCGCAGCACCGAGGCGAAGACCAGCTTCTTGCCTTCCAGCGTCGGCGCTTCCATGGTTTCCATCGGGGTTTCGATGGTCGTCGTCGTCAGTTCGAGGTTGCGGGTGACCTCGTAGCCGAGCAGCAGCGAGATCTCGCGCAGCAGCCGCCGGAAGCCGGCGGTCGACGTCTCCTTCTTGCGCATGATGGTCAGCTTGTGCTGGACAAGCGGGTGGTCGACGACGGTGACGCCCTGCATGGGTTGCTCCAGTGAATGGTGAATAGTGAATAGTGAATAGTGAGCAGGTTTGCGAGTCCCGATGGATCGATCATTGCCGTTGACAGGCCGAACCGCCGGCAAACCAATCACCAATCACCAGTCACCAGTCACCAGTCACCTCTTCGCATCGAGCCGGGCAAGCAGCGCGCTTTTCGTCTTCCTGTCGACGAAAGCCGCTTCGATCGCCGTCCTGGTGACGGCGGTCAAAGCTTTTTCATTCATGGAGAAATGCTCGGCGGCGATGTCGTATTCGCGCTTCAGCGAGGTCCAGAAATAGGGTGGGTCGTCGGAGTTCAGCGTCACCTTGCAGCCGGCCGCCTGCAGGGCAGGCAAAGGGTGATCGGCGAAACTGTCGTAGACTTTGAGCGCGATGTTGGAGCCGGGGCAGCATTCGAGCACGATGCCCTCATCGGCGATGCGGCGCACCAGGTCGGGATTTTCGATGGCGCGCACGCCATGGCCGATGCGCGAGGGGCGGATGTGGTCGAGTGCGGCCTGCACCGTCTCCCAGCCGGTCAACTCGCCGGCATGGATGGTGATGCCAAGACCCGCTTCACGGGCGATCTCGAAGGCCCTGACATAATCCTCCATCTCGCCCATGCGTTCATCGCCGGCGACGCCGAAGCCGGTGACCAGCGGATTTCCGCAGCGCGCCGCAAAACGCGCCGCCTGCTCGATCGATTCGACGCCGACATGGCGTACGCCGGTGACGATCATGCGGCCCTCTATGCCGGTCTTGGCTTTGGCGCGCAGCATGCCTTCGCCGAGCGCATCGGTGTAGGCCTTGGGCGACAGGCCGGCCCTGACGGCATGGTCGGGCGAGGTGAAGACTTCGGAATAGATGGCGCCGTCGCGGGCAAGGCTGGTCAGATAATGGTCGGCGAGGCGGGCATAATCCTCCTCGGAGCGGAACAGGTCGGCGGAAAAGTCGTAAGCCGCGAGGAAAGAGGTGAAGTCGTGCCAGACGAACGAGCCGTTCTGGATATAAAGCGAGGTGTCCTTGCCGTATTTCTGCGCCTGGCGGACGACGAGTTCGGGCGCCGCTGCCCCCTCGATGTGGCAGTGCAGTTCCGCTTTCAAAGGCATGCAGTTATCCCGTCTCATCAGTCCAGGCCGTAAGCCCACCACCTGGAAGCGCGGCCGAACACCGCGCCTTAAACAATAGCGCCCGCACCATCGATCGGCTATGGTCCCGCCGGTTTTATGACGGATCAAAATAATGTCAGTTGAGAGAACCACGGCCGCGGGCGGCATGGAAACCTCCTATGGTTTCAAGAAGGTAGGGCCAGGCGACAAGCAGCCTCTGGTCAATGAGGTTTTCCACAAGGTGGCGAACCGCTACGACCTGATGAACGACCTGATGTCGGCCGGGCTGCACCGGCTGTGGAAGGATGCCATGGTGACATGGCTCAATCCGCCGAAACGTCCGGGCTGGAAAGTGCTCGACGTGGCGGGCGGCACCGGCGACATCGCCTTCCGCATCGTCGACGCCAGCCATGGCAACACGCATGCCACGGTGCTCGACGTCAACGGCTCGATGCTCAGCGTCGGCCGTGACCGCGCGGAGAAAAAGGGCCTGTCCGGCAACACCGATTTCGTCGAGGCCAATGCCGAGGAACTGCCTTTCACCGATAGCACCTTTGACGCCTACACCATCGCATTCGGCATCCGCAACGTGCCGCGCATCGATGTCGCGCTGACGGAAGCCTTTCGCGTGCTGAAGCCCGGCGGACGGTTCCTGTGCCTGGAGTTTTCCGAGGTCGAGATGCCGCTGCTGGACAAGGTCTACGAAGCCTGGTCGTTCAACGCCATTCCGCAGATCGGCAAGATGGTGACGGGCGAGGGCGAACCCTATTCCTACCTGGTCGAATCGATCCGCAAATTTCCCAATCAGCAGAACTTTGCTGCCATGATCNGCCGCCCTGCATTCGGGCTGGAAGCTTTGAGGCACCACAGTTTGCAGCAGCAGGGTAGGCGATGAGCAGCGTCGGCGCCGCCTTTCGGCTCGCGCGGGCCGGCTGGGTGCTGGTCCGCGAGGGCGTGATCGCAGCACTGCCGGGCGACGAACTCGGCGGCCTGCCGAAATTCGGCTGGCGCATGGCCCGGCTCTTCACCCGCCGCCGCGCACTCGCTTATGAGCGCAGCGACCGGCTGGCCAAGGCGGTGGTCCGGCTCGGACCCTCCTACGTCAAGCTCGGCCAGTTCCTGGCGACGCGGCCTGATGTCGTCGGCAACGACATGGCGCTCGACCTCGCCATGCTGCAGGACAAGATGCACACTTTTTCGCAGGCGGAAGCGGTGGCGGCGATCGAGGGCTCGCTCGGGCGCAAGATCGGCGAACTCTATACGCAGTTCGGCGGGCCGGTCGCGGCGGCCTCCATCGCCCAGGTCCATCCCGCGCAGGCCATGCATGACGGTGTCGATACCAAGGTGGCGGTGAAGGTGATCCGGCCTGGCGTGCGCCGCCGCTTCTTTCAGGATCTCGAAAGCTATTTCCTCGCCGCCCGGCTGCAGGAGAAATACATCCCGTCGTCGCGCCGGCTGCGGCCCGTCGAGGTGACCGAGACGCTGGCGCAGACCACCAAGATCGAGATGGATCTGAGGCTCGAGGCGGCCGCGCTTTCGGAACTTGGTGAAAACACCAAGGATGACCCGGGCTTTCGCGTGCCGTCGGTCGACTGGGAGCGCACCGGGCGCGATGTGCTGACCATGGAATGGGTCGACGGCGTCAAGATGAACGACATCGCCGGCCTCGCGGCGGCGGGGCACGATCTGAAGGCGATCGCCACCAACCTGATCCAGTCGTTCCTGCGTCACACGCTCCGCGACGGCTTCTTCCATGCCGACATGCATCCAGGCAATCTGTTCGTCGAGGCCAATGGCAATATCGTCGCCGTCGATCTCGGCATTGCCGGACGGCTCGGCAAGAAGGAGCGCCGGTTCCTCGCTGAAATCCTCTACGGCTTCATCACGCGCGACTATCTGCGCGTCGCCGAGGTGCATTTCGAGGCCGGCTACGTGCCGCGTCAGCACAATGTCGCGGCTTTCGCGCAGGCCATTCGCGCGATCGGCGAGCCGATCCATGGCCAGCCGGCTGAAACCATCTCGATGGCGAAGCTTCTGACGCTGCTCTTCGAGGTCACCGAACTGTTCGATATGGCCACGCGGTCGGAACTGATCCTGTTGCAGAAGACCATGGTGGTGGTCGAAGGCGTCGCGCGCACGCTCGACCCGGCCTTCAACATGTGGAAGACGGCCGAGCCGGTGGTCGGCCAGTGGATCGCCGGCAATCTCGGGCCGAGCGGCCTGCTGATGGACGCGCGCGACGGCGCCAAGGCGCTGCTGGCGCTGGCCCGCCAGGCGCCCGATCTTGCCGCTCGCACCGAGCGGCTGTCACGCGAGATCGATTTTATGGCGGAGCACGGCCTCCGCTTCGACGAGGCGACATCGCGCGCCATCGGCAAGGCCGAAGCCCGTTACACCCGCTCGGGCCGGCTGGCGCTGTGGGTGATCGCGCTGACGCTGGTTTACATCGCGTGGAAGCTGCTCTGATCGCTTGCAACGCTAGCAACGGTGGTGCTAGCGTTGCAGTCGCGCCATTGATGTCGCGGAGCAAGTCATGGGCACCATTACTGTCCGCAATCTAGCTGACGACGTGAAGCAGAAATTGCGTGAGCGCGCTGCGGCGCGCGGGGTGTCGATGGAGGAAGAGGCGCGTGATGCGCTTGCCAAAAGCGTGCTGTCGGCGGAAGCCGGCATGCCCGAGAGCGAAACCCTCTATGCAACAATCCGCCGCTTGGTTGAGCCTCATGGAGGTTTTGACATCGATCTGCCCGAGCAAGGTCAATCCACAAAAACGCACAAAACCCTCGACGGCAAGCGCATCCTGCTGATCATCGGCGGCGGCATCGCCGCCTACAAGGCGCTGGACCTGATCCGCCGGCTGCGCGAGCGCGGTGCGGCGGTGCGCGTCGTGATGACATCGGCGGCGCAGGAGTTCGTCACCACGCTTTCGGTCGGCGCGCTTTCGGCCGACCATGTCTTCAGCGAATTGTTCGACCGCAATGACGAGCACGATGTCGGCCATATCCGCCTGTCGCGCGAGGCCGACCTTCTGGTAGTGGCGCCGGCCACTGCCGATCTGATGGCCAAGCTCGCCAACGGCCATGCCAACGATCTGGCCTCGACGGTGCTGCTCGCCACCGACAAGAAGGTGCTGATGGCGCCGGCGATGAACCCGAAAATGTGGTCGCATGCCGCGACGAGCCGCAACCGGGCGACGCTCGCCAAGGATGGCATCGCCTTCGTCGGCCCGGCCAAGGGCGAGATGGCGGAAAGCAACGAGGCGGGCGAGGGCCGCATGGCCGAGCCGCTGGAGATCGTGGCAGTGATCGAGGCACTGCTCGACAGCAGGCCGAAGCCGCTGGCCGGCCGCAGGATCATCGTCACCTCGGGGCCGACGCATGAGCCGATCGACCCGGTGCGCTACATCGCCAACCGCTCTTCGGGCAAGCAGGGCCATGCGATTGCGGCAGCGCTGGCAAGACTGGGCGCGGATGTACGCCTGGTCTCCGGTCCGGTTGGCATTGCCGATCCGGCCGGCGTTGTGACGACACATGTCGAGACCGCGGCCGAGATGAAAGCGGCCGTCGAACAGTTGTTGCCGGCGGACGCCGCGGTCTTCGTAGCTGCCGTCGCCGACTGGCGCACCGCTGGCACGGCCGGCGAGAAGATCAAGAAGGTGGCGGGCCAGGGCCCACCGGCGCTGCAAATGGTCGAAAACCCCGACATTCTCGCCGGCGTCGGTCATCACGGGCAACGGCCGGGGCTGGTTGTCGGCTTCGCCGCCGAGACGCAGGACCTGATTGCCAATGCCGAGGCCAAGCTGAAGAAGAAGGGCGCCGATTTCATTGTCGCCAACGATGTCTCGCATGAAAGCGGCGTCGGCCCCACCGGCGTCATGGGCGGCGACCGCAACAAGGTGCGCATCGTCTCGGAGGACGGCGTCGAGGAATGGCCTGAGATGGGCAAGGACGAGGTGGCGGCGCGGCTCGCCGCGCTCATCGCCGAGCGTTTGCAAGCCTGAGCGGCCGCCGGTCCGCAATCAGGCACGGGCCATGGTCTTGCAAGCAGCCTTGTGGTCGAGGGCATTTGACGCCGACAGCGCCGGCGGAATGCTGTCGCCAAATTCTCCATCCGCCGTGCCCTCAGCCTGTCGCCAATTGCGGCCGGCGTGCCGCCAAAGCCATCTTCAACGCCGCCAGGCAACCGACAATGCCAAGTGGCACGAAGGCCAGGTACAGCCAGCCGGCGACGTGCGCTGCTGCCTCGCGGTTCAGCCCGTCCGAAAAGCCGCTGGCATTGGCGATGATGCCGGCCATGGCGGCGCCCACGGCGTAGCCGATGCGCTGCATGGTCGGCACGGCGGCCGAGGCGATCGTCTGCTCGCCGTCGTGGGCCGAGGCGACGATGATGCGGGTCAGGAAGGGCCATGACACGCCGAAGCCACCGCCTTGCAACAAAGCGCAGAGCAGGATCAGCGGGATCGAGCCGGCGGGGATGGCATAGGCGAAACCCGCGAGGCCGGCTGCAATCATCAGCGCGCCGATGACGAGGATCTGCCGTTCGCGGTGCAGCGGCGCATTGGCGACGGCGATCGACAGGATCGACCAGGCGATCGATTCGGCGGCGATGATGTAGCCTGTGGTCAGGATCGGGATGCCGTGCAGCGTGGTAAGCAGAAGCGGCCCGTAGATGGAAAAAGAGACTGTCGCCACCGAGAAGGCGGCAACCATGGTCATGCCGCTGCCGACCGGCGAGCGCCATGAGAACAGGCCCGACGGGAACAGTCGCGATTGCGGCTTCATGGCGTCGACGAAAACGAACAGCGCCAGGCCGGCGAGGCCGAGGGCCAGCAGCAGCGACGAGCGCAGCAAGGCGACGTCGACGCCTGCGGTGGCGATCAGCACGACGGCGATGGCGAGGCAGCCAAGTGCTGCATAGGGGAAGGGCGGCGATGTGCCGGCGGCGGCCTGCGGCTTCGCCGCTTCCGGCGTGTTCAGGACGATGAAGCTTGCCGATGCCATGGCAATGCCACCCAGCACGAAGACGCCGAAGGCCCAGCGCCAGGACAGGAGCTCGACCATGATCGCGCCGAGCATCGGGCCGCTGAACGCGGCGACGCCCCAGATCGCCGACATTATGCCGAACAGCTGTGGCCAGATGTTGCGGTTAAACAGCCGCTCGACCGAGACGAAGGCCAGCGACACCAGCGCACCGCCGCCGAGCCCCTCGACCAGACGGCCGGCAAGAAACACCGGCATGGACGGCGCGGTGGCGCAGATCAGGGCGCCCACGGCATAGAGCAGGGCGGCGACCGTGACGTTGGAGCGTAGAGCGACATAGCTGACCAGCCGCCCCGCCGCAGCGCCGGCGACAATGGCGCCGAGCTCGTAGACGGCCAGCGACCAGCCGACGAACTGCACACCGGCGAGGTCCCCGACCATGGCCGGCATGACCGTCGCCACCATCGTCTCGTTGGTGGCGTGCAGCAGGATGCCGAGGCTGATGAAGCAGAAGCGCGCGAGGTCGCCGCTTGCCCACAATGCCCGCCAGTCGACCTTGTTGCTGGTGATTTCAGTCATTCTTTTACCCTGCCTTTGCATATCTCGATGCCGGCGCATGGCGCCAGAAGCCAGTCGGGCTTTCCGGCGGGGCCATGCGCGCTGTTTCAGTCAGGCGAGTTGTAAAACCTCAAGCGCAGTTGAGCTCAAGTGGCTTTTTATCGAAGTGCAAACGGTCGAGATTGGCCGGAAGCCTCTCCGCTTGATGCGCCGGTCAGTTCTCAATGCTGCGCAGCTGAAACTGGCTGACGCCGATGGCAATGTTGATACCGGTCTGCGTCTGCAGGCTGAGCGGCTGCAGGGTGAAGGCCTGCGAGGAGCCGCCGACCAGGAGATTGGCGCCGGCGCCGACCGCCGCCGTCACTTCGGCGCTGGCCCCGATATAGTCGCCGGCCAGCGCGCCGGGCGCATAGATGTTCCTCAGCGGCGTCAGCACCAGCCATTGCATGACGGTCTGCTTGGTGGTGCCGATGTCGAGCCCGTATTTGTTGACGGCGCCGAAATAGGCTTCCGGCGAAAAGCTCTTGTCGGCCGGCGTGAAGGTGCAGCTCAGATCCTTGCTGGAGCCGAAGATGAAGCCGGTGCCGCCGCCGATGGCGCAATCGAGCACACCGAGTTCGATGCCCTGGTCTTGCGCTTGGGCCTGGGCGGTACAGATGATGGTGATAGCGGCGGCGATGGCTGGTTTCAGCACGGCGGATCCCCCAAAAAGCATGCGGCGCGAAACAGTAACCTGTTCCGCGCCGCGCGTAGAGGGATCAGTCGATACTTATTTGCCGATGCTTATTTGAACGAGTGGATCAGCTCCAGGGAGGTCACGGCGACCGCTACATTGACGCCGGTCTGCGCCTGGACGCTGAGCGGCTCCAGCACAAAGGCGCCGTCGAGCCCGCCGACCAGCAGATTGGCGCCGCCGCCGGTCACCACGCTCGCCTCGGCGTTGACGCCGTAATAATGGCCGGCAAGGTCGCCCTCGTCATCGCCGCGGGTGGCGGCCAGAACCGCCCACACCAGCTGGCCCTGATGCGTCTGGCCGAGATCGACCCCGAGCTTGGAGATCATCCCCGTGTATTTCTCGGACGGCCCATGGTGATAAGGGCGGAACGTGCAGTCGACGCCCTTGTTCGACGTGATGACGTAACCGACGCCGCCGTCGATGGTGCAATCGAGCGTGCCGAGCTGAAGCTTGCCGGCGCTGGCGGGAACGGCAAGCAGCGTCGTGGCAAGTGCCGCGGCACAGATGATTTTCTTGATCATGGGTCAGTCCTTTCGAAAATGCCTTCAACAACGGTTGAATGGCCCGGAGCGTTCCGCTGAAAACTTGGCGCGATCAAGGCAGGGGTTAACGCTTTGCCCCGGTGGTTAAGATTGGGTGATAGTGGGGTTTTCTGGATACGCAATCCGTAGCGGAAGGGCTCTGCGCTTTCCCGGGGAGAAACCGCTCACGCGGCGCACCGTATCAGGAATGGAGCGTTGTTGAAGAAGCCGCCGCCGATGGCGGCGCGCCGGCCGCATCTCAGCCGGCGGTGGCGCCCGATGTGCGCGACAGGCCGTCCTTGGCCGGCTGGTAGGTCGGGTCGAGATGGACGGCTTCGCGGTAGGCCTTCGAGGCCTTGACCTTGTCGCCGCGGCGCTCGTAGATCAGCGCCTGGTTGGACCAGGCTTCGGCGTTCTTGCCGTCGAGCTTGATGGCCATGTTGAAGTCGGAGAAGGCGTTGTCCTCGTCATTCATGGCGAGATAGGAGAGGCCGCGGCCATTATAGGGTTCGGCGGCGTCCGGCGCCAGCGAGATGGCGGTCGAGAAATCCTCGATGGCAAACTTGTGCTGGCCCTGGCTCTGATAGATCAGGCCGCGATTGTGGTACGCGCGCGCATCCGTCGTATCAAGCTGGATCGCCTTCTGGAAATCGTTGAAGGCCTGCTGGGTCTGGCCGGCCTTGCGATAAAGGTTGCCGCGGCCGATATAGGCGGCGTCATAATTTGCATTAATCTGGATCGAGCGGTTGTAGTCGGCAAGGGCGGCCGCCTGGTTGCCGAGGAAGCGCTGGATCAGCGCCCGGTTCGAATAGGCCTGGTAGAAATTCGGGTTGAGCTGGATGGCGGTGTCGAAATCCTTCAGCGCCGCCTGATACTGGCCGCCACGGCCATAGGCCGAGCCGCGCACATTGTAGCCTTCCGGATCCTGCGGATTGCGCTGGATCACCGCCGACAGCGAGGAGATGTTCTCGCTCGAGCCTTGCGCCTTGTCGATGTTGTTGAATTCGCCGGTCGGAACGCTCTGGCAACTGGCAAGCACCAGGCCGGACATCAGGGCTGCCGCCAGGGCCAAACCGCGCATTGTGGTTCTGCGCTCTACGCCGATTGCGTTCATGTCTGCCCTGTCCTCACTTCAGCCTCGCCGTCCAGGTCCCCCTCCGGGCCGGGTCACAGATTCTCGTAACAAAATCTAGAACGCCGTTTGCGCGTTCAAGGGAACGGCCTCCAACAGAATGGCGGCGCTCCAAACAAAAAGGTGGCGGCGATTCCGCATCGCGCCACCTCTGAGTATCCTTCGAAAAGGACGAAAAATTGGCGTCAGAACCGCGGCGGACGCGGAGCACCACCAGGACCACCGGCGGCGCCGGCAGCAACCGGGCGCGGCGTCATCGGCAGCAGGCCTTCGCGCTGGGCGCGCTTGCGGGCCAGCTTGCGGGCGCGGCGAACGGCTTCGGCCTTTTCACGGGCGCGCTTCTCGGAAGGCTTCTCGTAATGGCCGCGCATCTTCATTTCGCGGAAAATGCCTTCGCGCTGCATCTTCTTCTTGAGAGCGCGAAGCGCCTGATCAACGTTATTGTCGCGGACGAGTACCTGCACGGGCAATCCTGTCTTTCGGGTTTGATATCAACAGGCAAGTGGCCATAGCCACATGCCTCCGCGGCGCTTTACACCACGAATTGTGGCGGCTGATAGCAGAATCAGGCCGCGCTGTCCACACTGGAAATGAAGGACAACCGCCAATTTGCCACGGCAGCCCCGAGATAGGGCGCCAACTAGGCGCTGGCCAGATGGAGCCGTGCGAAATCCTCGAAGAATTCGCCGTAATCGCAGGTAATTTCCTCGCCGGCTGATATATCTCGAGTGGCGGTGGCGCCGCCATATTGCGAAAAATCCGTGTTCGGCCGCTCGGCGTGGTTCATGAAGCGGCCATTATCGACTTCATAGACCATGAAGCCGGGACGGTCGGGGCTCGGATAGGCATAGCGGTCGAGCAATTCCTTGAGGTGCGGCGGCGCCGCCTCGTATTTGTCCATCGGGATCAGCCGGTCGAAATCCGGATCGAGCCGCCAGATCGAGGCGCCCTTCCTGATCGGCTCGGCCGCGAACACGCCGACGCCTTCGATTGCGCTCTGGGCGACATAGGTCCTGATCAGCAGCATGTCCGTCCTCCTCACCCGAAACCGAATCGCCAAATCGCGTGGAAAAAGCAAGTCCGGTTTCGGGTTCTATGGCTGATCGGCGCGGGCGATGACCCGCGAAATGCTTCACGTCCGGGTGATCGAGACGCCGCCATCGGCAAACAGCGCCGATCCTGTGGTGAAGCTCGACGCATCCGATGCCAGGAAGAGCGCAGCGCGGGCGATCTCTTCAGGCACAGCGACACGTTTCAAGGCATGCAGGTTTTCCACGAAAGCGCGTGATTCCGGCGTCTTGAATGTTGCCGACGGGGTGTCGGTGCCACCCGGCATCAGCGCGTTGACCCGCACGCCCCTGGGGCCGTATTCGGCGGCCAGTACCTGCGTCAGGCCGATCAGTCCGGCCTTGCTCGCGGCATAGCTGGTCATGCCCGGCATGCCGACTGTGTGACCGACGAAGGTCGAGGTGAAGATCAGCGATCCGCCGCCGCGTTCGACCATCGCCGGCACCTGGTATTTCGCGCCAAGAAAGGCGCTGGTCAGATTGGCGTCGAGCGTCTCGCGCCATCCGTCCAGCGACAGTTCCGAAATCGGACCCATCGTTCCGACGGAGCCGACATTGTTGAAGGCGATATCGAGCCCGCCGAATTTTTCGACGGCGAGATCGACGAGGGCTTTTGCATAGGCTTCGTCGCGGACATCGCCGGCAAGCGCGACTGCCGTGCCGTCGGCGTCCTCGATTTCGACGACCAGCGCATCGAGTTCGGCCTGGCGGCGGGCGGCGATGACGACCCTGGCGCCTTCTTCGGCGAAGAGTTTTGCGGTGGCGCGGCCGATGCCGGAACTGGCGCCGGTGACGATCGCTATTTTATTGGTGAGTACGAACATTTTCTTACATCCTTTCATCGCGCCGGCTGTGCCGGCAACCGGGATGTTGATCGCAGTTCGGGACGGTGCTAGCCACCCGATACCTGCTCGACTTGCTGAATGGCTTCGCAGCGGCACAAGCGCGGCGCGCCGGACTATTGCTTCAGCAGCCAGCCGAGGCGGTCGAGCGAAAATGCGTAGCTGATGGCGATGAGCAGCGTGATGACAACGCCCGTGGTTGTGTGACCGGCGGCATAGAATCCGGCTGCACCGCCAAACAGGATGGCCAGTTCAAGCACCAGCCTGACTGCGCCTGGTACAGGAACCGGCGCGCGTCCGGACCGGCTTGGGTCGCCGCGCACCGCGAAGGTTCCCCACAGCGCAGCTGCAATGAACGGCAAGGCCAAGGCGAGGACCCAGCGCCACCATCCGCCGGAGAGGCTCCAGCCGGCAAAGCCGAGGCCAAGCAAGGCGGCAAGTTCCAGCAGGAAACGCAACGTCAGATTCCACCAGGCGTTGCCCATATTCGTCCTCCAGAGTCTCGCGATCGCCAGTGTGTCCGAACGCAGCCATGCCTGCCAGCCCGGGCAGGTCTTTTCCACCGCGGCGCAAAACGGCAAGCGCCGTCGCAAACAGCGCAAGGGTGGAAGCGCCGTTTCGCTAGTGATACACCTCGCGCGCCGGGGCTGCGTAAAATACCCCATCGCCATTTGCGAGGCTGGAACGTTGAAAAAATATTCGGTATTCGCCATCGCCCGCGAGGCCATGCGCGGCCACAAGGGCTGGGAGGAACAATGGTCCTCGCCGGAGCCGAAGAAGGAATATGACGTCATCATCGTCGGCGCCGGCGGTCATGGCCTGGCCACCGCCTACTATCTCGCCACCGTACACGGCATCACCAATGTCGCGGTGCTGGAAAAGGGGTGGCTGGGCGGTGGCAACACCGGTCGCAACACCACCATCATCCGCTCCAACTATCTCTATGACGAGAGCGCCGGCATTTACGACCACGCGCTGAAGCTGTGGGATGGGCTCTCCCAGGAGCTCAACTACAACGTCATGTATTCGGCGCGCGGCGTCATGATGCTGGCGCACAATGTGCACGACATCCAGGTGCTGAAGCGCCATGTACACGCCAATCGCCTCAACGGCATCGACAATGAATGGCTGACGCCTGAGCAGGCGAAGGAATTCTGCCCACCGCTCAACATTTCCAGGCAGGCGCGCTATCCCGTCGTCGGCGCCGCCTTGCAGCGGCGAGGCGGCACGGCGCGTCACGATGCGGTGGCCTGGGGCTATGCGCGCGGCGCTTCGGCGCGCGGCGTGCACATCATCCAGAATTGCGAGGTCACCGGCGTCAAGCGGGCGGCCAATGGCGCGGTCATGGGCGTCGACACGACGCGCGGCTTCATCAGCGCCAAGAAGGTCGGCGTGGTGGCTGCAGGCCACTCCTCGGTGATCATGAACATGGCCGGCGTGCGCATGCCGTTGGAAAGCTATCCCCTGCAGGCGCTGGTGTCGGAGCCGGTCAAGCCGGTGGTGCCGTGCGTGGTTATGTCGAACACGGTGCACGCCTACATCTCGCAGTCCGACAAGGGCGAGCTGGTGATCGGCGCCGGCACCGACCAGTATGTCTCCTATTCGCAGACCGGCGGCCTGCATATCCTGCAGCACACGCTCGACGCCATCTGCGAGATGTTCCCGATCTTCACCCGCATGAAGATGCTGCGCTCGTGGGGCGGCATCGTCGACGTGACGCCCGACCGTTCGCCGATCCTGGCCAAGACGCCGGTGCCCGGCCTCTACGTCAATTGCGGCTGGGGCACGGGCGGCTTCAAGGCAACGCCCGGCTCAGGCCATGTCTTTGCCCACACGATTGCCAAGGACGATCCGCATCCTATCAACGCGCCCTTCACCATCGAGCGCTTCCGTACCGGCCGCCTCATCGACGAGGCAGCGGCGGCGGCGGTGGCGCACTGATGATGGTGGAGTTGGCTGTAGCGGTGCCGCTGGTGCTGGCGGGGGAGCAGGACCTGTTCCATTTTCCGTCACCGGACGAGGTGCGGACGCAGCCGATCAGCCGCGCCGGCAACGAAGCCAATTGGCCGTTTTCGATCGACGCCGGCATTCTGGCATGCGTGTGGAGTGGTGGCCAGAAGGTGGTCATCTTCATGGAGAACAGGCCCTCCGATCTCGGCGAGGACGACACATTCGAGCCGCGAAGCGTCATCGTGACGACCGATCCGTTTCAGCTCACGATCGGCAACATGGCGTATCGCGAGCTGTTTCGCCCCGCCGCAGGCGTGGAGGAGCGCATTCGGCTCGTCGCGCCTTTTGCGGCGATGGGCCAGAGGCTTTGCAACCAACCGGCCGGCGCGCATGTCGGCCACGGCGAATTGTAGGAACGAACGATAATGCTTCTCATCCGCTGCCCCTATTGCGAGGAAGAGCGCCCGGAGCTCGAGTTCCGTAACGCCGGCGAGGCGCATATTGCGCGCTCGGCCAACATGGCGGGCGAGAGCGACGACGACTTCGAAAAGTTCTTCTTCATCCGCTCGAACCCGAAGGGCATCATCTATGAGCGCTGGCGCCACATCCATGGCTGCGCACGCTTCTTCAATGCGGTGCGCGACACCGTCACCGACAAGTTCGTCATGACTTACAAAGCCGGCGAGCCGAAGCCGTCCAAGCTGCCCAAAAACTCCAACGAAGTGGCATCCAAATGAGCGGCGCGTTCCGCATTCAAAGCGCCGGCCGTCTCAGCCAGGCCAAGACCGCGCGGTTCTCTTTCGACGGCCAGTCTTACACCGGCATCGAAGGCGACACGCTGGCCTCGGCGCTGCTTGCCAATGGCGTGCATCTGGTGGGACGTTCGTTCAAGTATCACCGTCCGCGCGGCTTCCTGTCGGCCGGAGCGGAAGAGCCCAACGCGCTGGTCGAGGTCAAGCGCGACGCGGCACGCAAGGCGCCCAATATCCGCGCCACGGTGCAGGAGCTCTATGACGGGCTGGTCGCGCAGTCGCAGAACCGCTGGCCTTCGCTGGCCTTCGATGTCGGCGCGGTCAACGACATTGCATCGCCGCTGTTTTCGGCCGGCTTCTACTACAAGACCTTCATGTGGCCGAAGGCAGCCTGGAAGAGCCTCTACGAGCCGAAGATCCGCGCCGCGGCCGGCCTCGGCGTTTCGCCTGACAAGCCAGATCCCGACCATTATTCGTCGCGCTATGCGCATTGCGACGTACTGGTGCTAGGCGGCGGTGCGGCCGGCATTGCGGCAGCGCTCGCCGCTGCCGAAACCGGCGCGCGTGTCATCCTCGCCGATGAACAGGCCAGCTTCGGCGGCAGCCTGCGCTTCGAGAGCGGGGCGAAGATCGACGGCCAGGACGGTTATGCCTGGGCGCAAGGCGCGGTGGCCAAGCTCACCGCCATGGACAATGTCCGCGTTTTGTCGCGGACGACGGCGTTCGGCTACTACGCGCAGAACTTCGTCGGCCTGGTCGAGCGGGTCAGCGACCATCTGCAAAACCCCGGCCACGATTTGCCGCGCGAGCGCCTATGGCAGGTACGCGCCAAGCGCGTGGTGCTGGCGACCGGCGCCATCGAACGCCATATGGTGTTTGCCGACAATGACCGGCCCGGCATCATGCTGGCCTCGGCGGCGCGGACTTATCTCAACCAGTACGGTGTCGCGGTCGGCAAAAATGTCGGCGTCTACACCGCCAATGACTCGGCCTACTCCGCCGCGATCGACCTGAAGAAGGCCGGCGTCAACGTGGCGGCGATCGTTGACCTGCGCGACCATCCGACCGGACCTGTGATCGACGAGGCGAGGGCGCTCGGGATCGAGGTCAATTTCGGCCGCGCGGTGATCCGCGCCGGCGGCAAGTTGCGCGTGACCTCGATGACGGTGCAGCCGAAGAATGGGGGCGGCGACCGCACCATTCCGGTCGACGCCATCCTGATGTCGGCCGGCTGGACGCCGTCGGTGCATTTGTTCTCACAGTCGCGCGGCAAGGTCGCCTTCAATGACGAGACCAAGCGCTTCGTGCCGGGCATCTATGCGCAGGACTGCGTTTCGGTTGGCGCCTGCAACGGTACGGATGGGCTCTCGGCGTCGATCGACGAAGCCTATGCGGCCGGCGCCAAGGCGGCGAAGGATGCGGGCGGCAAAGTGGCCAAGGGCGTTAAGCCGAAGGTCGACACGTCGGAAAGCTGGTCGCGCGGCATGCTGGGCGCGGCGCCCGGCGCCGGGCCGGACAAGACGGTCAAGGCCTTCGTCGATTTCCAGAACGACGTCACCGCCAAGGACATCCGCCAGGCGGTGCATGAAGGCATGCGCTCGATCGAGCACGTCAAGCGCTTCACCACCAACGGCATGGCGACCGACCAGGGCAAGACGTCCAACATGCACGGCCTGGCGATTGCCGCCGAGACGCTTGGCAAGCCGATCCCCGAGGTCGGGCTGACCACGTTCCGCGCACCCTATACGCCTGTTACTTTCGGCGCGATCGTCAGCCATTCGCGCGGTCCGCTGTTCGACCCGACACGGAAGACCGCGATCCATCCCTGGGCCGAAGCGCAAGGCGCCGTGTTCGAAGATGTCGGGCAGTGGAAGCGCGCCTGGTATTTCCCCCAGGCGCGCGAAGACATGCACAAGGCGGTCGACCGCGAATGCGTCGCGGTCCGCAGCAATGCCGGCCTGTTCGATGCCTCGACGCTGGGCAAGATCGAAGTGGTCGGACCGGATGCGGCCAGGTTCATGGAACTGCTCTACACCAATCCGTGGGAGAAGCTGGAACCCGGCCGCTGCCGCTATGGCATCATGCTGCGCGAGGACGGCTTCATCTATGATGACGGCGTCGTCGGCCGACTGGCGCCGGATCGTTTCCATGTGACGACGACAACGGGTGGCGCGCCGCGCGTCATGAACCACATGGAGGACTATCTCCAGACCGAGTTCCCGCATCTCAATGTCTGGCTGACCTCGATCACCGAACAATGGGCGGTCATCGCCGTGCAGGGGCCGAAGTCGCGAGACATCATTGCACCGCTGGTCGAAGGCGTCGACATGTCGGACGAGGCGCTGCCGCATATGTCGGTGCGCGAAGGCAAGATCTGCGGCGTGCCGACCAGGCTGTTTCGCATGTCGTTCACCGGCGAGCGCGGCTTCGAGGTCAATGTGCCGGCAGACTACGGGCAGGCCGTTTGGGAAGCGCTGTGGGCCGAAGGCCAGAAGCATGGCGCGACTGCTTACGGCACCGAGGCGATGCACGTGCTGCGCGCCGAAAAGGGCTACATCATCGTCGGCCAGGACACGGACGGCACGGTGACGCCGAACGATGCCGGGCTCGACTGGGCGGTCGGCAAGAAGAAGACCGATTTCGTCGGCATCCGCGGCTTGACGCGGCCCGATCTGGTCGCCAAGGGCCGCNAGAAGAAGACCGATTTCGTCGGCATCCGCGGCTTGACGCGGCCCGATCTGGTCGCCAAGGGCCGCAAGCAGCTGGTCGGCTTGAAGACCAAGGACCCGAAAGTGGTGCTTGAGGAAGGCGCGCAGATCGTCGCCGACCCGAAGCAGGCGATCCCGATGAAGATGATCGGTCACGTCACATCCAGCTACTGGTCGGAAAATTGCGGTCGCTCGATCGCGCTGGCGCTGGTTGCCGGCGGGCGCGACCGGATGGGCGACACGCTCTATGTGCCGATGCCGAACGGGATGATCGAAGTGGAGGTTACCGGCATGGTGTTCTTCGACGAGACGGGAGGGCGCCTCAATGGCTAAGGCTGCTGCAAAGAAGACGGCCCCAGCTGCAGCGCCGTCGGTCGAGCGCCGCCCGGCCCTGGCTGGACGCGTCGTTTCCGCAACGGATGTCAAGGTCGAGGTGCTGCCGCCGGCGGAGCGCATGTCGCTGCGCGCGCCGGAGGCTTCCGTCGCGGCGCTGTCGAAGGCGCTCGGCCTGACCTTGCCGAAGCAGCCGAAGACCTCGGCGGCCAAGGGTGGCCGCACGGCGCTGTGGCTCGGACCGGACGAATGGTTTGTGATCGACGAAGCCGGCAAGGATCCGCTTGCCGACTGCGCCAAGGTGACCGCATTGCATTCGGCGGTCGGCATCTCGCACCGCAACGTCGCCTTCGCCGTCACCGGCCCGGCGGCTGCCGCCGCGATGAATGCAGGCTGCCCGCAGGATTTGTCGCTCGAGGCTTTTCCGGTGGGCGCGGCGTCGCGCACCATTCTCGGCAAGTGCGAAATCCTGCTGTTGCGCACGGCAGCCGACGCTTTCCGGGTCGAGTGCTGGCGTTCCTTCTCGGACTATGTCTTTACTTTCCTGTCGGAAGCAGCCAGCGACGCGGCGGCGTAGGAACGTTTGACGGGTCAAGCCGTTCTGCTTCCCTCATCAGGGAGAACATACGATGCCGTCGAAAGCGCCGCCGAAGTCAGCTGGCAAGACGTCCGCCGTGCGCTCACTCGAACATGAGCAGCATCACGAGGTGACTGCCGAAGAGGAACTCGAGGAAGGCCTCGAGGACACGTTTCCGGCCAGCGATCCGGTGTCGATCACCTCGACCGCCATCCCAGGCGCGCCGGCAAGACCCGGCAAGGCCAAGACGGTGCCGGGTCGCAAACCGCGCAAGAAATAACCGTTCGGCTACGCCAGGTTTGAACTCGGAGAAGCCCAGCTTGCGCTGAGAAAATGGGGGCGCTGAGGAAAAAACGGGCGGCCGGGATTATCCTGCCGCCCTTAAATTAGTCGTTGTGCTGTTCGGTGGTCGAGCTCGATCAACTTAGAACGTGCTCGGCACGATCCATGGGTTGATCTCGATGCCGAGACGCGGGCTCTTGGCCTTGACGTCGGACTTTTCGACCGAGCCGGTCACGGCGCAATCGAGCTTGGCATTGGTCGTGGTGTCGACGCAGGTGGCGGCCTGCTTGGTCGAGTGTGTGTTGTTGGCGGCGAAAGCCGAGCCGGAGAGAGCCAGCACGGTGGCGAGGGCGAGAAGGGTCTTGTTCATGTCAGTCTCCATCGGTTAAATTCTTTTCGTACATGTACGATACAACGTACACATACGTCCACCGAGATGGGTTTTCAAGTCGGAAAACGTACGCGTACGACAAATTTTTTTGAATGCCGAAAATTGCGTCGCACTGACACAGCCGAAGCTGTCAGGCCGGACGTTGAATTGGAGGGGCGGGGATGCTCAGCAGTCGACCGGGGTCTCGGTCAGCGGCGGCACATTCTGGGTGCTGAGCGTGGCGAGTGTGAAATCGCACATCCGCGTCACGAAAGCCTGTGGATCGCCGAAGGGGTAGAACGGGAACGTGATCAAAAGCGAGATGGTGCCGTGGCCGACTGCCCAAAGCATGGTGGCGATGGCGCGCGGATCGCCCTGCAGCTTGCCTGCAGCAACGCAGGCCTCGACCCTGGATATCAGCGCTTTCATCGCCGGGTTGGCCTCTTCCATGTCCTCATAGCTTCTGCCTTCCGGCAGCTTGGTCTTTTCGGTCATGAACACGGTGCGGTATTCGTTGGGGTTGCCGAGCCCGAAGGCGGCATATTCGGTCATCACCGCACGCAAGGCCTCGATCGGATCGTCGGAAGGATGCTCCTCGATGCGGCGGGCAAGTGTTTCGAAGGCATCCTCGGCCAGCGCAAACAGGATGTCCTGCTTGTCGGCGAAGTAGGAATAGACCGACATCGGAGCATAGCCGACCCGCTTGGCCAACTTGCGGATGGTCAGCCCTTCATAGCCTTCTTCCTTGACGAGCTTGTGGGCTGCGTCGAGCAATTCGGAACGCAGTTCGGCTTTTTGTTTTTCGCGGCGTTTCTGGACGCTCAGTGGCAAGACCCGGTGCCTTTGGTTGGTTGTGCATGGCTAAATATATACGCTGTACGGAAACGGGCAAGGGCGCTGCCAGGGACATCAAAAAGCGACCTCAAGCTTTCTCTCGAATAGTCGTGTCCGTTCTGGTCTATTTCGCCAGCATCTATGTCACAGCATGTGTAACATGGGCGCTCGCAGGCAACATCGGACCGTTACAAACAAAGCCTATCTGGCGGCTCTGCAAGAAATTTCGGTTTTGGGGGGCCTCTATGGCTGCGATAGAGCTTTCGTCCGGGCTGCCGGGCGCACATCCACTTTCTCATGGCGCCAGGCTGGCGCTCAGGCGAGTCGTGATAGTCGCATGGCTGGCGATCGCAATCGGCTTCGCCATGGAAGCGCTTATTCTGACTGCCGGATTTGCGGCAGGTTCGCACCCGGCGCCAACCCAGGTTCTGATCGACTTGGCGCAAGGCGTGACCTGGTCATTCTTCGTCTGCGCCGGCGTCAGCCTCGGCACGGCGATCACCAAGGTGCGAGCCTCGCTTGGCGGCCTGATCGCCATGATCTCGGGGCCGCTGGCCATGGGCATCGCCAAAGGTACGCAAAAGGTGATGGTGAGCGCGCTTGATGTATCGGCAAAGCCCGTGATCCTGTCGCTCACTACGCTCGGTATGTTGCGGGCGATCGAGTATGGTTTGCTGGGCTGGATGCTGGCTTCGCTGGCATCCAAGGAAGAACCTCGCTCGCTGCATTTCATGCTGGCGGGTGCCTTGGCCGGCGCGGTGTTCGGCGGCGGGATCACGGCGCTGACGATCGAGACTGCCGCAGCCAAGGACATTGCGCTGGCATTGCCGCAGGCTGTCGCCACCGGCCTCATTGAGATCGTGTTTCCGATCGGATGCTCGCTGGTCGTCTACATCGCCCTGCAAGTCAGCCGGCACATGAAGTTCATTTCCAGCGATGCGCGCTAGATTTCAGGTCGAATTGACCTGAAATCTGAATCCGGGTCTAATCAAATTGATAGAGCATGATGTCGTCCGAAAACCGCTTCACACTTTCGGCATCATGCTCTTTCTACAGACGGTGATCGGTTTGCGTACTGTTTCCAGGCCGGTTGCCACCACCTCCGTATGGGCTTGCTCCCCGGTCGGGGAACGGAACTGATCCGATCTGTCATCAAATCGCGCCGACCACAATATCTCATTGTCTACTCAGGTTCGGTCGATCAGCTTGGCGGCAAGGTGCGACAGCAGCTTCACCGCTTCGCCATAGGTCCTGGCCTTTTCGGGATTGGAGGCGTTGCCGTCGAGCGCCCGCTTGTAGACGCCCTGACAGATGGCCGCCAAGCGGAAGAAGGAGAAGGCGAGGAAGAAGCTCCAATTGTCGATGCCGGCCAGCCCGCGCCGACGGCAATACGCCGCGACATAGGCTTCCTCCAAGGGCAGGCCGAGGGCGGCGCGGTCGACGCCGCCAAGACCGCGAAAGCCCGAGGCGTGCGGCAAGCGCCATTGCATGCACTGGTAGGCGATGTCGGCAAAGGGGTGGCCAAGCGTCGACAGTTCCCAGTCGAGCACGGCCAGCACTTTCGGCTCATTGTGCGCGAAGATCATGTTGTCCAGCCGGTAGTCGCCATGCACGAGAGATTTTCGGCCGTCATCGGCCGGCATATGCGTCTCCAGCCAGGCGATCAGCCGGTCCATGTCGGCGACCGTGCCGGTCTCCGAGGCGCGGTACTGGCTGGTCCAGCGTGCCAGCTGGCGTTCGAAGTAATTGCCGGGTTTGCCGAAATCGCCGAGCCCGACCGCCTCGACATCGACATCGTGCAGGGCCGCCAGGGTGGCGTTCATGGCATCGTAGAGGGCGGCGCGCTCATCGTTGCCAGCGGCCTCCGGCACTGCCGGATCCCAAAAGATGCGGCCGTCGAGAAAATCCATGACGTAGAACATGCGGCCGATCGGCGTCGCCTCCGCCGACAGATGCAGCATCGCCGGCACCGGCACGGCGGTGCCGGCCAGCGCCTTCATGACCGTGAATTCGCGGTCGACCTGATGCGCCGATTTCAGTAACTGGCCCGGCGGCTTGGCGCGCAGGACATAGCGGCCGCTGGCCGCAGTCAGCAGATAGGTAGGGTTCGACTGGCCGGATTTGAATTTTTCGATTGCCGAAAGCCCGGCAAAACCCGGGATGTGCCCCTCGAGATAGAGCGCTAGTGGCGTCTGGTCCAGCGCGTTGGCGTCGCCACTCATGCGGTCTCCGGCTCACGCTCGATCAGCGTCAGCGTCAGCCAGCGCGCCGTCAGCGCCGGCTTCTTCGAGCCTTCGATCTCGATGGTCACGTCATGCGCCGTCTGCACCCAGCCCGACGGCCTGACCTTGACGTCGGCCAGCACGAAGCGGGTGCGGATGCGCGAACCGGTCTTCACCGGCGCCAGGAAGCGCAGCGAATCGAAACCGTGGTTGACGCCCATCTTGCCCTTTTCCAGCGGCGGCATGGTCTCGAAGGTCATCGCCGAGAGCAGCGACAACGACAGGAAGCCATGCGCGATGGTGCCGCCGAACGGCGTCTCGTTTTTGGCCCGCTCGGGGTCGCAATGGATGAACTGGTGGTCGTCGGTGGCGTCGGCGAACTGGTCGATCATGGTCTGTGTGACCTCGCGCCATGGCGAGACGCCGACTTCCTTGCCGACGCTGGCCAGAAGCACATCGAGACTGATCGGTTCCACTGCGGTGTCCTCCCCTTGCCGCCGACCGCGGCTCATTCCTTGAACAATGTCAGCCCATGCTGCACCGACTGCCCGCCGTCGATCGGCAGGATGGCGCCGGTGACATAGGAACCGGCACGGCTGCACAAATAGAGCGTTGCGCCGCCGATGTCATCCGCCACGCCGATACGGCCGATGGGGACATGGCTGCCGACATGTCTGGCCTTTTCTTCGGTGCCGGTGGCAAAGGCGGTCATCCGGCTCTGGAAGGGGCCGGGGGCGAAGGCGTTGACGGTGATGCGCCGCGCCGCGAGTTCGATCGCCAGCGTGCGCGTCAGGTGGTGAACGGCGCCCTTGGACGCGGTGTAGGAATAGGCGTCGTCGGCCAGCGGCTGCGTGCCCATCACCGAGCCCAGGTTGATGACGCGGGCCGGATCGGCATCGCTCGCGGCGGCTTCCAGCAGCGGCAGCAATTCGCGCGTCAGATGGAAGACGGCGGTGACGTTGACGGCGAACACCTTGGCCCAGCCGCTATAGGGAAAATCCTCCAGGGAGGCACCCCAGGATATGCCGGCATTGTTGACCAGAATATGCAGCTTCTCGGTGCGCGCCTTGACCTCGCCGACCAGCGCGGCAATGCCTGCTTCGCTCGAGACGTCACCGGCAAAGCCTTCGGCACTGCCGGAGCCGCCGAGCCCGTTCAACTCAGCGGCGACCTTGATGCAATCCTCGCCCTTGCGTGAAGCGATCATCACGGTGGCGCCGGCTTGGACCAAAGCGGTCGCCACCATGCGGCCGATGCCGGTCGCGGCTCCCGTCACCAGCGCTGTCTTGCCGGCGACTGAGAACAGTTCTTCCAGATAGCTCATCGGAATTCCTCCGCGCTTTTCTGCTCACGGTCCGGGGCGAAAGGGGCTCGCGTTGACAAGGCTACCCGAAGTACGGTCATCCTTGCCACGGGTAAAGTGCCCAGATGCGTGAAAGGGTTGGAGACCGATGGCGGACATGAATCTCGGCATGACCGAGCGGCTGAAGCCGATCCACGCCCGTGTCGCCGCCATGGTGCGCGATGAGATCATGCCGCTCGATCATGATTTTTTGAGTGAGGTCGGCAAGGGCGGCGACCGCTGGGTCTACACCGCGCGGCAGACCGAGATCCTCGAGGGATTGAAGAAGACGGCCAAGGAGCGCGGCCTGTGGAATTTCTGGCTGACCGGGTCCGAGCGCGGCTATGGTCTCTCGACGGTCGAATACGCCTACCTCGCCGAGGAGATGGGCAAGGCGCATCTCGGCGCCGAGACCTTCAACTGCTCGGCGCCCGACACCGGCAATATGGAGGTGCTGGAGCGCTACGGCTCGGACGACCACAAGCAGGCATGGCTTGAGCCGCTGCTCGAGGGCAAGATCCGCTCGGCCTATCTGATGACCGAGCCGGACGTCGCTTCCTCCGACGCCACCAACATCGCCATGCGCTGCGAACGGCGAGGCGACGACTATGCACTCAACGGTGAGAAATGGTGGGCGTCGGGGGCCGGGGACCCGCGCTGCGCCATCTACATTGTCATGGTCCGCACCGGCGGCGAAGCCGAGCCGCAGCACCGCCGCCATTCGATGATCCTGGTGCCGTCCGACACCAAGGGCGTGATCAAGCTTCGACCGATGCAGGTCTATGGCGATGACGACGCGCCGCACGGCCACATGCACCTCCGCTTCGACAATGTCAGGGTGCCGGCCGGAAACCTGATCCTCGGCGAGGGCAGGGGGTTCGAGATCGCGCAGGGGCGGCTCGGCCCCGGCCGCATTCACCATTGCATGCGCGCCATCGGCCAAGCCGAAATGGCGCTGGAGCTGCTGTGCCAGCGCTCGGTGCGCCGCGAGGCCTTCGGCCAGCCATTGGCCAAGCTCGGCGCCAATTTCGATATCATCGCCGAGTGCCGCATGGAGATCGAGATGGCGCGGCTGCTCTGCCTCAAGGCGGCGTGGATGATCGACCAGGGCGATGCGCGCGCAGCCGCGCCCTGGATCAGCCAGATCAAGGTCATCGCACCGCGCGTCGCGCTCAAGGTCACCGACGAGGCCGTGCAGATGTTCGGGGCGCAAGGCATCAGCCAGGACACGCCGCTGGCACGCTCATGGACGCATCTGCGAACCCTGCGCCTTGCCGACGGGCCGGACGCGGTGCACCGCCGGCAGGTGGCGCGTACGGAACTCAGGAAATACACGCAGGAAAAGGTCTGAGCGGATGAAGGCCATTATCGCCCGCGATTTCGCGCTGCTCGACCAGCTCGTCCATGCCGACAATCTGAAGGCGCTGGTCGGCTGGCATCTCGCCGGCAAGGTTCGGCCGGCCATCGAAGGCACTTATCCGCTGGCCGATGCCGCCGCCGTGGTGACGCGCGTGCTTGGCCGTGGCGCATCCGGCAAGCTCATCCTCAAACTGTAAGGAGCCCCGCCATGGCGATCCCCTCAGACATGAAAGCACTGCTGCTGACCGGCGACGGCTACACCAGGACGCCCTCCGGCAGTGCGCTGGAGGCGATGGAGCCGTACCTCAAGCTTGGCAGCATCGGCGTGCCGACGCCCGGACCGAGCCAGGTTCTAATCAAGGTCAGCCTCGCCTCGATCAACCCGTCCGACGTCATGTTCATCAAGGGCCAGTACGGTCAGCCGCGCGCCAAGGGCCAGCCGGCCGGCTTCGAGGGTGTCGGCACGGTCGTTGCCAGCGGCGACGAGCCCTATGCGAAAAGCCTGATCGGCAAGCGCATCGCCTTCACCACCGGCGTCACCAATTGGGGCGCGTGGGCGGACTATGCAGTTGCCGAAGCTGCCGGCTGCATTCCGCTGCTCGACACGGTCCGCGACGAGGATGGCGCGGCGATGATCGTCAACCCGCTCACGGCGCTCGCCATGTTCGACATCGTCAAGGAGACGGGCGAAAAAGCCTTCATCATGACCGCCGGCGCCAGCCAGCTTTGCAAGCTGATCGCGGGTCTCGCCAAGGAGGCTGGGTTCCGGCCGATCGTCACCGTGCGCCGCGACGAGCAGATTCCGCTGTTGAAGGAGATCGGGGCTGCCCATGTGCTCAACGAGAAGGCGCCGGATTTCAAGGCAGCACTACGCGATGTGGTCAAGGCCGAGCAGCCGCGCATCTTCCTCGATGCCGTGACCGGGCCGGTGGCCTCGGCGATCTTCGACGCCATGCCGAAGCGCTCGCGCTGGATCATCTATGGACGGCTCGATCCGGACACCACTGTCATCCGTGAGCCCGGCCAGATGATCTTCCAACACAAGCACATTGAAGGCTTCTGGCTGGTCGAATGGATGCGCCAGTTCCGCGACAAGCGCGGCCCGGCGATCATGGAAGCACAGAAGCGCTTTTCGGATGGGCGCTGGTCAACCGACGTGACGGCGGTGCTACCGCTGGATGAGGCGATGGCGAAGGCCCCGGCGGAGCTGGCCAAGCCGAACGGGAAGGTGTTTATTAGGCCGTGACTTTCTACCCTCCCCCTTGTGGGGAGGGTCGACGAAAGAGCAATTTTGCTCTTTCGTCGGGGTGGGGGTCTTGGCTCCTACCTCTGTTATTCGCGGGAGCGCTGCACCGACGTTAGTTGGCGCTGCACCCCACCCCGGACCTGCGGTCCGACCCTCCCCACAAGGGGGAGGGTAAGCGGAGCTATTCCGCCGGCTCGACATTGGCGTACGCCGCTTCCTCAAGCTCCCGCTTTAGCCTCGCTTCCTCATGCGCCTTCGGCGTGACGAAGCGGCCGAGCAGGAGGTAGGCGACCGGGGTCAGGAACAGCGTCGAGACGGTGGCGAGACCCAGCCCGCCGACGATGACCCAGCCGAGCGCGATGCGCGCTTCGGCACCGGCGCCGGCGGCCAGCACCAGCGGGACCCCGCCGAGGATGGTGCAGATCATCGTCATCATCACCGGCCGCAGGCGGATGATCGAGGCCTGCTCGATCGCCTGGCGCACGCCGAGGCCGCGGTCGCGCAGTTGGTTGGCGAATTCGACGATGAGGATGCCGTTCTTGGCCATGACGCCGACCAGAAGCACGAGGCCAATCTGGCTGTAGGCATTGAGGCTGGTGCCTGACAAAAGCAGCGCAAAGATTGCGCAGGCAAGGCCGAGGGGGACCGTCGCCATGATGATGACGGCGCTGACGAAGCTTTCGAACTGGGCGGCGAGCACCAGGAGGATGATGACCAGCGCGAAGCCGAAAATGGTGATCATGGCGCTGTTGGTCTCGCCGAGCGTCGCGGCTTCGGCCAGCGGCAGGGCGCGGCTGCCCGGCGGCAGCAGCGGGGCGGCGATCTGCTCGGCAACGCCGAGCGCGTCACCCAGTGCGAAATTGCCGTTCAGGTTCGAGGTGATCGCCACCGAAGGCTGCTGCTGTTCGCGGGTCAGCGACGGCGGCACGGCGCGCTCGGTCAGCGTGGCGATGGTCGACATCGGCACGAAGCGGCCGTCGGCGGTCTTCAGGAAGATGTTTTCCAGATCGGTCGGATCATTGATCGGGTTGGTGGTCGAGACCAGCTTCACGCCATAGCTGCGGTCGGCGATGTAGACATCGACGACATCGTTGCCGTCGAGCATCGCCTGCAAGGTGTTGGCGAGACCCGATATGTCGATGCCGAGATCGGAGGCGCGCTCGCGGTCGATGGCCACCGCCAGCTGCGGCTGCGTCGGGTCGATGGAAAGCCGCGGCGTCTGGAAGCGCGGATCGGCCTGCATCCGGGCGATGATCTTCACCGCCGCGTCGCCGAGCGCCTTGCGGTCGTTGCCGACCAGCGCGAATTGCAGGCCGTTGCCGGCGCCGCGAATGCCGAGGCTATTGGCCTGCACCGGGAAGATGCGCACGGATGGCACCTGCCGGGTCAGCTTGCTTATCTGCGCCATGATCTCCTGCTGGCTGCGCGTGCGCTCGTCCCACGGCGCCAGCGTCATCACCATGAAGCCGGAATTGTAGGCGCCGTTCTGGCCGGCGTTTTCGAAGGTCGAGACGATCTCGCCGGAATCGCGCAGCGGCTGGATCAGCCGCTCGATCTTCTGCATCTGCTGCGTGGTGTAATCGAGGCTGACGCCTTGCGGCGCGTTGATGCGCAACAGCACGACGGCGCGGTCCTCGCTCGGCGTCAGTTCCTGGCGGATGGTGCCGAACAGGCTGAAGGCGACGCCCGCAAACAGCACCGCAACCAGCAGCACGATCCACGGCGCGCCGAGGCAGGCATGCAGGGCGCGCTTGTAGGCCGCGTTCAGCGCGCCACCGACGCGCGCGCCAATGCCGTGACCGCCTTCATGGTGGAGCGATGCGCCGGTCAACATGCGCGAGGCCAGCATCGGGCACAGCGTCAGCGCCACCACGCAGGAGAGCAGCACCGACATGGCGAGGACGAAGCCGAATTCGCGAAACAGGCCGCCGGTCTGTCCCGGCAGGAAGGAGATCGGCACGAAAACGGCAACGAGCGTCAGCGTCGTGGCGATGACTGCGAAGAACACTTCCTGGGCGCCGAGCACGGCGGCGGCACGAGGCCCCATGCCTTCGTTGCGCCGTCGCACGATGTTTTCCAGAACGACGATGGCGTCGTCGACGACAAGGCCGGTTGCCAGCACCAGCGCCAGAAGCGTCAGGATGTTGATGGAGAAGCCGGCGAGATAGATGGCGGCGATGGTGCCAATCATGGCGACCGGCATTGACAGACCAGGGATCAGCGTCGCGCGCCAGTCGAGCAGGAAGATGTAGATGACGATCAGCACCATGGAGATCGACAGGCCGAGCGCGATCTCGACCTCGTGCACGGCGCCGTTGACGAAGACTGCGTCGTCGCTGGTGATCTTGATCGACATGCCCTTGGGCAGGTTTTCCTGCAGCTTGGCGACGGCTGCCTTCACTCCGGTGGAAATATCCAGCGTGTTCGATTCCGCCTGGCGGATGATGCCAAGGCCAATGCCGGTCTTGCCGTCGGAGCGCAACGAGGTCTGGCCGATGTCGGGACCGAGCGTGACGGTGGCGACGTCGCGGATGCGCGTCGTGCCGCCGATGATGATGTTTTCGAATTCTTCCGGCGTCGTCACATCGGCCGTGGTGCGGACGATGAGATCCTGGTTGGTGGTGGTGATCGAACCGGCTGGTGAATCGAAAGCGACCGAGGCAAGCGCTGCCCTCAGATCGGCCACAGTGAAGCCGAGGCTGGCGAGCTTGTTCTGGTCGACATCGATGCGGAAGATCTTGTCGCGGTCGCCATAGACCTGAACGTCGGCGACGCCAGGCACGGCAGCCAGTTCGTCCTCGATCTGGTCCTGGACGATCACCGTCATGTCCTGCACCGACATGGTGTCGGAGGTGACGGCCAGTCGCATCACGGCATCGGAATTGGCATCGGCCTTGACGATGCGCGGCGGGTCGGCGGTCTCCGGTATCATGTTGGCGACACGGCCGACCGCGTCGCGCACGTCGGAGGCGGCGACGTTCAAATCGACGCCGTCGTTGAACTCGATGGTGACGCGGCTCTGGCCGAAGGAAGAGGTCGACGAGATCGACTTGACGCCGGAGACGCGGGCGACCGCGCCCTCGATGGTGTCGGTCAGTTCACGGTCGACGGTTTCGGCGGCGGCACCCTCGAAGGCCGTCGACACGGTGACCACGGCGCGGTCGACATCGGGCAGTTCGCGGATTTCGACGCCATAGAAAGCGGCAAGGCCGGCCACTGCGATCAGCGTGTTCAGCACGAAGGCCATAACCGGCCTGCGGATGAAGAGTGCGGTGAAGCCGGTTTCGCTGGCGGTGCTGACGGGTGCAGTCATGAGCCTTCGGCAGCTTCCGCGGCGCGCTGATCCTGGCCGGCGATGCGGACCGCGCCGCCTTCGCTGACGCTCTGGGTGCCTTCGGTGACGACCATGTCGCCATCCTCGATCTCAGCGTCGATCAGCACCGTCTCAGTGTTGCGCTGGATGATGCGCACGGGAACGCGCCTGGCCTTGCCGTCCTCGACCTGCCAGACATAGGCGCCGTCGGAACCCCACAGGATTGCCAGCGGGCTGACGGCCGGATAGGTGTCGCCGGGGAAGCGCATGGTGATGCCGAACGACATGCCGGCGCGCAGCGAATCCGCTGGATTGGCGATTGCAGCCTTGACCAGCAGAGTGCGGCTCTTTTCGTCGATGTGGTTGTCGATGGCCGACACAGTGCCGGTATAGGCCTTGCTCGGATTGGCGATCGGCGTCGCCGACAGTTGCGCGCCGACCTTGACGGCGGCGGCGAAGCGCTCGGGCACCAAGAAATCGACCAGGATGGAGGAGCGGTCGTCAAGCGTGGCGATCGCCGACTGGCTGGTGACGTAATTGCCGGCCGATATCGGCAGGATGCCGNAAGGCGAGTTCGGCATCCTGCAGCGCCAGTTTGGCGCCGGCCAGCACCACTTGGGCATCGGCGACGGCGACCGGGGTCGCGGCGTTGGAGGCCCTCAATGATTTCACCCGCTCGAGCTTGTCCTGGGCATCCTGCAAGGCGAGCTTGGCACGATCCTGCGAGATCACCTCGGTCTCGGAATCGAGAACAGCGATGATCTGCCCCTTGTCGACGCGGGTACCGGACTGGACGAGGAATTCAACCAGCCGGCCGGAGCTGTACGGGTTGACCGTCACCGAGGCATTGGCGCGGCCGGTGCCGATCGCCTGCAGGCGATCGTTGATGGTGGCCGTGCCCGCCGGCAAGGCAACGACATTTGCCGGCCGGCCGGCAGCGTTGCGACCGCCTGCCTGTTTCGTCGTGTCGACCGCGCCGGTTGTGGCGGGCGCCGAAGCATAGGTCCAGTCGATGCCCCAGCGTGCCAGAACCTCCGGCGCGCCCGGGAAGAATCGCGCCCAGGCGAGGACAGCCGCGACCAGGATCACAAGCGCAAAAACGATCTGTTTCCAGGCGACCATCGACACTCCGGTTGGCAAAACGTCTACCGGTTTCGCCAAGCAAAAAAACGCGCAGCGACGCACCCGGTATGTGCGAAGCCGCCGCAATATCATGGCTTTATGGCAATTCTGCCGCTTCCATGCACATTAAATCTGCGTAATTTTGCGCACCTGCGGCGGGGATTGAACGTGTCAGCGCAGGCTTTCGAGGTCGCGGATGCGCCTGGCGCTGTCGGCCTCGAGCTGCCTCGTGACGGCGCCGATCAGCGTCTCGGCGACAACGAACAGAGCGGCGGAAGAGTCCCACGCCGAAGGCACGGCGGTGCGTCCGGCAATGACATGGCGGGCGAAGCGGGCGATCGGCGATAGCCACTGGTCGGTGAACAGCACGATCTGAACGCCGCGCTGATGCGCGGTCTGGGCAAAGCGGACCAGACTGTCCTGATAGCGCCTGATGTCGAAGATCACCAGCACGTCGCGCTTGCCCATGTCGATCAGCCGGTCGCGCCAGATGCTCTCCTGGCCGGCAAGGTGATAGACATCGGGCTGGATGATGGCGAGATGGGCGGCCATGTAGCGTGCCAACGGATCGGTGAACCGGCCGCCGATCAGGAATGTCTTGCCGCGCCGGTCGGCAAGCCTTGCGGCGATGTCGGCAAGCTGTCTGTCGGAGAGATGCCTGAAGGTCTCGCGCATATTGTCCAGCGTCGCCTCCAGCATTGGCGATACTGCACCGCTTGGGGAGGCCGGGTTGAGCGTGCGCGATGCCGGCGACTGCAATTGCGCCGCCAGTTCGTCCTGCAGCGCCGACTGGAATTCGGGATAGTTCTGGAACCCCAGCCTGGAGACAAAGCGCAGGATGGTCGGCGACGATACGCCGGCGGCGGCCGAGAACTCGGCGACCGTCTTCAGCCCGATCAGCGGATAGTTCGCAATCAGTGTCTGCGCGGCGCGGCGCTCGCCGGCCGGCATCGTGCCGATGCGGTCCGAAATCAGTTCGGCAATGCTGGAAATCATCGTTTTCCCCACCCCTGAGCCCGTCCAGACCGCTTCCCCGAAATCGCGTTTGACAAAGCCGGACAAACTGTATGAAATCATCCACAGGGACGCAATGAGGCAAAATACGTAACATAAGATACAGCGCTCCCCAGGGGACGGCAGACTATGGAGAGAGCACGGCCCGCCAGCCTTGCATCGTCTGATACCGTAGGGGTGACGAACCCCGGCGGGTCCAGCCCTTTCGTGCTGACCTGCGATCACGCTTCCAACTTCCTGCCATCCGAATTCGGCACGCTTGGCCTGCCGGCCGAGGACCTCTCCCGCCACATCGCCTGGGACCCCGGCGCGCTGCCGGTGGCCCGCCGCATCGCGACCGCCCTCGATGCGACGCTCATCGAAACCCGCATCTCGCGCCTGATCATCGACTGCAACCGTCCGCTCGACGCACCGGACCTGGTGCCGCCGGTCAGCGAGAGGACGGCCATTCCGGGCAATGCCGGCCTGTCGGACAGTGAGCGCGCCGAGCGCATCGCTTTGTCGTGGCGGCCGTTCCACGACACGATCGCATCGATCATCGACGACCGGCAGGCGCGTGGGCAGGAGACCCGGCTGGTGTCGGTGCATTCCTTCACCCCGGTCTACAAGGGCAAGAACCGGCCCTGGCATATCGGCATCATCCATGATGACGACCGCCGGCTGGCGTCGCCACTGTTAGCGGCGCTGCAGCGGCTCTCCGGCGTCACTGTCGGCATCAACGAGCCCTATTCGCCGGCCGACCGCGTCTATTTCACTTTGGAGCGCCATGCACGCTCGCGCGGCCTTGCCTGCGCAATGATCGAAATCCGCAACGACGAGATTTCCGGCGAGACCGGGCAGCGGAAATGGGCGGATCTGCTCACAGGCATTTTTTCTGACCTGGAACCCGAGGAGGCCAAGGGTTCCCGGCGACACGCAGTGGGAAAGTCAGTTCAATCGGCCAGCTAGAAAAACAGGGGACGAAAATGGCAGGACCGGACAAATCAGACGCTGAAAGATCGGAGGATGTAAAAACCCTTCATAGCATGGGCTATGCCCAGGAGTTGGCTCGCCGCATGAGCGGCTTCTCGAACTTCGCAATTTCCTTTTCGATCATTTGCATTCTTGCGGGCGGCATCACGTCCTTCCCGCTGGCCATGGCGACCGGCAGCGGCTTCGAGGCGACTGTCGGCTGGGTCATCGGCGGCGTCTTTGCACTTGTCGTTGCCGCGTCCCTTGGCCAAATCGGCTCGGCCTACCCAACGGCCGGCGGTCTCTACCACTGGTCGTCAATTCTCGGCGGGCGCGGCTGGGGCTGGGCCACGGCCTGGATCAACCTGCTCGGCCTGGTCTTCGTCGTCGCCTCGGTCAATGTCGGCGTTTATGCGCTGTTCAAGGACCTTGTCTGGTCCGGCGTGTTCGGTCACGACGTATCCGCGTGGGGCTATCAGGAGCAGGTGATCGGCGTTGTGATCATCACGGTCGCGCAGGCGCTGATCAACCATTTCGGTATCAGGCTCACCACCATGCTGACGGATTTCTCGGGCTACCTCATTCTGGTCGTCGCCGTCGTGTTGACCGCGATGTTCCTGATCTGGGGCGCAAGCTGGGATTTCTCGCGGCTCACCACCTTCGTCAACAACACCGGTGATCCAGGCGCAGGCTACGTTCCGACCGCACGGACGGCACTCGTCGCCTTCCTGATCGGCCTGCTCTACCCACTCTACACCATCACCGGCTTCGACGCTTCGGCCCACACGTCCGAAGAGACCCACAATGCCCGCGTGGCGGTGCCGCGCGGCATGATCCATTCGGTTCTGTGGTCGCTGGTGTTCGGCTTCGTCATGGCCGTTTCGTTCGTACTGGCCAGCCCCGATCTGGCAGCGACGGCCAAGGATGGCGCCAATGCCTGGTTCAATCTCTTCAACAATCTGCCGGCGCCATTCCTGCTGAAGAGCATCATTGCCATCGCAATCGTGCTGGCGAACTTCATCTGCGCTCTCGCCGGACTGACGTCGACCTCGCGCATGATCTTTGCCTTCGCGCGTGACGGCGGCCTGCCCGGTTCGTCGGTGTGGAAAACCGTCAGCCCGACATGGCGCACGCCGGTGGCGGCAATCTGGCTCGGAGCGGTGCTCGCGGTCGCAGCGACATTGTACTCGCCGGCTTTTGCCGCACTGGCGGCTGGCTGTGCATTGTTCCTCTACGTGTCCTACGCCATGCCCGTGGCCGCCGGCCTGCTTGCCGAGGGCAAGAGCTGGACCGAATTCGGCCCGTTCCGCCTCGGCATCTGGTCCAAGCCGTTCGCCGTCATCACGGTGCTTGGCGTTCTGGTGCTGATGTATGCCGGCATCCAGCCGCCCTTCGACATCCTGATCAACTATGCCATCGGCCTGATCGTTCTGCTCGTGGTGCTGTGGTTCGGCATCGAATCGCGCCGCTTCAAGGGCCCGCCGATCGGCGCCGACATTGCTCGCCGCGCTTCGGAGATCGCGGCCGCGGAAGCAGCCGTCGGCCAGACGGCAGGCTAACAGCAAAGACGAGATGCTCCGGCCGGCGCAAGCCGACCGGGGCAGGGCCGGCCAGCTAAGAACGCAAAGGGGACTACAATGGCAGCACCGGGTTATTCAGACACAGACAAGGCGGAAGACGTAAAGCACCTCCATTCCATGGGCTACGCCCAGGAACTTGAGCGGCGGCTAAGCCGCTTCTCCAACTTCGCCGTTTCCTTCTCCATCATCTGCATCCTGTCCGGCGGCATCAATTCGCTAGCGCAGGCAACGTCGGGCGCCGGCGGTATCGGTATCGGCATCGGCTGGCTGGTCGGCTGCTTCGTTTCGCTCACCTTCGCGGTCGCCATGTCGCAGATCAGCTCGGCCTATCCGACGGCCGGCGGCCTCTATCACTGGGGTTCGATCCTCGGCAATCGCGGCACCGGCTGGGTGACGGCCTGGCTCAACCTGCTCGGCCTGATCACCGTGCTTGGCGCCATCAATGTCGGCACCTGGACGTTCTTCATCGGCGCCTTCGGGCCGACGCTCGGCATCGAGGGTACGCTGACCAATCAGATGATCTTCCTGGTCATCATCACTGGCGCCCAGGCCCTGATCAACCATCTCGGCATCAAGCTGACGGCGAAGTTGACCGATTTTTCGGGCTACCTGATCTTCTTCGGCTCGATCCTGATTGCGGTCGTCTGCCTGTTCTCCGCCGAGACCTGGGATTTCAGCCGGCTCTTCACCTTCCACAACTACTCGGGTGAGGCCGGCGCCAGCGTCTGGCCGTCCGTCTCGAACGCCTGGGTGTTCGCTCTCGGCCTCTTGCTGCCGATCTACACCATCACCGGCTACGATGCTTCGGCACACACTTCCGAGGAAACCATCAAGGCGGCCTCATCGGTGCCGCGTGCGATGGTGATGTCGGTTATCTGGTCGGCGGTCTTCGGCTATTTGTTCCTGGCCGCCTTCGTGCTGATGATCCCCAACATGGACGACGCCGCCAAGCAGGGTTGGAACGTGTTCTTCTGGGCCTTCGACCAGCGCGTCAGTCCCGGCCTCAAGGAGTTCGTCTACCTCGTCGTGTTCATCGCCCAGCTGTTGTGCGGCCTCGCAACCGTCACCTCGGCTTCGCGCATGATCTTTGCCTTCTCGCGTGACGGCGGCCTGCCGGGCTCGTCGGCACTGGCCAAGGTCAGCCCGACCTATCGCACGCCAGTGGCGGCCATCTGGACGGCGTCGGTCCTGTCGGTGCTGTTCGTTTGGGGTTCGACGCTGGTTTCGGTCGCCGGCACTTCGGCCTACACCATCGTCGTCTCGTGCACCGTCATCTTCCTGTTCCTGTCCTTCACCGTGCCGATCGTGCTCGGCATGGTGGCCTGGGGCACGCCGAAGTGGGACAAGATGGGACCGTGGAACCTGGGCCGTGGCATCTTCATGCTGTTCGGGGTCCTTTCCATAGTGTCGATGATCCTGATCTTCATCATCGGCATCCAGCCGCCGAACGACTGGGCGCTGTACATCACCGTCGGCTTCTTCATCCTGACGGCGATTGTCTGGTTCGCCTTCGAGCGCAATCGCTTCCAGGGCCCGCCGCTGGGCGACATCATCGCGGCACGTCAGGCAGCGATCAAGGCCGCCGAACAGGCGGTCGGCGAAACCGGCCACTGACGTCACCATCATGGCCATGGCCGGCGTGCAGCCGGCTATGGTTTCGTCCTCAACGACCAAGCACTGGAGTGCCAAAGGAAATGGCCGGAAATTTCTCGTTCGATCAGTTGAAGAAAGCGGTCTCCAGTGGCGAGATCGACACGGTGCTGGCCTGCATCGTCGACATGCAGGGGCGGCTCGCGGGAAAGCGTTTCCTGGCGCAGTACTTTGTGGATTCTGCTCATGACGAGACGCATGGCTGCAACTATCTGCTCGCCGCCGACATCGATATGGAGCCGGTGCCGGGCTACAAGGCGGCAAGCTGGTCGAAGGGCTATGGCGACTTCGTCATGAAGCCGGACCTTGCGACGCTGCGGCGGATTCCGTGGCTGGAAAAGACCGCGCTGGTGATCTGCGACGTGCTCGACCACCACACCCATGACGACCTTCCGCATTCGCCGCGCGCGATGCTGAAAAAGCAGGTCAAGCGGCTCACCGAACGCGGCTATATCGGCTACTTCGCCTCCGAGCTCGAATTCTACCTGTTCAACGAGACCTACGATTCCGCCCGCAAGAAGCACTGGCAGGGGCTCGACACCGCGTCGCCTTATATCGGCGACTACCAGATCGGCATCACCACCAAGGAAGAAGGCGTCATGCGCCGGCTTCGCAACGAGATGGAAGCGGCGGGCATCCCGATCGAAAACTCCAAGGGCGAATGGGGCCCGGGCCAGGAAGAGATCAATGTGCGCTATGCCGAGGCGCTCGACATGGCGGACCGCCACGTCATCCTGAAGAACGGCGCCAAGGAGATTGCCGAGTCCGAAGGCAAGTCGATTTCCTTCATGTCGAAATACAATTACGGGCTCGCGGGCAACTCCAGCCACATCCACAATTCGCTGTGGAGCGCCGATGGCAAGACGCCATTGTTCTTCGACAAGAAGGCGGACTGGACTTTGTCCACGCTTGGCCAGCAATGGGCGGCTGGGCAGCTCAAATACGCCAGGGAGTTTACCTGGTTCCTGGCGCCCTACATCAACTCCTACAAGCGCTTCCAGGCCGGCACCTTCGCACCGACCAAGATCATGTGGAGCGAGGACAACCGCACCGCCGGCTTCCGCCTGTGCGGTGAGGGCACCAAGGGCATCCGCATGGAATGCCGCATCGGCGGCGCCGACCTAAACCCCTATCTCGCTTTCGCGGCGCTGATCGCCGCCGGCCTTGCCGGCATCGACGAGAAGCTCGAACTGCAGAAGCCGTTCGTCGGCGATGCCTACCAGGCCTCGCGCCTGCCGGAGATCCCGAAAACGCTGCGTGACGCCACCGAGACGCTGGCCAAGTCGAAGATGCTGAAGCAGGCGCTCGGCGACGATGTGCTCGAACATTATGTCCACACCGCAAAGTGGGAGCAGTTCGAATACGACCGTCGCATTACGGATTGGGAACTGCACAGAGGGTTCGAGCGGTACTAAAACTTTATACAGCTTTAATGTTGACAATGTGGTGAAGTTAGTACCATATGGTACCTGTAAACTGCAGTGCGCTACATTGAGGAGTTTGCAATGTCCAAATATGCGCCGCTCAAGGACTTTCTCATTGCCCAGAATGTCGATCGCGTTCCGATGTCGTTCGCCGAAATCGAGAGAGTGCTCAATCTGCCGCTGCCCGCATCGAAGCAATACCCTGCATGGTGGAGCAACAATCCGAGCAACAATCCCATGACAAGGGAGTGGCTTGAGGCTGGGTTCGAGACCGAATCCGTCAATATAGGGAGTGGGAAACTGGTATTTCGCCGCGTTCGCAAAGAGCCCATTTCGGCGCCGCCCAGTGGTAGCGTGCCTGCCGCGCCAAAGGAGGCGCGCGCGGATCGCCACCCCGGTTTTGGTTTCATGAAGGGCCTAATAACGATCGAAGCCGGATTTGATATCACCAAACCTTTCGATGACGAGCCATGGGACCGGGGCTATCTGGGCGGTGAGGCTGACGCGCGTGACGGCAAACTTGCGGTGCGTAAATGAGCGAAGGGCCAAACCTGCTTCTGGATACATGTGCGGTGATCTTTGTCGCCAACGATAGTCTGATCGATCCGCACGCAAGCCGGGAGATTTCGGAAGCGGCCTATGACGGCCGTCTGTATCTTTCACCGATGTCGGCATGGGAGATCGGAATCGGCGTAGCCAAGGGTCGGCTCAATCTGCCATTGGCACCACTCGACTTCGTGGAGCGATTCATCGAGCGAATGTCGGCAAAGCTCAGCGCTATCTCACCAGCCATTCTGATTGCGTCATCCAACCTGCCCGGTCCGCCTCATGGTGATCCCATCGATCGGATACTGATGGCAAGTGCGAGAGCGTTGGACATGGTTCTGGTGACGCGTGACGAGCCCATCCTTCGCTATGGCCGCAATGGCCATCTGCGCACCCTAGCCTGCTAACTTGGAGTATCCTTTGGAAACCGTAAAACTCAAATCGCCCATCGATGGTTCGATTTACGCCGAGCGGCCGATCGCGACCGACCAGGCGATCAATGCCGCGGTCGAGCGCGCCAAGGCGGCGCAGGAGAAGTGGGCGCTGACGCCGATCGTCGAGCGCGGCAAATTTATGCTGGCGATGCTCGAAGCGCTGGTCGCGATGACCGACGAGATCGTGCCGGAGATCGCCTGGCAGATGGGGCGACCGGTGCGCTATGGCGGCGAGTTCGGCGGCGTCAGGGAACGCACCAATTACATGGTCGAGATCGCTGAAGCCGCGCTGAAATCCGTGCCGGCATCCAACCCGAAGGACGGCTTCCGACGCTATGTGAAGAAGGATCCGCTCGGCGTCGTCATGGTGATCGCGCCGTGGAACTATCCCTATCTGACCGCCGTCAACACCATCGTGCCGGCACTGATGGCCGGCAATACCGTTATCCTCAAACATGCGGCGCAGACGCTGCTGGTTGGCGAACGGTTCCAGCAGGCGTTCGACAAGGTTGGGCTGCCCAAGGGCGTGTTCCAGAATGTCGTGCTGAACCATGCCCAGACCGAGAAGCTGCTCGGCTCGGGCAAGATCGACCATGTCAATTTCACCGGTTCGGTCGGCGGCGGCCGCGCCATCGAGAAGGCGGCGGCCGGCACCTTCATGACGCTCGGGCTCGAACTCGGCGGCAAGGACCCGGCCTATGTGCTGCCCGACGCCAAGCTCGACCATGCGGTGGCCAATCTGGTCGACGGCGCCTTCTACAATTCCGGCCAGTGCTGCTGCGGCATCGAGCGCGTCTATGTGCATGAGAAGGTCTACGACCAGTTCGTCGAAGGTTTCATCGCCGAGACGAAGAATTATGCCGTCGGCAATCCGCTGGAACAGGCGACGACAATGGGGCCGATGGCTCAGGCGCGCTTTGCCGACCTGATCCGCGAGCAGAAGGCCGAGGCGCTGCGCAAGGGTGCAATCGCACACATCAATATGAAGGTGGCTAACGACAAGGCCGGCTCGCCCTATCTGGCGCCGGAAGTGCTGACCGGCGTCGACCACCAGATGAGCGTCATGCGCGAGGAAAGTTTTGGCCCGATCGTCGGCATCATGAAGGTGCGTAACGACGAGGAGGCGATCGCGCTGATGAACGACAGCCCCTACGGGCTGACCGCTTCGATCTGGACCGGCGATATCGAGCATGCGGTGGCGATCGGCGACCGCGTCGAGACCGGCACCGTGTTCATGAACCGCTGCGACTACCTCGATCCGGCGCTGGTCTGGACCGGCGTCAAGGACACCGGCAAAGGCGTTGCCCTTTCGGCGCTCGGCTACGACAATCTGACCCGGCCGAAATCCTTCCATCTGCGCGAAGCCATCTGATTTTTTGAAAGACAAGACATGTCCAAGCTGATCTCCAAATGGAACTACCCGACCACCGTCCGCTTCGGCGCCGGGCGCATCAAGGAACTGCCTGAGGTGCTCGCTGCCACCGGCATTAAGCGGCCGCTTTTCGTCACCGATCCGGGGTTGGCGAAACTGCCGGTCGTCGCTTCGACGCTGAAAATCCTCGACGACGCCAAGGTATCCTATGGCGTGTTCTCCGAGGTGAAGCCGAACCCGGTCGATTCCAACCTCACCGCCGGCATCGCCGTGTTCAAGAAGGGCAAGCATGACGGCGTCATCGCCTTCGGCGGCGGTTCAGCGCTCGATCTCGGCAAGCTGATCGCGTTCCAGGCCGGCCAGACGCGGCCGATCTGGGACTTTGAGGATGTCGGCGACTGGTGGACGCGCGCCAATTCGGATGCCATCGCGCCGATCATAGCCGTGCCGACCACTGCCGGCACAGGCTCGGAAGTCGGGCGTGCCGGCGTCATCACCAATGAGGCGACGCACACTAAGAAGGTGATCTTCCATCCGAAGCTTTTGCCGGCAATCGTCATTGCCGATCCGGAACTGTCGGTCGGCATGCCCGGCTTCATCACCGCCGGCACCGGCATGGATGCGCTGGCGCACTGCCTCGAAGCCTATTGCGCGCCGGGCTATCACCCGATGGCCGACGGCATTGCGGTGGAAGGTGTGCGCCTGGTGTTCGAGAACCTGCCCAAGGCCTACGCCAACGGCAAGGACCTTGTCGCGCGCGCCCACATGATGAGTGCGGCCGCCATGGGTGCTGCCGCCTTCCAGAAGGGTCTTGGCGCCATCCACTCGCTGTCGCATCCGATCGGCGCGCTCTACGACACCCATCACGGCATGACGAATGCGGTGTTCATGCCCTATGTCTTGGCCTTCAATCGCGACTCCATCGAGGAGCGGATTGCCCGGCTCGCTGCCTATTGCGGCATCAAGGGTGGCTTCGACGGCTTTGCCAAAGCGATCATCAAGCTGCGCAAGGAATTGAAGGTGCCGCATGCGCTGCCCGGCCTGATCAAGGGGCTCGACATGGACAAGAAGCGCAAAGGGCTGATCGCCGACATGGCGGTGGTCGATCCGACCGCCGGCGGCAACCCGGTCAGGCTGACCAAAAAGGCGGCGCTGACGCTGCTCGAGAACACTATCGCCGGCACTGTCTGAGGCGGTTTCTGCGCCGGACGTGATCTAAAAACGAAGGGAAAGGAAGGGCAAGGGGGCAAAAAGCAAGGCAATAAACCATTAGCCGGGAAATTAAGTCGAGGCTAATTGCTACAGCCGGTTAAAAAGAGTTAACTTTTCGTACCGCCGGGGGCCAGTTTCAAAAAGCTTTCATCTGGCTGTCATATGAAACCGATACCGCATCGCAGGCGTCCAGGACGCCAGTTCAACGGAGAGAACACATGTTCAAGTTCACAGGGAAAGTGCTTTCCCTTTCGGCCGTCGCCCTCATGGCGACCTCTGCTATCTCGTCGGCCCAGTCCATGGATGAACTGGTTGCCGCTGCGAAGAAGGAAGGCCAGCTCACGACCATCGCGCTGCCGCATGACTGGTGCGGCTACGGCGCCGTCATCGACGGCTTCAAGGCAAAGTATCCTGAGATCACCATCAACGAACTCAACCCCGATGCCGGCTCCGGCGACGAGGTCGAGGCGATCAAGGCCAACAAGGACAACAAGGGCCCGCAGGCGCCCGACGTCATCGACGTTGGCCTGTCCTTCGGCCCGACCGCCAAGGCTGACGGCCTGATCCAGCCCTACAAAGTGTCGACCTGGGACTCGATCCCCGACAGCGCCAAGGATGCCGATGGTTACTGGACCGGCGACTACTATGGCGTGCTATCCTTCCTGGTGAACAAGGACCTCGTCAAGGAAGCGCCTGCTGACTGGGCTGACCTGCTGAAGCCGGAATTCGCCAACACCGTGGCGCTTGCCGGCGACCCGCGCGCCTCGAACCAGGCCATCCAGGCCGTCTACGCGGCCGGCATTTCCGGTGGTGCGGCTGCCGGCGAAGCTGCTGGCACTGCTGGTCTCGACTTCTTCAAGAAGCTTAACGCCGCCGGCAATTTCGTGCCGGTCATCGGCAAACCGGCGACCCTGGCACAAGGCCAGACGCCGATCCTGGTGACCTGGGATTACAATGCACTTGCCGGTCGCGACACGCTGAAGGGCAATCCGCCCGTCGACGTCGTCGTGCCCAAGACCGGTGTCGTTGCCGGCGTCTATGTGCAGGCGATCAGTGCTTTCGCACCGCATCCGAACGCTGCCAAGCTCTGGCTGGAGTATCTCTACTCCGACGAAGGCCAGATCGGCTGGCTGAAGGGCTATTGCCACCCGATCCGCTTCAACGATCTTGCCAAGAACGGCAAGCTCCCGGCGGACGTGATGGCCAAGCTGCCGCCGGCCGAGGCTTACGCTGCCGCGGTGTTCCCGACGCTGGACGAGCAGGGCAAGGCAAAGGAAGCCGTCACCAAGAACTGGGATGCCGTCGTCGGCGCCAACGTCAAGTAAGGCTTGAAACCAACCGGGCGGCCTCGCGGCCGCCCGGTGTTCCTCGGAGACGGTAGCCGGCGCATGACAGATATCTCGCTTTCCGATCACGCAGTTGCCGGGAAGACCGCGCCCCCCAGCGAGGCGCGTGCAATGCGACTGCCGACGCAATGGCTCGGCGTTGCGCCATTCTTCATCTTCGCCATCATGTTCCTGATCCTACCCACGCTCTATCTGATGCTGGGTGCATTCCAGAACGATGCCGGCGAATTCACGTTCGAAAACATAGCAGCACTGGCGCAGCCATCGATTGTCGCCGCCTACTGGATCTCGCTCAAGGTCAGCCTTTCCTCGTCGCTGATCGGCGCCTTCGCAGGTCTCGGCATCGCCATCGCCATCGTGCGCGGCGGACTGCCGGAGTGGATACGTTCGGCGACGCTGACATTCTCCGGCGTGGCTTCCAATTTCGCCGGCGTACCGCTGGCCTTCGCCTTCATCGCCACGCTCGGACGCCTCGGTCTCGCCACGGTGCTGCTCAACACCGTGTTCGGCCTCAACATTTATGCGCACGGCTTCAACATCCTATCGTTCTGGGGCCTGACGCTGACCTATGTCTATTTCCAGATTCCCCTAATGGTGGTCATCATCACGCCGGCGATCGACGGCTTGAAGAAGGAGTGGGGCGAGGCTGCGGCGACGCTTGGCGCCACCCAGACGCAATACTGGCGCATGGTGGTCATCCCGGTGATCTGGCCGAGTTTCCTCGGCACGGTCATCCTGCTCTTCGCCAATGCCTTCGGCGCCATCGCCACCGCCTATGCGCTGACCGGCTCTTCACTCAACATCGTGCCGATCCTGCTCTATGCGCAGATACGCGGTGACGTGCTGCACAATGCCCATCTCGGCTATGCGATCGCCTTCGGCATGATCGTCATCACCGGGCTGGCCAATGTCTTCTACATCTGGTTCCGGACGCGCTCGGAGAGGTGGCTGAAATGAAGTCCGGAAAATTCTGGGCCTGGGTCGTCTTCGGGCTGGGCGCGGCCTATTTCTTCATTCCGCTGATCGCGACGGTGGAATTTTCCTTGCGCATGCGGCGCGGCGCTTATTCCTTCGACGCCTATCAGATCGTGCTTGGCGACCCTCGTTTTCAGGCGACCTTTGGCTACTCAGTGCTTGCCGCCATCTTCACCATCATTCTGGGCGTGTTGATCGTGGTGCCCGCCGCCTACTGGATTCGACTGCGCCTGCCGCAACTGCGGCCGATCGTAGAGTTCATCACGCTGCTGCCGCTGGTCATTCCCGCCATCGTCATCGTCTTCGGCTATATCAGGATGTACGGTTCGAATTCGCCGCTGCCGTTCCTGGCGACCGACATGGGCACAAATGCCTTGCTGGTCATCGGCTATGCAATGCTGGCGCTGCCCTACATGTATCGCGCGGTCGATACCGGACTGCGCACCATCGACGTCAGGACGCTGACCGAAGCGGCGCAGATCCTTGGCGCCGGTTGGGGCACGATCATTGGTCGTGTGATCCTGCCCAATGTGCTGATCGCCGTGCTCTCGGGCGCCTTCCTTACCTTCGCCATCGTCATTGGCGAATTCACCATGGCCAGCTTGCTCAACCGGCCCGCCTTCGGTCCCTATCTGCAAAACGTTGGCGCCAACCGCGCCTATGAGCCCGCAGCGCTTGCCATCATCGCCTTCGCCATCACCTGGGGCTGCATGTCGCTGATCCAGATCCTGTCCCGTTTCGCGCCGAGATCGGCGAACCGCCCGAACTGATCGACAAAGTACTGATCGAAAGAAAAAGCCATGGCCGAACCATTCCTCTCCATCCAGCATGTGCGAAAATCCTTCGGCGCCACCACCGTGGTCGAAGATTTCAATCTTGATGTCGAGCCGGGCGAGTTCGTTTCGTTCCTTGGGCCATCGGGTTGCGGCAAGACCACCGTGCTGCGCATGGTCGCCGGCTTCGAGGAGCCGAGCGCCGGCAAGATCGTCGTCGCAGGCAAGGACATTACGCGGCTGAAGCCCAACCAGCGCAATGTCGGTATGGTGTTCCAGGCTTACGCGCTGTTCCCGAACCTGACCGTGGCGCAAAATATCGGCTTCGGCCTGAAGGTCGCCGGCATGGCAAGGGCAGAGATCGATTCCCGGGTCGCCGAGATGCTCGACATCATCAAGCTGCCGCAGATGGCCGACCGCTATCCCTACCAGCTCTCCGGCGGCCAGCAACAGCGCATCGCGCTGGCCCGCGCCATCGCGCCGAAGCCGAAGCTGCTTTTGCTCGACGAGCCGCTGTCGGCGCTCGACGCCAAGGTGCGCGTCTCGCTGCGCGAGGAAATCCGCTCGATCCAGAAGAAGCTCGGCATCACTACCATCTTCGTCACACATGACCAGGAAGAGGCGCTGTCGATCTCGGACCGCATCGCGGTGATGTATGGCGGCAAGGCCGAGCAGGTCGGCACACCGTTCGAGATCTACAACCGGCCGGCGACCAAGTTCGTCGCCAATTTCGTCGGCACGCTGAACGTGCTCGAAGGCACTGTCACCGATGCCGCGTCCGGCAAGGTGCGCGTCAACACGCAGGAAGTCTCGCTAATGGGCAAGCTCAACGGCTCGAAGTCCGGTGACACGCTGTCGCTGGCGCTGCGACCGGAGGCGATTTCGCTCGGACGCCAACCCGGGCGCGATTCAAGCCTGTCGGGCGAAATCTCCGAAGTGCACTTCCTCGGCTCAGTCATTCGCGTTCGCGTCGGCATCGGCGGCAACACGGTGTCGCTCGACACCTTCAACAGCCCGGCAACGCCACCGCCGGCTGTCGGCGAGAAGGCCGACATATCGTTCTCATCAAGCGATATGCTGGTGCTGCACTAGCAAAGCAGCATCCTGGGGCGACCGAGGCGGTCGATTCAAGCTGGCGCGATGAACGGCCGTATCATTGCCGGACCCCGAGCGCTGGACAATCAACAGCATCTTGTCATCCAGCCACTGCCCACGATGCCACTTCGCCGCTACGATAGGTCATGGCGCTATTCGAACTTACCCTAATCCTGCTTCTGGCTGCCGTCGCGCTGACGGCGCTGTCGCGGCGGCTGGAAATTCCCTATCCGTCCCTGCTGGCTCTGGCCGGGGTCGCGATTGCCTTCGTACCCGGTGCGCCGACAATCGAGATCGATCCGGAACTGGCGCTTGCCCTGTTCATCGCGCCGGTGCTTCTCGACGCCGCCTATGACACGTCGCTGCGCGACCTCAAGCGCTACCGGCTGTCGCTCGCGCTGCTGGCGCTGGGCGCCGTCGTCTTCACCACCGTGGTGGTTGCCTTCGTCGGCTGGAAGATGACCGGCCTGCCGATCGCGGCGGCAATCGCGCTTGGCGCCATCGTCGCGCCGCCGGATGCGGTGGCCGCATCCGCCGTGCTCAGCCAGTTCAAGGTGCCGCACCGCATCACCGCCATCCTGCAGGGCGAGAGCCTGCTCAACGATGCCACGGCGCTGCTAATCTACCGGTTGGCGGTTTCGGCCGCGCTTGGCACCATCATGCTCAGCAACGCCGTTCCGGTGATCCTGCTGGCAACGATCGGCAGTGTGATCGCGGGCTATCTGTTTGGCCGCGTCTCGCTGCTGGCGCTCGGCCGCATCGAGGATGCGGCGAGCAGCACGGTGGTGCAGTTTGCCGGAACCTTCGCCGTGTGGATCATCGCCGACAGGCTCGGCCTTTCCGCCATCATCACCATCGTCGTCTATGCCATGACCATTGCGCGCAGGGCGCCGCGCCAGTCGTCGGCGAGACGCCGAGTCAGTACCTATTCGGTCTGGGAGTCGGCGGTGTTCGTGCTCAACGTGCTGGCTTTCGTGCTGATGGGCCTGCAGGCACGCACGATCGTCGGCAGGCTGGCCGGCGACGGGCAAGGCGAAGCATTCCTTTTCGCCGCAACGGTGCTGGTCGTCGTTATCGTCGCGCGCCTTGTCTGGGTGGCGAGTTACGTCGCGATCATCCGGTGGCTTGCCCGCTTCGGCAGCCAAGAGGCAAGGCGGGAATTGCCGACGTTCGGCGGCGCCGTCATTGTCGGCTGGTGCGAGATCGGAAGAGCACACGTCTNTGCTGCAAGGCATGACGCTGAAGCCGCTGCTGCGCTGGATCAACTTCGACCCCGATAGAACCGTCGACAATGAGGTGGCGCAAGCGCGCGTCGCCATCATGCAGGCAGCACTGGACGTGCTGAGCCGCAAGACATCTGCGGCCGCCGCCGTCGTGCGCGAACAGTATGAAGCGCAGCGCCTGATTGCGGAAAACCCGGAGGACGCTCAGGCCGCGACCGAATACGACCGGCTGCGCCTCTATGCCATCAACCGCCAGCGCGACACGCTCGAGGAGTTGCGCAGCAACGGCACGATCGGCGACGAAGCCTACCACCGGCTGGAGGAAGAGATCGACTGGGCCGAACTGGCGGCATCGCCGGCGGGCCGGTTCCAGCCGCTGACCACATCATAGACGCTGGCCCAGTTCCGCCGTCGTGCCGGTACATTGCAACCCATCTGCCGAACCGCTACTGCCAAAGCCAAATTGAGCCGGATAAGCAATGAAGCTGGTCAGCTACAACATCCAGTACGGGTTCGGCGGCGATGGCCGTTACGATCTTTCGCGCTGCACCAAGCTGGTCGACGGCGCCGATATCATCGCGCTGCAGGAGGTCGAGCGGCATTGGCAGCGCACCAATGAGGACGACCAGCCGGAGCTGCTTTCCCGCCTGCTACCCGGTTACCACTGGGTCTATGGCCCGGCCTTCGACATGGATGCCAGCGAGCGCCGCGACGGCCGGCTCGTCAACCGCCGCCGGCAGTTTGGCACAATGCTTCTGTCGAAATTGCCGATCGCCTGGTCGCGGCTGCACGCGCTGCCGATGCGCCGCACGCTGCGGCCGCTCAACACGCGCAACGCCGCGCTCGAATGCATGATCCGCACGCCGGCCGGACCGGTAAGGGTCGTGTCGCTGCATCTCGCCCATATCGCGGCGGAGGAGCGTCTGGAGCAGATCGACTATCTCTTGGCCGAGCATCGCCGCGCGCCGTCCGAGGGCGGCCCGTGGAGCGGCGCGGACAATGAGCCTTCGCGCAACTGGACCAGTGGCGAGGCAGAGCCGGAAAACCCGACAGCTGCGATCTGGATGGGCGATTTCAACATGGAGCCGGGCAGCGCCGAATACAGCCGCATCGTCGGCAGCACGCCCTATCATCGCGGGGCAGCTTATCTCGACGGCTTTGTTGATGCCGCTGCCGTCGCTAGCGAGCCGGCTGCCGATTTCCACACCCATGTGAAAACGATCGACGGGAAAGTGGCAAAACGCCGGCTCGACCATTGCTTCGTCGGCGGTATGTTCGCGGACCGTGTGCGCTCGGTCAGTGCCGATATAGGCGAGATCGCTTCAGACCATTTTCCGGTCCGGATCGATATCGATCTCGAAACGCCTTTGAGCTCGGGAGATCGGTGAGCCCTCGATGACGCTTTTCGTCTTTTTCGCGGTGCTTGCCGCCGCCGCCATGCACGCGATCTGGAACGCGCTGGTCAAGGTGCATCTCGATCGCTTCCTGTCGATCACGCTGATGACGCTGGGCATGGGTTTTGCCGCACTGTTCGTGCTGCCCTTCGTCGAGTTTCCAAAGGCCGCGGTATGGCCCTTTATCATCGCCTCGGTGCTCTTTCACATGGGCTACCGGACCTTCCTGATCGGCGCCTACAAGGCCGGCGATTTCGCCCAGACCTATCCGCTGGCGCGCGGCACGGCGCCGCTTTTGACCGCCCTCGGCGGCGTTGTCGTGGTGCAGGAGATGCCGGCGCCGTTCGCCATCCTCGGCATCCTGCTGCTGTCGGCCGGCACGCTGGTGATGTCGTTTCGCGGCGGCGCGCATCTGGAGCGGATCAATGTGCGGGCGGTCGGCTTTGCGCTCGGCACTTCGATCTTCATATCCAGCTATACGCTCTCCGACGGCAGCGGCGCGCGGCTGGCCGCAACGGCAACGAGCTATGCCGCATGGCTGTTCATCTGCGATGCCACGTGGGCGCTGGTGCTGTGCCTCATCTTTCGCGGGCCCAAGGCGCTGCCCGTGCTGGCGCGTGACTGGAAGGCAGGCCTGTTCACCGGCGTGCTCAGCGGCGCGGCCTACTGGATCGTCATGTGGGCGATGACCAAGGCGCCGATCGCCTCGGTGGCGTCGTTGCGCGAGACGTCGATCCTGTTTGCCATGATGATCTCGGTTTTCGCGCTCGGCGAGAAGATGACAGGCTGGCGCGGCGCCGCCGCGCTCAGCATCGTCGCCGGTGTCGTGGCCCTCAGGCTGGGCTGAGATTCTGATACTTCAGCCGAGCACCGTCATCACCTGTCCGCGCCGTTCCGGACTGAAGCGGATGACGAGGATGATGCAGACGGCGACCACGCCGGCAAACAGCGCCAGCGCGTAGCCATAGCTGCCTCCAGACGCCTCGGCGATGCCGGCCTGGTAGGGACCGCCATAGGACGCCGCGAGATTGCCGGCCTGGTAGATGAAGCCGGGCAAGGTTGCCCGCACGGCGCCGGGCGACAGCTCGTTAAGATGCACCGGGATGACTCCCCAGGCGCCCTGCACCGCGACCTGCATGACGAAGGCGCCGATGGCCAGCATGAACGGTGTCGAGCTGAAGGCCCAGAGCGGAATCGAGGGCAAGGCAATCAGGCAGGCGAGCGTTATCGCGTTGACGCGGCCGATCTTCTCCGACAGTGCGCCGAACGCCAACCCGCCGACGATGGCGCCGATATTGGCGACGATGGTGATCCAGCTCACCGTGTGCGGGTCGAAGCCATGCTGCTTCTTGAGGAAGGTCGGGTAGAGGTCCTGCGTGCCGTGGCTGAAGAAATTGAAGAACATCATCAGCACGACCGCATAGACGGCGACGCCCCAGTGCTTCTGCAGCGTTTCAAGAAGGCCAGGTCTGACGGATTTCTGCGCCTCGACGAAGGCCGGCGATTCCGGCACATGCGAGCGGATGAAGAGCACGATCAGTGCCGGCAGGAAGGAGAGCAGGAACATGGCGCGCCAGCCGATCGTGTAACCACCGATCGTCTGCTGGTAGAGCACGCCGTAAACCACGGCCGCCAGAAGGTAGCCGGTGGGATAGCCGCATTGCAGGATGCCCGAGACCATGCCGCGGGCACTGGGCGGAATGGACTCCATGGCGAGCGAACTGCCCAACCCCCATTCGCCGCCCATGGCGATGCCGAACAGAGCGCGCAGCGCGAGGAAAATGCCGAGATTGGGCGAGAAGGCAGCCAGCGCGCCGATCACCGAATAGCTGACGATGTTGAGCATCAGAATGGGCTTGCGCCCATATTTGTCGGCCAGCCTGCCGAAGAAGAAGGCGCCGATGAAGCGTGTCGCCAGCGTCAGGAACAACGCCTTGGAGACTGCCGGGACGTCGGTGTTGAATTCGGCTGCGATATCGGTGAGCAGGAAGGTCAGAAGGAAGAAATCAAAAGCGTCGAGCGTCCAGCCGAGGAAGGAGGCGAGGACGGTTTTCTTCTGCTGCGCGGTGAGAGCCACGACGTTCCTCCTAAGCGCCCCCGGAGAACGATATGTTCCTTGGGGCGCAAAAGAGAACAGGCGTCAGCCGGCTTTCGAAAGAAGCGCGGTCACTTTTTCGTAATGTCGAGATCGAACACCATCAGCCCGTCGGTGCCGCCTTCGAGCGCTGCGACCAATCGGGCGCCGGCGCGCTGATGCGCTTCATGCACGAGATAGGCGTCGCGGTCGGCGGCATCGCGGAAGTCGATGGTGAAGGCATGGCTGAAGCCGCGCGCGAACGGCTCCGGGCTGACATTGACGCTGAAATGGACCGTGTCCATGCCGTCGACAACGGAGCGCAGTGCTTCGAGATCGGCGTGGATTGCCGTGCGCTCGGTGGCGGGCACATCGCCGCGGAAGCGTACGAAGACGCAGTGTCTGATCATTGGTGGTTCTCCTAAGTGGCTATGCGGCCCGATTGCCGGAGAACACCGCCGGCGGCAGCGGCTCGCGGCCGAGGATGATGTCGGCGCCTTTTTCGCCGACCATGATGGTCGGCGCATTGGTGTTGGAGGAAGGCACGCGCGGCATCACCGAGGCATCGCAGACGCGCAGGCCCTCGATGCCGCGCAGGCGCAGGTCCGGTGTGACCACCGCCATATCGTCATGGCCCATGCGGCAAGTGCCCACAGGGTGATGGTCGGTCTTGGCGGTGCGGCAGGCATAGTCGATCAGCTCGTCATCGCTGGCGAGCGATGGTCCGGGCAGCACCTCGCGCAACACGTAAGGTGCAAGCGCCTTCTGCCGCATGATCTCGCGCGCAAGCCTGAGGCCCTTGATCGACATGGCGCGGTCATAAGGGTCCGACCAATAGTTGGGATCGATCAGCGGGTGGTCGGCCGGGTCGGCGCTGCTCAGCCGCACCGTGCCGCGCGAGCGCGGGCGCAGGAAGGCCGAGTTCAAGGTCACGCCGGGGTTCTTCAACCTCTCGACGCCGGCCTCGATGCCGGAGCCGAGTCCCAGATGAAACTGGATGTCGGGCGAGGCGGCGGTCGGATCGGCGTACCAGAAGCCGCCGGTCTCGAACAGGCTGGAGGCGACCGGCCCTTTCTTCAGCAGCAGATACTGCAAGCCGGCCCACGCGGTGCGGTGCAGCTTGGCGTAGTTGTCATAGGTGTGGTCGCCGGTGCATTCGGCGATAACGAACAAATCGAGATGGTCCTGCATGTTGGAGCCGACACCGGGCAGATCATGCACCGGCGTCACGCCGACCGATTTCAGGTGATCAGCCGGGCCGATGCCCGACTGCATCAACAGCTTCGGCGAACCGATGGCGCCGGACGAGACGATCACTTCGCGCTCGGCGCGCATGATGGTCTTCTCGCCGCCGGGTTTGTCGACGATCTCGACGCCAATGGCGCGGCCTTTCTCGACGACGATGCGGGTGACCAGCACATCGGTTCGGACCGTCAGGTTCTTGCGGGCGCGGATGGGCTTCAAATAGGCGACCGAAGCGGATGAGCGCCGGGCGTCCTTTTGGGTCAGCTGGTAGTAGCCGACGCCTTCCTGGCTAGCGCCGTTGAAATCCGGGTTGAAGGGGATGCCCATCTCTTGGCCGGCGCGGAAATAGGCCTCGCAAATCGGCAGCGGCGAAATCGGGTTCGACACGCCGAGCGGCCCCTGGTCGCCGTGAAAATCGTTGGCGAAGCGCTGGTTGTTCTCGGCGCGCTTGAAATAGGGCAGCACGTCGCGATAGCCCCAGCCCGCGAGGCCCTCTTCCTTCTCCCATGCGTCGTAGTCGCGAGCGTTGCCGCGCGTGTATATCTGGGCATTGATGGACGAGCCGCCGCCGACCACCTTCGCCTGCGTATACCAGAAGACGCGGTCCTGCATGTGCCTCTGCGGCACAGTCGACCAGCCCCAGGAAGCGATGCCCTTGGTCATCTTGGCAAAGCCCGCCGGCATGTGGATGTAGGGGTGCCAGTCCTTGCCGCCGGCCTCGAGCAGCAGCACGGAATTCGCTGGATCCTCGCTCAGCCGGTTGGCCAGAACGCAGCCGGCCGGGCCGGCACCTACGATGATGTAGTCGGTCATAACTCTATCCACCTACAGTCGAGGCACGGAGAGCGCGCCGTCGACATTGATAATCGAGCCTGTGGAAAAGCCGAGCTTGCCGGCGGCAAGCGTCGCCACCACGGCGCCGATGTCCGATGCTTCGCCCCAGCGTTTTGCCGGCACCAGGCCGCTGTCGATAAGCGCGTCGTATTTAGCTGATACGCTCGCGGTCATGTCGGTGCGAATGATGCCCGGCCGCAGTTCGAACACGCCGATGTTTTCCGGCGCAAGCCGTAGCGCCAGGTTCTTCACCCACATCGAAAGGCCGGCTTTCGAGATGCAGTAGTCGGCGCGTTCCGGCGAGGCCATATCGGCGCTGACCGAGGTGATGGTGATGATCGAGCGCGGATGATTGCTGGGAGCCGCCAGCATCGCCTTGGCGACGGCCTGGCTAAGGAAGACTGTGCCGCGCAGATTGACGTCCAGCGCACGGTCGAAATTCTCGGGCTTCAGCTCCAGCAGATCGCCGCGCACCACGGCGCCGATGCCGGCATTGTTGACGAGGCAGTCGATGCGGCTGAAGGCACGTATGGCGGCGTCGACGAGGGCCGTGTGATCCTCGAGGTTGGCGATATCACAATGGACATAGGCGAACTCCGCACCCCGTGCGGTGATGTTGGCGGCCAGTTCGTCCGGCGCTTGTTCGGCAAGGTCGGCGATCAAAATGTCGAAGCCGGCCCCGGCCAGCGCCTCGGCGCAGGCGAGCCCAATGCCGCGCGCACCGCCGGTGACGATTGCTGCGGGGCGGGTCATGCCGCGAGGTCCGTCCGGCGAATATGCTCGGCCACGCGGAGCGCCTGTGCCGCAATCGACAGCGCCGGATTCACGGCGGCAGAGTTCGGCAAAAAACTGGCGTCGACAACGAACAGGTTCGGGTGGTCGAAGGCGCGGCAGAAAGGGTCGAGCGGCGACGTCGCCGGATCGTCGCCCATTTTCACCGTGCCGCACTGGTGCGAGGGCGTGCGCTTGTCGAAGGGACGCGACAGCACGATGGGATAACCGCAGGCGCGGAAGTTCTCACGCATCAGCTTGGTCAGCCCGTCCAGCGACTGCATGTTGGAGCGCCGCCATTGCATGACGATGTCCTTGCCGTCGACCATGATGCGGCTTTCCGGATCGGGTAGATCCTCGCACATCAGATACCAGTCGACGGCGTGACCGGCCATGTAATCGAGCGCGAATTTCGGCACGCGTTTGACGTTGGCCTTCAACATGTTGCCGTCGATCTTGCCGAGCAGCTGGACGTTGCCGAGCGGCTTGCCGCCTTTGCCGTCGGAGAGATAGTAGTCATTCAGCATCAGCGTCTTCTGGTAGACGCTGTCGTTCCTGCGGCGCGGATCGATCGCCAGCATGGCGCTCGAATTATGGTTCATGAAATTGCGGCCGACCTGGTCGGAGCTGTTGGCGAGGCCTTTGCCGTCTGATGACGGCGAGCGCAGCAGGATGACGGCGGAATTGACCGCGCCGGCGGACAGGATGACCAGCTTCGGCGCGACTTTCTTCAGCTCGCCATTCTGACGGTAGTGAACGGCAGCGATGCTTTTGCCGTCGGACGACGCTTCGAGATATTCGACATGGCAGCCGGTTTCGAGTCGGATATTGCTGTCCTTGAGTGCCGCCGTCAGCGGTCCGGTCTGCGCATCAACCTTGCCCTGGGCGGTATTGGGGAATGCGTCCCAGCCGGTCTTGCCCTCTTTCAGCCAGGTGTCGATGTCGACGCCGAGCGGCAGCGAGGCCGGATGCAGGCCGAGGGCTTTCAACTCAGCGCGGGCGCGCGCAATCGGCGCTTCGTCGGGCACCGGCTTGAAAGCATAGGGGATCGAGTGGAACGGTTCGGTCGGGTCCTCGCCGAGCGAGCCGCGGACGCGAAACAGCTGCTCGGCTTTCGAATACCAAGGCTCGAATTCATCGTAGGAAAACGGCCATGCCGGCGAGACGCCACCGAAGTGCTCCATGGCGGCGAAATCCTCTTTGCGGTAGCGGATCAGCACCGCGCCGTAGAATTTCGAATTGCCGCCGACATAGTAGTAATTGCCGGGGTTGAAGGCCGCACCGCCGGCCTCGCGCCACATCTCCTTCGGACGGTAGTGGCCGTCGACGAAGATGGAGAGCGTGTCGCGGGCATGCGGCGTTGCCGTCAAGGGCTCACCGCGCTCCAGCATCAGGATCGAGGCACCGCTGCCCGCCAGACCGGAGGCGATCGTAGCGCCGCCGATACCGGAGCCGATGATGACGATATCGGGGCTGACCATCTCGATCAGCGGATGCGGTGTTCGGTCGCCGGATCGAAGAACACGGCCTTGGTCAGGTTGAAGGCGAGCGGCGTGCTGGTGCCCGGCTGGATGTTGGCGTCGGCCCGCAACCGCGCCACCACGCCCTTGCCGCCGAGATTGGTCACCGCGAAAGTATCGGACCCTGCCGGCTCGACCACTTCGATGTGCAGGTCGGCAGTGGCAATGTTGGAGGCGTTGCGTTCCGCACCTTCCGGATCGGTCAGCGCTTCCGGGCGCACGCCGAAGATGATCGGCTTGCCCTGGAACGCCGACAGGCCCGCCGGCGCATTGGCCATCGGCAGCGTAATGGGCTCGCGCGCCTCGCGCTCCAACACGACGGACAGCGCATTGCCCGATGTAGCAATGGTCGCCGGGATCAGGTTCATCGCCGGGGAACCCATGAAGTCGGCGACGAACAAATTGGTCGGGTTGTTGTAGATTTCGGCCGGGGTGCCGAACTGCTGTACTTCGCCGTCGCGCATGACGGCGATCTTGGTCGCCAGCGTCATCGCCTCGATCTGGTCGTGGGTGACGTAGACGATGGTTGTGCCGGTGGTGGCATGCAGGCGCTTGATCTCGATGCGCATATCGACGCGCAATTTGGCGTCGAGGTTGGACAAAGGCTCGTCGAACAGGAACAGCTTGGGGTCGCGCACCAGCGCCCGGCCCATGGCGACGCGCTGGCGCTGGCCGCCGGAAAGCTGGCTCGGCTTGCGCTGCAGGAGGTGGCCGATCTGCAGGACCTTGGCCACCTTGTCGATCGCCTTTTGGCGCTCGTCGGCCGGCACGCCGCGCATCTCCATTCCGAAGGAGATGTTTCCGGCCACCGTCATGTTCGGATAGAGCGCATAGCTTTGAAAAACCATGGCGATGTCGCGCTTGGATGGGTGCAGATCGTTGATGACGCGACCGTCGACGCGGATTTCGCCCTCGGTGATCTGCTCCAGGCCGGCAATCGTGTTGAGCAAGGTGGACTTGCCGCAGCCGGACGGGCCGACCAGCACCAGGAAGCCGCCCTTTTCGAGCTCGACATCGATGCCCTTCAGGATCTCGACATTCCCGAAGCGCTTCTTCAGCCCATCAATTTCCAGAAAAGCCATGGTCGTTCCTTCCGAATTGATCAGCCCTTGACCGCGCCAGCCATCAGCCCGCGCACGAAATAGCGGCCGGCGACGACATAGACGATCAGGGTGGGCAGAGCCGCGATCATCGCGGCCGCCATGTTGACGTTGTATTCGACGACGCCGGTCGAGGTGTTGACGACGTTGTTGAGCGCCACCGTCATCGGCATGGAGTCGCCTGTGCCGGCGTAAGCCGAAGCGAACAGGAAGTCGTTCCAGATGTTGGTGAACTGGTAGATGACGGTGACGACGAAGATCGGCATCGAGTTCGGCAGCATGATGCGGCGGAAGATCTGGAAGAAGGAGGCGCCGTCGACCTGTGCGGCCTTGATCAGCTCGTTCGGGAATGCCTCGTAGTAGTTGCGGAAAAACAGTGTGGTGAAGCCGATGCCGTAGACGACATGGACGAAGACCAGGTTGACCGTCGGATTGCCGAGACCGAAACTCGTACCCGTCGCATTCTGCAGCTTCACGCCGAAACGTCCCAGGCTGCCGAGGATGGTCGCCATCGGCAGCAGCACCGACTGGAACGGAATGAAGCAGGCAAACAGCATCAGCCCGAACACCAGCGTGGCGCCGCGAAAACGCCATTTGGTCAAGACGTAGCCGTTGAGCGCGCCGAGCATGGTCGAGATCAGTACGGCTGGAACCACCATCTTGATCGAGTTCCAGAAATAGCCCTTGATGCCGGCGCAGGTGAGGCCGACGCAGGTCTCGCCCCAGGCCTTCAGCCACGGGTCGAAGGTCGGCGCCGTGGGCAACGCCAGCATGTTGCCGTTCTGGATCTCGTCCATGGTCTTGAACGAGGTCACCAGCATGACGAACAGCGGCATCAGATAAAACAGCGCAAACAGCGCCAGAAGCCCGTAGATGACGATGCGGTTGAGGGTCTTGGTGCTCATGCCGCCGGAGGCCTTTTGGGAAGCAGCGGGGCGGGCAGGGGTGGCGACAGCGCTCATCGCGGCTTCTCCCTGAGTTCCGAATAGAGATAAGGCACGATGATGGCAACGATGGTCATCAGCATGATCACGGCACTGGCCGAGCCGACAGCCATTTCGTTGCGCTTGAACGTGTACTCATACATGAAGTTGGACGGCAGCCAGGCCGAGCCACCGGGGCCGCCGCTGGTCAGCGCCACCACCAGATCGTACGACTTGATGGCGAGGTGGGCGAGCACGATGAAGGCCGACAGGAAGATTGGCCGCAGCAGCGGAATGACGATGCGGCGATAGAGCTGGAAGGTGGTGGCACCGTCGATCTGCGCCGCCTTCATGATCTCGCCGTCGATGCCGCGCAGGCCGGCCAGGAACATCGCCATGATGAAGCCGGAGGCCTGCCAGACGCCGGCAATGACCACCGTGTAGATGACGAAATCCTTGTTCTTGATCCAGTCGAAATGGAAGCTTGTCCAGCCCCATTGATGCAATGTCTGTTCGAGGCCGAGGCCCGGGTCGAGGAACCATTTCCAGGCGACGCCGGTGACGATGAAGGACAGCGCCATCGGGTAGAGATAGATCGGCCGCAACACGCCTTCGCCGCGAATCTTCTGGTCGAGCAGGATGGCCAGGAACAGGCCGAGCGCCAGGCAGATGGCGATGTAGAGAAAGCCAAAAATGCCCATATTGACGATCGATGTGTACCAGCTCGATGGCGGGTCGGAGTCGAACGTCCAGCCCCACAGCCGTAGATACGCGCGTGGTCCGGTAATGACATAGGACGGGAAGGTCTTGGAATTGGTGAAGGACAGATAGACAGTCCACAGGATAAAGCCATAGACGAAGACGATGGTGATGGCGAAGCTCGGCGCCAGCACGATCTTCGGCAGCGCGTCCTGCAATCGCGCGCGCACGGAGGGGCGAGACCGCTCGGGTGTCAGCTTGATCTGGGTCGTCGCTACACTGCTCATGAGGCTCCTCCCGTTAGGGTCGTCCGTGCTCTGCCGTCAGGAGGCAAGGCGGCCCCGTGCATACGGGTCTCTGGTCGGCATGGTGTTCAAGAGGGTTTCACCGTTTCACGGAAACGGCGAACCTCTCTAACTCTTTCTTTTACGCAATTCCGGCCGGAAAACCGCTCACACTTTTCCTGGAAATTGCGCCAGCCGGCCAATCCTGAGGCGAACCTTCCCCGCCGAAGCGGGAAAGGTGTCTTGCTGGCCAGGGCTTACTTGGCGTCGTCGATTGCCTTGACCAGTTCGGTCACGGCTTCGTCCGAGGTCTTGATCTGACCGTGGACGAACTTCGAAACGACGTCCTTGTAGGCATTGGCGACCGCCGGAGGCGCGCCATAGCCCTGGGCAAGCGAGCCGAACAGTGTGCCGCCTTCGTTGGCAGCCTTCAGGTCGGCGATGCCCTTCTTGCCGCACGCGTCGAAGTCGGTGTCCGGAACGTCGGTACGGGCGGGAACCGAACCCTTGACGACGTTGAAGGCCGACTGGAAGCTCTTCGACAGGGTGGCGGTGGCCAACGCGACCTGGGCGGCCTTGCGGTCGTCCGGAACGTTGAACATGCCGAACATGTCGGAGTTGTAGACCACCGAGCCTTCCGTGCCCGGGAAGCGATAGCACAGGAAGTCGGTGCCCGGCGTTTTCTTGGCGGCGTTGAACTCGCCCTTGGCCCAGTCACCCATCACCTGCACCAGGGCATCGCCCTTGATGACCATGGCGGTGGCAAGGTTCCAGTCGCGGCCCGAGAAGTTCGGGTCGACATAGGTGACGAGCTTGGCGAGGTTGTCGAACGACTTCTTCATCGTGTCCGACTTGAGGGACTCGTCGTCGAGGTCGTTGAAGGCCTTCTTGTAGAACTCAGGTCCGCCGGTCGACAGCACAACCGAGTCGAACATGGTGGCTTCCTGCCAGTTCTGGCCGCCAAGGGCGAGCGGGATGACGCCAGCCGCCTTGGCTTTGTCGAGCAGGGCGACGAAGTCGTCGAAGGTCTTTGGCTCGGTGCCGCCGATCTTGTCCATCACCGCCTTGTTGATCCACAGCCAGTTGACGGAGTGGACGTTGACTGGAGCAGCGACCCACTTGCCGTCATAGACGGAGAACTTCTGCAGGGCTGCCGGAACCGACTTGTCCCAGCCTTCCTTCTTCGCCGTCTCGGTCAGGTCGCCCATGACGCCGGCCGCCGCATAGTCGAGCACGGTGTAGCCGAGCATCTGCGACGCGGTCGGGTAATTTCCGGCCGCGACCATCGCCTTCAGCGCAGTCATGGCGGCGTCGCCGCCACCACCGGCCACCGGCACGTCCTTCCAGGCATAGCCTTCCTTGGCAAGGTCGCCCTTGAGGACGTTGAGAGCAGCCGCTTCGCCGCCCGACGTCCACCAATGCAGCATCTGCACTTCCTTGACGTCCTCGGCATGGGCCGAGAAAGCAAAGGCCGTCGCAAGAGCCGTTCCGATAAGCAGTTTGCGCAACATGTACTACCTCCCTTGTTGCATTACACGACCGGTGGAAGCCCACCGGGTTCTTCCAAACTCAGCCGACCCACCAACCGGTGCGCTGGCCGCGATGAAACTGGATTGTCTTTTCCTCGGTATAATCCTCGACAGCGCGTTTGCCGAGTTCGCGTCCGATGCCGGACTGCTTGTAGCCCCCGAATGGCAACTCGGGAAAGCCTTCCATGAATGTGTTCACCCAAACGGTCCCCGAACGCACACCACGCGCCACCGACATACAAGTGTCGATGCTGGCGCTCCACACCCCTGCAGACAGACCATAGGGCGTGTTGTTGGCGATGTGCAACGCCTTTTCAATCGATCCAAAAGTCAGCACGGAGAGCACCGGGCCGAACACTTCCTCGCGCGCAATAGCCATGTCTTCGGTAACGCCGCGGATGATGGTCGGATCGAGGTACTGGCCGGCATTGGACGCCAATTGGCCGCCACCGCAATAGACATTGCTGCCGTCTTTTGCTGCCACCGCGACGTAACCCGCGACCTTGGTCAGATGATCGGCTGATATCATCGCGCCGACCTTAGTCAGGTCGTCAAGTGGGTCGCCGACCGTTACCTTGGCGGTCAGGGCCTTGACAGTGGAGAGGAAATCGTCGGCGATGGCTTCATGCACGATCAGCCGGCTGCCGGCATTGCAGCATTCGCCGGCGTTGAAGAAGCCGCCGAACACTGCTGCGTCAGCGGCCGCCTCGAGATCGGCATCGGGGAAGACGATCTGGCCGTTCTTGCCGCCGAGCTCCATCGAGACTTTCTTCAGCGACTGCGCGGCGGAAGCCATGGTCAACTTGCCGACGCGGGTAGAGCCGGTGAACGACACCATCTCGACCAGCGGATGGCTGACCATCGGCCCCCCGACATCGGCGCCGAGGCCGGCCAGGATGTTGACGACGCCCGCGGGCAGGCCGGCCTGCATCAGGATGTCGCCGAGCACGAAGGTCGAGGCCGAGGTCATTTCGCTCGGCTTGACCACCGCGGTGCAGCCGGCGGCGAGCGCGAAGGGCAGTTTCTGGCTGACGATCAGGAACGGGAAATTCCACGGGGTGATGATCGAGACGACGCCGATCGGCTCGCGCAGCACCACGCCCAGCATGGCGTCGCCGAGATTGGCGTAACTCTCGCCGTGCAGCGTGCGGGCGAGCGAGGCGGCATAGCGCCAGATGTCGACGGCGCCGCCGATCTCGCTACGCGCCTGGGCGATCGGCTTGCCGGATTCCAGCGCATCGAGTCGGGCGATGTCTTCGAGCTGGGCCTCGATCAGGTCGGCCGTCTTGAGCAGGATGGCTGCGCGCTCGGCCGCCTTCGTGCGCGGCCACGGGCCGGTCTCGAATGCCTTGTGCGCGGCCTGCATGGCCGCCTCCACCTCGGCCTCGCCGGCCTGCGCATAGCGCGAAACGGTGAAGCCGTGGCCGGGGCTGTTGCGCTCAAGCGTGCGGCCGTCGCGAGCATCGACATGCTTGCCGTCGATCAGCAGCTTGTAGGCCTTCGGCGCCTTGGACGCCTCGGCCGGCATGGAAATGTTGAGCGGTGCGTTCATCATGATTTCTCTAGTATCTCGAAAAGGCCGGCTTCTGCTTGGCTTTGAATGCGCTGACGCCGGCTTTGAGATCGCCGGTCAGCGCAATGAAGCCGCTGGCGAGCGCCTCGGTCGCGGCGGCACTTTCCTCGCCTTCGGCCACCGCGATCATCAACTTGGCGGCTTCGGTCGCGAGCGGCCCGCGCTCGGCGATCTTTTCGGCCCACGCCTTGGCCTCGGCCAGCGCCTGGCCGGTTTCGACCACGCGGTCGACGATGCCGAGTCTGAGCGCCTCGGGGGCGAGGAAAACCTCACCGCCGAGCGCCATGCGGCGTACGATTTGCGCGCCAAAGCGGCGCACCGCGCGCTGCGTGCCGGACCAGCCGGGCACGACGCCGATCGATGTCTCGGGGAAGCCGAGCTTCACCCGTGTTTCCGCGACACGGAAGTCGCAGGCCACCGCCAGTTCCAGCCCGCCGCCCAGCGCATGGCCGGAGAGCACGGCGATGGTCGGCTGCCTCAGCCTGGCCAGCCGGTCGAAGACGCGGTGGCCATAACGCACCCATTGCACCTGGAAATCGGCGGCGCTCATTTGCGCCCAGGCCTCGACATCACCGCCGGCGCAAAAGCCCTTGCCTTCACCGCGGACCAGCACGACGCGCACGCCTTCAGCCATTTCGGCTTCGTCGAGCGCTGCCTCCAGCGCGCGCAGCATCGGAATGTCCAGAGCGTTGAATTTTTCCGGCCGGCGCAGCGTGACGATGCCGATGGCGCCGTCCTGTTCGAAGGTGACGAGGCGCTCAGCCATGCGCGCCTCCGAGCGAAGCGCCGCCATTGAGCGACAGGCCGATCGGCCGATCCTGGTACAGCGCCGCCGGTGTCACCTTGAGGTCGTTGGCGACGCCGAGCGGTGTTTCGGACTGAGCCAACACATCGCGCTCGAGGTCGACGCCCGGCGCAAGTTCCGTCACCATCAGGCCGTCCGGCGTCAGCTTCATCACGCAACGCTCGGTGATGTAGGTGATGTCCTGCCCTTGTGCGACGGCGCGCTTGCCTGAGAAGGAGATGTGTTCGACCTCGTTGACCACCTTCTTGACCTTGCCTTCCGCATCGATGCGGATGCCGCCATCGCCGAGCGACAGTTTTGCGCCGGCATTGAAGAAGCCGGAGAAGACGATCTTTTTCGCCCGTGCCGTGATGTCGACAAAGCCGCCGGCCCCGGCTGTGACATGTGGCCGGGCCGAGAGTTTCGACACGTTGACGGAGCCATGGCGGTCGATCTGCAAGAAGGAGAGCAGCGAGGCATCGAAGCCGCCGGCCTGGAAATAGATGAACTGGTGCGGCGAGGGCATGATCGCCTCGGCATTGGAAGCGCAGCCGAACTTGAAGTCGAGCAGCGGCACGCCGCCGACGGCGCCCTGCTCGATCACCCAGGTGACCTTGCCGTGCTGGCCTTCCTCGAGAAGGATACGCGGCACGTTTGCCGAGATGCCGAAGCCAATGTTGACCGCCATGCCGTCGCGCAATTCCATGGCGACGCGGCGCGCGATTACTTTCTGGATGTTCATTTCGGCGTTGCGAAAGCTTGACAGCGGGCGGAAGATCTCGCCCGAAATCGCCGGGTCGTAAGGCGTCAGCGTCGTCTGCAACTGGTCCGGCGCCACCACGATGTGGTCTACCAGCACGCCGGGCACGCGCACGTCATGCGGCTTCAGCGTGCCGTTCTCGACGACGCGCTTGACCTGCGCAATGACGATGCCGCCATTGTTGCGCGCGGCAAGCGCCTGTTCGAGGCCGCCGAGATAGGCGCCCTCATGTTCATAGGTCAGGTTGCCGCGCTCGTCGGCGGNGATCGGCTCGCTTGCAGCCGCGTTCATGGCGCAGCCCTGGTGGCGCGGGTCGGCAAAAGTGTCAAGGCCGACCTTGGTCAGCACGCCCGGCCGCTTGGCGGCGGCCTCGCGGTGCATGTCGAACAGGATGCCCGACGGCACATTGTAGGCGGCGACCGAATTGTCGCCGATCATCTTCCAGATCTGCGGCGGCTCGGACGAGGAGGGGCCCGAGGGATAGGAGCCGCAGAGCGTGCGCTTCAACAAACCGGGCTTGGCCAGATGGTCGATGCCCTTGATGCCATACATGTCGCCGGCGGCGATAGGGTGCAGCGTGGTGATATTTTTCGGATGGCCTTCCGCGTCGAAGCGCCCGCCGATGGCGGCGAGCACGGCGTCCGGGCAGCCGAGCCCGCTCGACGACGAGACCGACACGGTCATGCCGTCCTTGATGAGGCTGGCGGCCTGCTGAGCGGAGACGAGCTTGCTCACTTGGCGCTCCCGAGTTTCGGCTCGATGGCAACCGCCTTGCCGGATTTCCCGGACAGCAACGCTGCTTCGGCGCAGGCTAGTGACCAGACGCCGTCCTCGCCGGTTGCGGAGGGCTGGCCCGCGCCGCTAATAGCGGCATGGAACTGGCGCAGCGACCTGACGTAGAGGTCTTCGCGGTCGAAGCTCAGTTCCTCCTCGCCCTTGGCGGTGCGTAGCAGCACCGAACCGACCGGCTTCTGCGTCATCACATTTTTAGCGATCAGCGAGCCTTCGGAACCATGCACCTCGAAGCCGGTATCGGCGAACTTCGTGGTGAAGCCTTCATGCGACTGGGCAATCAAACCGGACCTGAAGCGCCAGATGCACATGGCACCGTCTTCCAGCCCGCTGCCGGCCATGCCGGCCGACTGGGTGAAGGCCGAAATCTCGATCGGGTCGTCGCCGAGCACGAAGCGCAGCGTGTCGGCATCGTGCACGGTGATGTCGAGCATCACGCCGCCCCCGGCTTCCGGTCTGGTGATGCGCCAGCCCTGCAGGTTCTCCGGCAGATAGACGGCATGGAACACACGCGCGGCAATCGGCTTGCCGATGCGGCCGGCTGATATGGCGTCGCGCATGGCGCGGTGGGCGCCGGCATTGCGCAGATGATGATTGGTGCCAAGCACGACACCGGCTTCCTTGGCGGCGGCGACCATTGTGCGCGCGTCGGCGCTGTTCAGCGCCAGCGGCTTTTCGCACAGAACATGCTTTCCCGCGTCGATCGCGGCCAGCGCCTGTTCGAGATGCAGTTCATTGGTGGTCGAGATGTAGACGGCGTCGATGTCGGCGCTGAGCAGGTCATCGAGCGTCGAGACGGCAAGCGGGATGTTGTGTTCATCGGCATAGGTCTTGGCGCGCTCCGGGCTGGAGCTCATCACCGCTGATATTTCGCCACCCTCTTGCGCGCGAATGGCGTTGATCATGAACTGTTTGGCGATCGTGCTAGCGCCGATCAGTCCCCATTTGACGCTCATGCCGCGTCTCCCATTCCTGCTGATGTGTCCTGGGTGCCGCGATCGGGACCGCAGCTGTCCCTGACGACCAGATTGACGGCGCCGATATGGTCCTCGGCATGCGTGATGCGCGACTGGATCATCTTCAGCATGACGTGGGCGGCGCGTTCGCCGAGGCCGGGTGTGTCCACCGAGACGCTGGTCAGCGCCGGCATATAATGCTCGGCCTCGACCACGTCGTCGAAGCCGACGACGGCAAAGTCCGCGCCGGGCTCCAGCCCGCGCTTGCGCAGCGCCAGCATGACGCCGAAGGCGACGGCATCGTTGAAGCACAGTGCCGCCGTCGGCGGCTCGGCCATGGCAAGGGCGGTTTCCAGGCACGCGATGCCGCCCCTGCGGCTGGTCTCGCCTTCGACGACAAGCACGTCGCGCCTGGCAATGCCCAATGTTTCGCAAGCTTCACGAAAACCGCCCAGGCGCTCCTGATAGACGACCAGGTCGGAGGTGCCGCCGAAGAAGGCCAGCCGGCGATGGCCCTTGCCGATCAGATGGGCGGCGGCGAGATACGCGCCGCGATGGTTGTCAGGAGCGATCACCGGGATGCGGCTGTCCGGCAGGCGGCGCATGGCGAAGACGACCGGCACGCCCGCCATCTCGAGGCGACGGAAGGCGCCCGGCGTGGTGCCGCGTGCCGGTGACACGATCAGGCCTGCGACGCCCTGTTCCATCAGCGACTTCAGCACTTCTTCCTGGCGCACCGGGTTCTCCGCCGTGTTGGCGATGAAGGGCACGATGCCGGCCGACTGGAAGACGCGCTCCATGCCGACCGCCAGCTCGGCGAAAAAGGGGTTGGTGAGATCGTTGATGACCATGCCGATGACGTTGGAATGGGCTTTGCGCAGATTGGCGGCGCCGCGGTTGTAGACATAGCCGACATCCTCGATCGCCTTGCGAACCTTGACCGCGGTTTCAGGCCGGATCAGCCCTGAGCCTTGCAGCACAAGCGACACCGTCGATTTGGACACACCAGCCTCGCGGGCGATGTCCAGGATCGTTGCCTTGGCCCGGCTGGCCATGTCGGTGGTTTCCTCCGCTTAGATGGGCAAATCTATTGGAACGTTCTAATTACTCTGCACCCGAGAGTCAATCGGGATTCTTGCGGAGGTCGAAAAGGTGATGAATGTGGTTCCTAGCAAGGACTCTTAGCCTTCTTGGCATTTGGACCGGTTCAATCGCCGCAATCATAAAGGTTCTTGATTTATTGGAACGTTCCATTTATAGGATGCCGAAAACGGAGGTTGCCATGGATATCACCCTGCCTACGCAGAATGGCGGCCGCGTCAGCTACAAGCTCGCGGGCAGTCCGGTCGAGCCCGTAATCGGTGCGGTTTTCCCGCGCATCGCCTATGCCGCGGCCCACGTCGTCGCCGATCCTTTCGCGATGACCGACCCCTGGTCGAAGCCTGCGGTCGATTGGGACAAGACGATGGCGTTTCGGCATCATTTGTGGCGGCTTGGCTTCCGCATCGCCGAGGCGATGGACACCTCCCAGCGCGGCATGGGTTTCGACTGGGCGAATGCGCAGGAATTGATCCGCCGCTCGATCGCCGAGGCGCGCAGCGTCGAAGGCGCAGACCTCTCCTCGGGCGCCGGCACCGATCATCTGGCGCCGGCCAATTCGAGATCACTCGAAGATGTGATCGCCGCCTATGAGGAGCAGTTCGCTTTCATTGAAGGCGAGGGCGGCAAGGCGATCATGATGGCCAGCCGGGCGCTGGCAGCGGTCGCAAAGGGTCCGGACGACTATATCAGGGTCTACGATCGCATCCTCAGCCAGGCATCCGGCAAGGTCATCCTGCACTGGCTGGGCGACATGTTCGATCCTGCACTGAAAGGTTATTGGGGCAGCGGCAATTTCGAGGCCGCGCTCGACACCGTCGTCGCCATCATCGAGCGCCATGCCGGCAAGGTCGAGGGGATAAAGATTTCCCTGCTCGATGCCGGCAAGGAAGTTGCCTTGCGCAACCGGTTGCCGGAAGGCGTCGTCATGTTCACCGGCGACGATTTCAACTATCCCGAACTGATTGCCGGCGACGGGAAGCGGCACTCGCACGCCTTGCTCGGCATATTCGACGCCATCGCGCCAGTCGCCAGTGCGGCGCTCGCGAAACTGGCTGACGGCGACCGCGCCGGATTTGACGCGCTGATGGCGCCGACAGTGCCGTTGTCGCGCAAGATCTTCGAGGCGCCGACGGAGTATTACAAGGCCGGCATCGTCTTCATGGCCTGGCTCAACGGCCATCAGGACCATTTCGCCATGGTCGGCGGCATGCAGTCGGCGCGCGGCATCCTGCACTATGCCGACATCTTCCGCCTTGCCGACCAGGCAGGGTTGCTCGCCGATCCCGAGCTTGCGCTGGCCAGGATGAAGCATTTCTGCGCGGTTGCAGGTGCCTGAGAACGACACAATCGCTGGCTGAAACCTGTCCCCCGTATGGGGGATTTGCGTTCTCGCGCCAAATCTGTATTCGGTTGCCGGGATTGGATGCGGACGGAGCGGCAATGACGGAAAAAGTGGCGCTCATCACCGGGGTTACCGGGCAGGACGGGGCCTATCTCGCAGAATTGCTTCTGCAGAAGGGCTATATTGTCCATGGCGTCAAACGCCGCTCGTCCTCGTTCAACACCGAGCGCGTTGACGACATCTATGTCGATCCGCACGAGCGCGGTGCGCGTTTCTTCCTGCATTATGGCGACCTGACCGACGCGACCAACCTTATTCGCCTGGTGCAGGAGACACAGCCCGGCGAGATCTACAATCTCGGCGCCCAGAGTCATGTCCAGGTGAGTTTCGAGACGCCGGAATACACCGGCAATGCCGATGCGCTGGGAACACTCAGGCTGCTCGAGGCGATCCGCATCCTGCGCCTGGAGAAGTCGGTGCGCTTCTATCAGGCATCGACGTCGGAGCTTTACGGCAAGGCGCGCGAGGTCCCGCAAAGCGAGGCGACGCCCTTCCATCCGCGCTCGCCCTATGCCGCGGCCAAGCTTTACGCCTACTGGATCACGGTCAACTACCGCGAGGCTTACGGCATGTTCGCCGCCAACGGCATCCTGTTCAACCACGAAAGCCCGACACGCGGCGAGACCTTCGTCACCCGCAAGATTACGCGGGCCGTCGCCTCGATCCATCATGGCCTGCAGGACACGCTCTATCTCGGCAATCTCGACGCCAAGCGTGATTGGGGCCATGCGCGCGACTATGTGGAGGGCATGTGGCGCATTCTGCAGCACAGCGAAGCCGACGATTTCGTGCTGGCGACCGGCGAGGCGCATTCGGTGCGCGAATTCGTCGAGCTGGCGTTTGCCGAGACCGGCCGCACCATCCGCTGGCAAGGCGAGGGTGTCGATGAAGTCGGTGTCGATGCCGGTTCGGGCACTGTCCTGGTGCGCATCGATCCGCGCTATTTCCGGCCGACCGAGGTCGACCTGCTGCTCGGCGACCCCGCCAAGGCCAAAGCCAGGCTGGGGTGGTCGCACACGACCGGCTTCAGGGATCTGGTGGCGGAAATGGTGCAGGCCGATCTGGCGCGCACCGCCGGCGGCACGCGGCAGAACAGCCGTTCTGCGTGAGGCAGGTTCATGGACGCGACATTTGATCTGAAAGGCAAGCGTGTCTTCGTCGCCGGGCATCGCGGCATGGTCGGTTCGGCCGTCGTGCGCCGGCTGGCGAGCGAGGACTGCGAGATACTCACCGTATCGCGCGACAGGCTCGACCTGCTCGACCAGGCAGGGGTGCGGCGCTGGATGGCCGAGCACAGGCCGGATGCGGTGGTGATGGCGGCCGCCAAAGTCGGCGGTATCCTGGCCAATGACCGGTTCCCTGTCGATTTCCTGCAGCAAAACCTGGTTATGCAGGGCAATGTCATTGACGGCGCCTTTCGCAGCGAGGTCGGCAAGCTTTTGTTTCTCGGCTCGTCCTGCATCTATCCAAAGCTCGCGCCGCAGCCGATCAGGGAAGACGCGCTGCTGACCGGTCCGCTCGAACCCACCAATGAATGGTATGCGATCGCCAAGATCGCCGGGCTCAAACTGTGCCAGGCCTATCGGCGCCAGCATGGCGTCGACTACATCTCGGCGATGCCGGCCAACCTTTACGGTCCTGGCGACAATTTCGATCTCCAGTCCAGCCATGTCGTGCCGGCCCTGATGCGAAAGGCGCATGCACTGGCGCTGAGCGGCGGCAACAGCCTCGAGGTCTGGGGCTCGGGCACGCCACGGCGTGAATTCCTGCATGTCGACGACGCCGCCGGTGCCTTGGTCTGGCTGTTGAAGAATTATGCCGGCGACAGCCACGTCAATGTCGGTTCGGGCGAGGATGTCACCATTGCCGAGCTTGCCCAGACCGTCGCATCGGTCGCCGGCGTCGAGGCTGATATCGCCTTCGATACGACCAAGGCAGATGGCACGCCGCGCAAGTTGATGGATGTTTCGCGGCTGTTTGCGACGGGATGGCGCCCGCGCTACGCGCTTCGCGATGGATTGGAACAGACATATGCGTGGTTTCTCAACCATATTGAGAAGGGTGATGTCCGCCTCGGCGCGGCCTGATTCCAATTTTCCTTGAACCATTTCGCTGCCGCCCGCGACCAGGCGGTGTGTAGCAAACACGGTCCATCAAGGAGAACGTCAATGTTTATCACTTCAAGAAACGCATTTCTCGCCGCCATCGCGGTTTCGGTGCTGGCAGGGTGTCAGACGGCACCGCCGAGGGAATGCGAGAAGACCAAGCCCGGTGTCACCTACAACGGCAAATGCTGCGGCATCGGCACACCGTGCCGTGAAGGCAACAACACCCCTCATGACAAGCCCGACAGGCCCGATCCGCGGCCACAGTGATCCGCGAGCCAGAAACGTCCCGGCACGTGCCGGGACGTTTCGCCCCCGACAGGGTGGATTTACGGATCGGAAGGCCGCTACCCGGTTCTTGCTGGCCGGCATTTGAATACGAAACGGGACGGCGGGGCAGTAGACGATGCGGTCGCGCAGATCGCGCGAAAACTTCCCGCCGGATATGTACTTCAAGGGGCTGTTCGACTGTTCGAAGGGAAGGTCCCGTAGAAACTCAGATTTCGCTTTCCGTCGATGCGAAGGATGCTACTAAAAAAAAATTCGAGATGCTCTTGAACTCATTTGGGGCGCCTCCTAATTCGATTTCCGCCAAGGCCATAAGGCTCGGCAAAAAATGGCGGCGCCGCACGGGGCGGCGTCCTTGTACCCATGTTGCTTCAAGGAGGATGTGGCTATGAGAACCTTTGATACCCTCTATCGGACCACCGTCGGTTTCGACCGGCTTTTCGACATGCTCGACAGCGGCACGCGTCCAGACTGGCCGCCCTATAACATCGAGAAGGTCGACGAGAACGATTACCGTNGACATGCTCGACAGCGGCACGCGTCCAGACTGGCCGCCCTATAACATCGAGAAGGTCGACGAGAACGATTACCGTATCTCGATGGCCATCGCAGGCTTCAGCCAGGATGAGGTTGAGCTGACCCAGCATGGACCCGAACTGGTCGTGGTAGGCCAGAAGGCTGATGATCAGAGCGGACGCCAGCTGCTGCACCAGGGCATCGCCTATCGCAGTTTCAGGCAGACGTTCAAGCTTGCCGACCACATGAAGATCAAGGCAGCCAAACTGGAGAATGGCCTCCTCTCGATCGACATCGTCCGTGAGATTCCCGAAGAGCTGAAACCGCGCCGCATTAGCATCGGCGTCGGCGTCGGCGACACGCCGACGGCCGCCACTCAGATCACGCAAGACACGGACCGCGCGCGTAAAGCCGCGTAATCCTGTCGATCTGTCACACTTTGAACTGCGGGTCCGCCTCCCGGTTCCGGCCGGGAGGCTGTGATTGCGGAGAAACGAAGATGATCACTGCAGGACGTACTGGCGCGCCTCTGTCGCGCGCCTGCAGTTGGCCTGGACCGCGCAAACCATGAAACTCAATGGTTCGTTCAATTTGGAGGATCATATGAACGATCGGATGTTTGACAGCGCCGTTTTCGTGAAAAGCGGCGACAACCTTGTTCAGGAAATCACGTGTCTCGAGGACGCTCTGGAGTTCCTCTATGAATGGCCGAAGGACAGGCGCGGCCCCATTCACCAAACCGCATTGCGGGCCTGCCAGCGAGCTTTCGATAGCGATTATCCGCTTTCCGCAGCCAGAGACGCGTTCAGCGGTTTTGCGAAAGCAGCCAGAATCCTTGAGGAAGTATCCACGACAATGCCGTGGATGATGGGCAGAGGTGGCGAAGGCGGAGGAGTGACTGCCTAAAGCGCGTCGCGAAACGGATTCATGCGACACGCTTTAAGTCTTTGTTTTGATGCATGTCGTTGTCCCAGAACCGCGGCATACTTCTGGGTGACATGCATTAGGAAAGGAGGTCATGATGCTATCGAAACCTTTTGAAAAGCCAGTCCGGGTGTGGGTGGGATTGGGCTTTCCCCGCCAACTCAACACGGTCGCAGATGCCTATCAATTCGCATCCGAATGGTGTGGCAACAGCCCGGAGCAGAGAGCTGCTATTCGCGCTTGCAAAGCCGCTCTGATTGGCGATGTGGAACCCGAGACAGCACGAGGCGTCTTCGTCGCGTTCGCTCGCAAGAAGGATATTCTTATGGAGGACGGCATCGAGCCTGCGCCTTCAAGGACGCTAAGCCCGCACCACGTCTAAAGCGCGTCGCGTTTGAACGAGGCGGCTGCCACAAGCGGTGGCCGCCTTACCGGCTAAGTTGTCGAAGGGGTGCGCCAAAAACGGGCTTGGCCAAGTTAGAAAGGATGGTGGGCGTGACAGGGATTGAACCTGTGACCCCTGCAATGTCAATGCAGTGCTCTCCCGCTGAGCTACACGCCCATCCGAAGCCGCGCATACACCATTTTTGGTCCAGCGCGTCAATAGCCGGAAAAGGGAAAGAAAGGCTCGTTTTGTCGCGCCGCCGACGAAGCGGCGAGATCACACTGTGCGCGCTTCAGGCGGCCTGAAGCATTTTTTCGACCTCGTTGACGAGATCGCGCAGGTGGAAGGGCTTGGACAGCACCTTGGCGTCTTTCGGCGCCTTGGAATCGGGGTTGAGCGCGACGGCCGCGAAACCGGTGATGAACATCACCTTCAGGTCGGGATCGATCTCGGTGGCGCGGCGGGCGAGTTCGATGCCGTCCATCTCCGGCATGACGATATCGGTCAGCAGCAGGGAGAAAGGTTCTTCGCGCAGCCGCTCGTAGGCGCTGGCGCCATTGTCGAAATCGCTGACGTGGTAGCCGGCCCGCTCCAGTGCCTTGACCAGGAACCGGCGCATGTCGTCGTCGTCTTCCGCCAGCAGAATGCGTGCCATCTTGTCCCGTCCGAATCACCCCAGCCAAGCCTGCCGTCCGGCAAGCCCGTTAACCATCCTGTATATGAGGACCTGACGGTAAACATCAAGTGAACGTTGGCGGCATTAATCCTGATTTGACGGGGTTCCTGACATGCCGAAATGCTGGACATGCGGCCGATGAGGTGGCAGTTTCCCATCATGATGCATTGCTGTTTCCGGGTTCGTTCAAATTGACGACGGCAGCCGAAGATTTTTCGGTCGTTCCACCCTTCGAAATCCGATCGGGCGCCGAGCAGCGCGTTCCCTTCGTCTTCAACTCACCGCATAGCGGCCGCTATTATCCAGACCGCTTCCTGGCCATGGCGCGGCTCGACCGGAACGCCATCCGCCGCTCCGAGGATTGCTATGTCGACGAGCTGTTCGGCAGCGCGGTGGTGCTGGGCGCGCCGATGCTGGCGGCGAATTTTCCGCGCGCCTACCTCGACGTCAATCGCGAACCCTGGGAACTCGACCCGCGCATGTTCGCCGAGCCGGTGCCGTCCTTCTGCAACATCCGCTCGGCGCGCGTTGCCGGCGGGCTCGGCACCGTGCCCAAGCTGGTGGGCGAGGGGCTCGACATCTATTCCGGCCGTCTGCCGCTGGCGGAGGCCGTCCAGCGCATAGAGGTGGTCTACAAACCCTATCACGAGACGCTGAAGCGGCTTTTGACCAGAACCCATGCCAGGTTCGGCTATGCCGTGCTGATCGACTGCCATTCGATGCCGGCGAGCATCAGGGTGGGCGACAGCGGCCTGCGGCCGGATTTCATCGTCGGCGACCGTTTCGGCATCTCGGCCACGGCGGCCCTGACCGAAACGGCGATCGGCCTGCTCATCGGCATGGGCTACACCGTCGCGCACAACAAACCCTATGCAGGCGGCTTCATCACCGAGCATTACGGCCGGCCGGCGCGCCATCTGCATGCGCTGCAGATCGAGGTCAATCGCGGCCTCTACATGAATGAGCGGACGTTCCAGAAATCGGCCGGCTTCGATGCGCTGGCCGACGATATGGCGCGCTTTTCGGCCGACCTGATGGCGATGCCCGACCACCACTTCATAGACCTGCCGCTGGCCGCCGAATGACACGGAGCGGCGGCTGTTCATGAGATCCCGCGCTGGCCATCCCGTAGCGTAAAAAAAGACCGCATCGTTTGCACGACACGGTCGAAGTCTAGGGAGGAAACGCCCAAGGAGGGCATGGACAGGAAAACCTGTCCGAGAACAAATTTATTGTGCGATGCACAAATGTCAATCGATCCCACGCTTTTTTAATTCACTCTGATGTGAAAATGCGTTTCGATGGCGCCGATGTGTGACATTTCGGCAACGCTGATGTCTCTAAAATCGATAAACCGGCTTGTTTTGGCGGGAAAGTGCCTGCAGACCGGGTTGGCACTCTGCAATGCGGGAGAATCACGTGGACATCAGCATCGATTTCATGCGCCGGATCGCGCAAGCGGCGGCGGCTGAAACATTGCCGCGTTTCCGCGCACAGGGCGCGGTGGCCAACAAGGAAAAAGGCAGTTTCGACCCGGTCACCGAGGCCGACCGCGAGGCCGAGCGCGCCATCCGGGCGCTGATCTCGGCTGAGTATCCCGATCACGGTATCCTTGGCGAAGAACATGGCAGCGAAAACATCTCCTCAAGGCATGTCTGGGTGATCGATCCGATCGATGGTACCCGCGCCTTCATCTCAGGCCTGCCGGTGTGGGGAACGCTGGTCGGATTGACGGTCGACGGTGACGCCGTCGCCGGTATGATGGCGCAGCCGTTCACCGGCGAGCTGTTCTACGCCAACGCTTCCGGCTCCCACTACGAAGGCCCCGGTGGGCCGCGGAAGCTGTCGACCCGCAAGAGGACGAAGCTTGACGAGGCGACCTTGTTCACCACCACGCCGGCGCTTTTCAAGGGCGAGGCGCGCATCCGCTACGACGCGTTCGAGAAACAGATCCAGCTCGCCCGCTACGGAGCCGATTGCTACGCCTTTGCCATGATTGCCTCGGGCAGCGTCGACATCGTCGCCGATCCCGGATTGAAACCCTACGACATCGTGGCGCTGATCCCGATCATCGAAAAGGCCGGCGGCGTCGTCACCACATTCGAGGGCGGTCCGGCGGAAAAGGGCGGCGACATCCTGGCCGCCGCAACGCCGGAGCTTCACGCGGCTGCAATGGCAGCCCTGCGGGGCTGATAGTCGACCCGATCAGCGCGGCTTGATCGAGCGCTGGAATTCCGCCGGCGTTCGCCCGTAGACCTGCCTGAACGCTGAGCTGAAATGACTGTGGCTGGAGAAGCCGAGGTCCAGGCCGAGCGTGGTCAGATTGTCGTAGCGGCCAAGCAGGTCGAGCGCGCGCGCCAGCCGCAGGCGCAGATGGTAGCGATAGAGCGGCATCGCCTCGACCTGCTGGAAAACCTGCGTGAGATAAACCGGTGATACCCCGACTTCAGCGGCGATCTCGGCCAGCGTCCAGCGCCGCGAAAGATCCGAGGACAGGACGAGCTTGGCGCGATCGACCAGCTTCTGCCGGCCAGCGCTGGCGCCGGCGGCATGCGAGGTGCGCTCGCCGAGGGAGCGCCGCACCAGCGTCAGCGCCAGGGTTTCGGCCTCCAGCGTTTCGGCAATGTTGCGGCTCAGGCTGTGGCGCAGCACCGCCACCAGCGCCTGAGCCCGCGGGTCGATGCGGCGGCGCTGGCGACGAAACGCCACGGCGCTGCCCAAGCGCAACTGCTCCTTCGGCGTCAGCTCCTGCAGTTGCGCCTCCTCGACAACGAGATCGAGGCAGGAATCGCCACCCTCGACGGGATGGCTGATCCGGTAGCCTTCGGCGTTGTTGAAGAACAACAACTGGTTGGCTTCGGCGACCGCATCGTTGCGGCCGACATGGCGCACGAAGACGCCGCGATAGGGAAACACAAGATGCGTGGCAGCGGTGCACTCTTCTTCGCTCTTGTGCCGGCATTCGCCGCTGCAGAGGACATCCCTCACCCCGACGGTGCCGGTGTCCAGAAGCGTCTGTACCGTGAACTGCGACATGGTGAGCTGAGACATGGCCGTTGCATTCTACCCTTGCACCGAAAGCTGCTCCGGCACATTTAGGCGATTGGCTTGTCCAAACCTGTCAGGAGACTTCACCTGTCGGGCCCTTCGTAACGGCGATGGCTCAGTCCCACAAACGGCGCATGTATTCGCAGTGAGCGTCGCTGCGCGACAGACCGATGTCTTTGAGCTGTTCGTCGGTCATTTCGAGCAAGGCAAGGCGGCTTCGGCGCCTTTCCAGTTGACGGCCGATCCAGTTGGCCGCCGCGATGCCTTGTGTCCGCAAGGACCGCCGGAACGTCGCGGTTTGAGTTGTCGGCTGATGTGCGAGGCATTGCGCCGCCGCTGCATGATCTGGGCGCATCGCTCAGGCTTCCCCGTTGCCGGCCACTGATGCGCCGGCCACTGAGGCGCCGGCTTCGTTCAGCGCAATCGCGCATTCCTCGCAGCAGACCTCGACGGTCTTGCCGCCGACCTTGACGCGGATCGGGTTGGCGTCCAGCTGGCAATCGCAGGCAGCGCAGGTTTTCTCGGTCATGACGTCATCTCCTTGGCGTTCAGTACGCGGAGAGATGAGCATTCCGGGGCGGCACCGGCTGTCAGAATCTTTAGCTCTTTGTGTGCTGCCGGCGCTGCTCCTGACAGAAGGCTGTCAGCAGGCGCAAGCTCAAGGCGCCGCAACATGCAGCGCCGGCGGCATCAGGCTGTCGGGTCGTCGTTGCCGGGCATGAAGGCGTCGAAGGCGGCGAGCAACTGCTCGCGATAGACATCGGCCTCCTGCAGGATCTCGTGTTTCGAGCCATCGATCATCAGCAGCGAGCCCAGACGCAGACGCCTGGCATAGGCTTCCACGGCCTTGGTCGAGACGACCTGATCGGCGCCGGCGGCGATCATCAGCAGCGGCACCTGGATCCTGGCCATGAAGTCGGGCTCGCTGATGGCTTCGCCTGCCTTGATTGCCGCCTGCAGCCAGCGGATCGTCGGCCCGCCGAGCGCCAGTTGCGGATAGTGCTCGTAGATTTTCGTGTTGCGCTGATAGCGCCCGGGGTCCGATGTCACCTTGTTGAGGGCGAAGGGCAGGGTTTCCCTGGGACGCGGACCCCAGGCGGCGTAGAGCCGACCGAGGCCGAGAAAGCACAATACCGAGCAGACGCGGCGCGCCGTTTTTGCCGACACGGGCGAGTCGGGCACCGTCAGGAAAGGCGCAATCAGCACCATGCGACGCACCCGGTTGACCATCGACGGCGCCGCGAGCAGCGCGATCACGGCGCCCATGGAATGGGCGAGGATGTAATACGGGCCGCGGCAGTCGGGCAGCACGATATCCTCGAAGAACTGTTCGAGGTCGCCGGTGTAATCGTAGAAGGAGCGGACATAGCCGCGTTGCGGGTCGGCGATCAGCCGGTCGGAATCGCCCTGGCCGCGCCAGTCGAGGGTGGCGACGCCGAGGCCGCGGTCGGTCAGGTTGCGGATGGTTTCGAAATATTTCTCGATGCACTCGTTGCGGCCGGGCAGCAGCACGACGGTGCCTTTCAGCGGCCGGGTGACCGCGGCAAACAGGCCGTAGCGGATCTTCTTGCCGTCGCGCGTGGTGAAAAAGCCGCCGCCGACATTTTGCGGCGGCGGATTGCCTGGCGTGGGATGGAAGAGATCCGTCATTAGGCGCTTGCGTGTTCGTGGTGTCTCACCCGGCAGGGGCGTCGGCATGGTGATAGACGCCATCGGATGAAAAGCAAAGGGAGGACGCCAAGGGGGCGGACGAACGACAAGCAAGGCCGGAAGCAGCCTGCGGCGGCGTGCTTCCGGCCTCTGTCGATCCGGGAGGAAGGGACGTTACACCCGGTCGGCCTCGTCGCGGCGCTTTCATCCGGCGCCGCCTGGTTCTTTATCCTGGGGGCACTCTAGCGCCGGCCGGCTGAACGGGCGCCGAAGCAGCGGTTCATCTGCCGTTCATCGACGCCTCGATTGGCGCTCTTCAAAAATCCTTGAAATGCGCTTTTGCGCTCCCCAAATGTCGGATGCAGCCGCCGATGTCGGGGCTGCTGGTCCACCCGAAACGCCTTTCCAGGGTTTCGCACCGGCCACACGCAAACATGTTGCTCAACAGGAGAACACCTCATGCGTCACGTTGATTTTTCCCCGCTCTATCGCTCGACCGTCGGCTTCGACCGCCTGTTCACCATGCTCGACTCGCTGGCCCAGCCCGATGGCGCGCAGACCTATCCGCCCTACAACATCGAGCGCACCGGCGAGGACGCCTATCGCATCTCGATGGCGGTTGCCGGCTTCTCGGACGAAGAGATTTCGATCGAAGCCCACCGCAACGTGCTGACCGTCAAGGGTGAGCGCAAGGAAGAGGGCAATGGCGAAGGCTCCGAGCTGCTCTACCGCGGCATTGCCTCGCGTTCGTTCGAGCGCCGCTTCCAGCTTGCCGACCATGTCGAGGTCGTCGGCGCCACCCTGAAGAACGGCCTGCTTTTCGTCGACCTTAAGCGCAACATCCCCGAGGAGCTGAAGCCGCGCAAGATCGCGATTACCGCCTCTTCGGCCAACGCCAAGCAGATCGAGGCCAAGAACGCCGCGTGATCAAGACGGCGGCGTCACAACGCCCAAGGTTGAAAGCGTCTCCTCCCGAGACGAAAGCGGCGCCGCGAGGCGCCGCTTTTTTTCGCCGCAGCCTCTGTCACCCCAACCGAAGAGTTCTGGCTCTTTTGCGGCGGGCGCCGTCTTCCCATGAAGGGCGATGTCTGATCTTTCGGCTGATTTTTCCCTGGCCCTAACGGCAACCATTGCGGTGACCTTCCTGCTGGCCGGCATCGTCAAGGGCGTTACCGGTATGGGACTGCCGACGTTGGCGATGGGGCTGCTGGGCACAATCATGCCGCCGGTCGCCGCGGCTTCGCTGCTGATCGTGCCGTCCTTCGTCACCAATATCTGGCAGCTGTTTGCCGGCCCGAGCTTCGGATGGATCCTCAGGCGGCTGTGGCTGATGATGGTCGGCATCGTCGCCGGCACGCTGGCCGGCTCATGGCTGCTGGCCAGCGACAATGTCAAATGGACGACGGCCGGCCTCGGGGCGGCGCTGATCGTCTATGCCGTCTATACGCTGCTGGCGCGGCAGTTGACGGTTCCCGCGTCAGCCGAGCGCTGGTCGTCGCCCATCGTCGGTTTCCTTACCGGCATCGTCACCGGCGGCACCGGCGTGTTCGTCGTGCCCGCTGTACCTTACATTCAGGCGCTGGGCTTGAGCCGTGGCGATCTGATCCAGGCGCTCGGCCTGTCCTTCACCGTGTCGACGATCGCGCTCGCTGCCGGCCTTGCCTCGCACGGCGCGTTCCAGGTCGGGCATGTCGCCATGTCGTCGCTGGCGGTTGCGCCGGCCTTGCTCGGCATGTGGCTCGGACAGTTGCTCCGGCAGCGGATCAGCCCGGCGACCTTCCGGCGCTGGTTTCTTGTTTTCCTGATCTTGCTTGGCCTCGAGCTTTTGGCGCGGCCTTTCCTTGCTTAGCGATCGGTGCCGGTTGCGAGAACGGCCTCGACGTTTTGCCGGTGGACGGGCTCGTACAGCGCGAAGTACTCGACCGCGCCCGTGGCGAATATGTCGGCGCCGCAGGTTTTCAGATCCTGCTTCGCAAGATCAGGCTCACGCCGGCAGCGAAGCAGTTTTTGAACGTAGGCTTGCGTCGCGGCGATGAGGCCTTTGTCGTAGCCGCCTCGCTCAATCGCTTCGAGCGAGCCGTGATTGGGCAAGATGCGGTCTATCGACCAGCCGGCCATGCGTTCGAGATCGACCAGATGTTGCGCCAGCCGATCCGCCTCGCTGACATAGGTGATCGGATCCTCGAGCGTGTCGCCCGCCAGGAGCAGGCCGGTTTCGGGCATGAACAGCACCGTGCCGTCATGGCTGTGGATTTCGACCTGACGCAGTTCGACGGCGATCGATCCAACGGCGAGGTCAAGACTGCCTGCGAAGGTCCTGTTCGGCAGCACGAGAGGCTTGATCGGTGGAACACCGCTTTCGATCTCAGCCCGGTTGTTCGCGAGCGCCGAGGCGGTGAGCGTGTTGGCGATAATCTCGCAATCCTGAAACACCTCATTGCCGGCAATATGATCGTCATGCCAGTGGCTGAGCACCACCCGGATCGAGCTGACCCCCATGTCTTCGAGCGTCTGCCTGATGAAGCGCGCGTGAGGCAGCGAAATATGCGTGTCGTAGACAAGCGCCTGCGAGCCATCGACGATCGCATAGGTGCAGATGCCGAGGGCATAGGCGCCGTCGTCCAGCCAGTTCGGCTCGTCCGACCAGGCGCGAACGCCGTCAACGCGGCCATCGTAGAAGCCGAGCACGTTTGGCGCCGGGCGAACCAGCCGCATGGTTGAGCCGAGAGGTGGCTTTGTCATTGGCGCGGTCTCGCGGGTTCAGGCGATCATCTGGCCGAAGCGATCGACCTCATCTGAAGTCGTGGCAAAGCTCGTGACGAAGCGATAGAGCAACTCGTCGTCGCCGACATGGCCGTCGAAGCCGCGCGGCCTGTGCCAGTCGTAAAAGGCGGCGCCGACGGATTGCAGCCTTTCGGCTTCCGCCTTTTTCATCACCGCGAACACCTCGTTGGCCTGCGGCAACCAGGCGAGCTTAGCCGTTGCCGAATCCTCGATCGCAGCCGCCAGGCGCGCGGCCATGGCATTGGCATGACGGGCCATGTCCAGCCACAGGCCGTCCGTGAAGTAGGCGTCGAACTGCGCTGCGATGAAGCGCGACTTGGAGAACAGCTGTGCGGCGCGCTTGCGCAGGAAGGACAGCTCCTTGGCGCGGTCTAGATCGAACAGCACCACCGCTTCGGCGCACCAGCAGCCGTTCTTGGTGCCGCCGAACGAGACGATATCGACGCCGCGCTTCCAGGTCATTTCGGCCGGCGTCGTCTCAAGCGCGACCAATGCGTTGGCAAAACGGGCGCCGTCCATATGCAGCGGCAGGGAAAAGCGTTTGGCGATCTCCGAAATGGTGGAAATGTCGTCGAGCCCGTACACTGTGCCGACTTCGGTCGATTGGGTGATCGAGACGGCCGTCGGGCGTCCCCAATGGACGATTTCGGGTGCGAAACGGGCGACGGCGCGTTCAAGATTGTGCGGATCGATCTTGCCCAGGGCGCCGTCGACAGCATGGAGACGCGAGCCGCCGCTGAAATATTCCGGCGCGCCGCATTCGTCCTCGATGATGTGCGATTCGCGGTGCGCAAAGGAAATGCCGCCGGGCTTGTTGTAAGCGGCCAGGGACAGCGAGTTGGCCGCCGTGCCGGTAGCGACGAAGAACACCGCGACCTCGCGTTCGAAGATCTCGCTGAAACGCTGGTAGACGGCGCGGTCGAGATCGCCATCGCCATAGGCGGTCGAAAAGCCGCCGGCATTGGCTGACAGCCCGGCGGCAATGTTGGAATGGACGCCCGCCCAGTTGTCGGATGCAAAGAACATCAGGAAAGTCCCTGCCTGGTTGAGAAAGTCTGGTTGCGACAAGAGCGCGACCATGGCCGTTTCGGGGTTTGACGCGCAAGGGCCAAGGGCTGAAAAAGCGGTGAAGCCAAAGGCGATCACGAAGGAGCGCCGGGACCGAAATTTCGTTTCAACAGGGCCTGACGTAATTTTCTGTCGCCAAACGTCCAAGATTTGGTGAATCGGTCTTGTGTGCGCCCAGGATTTCTGCCATAAAAATTTAGGACAGTAGTGCTGTCTTATTTTGTCGCACAAGTCAGGCTGGATTGGCGTATCATTTGGGCCACTCCGGCCGTTGCCGCGAGCGACGGGTAGACGGCTCGGCTGTGGCCTGTACGATACCGGATACGAACCGGCGGTGCACCGCACGGTCCGCCAAGGATTTCGAAAAGACGTGCCGCAAGAATGAGAGCGGAAGCCAGTCGCTTCCCAAGGTAGACCAGCGCCCCAAATGCTAGACGTGCAAGGGGCCGGAACGGAGGACAGGACGATGACGGAACTGACGCCATCTGCGATTATCGGCCAGGCCGCGCAGACGAAAGCGGCAGCCGTTAAAAATACCGTTCTGACCAAAGAAGGCCGAACCACCAACGGCCTGACCGGCAACGGTATGGCCGCGCAGGGTCTCTACGATCCGCGCAACGAGCATGACGCGTGCGGCGTCGGCTTCATCGTCAACATGAAGAACGTGAAGTCGCACCAGATCGTCAAGGACGGGCTCTTCGTGCTCGAAAACCTGACGCATCGCGGCGCTGTCGGCGCCGATCCGCTGATGGGCGACGGCGCCGGCGTGCTGGTGCAGATTCCCGATCATTTCTTCCGCGAAGAGATGGCGGCCCAGGGCGTCGAACTGCCGGCGGCAGGCCAATACGGCGTCGGCCACTGGTTCATGCCGCAGGATGCGGCACTGCGCGCCCATATCGAAGAGATCATCGCCGAATCGGCGCTGTCAGAAGGGCTGCCGCTTTTAGGCTTTCGCGACGTGCCAGTCGACAATTCATCGCTGTCGAAGGCGCCCGATATTGCGGCCTCCGAACCGTTCCATCGCCAGGTCTTCATCGGCCGCACATCGGACATTCCAGATGACGAGGAATACGAGGCCAGGCTGTACCTGCTGCGCAAGGTGATTTCCGGCCGTATCTACGCCGAGAACAACAACAAGGATATCGGCGCCTACTGTGTGTCGCTATCGGCGCGTACCATTGTCTACAAGGGCATGTTCCTGGCCTACCAGGTCGGCGCCTATTACAAGGATTTGTCGGATCCGCGTTTCGAGACCGCGCTGATCCTTGTCCACCAGCGCTTCTCGACCAACACCTTCCCGTCCTGGAAGCTGGCGCACCCCTACCGCATGGTCGCGCATAATGGCGAGATCAACACGGTGCGCGGCAACAACAACTGGATGGCGGCGCGCCAGGCCTCGGTCGATTCCGAACTGTTCGGCAACAACATCTCCAAGCTGTGGCCGATCTCCTATGACGGCCAGTCCGACACGGCGTGCTTCGACAATGCGCTCGAATTCCTGTTCCAGGGCGGCTACAGCCTCAGCCACGCCATGATGATGCTGATCCCGGAAGCCTGGGCCGGCAACAAGCTGATGGATGCCGATCGCAAGGCTTTCTACGAATACCATGCAGCGCTTATGGAGCCGTGGGACGGGCCGGCCGCGGTCGCCTTCACCGACGGCCGCCAGATCGGCGCCACGCTCGACCGCAACGGGCTGCGCCCGGCGCGCTACATCGTCACCGACGACGACCGCGTCATCATGGCGTCCGAAGCCGGCGTGCTGCCGGTGCCGGAGGAGAGGATCGTCAAGAAGTGGCGGCTGCAGCCTGGCCGCATGCTTCTGATCGACCTTGCCAAGGGCCGCATCATTTCCGACGAGGAGATCAAGTCGGAGATCGCCACCAGGCATCCCTACAAGACCTGGCTCAACAACACGCAGCTGATCCTGGAGGATCTGAAGCCGGTCGAGCCGCGCGCGCTGCGCAAGGATGTCAGCCTGCTCGATCGCCAGCAGGCTTTCGGCTACAGCCAGGAAGACACCAAGCTGTTGATGTCGCCGATGGCGACCACCGGCCAGGAAGCGGTGGGTTCGATGGGCACGGACACGCCGATCTCGGCGATGTCGGACAAGTCGAAGCTGCTCTACACCTACTTCAAGCAGAATTTTGCCCAGGTCACCAACCCGCCGATCGACCCGATCCGCGAGGAACTGGTGATGAGCCTTGTCTCGTTCATCGGGCCGCGGCCGAACATCTTCGACCTGGTCGGCAATTCGCGCCGCAAGCGGCTCGAAGTGCGCCAGCCGATCCTGACCAATGGCGATCTGGAAAAGATCCGCTCGATCGGCCACACCGAGGACCGTTTCGACACCAAGACCATCGACATCACCTACGGGTCGAGCGAGGGCGCGGCCGGCATGCAGGGCGCCGTCGAGCGTCTGTGCGAGCGCGCCGAGGCGGCCGTTGCCGGCGGCTACAACATCATCATCCTGTCCGACCGCCAGGTGGGTCCCGACCGTATCGCCATTCCGGCACTGCTGGCGACGGCTGCCGTGCACCACCATCTGATCCGCAAGGGTCTGCGCACCGCGGTCGGCCTGGTTGTCGAATCCGGCGAGCCCCGCGAAGTGCATCATTTCTGCTGTCTCGCCGGCTACGGCGCCGAGGCGATCAACCCCTACCTTGCTTTCGACACGCTGCTCGACATGCACAAGCGTGGCGAACTGCCGGCGGAGGTCGACGCCTACGAGGTGGTCTCGCGCTATATCAAGTCGATCGGCAAGGGCATCCTCAAGGTGATGTCGAAGATGGGCATCTCCACCTACCAGTCCTATTGCGGCGCGCAGATATTCGACGCCATCGGGCTGAAGTCGGATTTCGTCGAGAAGTACTTCACCGGCACAGCGACGCTGATCGAAGGTGTCGGCCTGGACGAGGTCGCGGCTGAGACGCTCAGCCGCCACACCGACGGTTTCGGCAACGATCCGGTGCTGCGCAACAGCCTCGAGGTCGGCGGCGAGTACATGTACCGCATGCGCGGCGAAGCCCATATGTGGTCGCCCGACGCCGTCGCCACCTTGCAGCACGCCGTGCGTCAGGGCTCGTGGGAGACGTTCAAGGAGTATTCCGCGCAGATCGACAGCGAGACGGCCCGTGCCCAGACCATACGCGGCCTGTTCAGGATCAAGCTTGCGGAAGAGACCGGCCGCAAGAAGGTGGCGATAGAGGACGTGATGTCGGCGGCCGATATCGTCAAGCGCTTCTCGACCGGGGCGATGTCGTTCGGCTCGATCTCGCGCGAGGCACACACGACGCTGGCGCGCGCCATGAACCAGATCGGCGGCAAGTCGAACACCGGCGAGGGCGGCGAAGAGGCCGACCGCTATCTGCCGCTGCCCGGCGGCAGCAAGAACCCCGAACGTTCGGCGATCAAGCAGGTCGCCTCGGGGCGGTTTGGCGTCACCGCCGAGTATCTCGTCAATTCCGATGTCATGCAGATCAAGGTCGCGCAGGGCGCCAAGCCCGGTGAGGGCGGCCAGCTGCCCGGCCACAAGGTCGACGCCACCATCGCCAAGGTCCGGCACTCGACGCCTGGCGTCGGCCTGATCTCGCCGCCGCCGCATCACGACATCTATTCGATCGAGGATCTGGCGCAGCTGATCTACGATCTGAAGAACGTCAACCCGGCGGCCGATGTCTCGGTAAAGCTGGTGTCGGAAGTCGGTGTCGGTACGGTTGCGGCCGGCGTCGCCAAGGCACGCGCCGACCACATCACCATATCGGGCTATGATGGCGGCACCGGCGCGTCGCCGCTGACCTCGCTCAAGCATGCCGGCAGCCCGTGGGAAATGGGCCTAGCCGAGACGCACCAGACGCTGGTGCTGAACGGGCTGCGCTCGCGCGTTGCGCTGCAGGTCGATGGCGGCTTGCGCACGGGGCGCGACGTCATCATCGGTGCGCTGCTCGGTGCCGACGAGTTCGGCTTCTCGACCGCGCCGCTGATCGCGGCCGGCTGCATCATGATGCGCAAGTGCCACTTGAACACCTGCCCGGTCGGCGTCGCGACGCAGGATCCGGTTCTGCGCAAGCGTTTCAAGGGCACGCCCGAGCATGTCATCAACTTCTTCTTCTATGTTGCGGAAGAGGTGAGGGGGCTGCTGGCCGAGATGGGCTACACCCATATCGACCAGATCATCGGCGACAGCGACCTGCTGGAAAAGCGCGAGATGATCCAGCATTGGAAGGCGCGTGGGCTCGATTTCGGCAAGATGTTCTTCAAGCCGGACGCGCCGCATGAGGCGGTGCACTGGACCGAACGGCAGAAACACCCGATCGACGATGTACTCGATCGCAAGCTAATCGAACTGGCGAAGCCCGCGCTCGAAAGCAAGCAGCCGGTCAAGATCGAGGTCGACATCCGCAATGTCGATCGCTCCACGGGCGCCATGCTGTCGGGCGAAGTCGCCAAGCGCTTCAGGCACAAGGGCCTGCGCGAGGACACGATCCAGGTGAAGCTGACCGGCACCGCCGGCCAGTCGTTCGGCGCCTTCCTGGCGCGCGGCATCTCGTTCGATCTCGTCGGTGCGGCCAACGACTATGTCGGCAAGGGCCTGTCGGGCGGACGCATCGTCATCCGGCCGCCGGAGGAGTCCAGGATCGTCGCGGCGGAATCGATCATCGTCGGCAACACCGTCCTCTATGGCGCGACCGAGGGCGAGGCCTATTTCGCAGGTGTCGCCGGCGAGCGCTTCGCGGTGCGCAATTCGGGCGTCGCCGCCGTCGTTGAAGGCGTCGGCGATCATGGCTGCGAATACATGACCGGCGGCATCGTCGTCGTCATCGGCCAGACCGGTCGCAACTTCGCTGCCGGCATGTCGGGCGGCGTGGCCTATGTTCTGGATGAGGCCGGCGATTTCGCCGCGCGCTGCAACATGGCGATGGTCGAGCTGGAGCCGGTTCCGGAAGAAGACGATCTGATGGAAAGGCTGCTGCATCATGGCGGTGACCTCGACCACAAGGGTCGCGTCGACGTCTCGGGCGACATGACCACCCATGACGAGGAACGGCTTTACCAGCTTATCTCGAACCACGTCCATTTCACCGGTTCGGTACGCGGCCGCGAGATACTCGACGACTGGACGACCTTCCGGCCGAAATTCCGCAAGATCATGCCGGTCGAATACCGCCGCGCGCTGATCGAGATGGAACGCATGCGCATGGGCGTGGCGGCGGAATAGGTTTTTCGACTTGCCGGGAGGCGCAGGCTTCCCGGCGGAACTTTCAGCGACAGTTTGACCTCGGATGCAAGGTTGCCACGGCTGCCTCAAGGGGTTAACGGGTGCGAAAACCGCACCATCTGGACAGCAGGAACTGGACTATGGGCAAGGTAACAGGCTTTCTCGAAATCGACCGGCAGGTGCACAAGTACCAGCCGGCCTCCGACCGCATCCGGCATTTTCGTGAATTCACGCTGCCGATGTCGGACAAGGAGGTCGAGAAACAGGCCGCGCGCTGCATGGATTGCGGCATCCCGTTCTGCCACGGGCCGACCGGTTGCCCGATCCACAACCAGATCCCGGACTGGAACGACCTCGTCTACAATGGCGACTGGGACAATGCGATCCGCAACCTGCATTCGACCAACAATTTCCCCGAGTTCACCGGCCGCATCTGCCCCGCGCCCTGCGAGGAAGCCTGCACGCTGAACCTCGAGGACATTCCGGTTGCCATCAAGACTGTCGAACAGGCAATCGCCGACAAGGCTTATGAAACCGGCCATATCCGGCCTTATCCGCCAGAGAAGAAGACGGGCAAGCGGGTCGCTGTCATCGGCTCCGGCCCGGCAGGGATGGCGGCGGCGCAGCAGCTTGGCCGCGCCGGCCACGAGGTCAGCGTCTATGAGCGTGAGAGCCGTCCCGGCGGGCTGATGCGCTACGGCATTCCCGACTTCAAGATCGAGAAGCACTATATCGACCGCCGCATCGAGCAGATGCAGGGCGAGGGCGTGACCTTCCATTGCGGCGTCAATGTCGGCGTCGACAAGCCGGTGGCAGAGTTGCTCGCCGGATACGATGCGGTGCTCTATTGCGGCGGTTCGGAATCGCCGCGTCCGGCCAACATTCCGGGCGACGATCTCGGCGGCGTCTATGACGCCATGCCCTATCTGGTGCAGCAGAACCGTCGCGTCGGCGGCGAGCCGATCCAGTCGGTGGCCTGGCCGTCGCATCCGATCATCGCCGGCGGCCAGCATGTCGTCGTCGTCGGCGGCGGCGATACCGCGTCCGACTGCGTCGGCACCGCCTTCCGCCAGGGCGCGGTGCGCGTCACCCAGCTCGACATCCGCCCGCAGCCGCCGGAGAAGGAAGACAAGCTTTCGGTCTGGCCTTACTGGGCGACCAAGATGCGCACCTCGTCCTCACAGGCCGAAGGTGCGGAGCGCGAATTCCAGGTGGCGACGCTCGAATTCATCGGCGAGGACGGCCAACTGACCGGCGTCAAGTGCTGCGAGGTCGACGAGAAGCGCAAGCCTATCCCCGGCACCGAATTCGTCATCCGTGCAGACCTCGCCTTCATCGCCATCGGCTTTGCCGGCCCGGCCGCCGTGGGCGTCGCGAAAGAGCTGGACGGTGAGATGAAAATCACCACCGACAGCCGCCGTTCCCGCAATGTCGAAGCCAACGATCGCGACTACAAGACCAGCGTCGACAAGCTTTACGCCGCAGGCGATGTGCGCCGCGGCCAGTCGCTGGTGGTGTGGGCGATCCGCGAAGGCCGCCAGGCCGCGCGCTCGATCGATGAAGCGCTGATGGGGTCGACGGTACTCCCCCGTTAACGGTTGATCGCCGTCGTCGTATCCGTCGCGGCAGCGGCCTTGGGCGGCCACGAGAAGTCGTCGGCGCGGCCGGGCGAGGCCTCGGGCGCCTTGCCTTCGAGGATTAGTTTTTCGCCGGGCAGATCCGGATTGGCTTTCGGCGCCGCCGCCGCACCGAGAAGCTCGGTCCCGCCGTCGAGCGCCGGATCGTTGAGCAGCATTGGAACGGTGCGGTCGACCACGATCGGGGCGGCGGGCAGCGACGGCGCCTCGACCGGGGCGCCGGCCGGCGCGGCAGCCGTCACCACGCTTCCCGGCGCTGCCAGGCCGAGGATCTTGGCCAGCGGCTTTTCGGTGTAGAAGGCGAGCTTTCGCTTGCCGGCTTTCGAGACGTTGATGCCGTCGTCGGAGCGCAGCCGCACGGCCTGGCCGTTAATGTCGGGGCCGGTCGAGACAAAGGCGCCGTTCTCGTCGACGAACCCGTCCCAGACATCGACGAATTCGCCGCCGTTCTTCTCGGCTGCCGAGTGGTAGATGTCGTTGAATGCCAGCATGTCGGAGGTCATCTTCGGCGTCTTGAAGGCTGGCATGCCGACCCACAGATAAGGCACCTTGGTCGCCGCCAGTGCCTTTCCCAAGGCTTCGGTCCGGCGTTCGTATTCCTTGGTCCAGTTCTCGGAGCGCGGCTGCTCGCGCACATCGTTGACGCGCATCTGCTGGCGGTCGTTGGAGCCGAGCATGACGACGACCACGGAGGGTTTTTCGGTCTCGACCAGCGATTTGACCTGTTCGGGCCAATTGTAGACATCATCGCGCACGAAACCCGAAGAACCGTTGGCGCGCTCGACGATCCTGACGTTGGCATTGTCGGCAAAGGCTGTTTCGAGGCCTTCGGCCAGGCCGTTGGCCATGAAATCGCCGATCACCAGAACGACGCGGGCATCCGGTGTCTTCTCGACAATCGGAGCGGAAGGTTCAACGGGTGCACGGGGCTTCTTCTTGACCTTCGGCTTTGCCTTGCGGACGTCGAGCGGCGGCTCGATGCGTTCGCTGCGGCGCGGGAACAGAAGGTCGCGCAGCGACCAGCCGCGGTTCTGCGGTTGTTCCTGCGCCAAAGCCGGTGTGTGGAAACTGCCGGCGAGTCCCGTCGCCAGGACAACGATGGCCAGAACGAGGATCGGCAAGCGGAAAACGATCACACGGATACGCGCTGCCGAAACCAAGCACCCTCTCCATCCCTTGGTGCATGGCCCTCGCAGCGGATCATGCACACATCAATGCTACGGCATCGCTTGTGCGCCGCAATGCGCGGCGCTGCCGATGGCTCTATTTCTTTCTGAGCCATTTGAGCACTTCCATGCTCGGATACCCGTCCTGGGTCAAGCCGACCGTTGCCTGATAGGTCATGATGGCGGTTTTCGTGCCGTCACCGATCTTGCCGTCGAACTTGCCGTCGTAAAGTCCGTGCTGCGAAAGCCGCTTCTGCAACTCCTGCCTTTCCTCGAAGGACAGTTTGGTGAAAGGCCGCTTCCAGTCCTGCACCAGACCATTAGAGCCGGCGATTTCGTCGGCAAGAAGGCCGACGGCCAGGGCATATTTGTCGGCGTTGTTGTAGGCCTTGATGACGGAGAAGTTCTTGATCATCAGGAAGGCCGGTCCGCCGCGGCCGTCCGGCACTTTCAGGGTCGCCTTGTCGGTTGCGTTCTTGAACGGCTTGCCATTGGCCCTGGTGACGCCGAGCGCCTGCCACTGCGCCAATGTCTTCGAGCCGGCCGGCAGTTTGCCCGCCGGAATGGTGACCTCGTAGCCCCAGGTCTTGCCGCCCTGCCAGCCATTCTTCTTCAGCAGATTGGCTGATGTCGCCAACGCATCGGGGATCGAATTCCAGATGTCGCGCTTGCCGTTGCCGTCCATGTCGACGGCATAATGCTGGTAGCTGGTCGGGATGAACTGGGTCTGGCCCATGGCGCCGGCCCAGGAGCCCATCAGGTGGCTTTCGTCGATGTCGCCGGTCTGCAGGATTTTCAGCGCGGCGACCAATTGGGTGCGGGCGAATTTCGAACGCTTCGGGTCGCCATAGGCGAGGGTTGCCAGCGAGCGGATGACATTGCGCATGATGTCGTCGCGCTTGAGGATCTCGCCATAATTCGATTCCATCGACCAGATGGCGAGCAGGATGTAGCGGTCGACGCCGAACCTCGCCTCGATCCGTTCCAGCCACGGCTTCCATTTCCTGGCCATCTGCTGGCCGACGGCAACGGACTGGTCGTGGACGCGGTTGTCGAAATAGTCCCAGGCAGGTGCGGTGAATTCGGGCTGGGTGCGTGCCTTTTCCAGCACCACCGGGTCGGGCTCATTGATGCCCCGGAACGCTCGGTCGTAGACCCCGCCGGAAACGCCGCCCGCCACGGCCGTGGCGCGGAAGCCGGCGACCCATTGCCGAAAACCGGCATCGGCGAAGGCCGGTCCGGCCGGCATCAGCAAGGCGAGCGAGAGGCTGGCCGCCGTCAGCACGCTGGTAAAGAGTTTTGCGGCACTGCGAACGGACATATTTTCCCCTTTCTCTATCTCAGGAAAGACCATTCATCGCCGAACCGGGTTAGCAATTGGTTTACCATAGGCGGCGCCTGGAACGAAAAGACACCTGGATGCTTTACCGGTTGATGTTTCCCTCAATGGCCCGATAATCCACAATTCCGGCGCGAAAATGTCGCGAGGCGGGATTGCCGGGCACGCCCTCAAACGGATAATTGACGCATGAAGCGAGTTCGCAAGGCAGTTTTCCCGGTCGCCGGTCTCGGCACACGGTTTCTCCCGGCCACCAAGGCCATTCCCAAGGAGATGCTGACCGTCGTCGACCGGCCGGTCATCCAGTATGTCGTCGATGAGGCGCGCGAGGCCGGCATCGAACATTTCATCTTCGTCACCGGCCGCAACAAGGCGGTCATAGAAGACCATTTCGATATCCAGTTCGAGCTCTATGATACGCTGGCACAGCGCGGCAAGGACGATCAGCTGGCCCGCTTGCAGCGGCTGCAGCCGGCGCCGGGGCAGACCTCGTTCACCCGCCAGCAGGTGCCGATGGGGCTCGGCCACGCCGTCTGGTGCGCCCGCGAACTGGTCGGCGACGAACCCTTCGCGCTGTTGCTGCCCGACATGATCATGCAGTCGGAGAAGAGCTGCACGAAGGCCATGGTCGAGCTCTACGAGGAGACCGGCAACAACATCATCGCGGTGCAGGAATGCGATCCGGCCGAAACCCACAAATATGGCATTGTCGGCCGCGGCGAGGACACGCATCACGGCTTCCGCATCACCGAGATGGTCGAAAAGCCGAAGACCGGCACCGCGCCGTCCAATCTCTACATCAACGGCCGCTACATCCTGCAGCCCGAGATTTTCAAGATCCTCGAAAGCCAGGAAAAGGGCGCCGGCAACGAGATCCAGCTCACCGACGCGATGCTGAAGCTGGAAAAGCAGCAGCCCTTCTTTGGCTACCACTTTCAGGGCCGCACCTTCGATTGCGGCTCGCCGGAAGGCTTCGTCGAGGCCAATGTCGCCTTCGCGCTGTGGCGCAGCGACATGAACGAGAACATGGCCGGCGTCATCCGCACGCTGCTCGATGAGATGAAGCCGTCCGAGCGTCGCGGCGCTGCTTTTTAGCTACCGCTGCAGCTTCAGCCCCAAATAGATGCTGTTGGCGGTGTAGTTGCGCCCGGGCAGATTGCTGGTCAGCTTTTCGGTGCGGGCGCGGCTGGTGAGGCCGACATAGCGGTTCAGCCACCAGGTCAGCCCGGCCTCTGCACTCAGCGTCATGTCATGGCCGTCGGAGCCGGTGTAATTGCGCCAGTCGAGCCCAAGGGCTGCGTTGCCGGTCAGGTCGGCGCGGATCTGCCGCTCGCCGGTGAGGCGGCCGGAATAGAGGATGTCGCCGCTCTTACCGGCATTCGTCGTGCCTTCGACCGTGGTTCGCCCGGTGAGGCCGATGATGGTACCGCGCTCGGGCGACCATTTGAGGTCGGCATTGATGGTGGCTCCCGAAATCGCCTCCAGGTTCTTGTCGTCGATCGCCTCCCTCAGCCAGCCGGCCGAGAACTCACCCTTGAGCTTCTCGCCCATGTCGACTTCGATACCGGCGCGCGCGCCAAGCCGGGTCGAAGAGCGCTCGAAGCCCTTGTTGTCGATCCGTTGGTCATATACCCGGCGGCCGAGCTCAATCTCAGCAAAGGGCGTCAGAGCCGGGGAAATTTCATAGCCGGTCCGCAACGTTGCGGTGTAGAGCGTGTTGTCCTGATCCTTCTGCGACAACACGGTGCCGTCCGTTAGCTTGGCGTCGCCATAGATGTCGTGGGAGACCGCACCGGTCAGCGCAAAGCGCATCTTGCCGACGTCCTTCTCGACGCCGAGGCTGCCGTCGACCGTCTGGCGGATCGGCTGCGATTTGACGCCGGCAATGGCGTCGGGCGCGGAGGCCGATTCCGGTGCAATCTCGTAGCCGAGCTTGGCGATGGCGCGCAGTTCATTGTCGAGGTCGACATTGTACGTGCCTTGGATACGGCCGCGTGCCTCATTGATCTTCTGGCCCGAAATGGTGTTGCGGAAATTACCGTAGCCGTCGATGACCGCCGAATTCTCGCGCCAATCGGAGGCGGCGGAGAAACGCAGCGCCGTTTCGGACAGCACCGCCGACTTGCCGCCAGCGCTGGAATCGGCGTTCGACGTGACGGCAACGCCCTGCTCGAGCGCCGGCCGCAGCAGGAACGAGCCGACCTTGATGCCGGTTGCCGCGTACGGGTCGTCCTCGAGCTTCTTCTTCAGGCCCTCGATGGCGTCGGTGCGCTCGGCGCCGGGGTCGAGCTTTCGTCGGTCGACGCCGTCGACGGTGAGGACACGGCGGTTGGCTATGTCCTGATCGGCGTCGCCTGCCGCAGTGCCGTCCGGAGTCGTTCCGGTGGTGGTCTGGTCCGTGGCTTTGCCAGGCTTCTTCTTGTCGGCAGCCTTGGTTTTGTCCTTGGCCTTGTCTGCATCCGCGTCGGCGCGTTGCTTTGCCGTCGACGGGCGGCGTGGCAGGACGGTTGGCGGCTTGTCGGCGAACGAATCGTCGATGGTCGCCGGCGGGTCGAAAATGCTGTTTGCGCCGGCCTGTGACGGGTCGGTGTCATCAGGCAAGGCGCCATCGCTGGCCGGCACATAAGCGGTTGGCGTGTTTCCCGTGGGGGCGGTGTCGGCAGGGGCGGGCTTGACCTGCGTGTTGGCCTTGCTCAATTGCCTGGCCCGGCGCTGCTGGTCGGACAGGATCGCCGATTCCGAAACTTCGCCGCGCAGCTCGGTCTCCTGGGCATGAAGCGCAGTTGGCCGCAGCAAAGCGAGCACGCTCGTCGCCAGAAGCAGAGCGCAAAACGCTCTGCCCGTTCGACCTTTTTTCTCTTGAGGTTGGGCCCGCGACATCGTCACCACTGCTTGCGCGGCGCAAGCGCGCCATACTTACCGAACCGTAAACGGGGATGGTTAACGGAGGGTTGAAGGGGTGCCTGTCGGACATGGCTGGACGGCAATTCTGTTGGACAGGCGAACGGCAAAGCGCTAATCGCATCAGCCATGCATGCGGGATCCCAAGAAAAGAAGCCTTTGGAGGCTTCGATCGCCTCGGCGCTGAGAACGGTAGCCACGGAACAGGCCGGCGTGGCAGCATTGGCCGCCGCGCTGGAGAACGAACTGGCCGAACCTTTCGCCCGCGCCGTCGACATGGTGTCGCGCATCAATGGCCGCGTCATAGTCACCGGCGTCGGCAAAAGCGGCCATATCGGCACTAAAATCGCGGCCAGTCTGGCTTCGACCGGCACGCCTGCCTTCTTCGTCCATCCGGCGGAGGCCAATCATGGCGACCTTGGCATGATCGCCAGAGACGATGCCATCATCGCCATGTCATGGTCCGGCGAGAGCAGAGAATTGATGGGCATCGTCGCCTATTCCAGGCGCTTCTCGATCCCGCTGATTGCGATTACCGCGGGCGCGGCCTCGGCGCTGGCGCGCGCGGCCGACGTGGTGCTGCTCCTGCCGTCCGTGCCGGAAGCCTGCCCGCACGGCCTGGCGCCGACGACATCGACCCTGCTGCAACTGGTGGTCGGCGATGCGCTGGCCATAGCGCTGCTCGAAGCGCGCGGCTTCACGCCCGACCATTTCCGCACATTCCACCCCGGCGGCCAGCTCGGCGCCAATCTGACTCTCGTCTCCGAGATCATGCGGGTCGGCGATCAGATTCCGCTAGCGGCGCTCGGTACCAAGATGCCGGAAGCGGTCATGACGTTGTCGAACAAGAAAGTCGGTTGTGTCTGTGTCGTCGACGGGAAGGGCGAGCTGGTCGGGATCATCACTGACGGTGATGTCGCGCGCAATCTGCATCGAAACCTGGCCGATATCGCCGTGGACGACATCATGACCCGCACGCCGAAGACGGTCGATCCGCAGACGCTGGCCGGAACGGCGATCGCGCTTCTCAACGAATACAATATCGGTGCGCTGGTAGTGACGGAAAACAGGATGCCCGTTGGGGTGGTTCACTTCCACGATTTGCTGCGTATCGGCGCAGCCTGAGGAAACTAAAACCGCATTGCGTTGGGGTGACCTACGCGGCGCGCTTCGATTGCTGCCAAATGCGCTGCGGGCCTTCGGGCGCTCAGACGGCCTCGACGGTCAGTTCCAGATCGGTGTCGGCCGAACTGACGACGCGCACCTGCGTGCCGGCCGGCAGGTCGGGACCGGAGACGCGCCACAGTGTGTCGCCGAGTTTGATGCGGCCGCGACCGTCCTTGATCGGCTCGGCCAGCGTTGCCATCCTGCCGACCAACTGCGCGCCGCGCCGGTTGAGCAGCGGCTGGTCGCTAGGGGTATTACGCCCACCAACCAGCTTCTTTCCGGCAAGGGCCGAGACCAGCGACAGGGCCAGGAAGGCGAGGACCTGGACTTCCCAGGCCCAGAAGCTTGCGTCCCAGACGAGCAGGGAAATCACACCGATCACCAATGCGGCGATGCCGATCCACAGCATGAATATTCCTGGCGCGATGACCTCCATCACCAGGAGGACGAAGCCCAGAACCATCCAGTTCCACGGACCAAGTTCGGAAATGATGCGGTCGAACATGGGAGTGCGCTCCTACTTCCTGTGGAGCATGATCTTTTCCGAAAACCGGTTCCCACTTTTCGGGATCATGCTCGCGACCTCAGTTCTCGTCAGGTCTCAGTTCTCATTCGGGCGAACCACCGGAGGGCGGGCGGCCTGCCTGGCGGCGCCGGCGGTGCCTTCGCTACGGAACACCTCCCTGGCGATCTCGCTTATGCCGCCGAGCGTGCCGATCAGTGCCGACGCTTCCATCGGCATCAGCACGACCTTGCTGTTGTTGGCGGTACCGATCTTGCCCATCGCTTCGGTGTATTTGAGCGCCACGAAGTAGTTGAGTGCCTGCACGTCGCCCTTGGAGATGGCTTCCGATACAACCTGGGTGGCTCGCGCTTCGGCTTCGGCCGAGCGTTCGCGCGCCTCGGCGTCGCGGAAGGCGGCTTCCTTGCGGCCTTCGGCCTCGAGGATCTGCGACTGCTTGAGGCCTTCGGCGGCGAGGATCTGCGCACGCTTGTTACGTTCAGCCGTCATCTGACGACCCATCGATTCGATGAGGTTGGCCGGCGGATTGATATCCTTGATCTCGACGCGGGTGATCTTGATGCCCCACGGATGGGCCGCTTCGTCGACCACGCGCAGCAGCCGTTCGTTGATGGCGTCGCGGTTCGACAGCAATTCGTCGAGGTCCATCGAGCCCATGACGGTACGGATGTTGGTCATCGTCAAATTGAGGATGGCGTTCTCCAGGCCGGCGACCTGGTAGGCGGCCTGCGCCGCATTGAGGATCTGGTAGAAGGCGATGCCGTCGACGCCGACAATGGCGTTGTCGCGCGTTATGATTTCCTGGCTCGGAACGTCGAGCACCTGCTCCATCATGTTCATCTTGGCGCCGATGCGGTCGACGAACGGCACGATGAGGTTGAGGCCGGGGCTTAGTGTTTTGGTGTAACGACCAAAGCGCTCCACCGTATAATTATAGCCTTGCGGGATTGTCCGGATGCCTTTGATAAGAAGCACCAATACCAGAAAGGCAAGCGCACCAATCGCAATACCGAAACCACTGAAGTCCATTTGAATCTCCCTCAGATGCCGGCCATGGCGTTGATTCCATGCAACCGACTTCACCAAACACTTAGGTGTGTTTCAATAATGTTACAATCAGGTGATCGTTGATTATTAGTGCATGGAATAGCGCAACTGCGGCGGTCGATCGCCGCAACGTGGCGGCCTCAGACCCAGCCCGACAGCTCGCGCCGCACCATCGCCTCGATCACCGCCATGCCTTCTGCACTGTCGTTGAGGCACGGGATGTGGGCGAATTTCTCGCCGCCGGCGTGATGGAAGGTCTCGGCCGCCTCGCGGCCGATTTCGTCCAGCGTCTCGATGCAGTCGACGGAAAAGCCTGGGTTGACGATGGCGATCGATTTCACGCCGTCCTTCGCCAGTTTCTCGACCGTCTTGTCGGTGTAGGGCTGCAGCCATTCCTGGGCGCCGAAGCGCGACTGGAAGGTGATGATCAGCTTCTTTTCATCCCACCCCAGTCGTTCACGCAACAGCCGTGTCGTCTTCTGGCAGTGGCAGTGATAGGGATCGCCCTTCTCGAAATAGGGCTTCGGGATGCCGTGATAGGAGGTGATGACCACCTCGGGCTCGAAGTCTAGCGTTGCCAGATGCCGTTCGATCGAATGGGCGAGCGCCTCGATGTAGACCGGCTCGTCATAGTAGGGCGGAACACTGCGCACGGCAGGCGCGCGGCGCATCTTCATCAAGGCGCGAAACAGCTGGTCGTTGGCGGTCGCGGTGGTGGTCGCGGAGTATTGCGGGTAGAGTGGGAACGACAGGATGCGGTCGCAGCCTTGCTCGACCAGCCTTTGAGCGACGCTCGCGGTCGAGGGGTTGCCGTAGCGCATCGCCCAGTCGACCACGACATCGGGTAGGTCGATGAGCGCTGCGGCCAGCTTTTCGCCCTGCGCGCGGGTGTAGGTGCGCAGCGGCGACTCGTTCCTCTCGCGGTTCCATATCCTGGCGTAATTGGCGCCGGACTTCTTCGGTCTGGTGGTCAGCACCAAGCCGTAGAGGATCGGATACCAGATCGCCTTGTTGAGTTCGATGACGCGCGGATCGGACAGGAATTCGCGGAGATAGCGCCACATCGGCTTGAAATCGGTACCGTCCGGCGTGCCGAGATTGACCAACATGACGCCGATCTTGCCTGCCTTTACCGGCGGATGTCCGGCCGGCAGCGGGTCGAGCGCTTTCGCGGCTTTGGGGTCGACAGGCGTGGAAAGCGTCATGAAGGTCTCCCGACACCGCGAAACCGACGATGTCGGGCGAACCTAGCGATGTGGCGCGAGTTTTCAATGCCGCGTGTGGCCGCACCTTACCCTGAAAGCCAAAAACCCGTCCGGTTACCCGGACGGGTTTTGCTGGTCGCAAGTGCGAAGCGAGGTTACTTCGCCGGAATGGTCAAGGTCGCGCCGACAGGAAGCCGGCGTGGTTCGTAGCCTTTGTTGGCCTCGGAGATCACCTTCCACTTGGCGCCGTCGCCGTAGGCCTTCTTGGCGAGATCCCAATAGGTATCGCCGGCGACGATGACATGGCTGGCTTCGGCCGGGGCGGCGTCAGCCGGCTTTGCCGGAGCAGGTGCGGCTTCGGCCGGTTTTGCCGGTTCGGCCGGAGCCGGCGTTGCCGGGGCGGTTTCCGCCGGGACAGTCGGCGGCGTGGTGGTGATGTCGCCGGAGCCTGCCGGCAATGCGGGCATCGCCGGCTCCGCCGGTGCAGCCTCGGCCGGTTTTGCCGGTTCCTCTGGAGCAGGTGCCGGTTCGGCTGGTTTTGCCGGCTCGGCGGCCGGGGCAGCCGCTACGGTTGCCGCGACCTCGGTGATGCGGCTGTCGAGCTTCGGCGTATAGGGCCGGTGCGCCGCGAGATAGTCGGCAACCACCTGTTCGAGGCCGGGGCCGTAATCGTAGGCGTTCTTGGCCTTCTCGGCGAAGACCTTGTAGCCGTCGCCGCCCTGGCGGACGTAATTGTTGGTGGCGACCAGATAGTCCTTGTCCGGATTGATCGGCGCCCAGGCACCGTTCTGCATCACCTCGACCGACTTGACTCGGCCGGCATTGGGCGCGACCGACTTGTCGAAGGAGTATTTGAGACCTGCCACCTGCGGGAAGCGGCCGCCGCCGTCCTCGACCTGGCTGACGCCGTTTTCCAGCCCGGCAACCAGATCCTTGCCGGAAATCTGGAAGGTCGCCAGCGTGTTCTGGAAAGGCAGCACGGTCAGCACCTCGCCCATGGTGACGGTGCCCTTGTCGATCGAAGCACGCAGGCCGCCGCCATTGGAGACGACGATCTCGACGCCCTGTCCCTTGACGCGGTCGAGAATGGCGTCGGAGACGAGATTGCCCATCGCGCATTCCTTGGTGCGGCAGCTTTCGCGGCTGCCGTCGATGGCCTCGGTGGTCTCGGCCACTTCCTTGTTCTTCAGCGCCTCGATCGGCGCGCCGAGCTCCTTGATGCGGGCAAGAACGGCCGGATCGGGGATGATCGACTTGTCGAGGAAGATCGGGTCGCCGCTGGCTTCCTTGACGTTGCCGTTGTCGTCGAACACGACCTTGAATTCGCCGAGATATTTCGAATAGGACGCGGCCTGCACGACAGGCACCTTGGAGCCGTCGGGGTTGTCGACCATCGTCGGATAGGGGCCTTCCCCCTTCGGGTCGGTGTTGGACAGAAGCGAATGGCTGTGGCCGCCGACCACCACATCTATGCCCGGGATCTTGGCGATGACATCGCGCTCGCGCCTGTAGCCGATATGGGTGACGGCAATTATCTTGTTGACGCCTTGCGCCTTCAGCTTCTCGACCTCGGCGGTGATCGACTTGACGTCGTCCTCGATGGTAATGTTGGGGCCGGGAGAGGCGAGTTCCGGTGTGTCGTTGGTCACGGCGCCGACAATGCCGATCTTCTGGCCGCCGACCTCAAGCACAATCGACGGCTTGATCTTGCCTGCGGCGCCGGACTTGTCGTTGGGCACGACATTGGCGCTGACGATCGGGAACTTCGCCTTGTCGAGATAAGGCACCAGCGCGCTCTCGCCATCGTCGAATTCGTGGTTGCCGAGCGTCACCGCGTCGGGCTTGATCTGATTGAGGAATTCCTCCTCCGCCGTGCCCTTGTAGGTGATGTAGAACAGCGATCCCTGAAAGCTGTCGCCGGCATTGAGCAGCAGCACGTTCTGGCCTTCGAGCTTCTTGCGCTCCTGTGCGATCGCGGTGACCAGCCGGCCGGCGCCGCCGATGCACTCACCCTTGGTCTCTTCCTCGGCCGAGCAGGTCGACTCGTATTTGTTGTTGCCTTCGATGCGGCTGTGCCAATCGTTGAAATGCAGGATGTTCAACGTGTAGTCGGCAAAGGATGGTGCGGCCGACAGGCCGAGTGTCGAGGCAGAGAGGGCGGCAATGGCGGCGAGCTTCTTCATCTTCGTCTCCCGGATATGATCAAAGGCGTTTAACGCTCTTGCCCGACTGCAGGATAACAGCCAGCATTTCGGGTATGTTCACATCGCGGTTGTGGCGATGCAAGAAGAATCAGGGCGGATAACCGGCATCGGTTTGCCGGCATAAAAAAGGCGGCGGCATCGCGCCGCCGCCATCCGCAAAGCCGCATGGGAAAGGTTCAGCCGCGCCTGGTCAGCACGAAGTTCTGCCCGGCGGAGCTGGTGCAATTCAGCTGGTTTATGGACACCAGCAGGCAGTTGAAAGCGATTGGCTGCTGCCGGATCAGCGAGGTTCCGTTGATCTCGACCGAGGTGGCGCCGGTCTTGGTGTAGCTGCCGTCAGCGAATTTCTCACCGGTCTCCGCCGAAACGGTGGTGAAGACGCCGCCGTTCAATGTCGAGACCGCCTTGCCTTCGGCGTTCAGCCATGAGCCTTCGACGCCTCGCGCCTGCGATGAGATCGGTGGCCCGTCGGAGCCGCCGGTGGTGCAGGCGGCAAGCATCGTCGCAAGAGCGCCCGCCGCGCCCGCAGAAAGAATTTTGCGCGCAATCGTCATATCAAATCCTCTCCTGACGCATCGGCCCAATCGTCAAACGACGTTTTGGAGCACACGATGTGCGTGGCCTCAAGTTTCCAGAGCCGTCCCTCGCGCGTCCAAATGGATGCACACTGCTCTCGTCCGCATCCCTTCAATCGCCCGATTTCCGGGCGATTGCAAGGCAGTGGGGCAGGGGTATGGAACCGCTATCGAACGAGGATGTTGCGGAATTGCCACGGGTCGCTTTTGTCGAGGTCCTCGGGAAACAGGCCCGGACGGTTATCGAGCGGCGTCCAGTCGGTGTAGTAGCCCTTGACCGGTCCGAGATACTGGGACTGCACTTCCAGGCAGCGCTTGTAGTCCATCTCGTCGGCCTCGACGATGCCGGCCTCCGGGTTTTCCAGCGCCCAGACCATGCCGGCGAGCACGGCCGAGGTGACCTGCATGCCGGTAGCGTTCTGGTAGGGCGCCAGCTTGCGGGCTTCGGCCAGCGACAGCTGCGAACCGTACCAGTAGGCGTTCTTGGCATGGCCGTAGAGCAGCACGCCAAGCTCGTCGACGCCGTCGACCAGTTCGTTTTCGTCAAGCACATGGTGGACCGGCTGCGGCTTGCCGGCAGCGCCGAACATTTCGTGCAGCGACAGCACGGCGTCGTTGCAGGGGTGATAGGCATAGTGGCAGGTCGGGCGGTATTGCACCTTGCCCTTCTTACCGCGCACGGTGAAGAAGTCGGCGATCGAGATCGCCTCATTGTGCGTCACCAGGAAACCGTATTGCGCGCCCGGCGTCGGGCACCAGGAGCGCACGCGGGTGTTGGCGCCGGGCTGTTCGAGATAGATCGCAGCCTTGGAGCCATGCTTGTGCTCCTTGCCGTTCTTCGGCATCCATCTCTCATGCGTGCCCCAGCCGAGCTCGGCCGGCTGCAGCCCTTCCGAGATGAAACCCTCGACCGACCAGGTGTTCCAGAACACGTTCATCGGCTTCGGCTTCTTGGTGCGCTGGGTGTCGCGCTCGGCGATGTGGATGCCCTTGACGCCGGCCTTTTTCATCAGCTTGGCCCAGCGGTCACGGTCGTCCTGCGCGGGTTCGGAAAACTCGAGGCCGAGGTCGCCGGCAAGGTTCAGCAGCGCCTGCTTGACGAACCACGAGACCATGCCCGGATTGGCGCCACAGGTCGAAACCGCGGTAGCGCCGCCGGGCTTGTCGTGCTTCTCCTTGATCAAGGCTTCGCGCAGCGCGTAGTTGGTGCGGCTGGCATTGTCGGCCCTGGCGTCGAAATAGAAGCCGAGCCACGGCTCGACGACGGTGTCGATGTAGAGCACGCCGAGCTTGCGGCAGAGCCGCATCAGGTCGACCGAGCCGGTATCGACCGACAGATTGATGCAAAAGCCCTGGCCGCCACCATTGGTCAAAAGCGGCGTCAGCAGTTTCTTGTAGTTTTTCTCGGTCACGTGCTCCTGGACGAAGGCGATGCCGCGCTCGTCGAGCAGCTTGCGGTCGGTGTCGAGCGGGTCGATGACCGTCATGCGCGACTTGTCGAATTTGAAATGGCGCTCGATCAGAGGCAGCGTTCCCCGTCCGATCGAACCAAAGCCGATCATCACGACAGGGCCGGTGATTTCACCGTAAACGGGCCAGTTTTCATTCGCCATTTTATCGAGCACTCCTTCAAGCAACGCGCCAAAACGGCCGTTCGACCGCCGCGCGACAAACCATAGATCATTGTCACAATAAAGCGAAAAGCAGGGATAAGGTTAGTTCCCGACGGCGCAGATGCGCCTACGGTTCGAGCAGTTTCGCGAATTCCGGCGTGAGCAGCGCTTGTGCTTCGGAGTCCGGGATTTCAACGAGATCGCCGCCGCAAGCCTGGATGACGTTGGGCAAACCTTGCAGGCCGAAGACCAGAACCTGCCTGTCGCCATCGCGCTTCAGGCTGGCGCCGAGATAGTCGCCGATCAAATCGTCGATGCCGCATTCGGCCTCGTAATCCACCTCGGTCTGGTCGCTTGGCTTCTTGCGCTTCTCCTTGACGAAGGTGGCCAGCGAGGGGCCTGGCTTGCCGTCGACCGTATCGGAAAACATGTCCTGAAGGGTAAGCAAGGCGCCACGGCGCACGTCCATGACATAGGCGTCGGAATAGTTGTTCGGATGCGCACCGCCGCAATAGAGGCTGCCGGATTCCGACCAGCTCATCAGCTTCGGCGTCAATGACGTAACTTTGGACGTCGTGTCTTCATAGCCGCCAAGCGAATCGTCGTCCATGCCCTCCATCGGCGGCCCGTCGTGGAAACCGGCATATTGCAGCGCCGCGCATGTCAAGGCGCTGAGGCTGTCATGCCAATGGCGGTTCTGCAGCAAGGCATTGGCGGCTTCGATCGGCGCACTGCCGGCGAGATCGACGATGCGCGGCCTGGCGAATTTGGTGCGCGGATCGGTGACATAGTTGTAGGCTGCATCCGGCCAACCTTCCTTGGCGTCTGCCTTGGGCGCGAAATCCAGCTTGAGATAGTCGTAGGGCGATGCCGCCATGGTGATCGGCGCATCGTCGCCCGAGAATGTCATGTCGGTGAAATCATAGAGATCGCGTGGCGTCGTCGCCGGCGTCTCCGTCTGGGCACGGCTGGCGATCCTTGTCAGCTTCAGCGGCAGGGTCTTTTTGGCCGTCCAGGTGCCTTCCAGCGTCTTGCCCTTGTCGGCGGAACTCAACCGCCAGACGGCGCCGATGGGTGGAGCCTGGCCGTCGCCGCACTTCTTGGCATCGCAGGCTTCTTCCTCGGCCAATTGAAAGGTGGCGCCCTTGCTCGACTTCGCCTGCAGAGGAATATCGACGCCCTTGGAGCGGTAGAAATAGCGCGCCGCCAGTGCCTCTCCAGCCGTCGCCGGATCACCGGTAAACTCGACGACGATGTCGATGTTGCCGAGCTTCCCCGCATAGGTCACCGGTTCCGCATGCGCTGTTGCCGGCAACGCCAGGAATGCACCGAGCAGGACGGCTAGCTTCAGAACATGTCGGACCATCGTCACTCCTGAGCCATGGTTTGCAGGCGTTGCACCAGCCGGTCACGGTCTGATGTCATCCCCTTGTAGTCGAGTTGAGCCTCATCCAGCGCCTGCAATTGCGCCGCGAAAGAGGCGGCAAGCGTTGCCCGGTCGGGATGCCGCGCCAGCACTTTCAGCGGGTCGAGATGGATGCGGATGGTGAACAGGATGTCGCGCGACAGAGGCAGTTTGCGCAGCGTCTGGCGCTCCACGCGGATGAAGGCGTGGGTGTTGACGTCGCCGTCGGGAAATCGCGAGGGGCGCCTGGTGGCGCGGTCGATGCGCTCGACATTGGAGAGCGGATGATAGAGCGCGTCGCCGGCCTGGATCGACCAGTTGAAGCGTTCGACGGCCTGGCCCTGCAGGCCGTCGAACATGCGGTTGATGAGCTCGGCCGGCCTGGTGCCCGGACCGAAGCCCGGCACCGGTGCGTGGATCTGCTGCAGCGGCCGGCCGAATTTTTCGACCAGCGACCAGGATGACGGGAAGCACAGCGAGCCGGCGGCGAGTCGCCAGCCCGTGTCGTCACGGCGCATCAGGATCAGGTCTTCCTGGACGAGCAGCGACGCTGCGACCAGCGGGGCATCGGGGAAGGTGGCGTCAGAGTCGGCTTTGGCGCCAATGACCTCAACCCCGGCATTGGTGCGCCGGTACATCCCGGGAAATGTCGACAGCAGATGTGCTTCGATGAGGCCGCGCACTTCGCGCTGGGTGTCGCGCGTGCCGTCTTCCTCGACAAACACCTTGTCGGGAATTTCGGCATAGAGCCGGCGCTTTTCGGCGAGATGGTCGAAGAGATACCGGTCGACCTCGATCCACTTGTCGAGCTCGAGCGGCTTCAGCCCGATGGTGAAGAGCTTTGAGGAGCCATCATAGGGCGTGTGCGTGGGCTGACGAGAATTCATGCTTCGCTAGAAAGTGTCCAATGCCGGCGGTTATTCTCGCAGCCGCTTCGTATCAGGCCAATGTTGCCGGGATCAAGCCGCGCAGAGAATTGCCGACGAACAGTGTTTTGGCGGATTTCAACTCGTCATAGCTGTAGATCGCCTCCTGGGCGCGGCCTTCGTCCAGCAGCTCGGCGCGCAATACGCCAGGCAGCAGGCCGCAGTCGAGCCTGGGTGTCATCAGCATGCCATCACCGAAATCGGCGAAGACGTTGGTGATGGTGCCTTCGCAGATTTCACTGCGCTCATTTGCGAGCAACACTTCGTCGGCCTGGGTGATCAGATATTCGGAGCGGGCGTGAGTGTAGACTTGCCGCCGGCCGGTCTTGTGGCGCAGCAGCGTGTCGGTGGAGGAGAGCCGCACCCGTGCCAGCTGCAGCCGCCAGACCTTGTCGGCGGCGAACGGCTCATAGGGCTGGACCGAGGCGGTCACTTCGCCATTGCGCTGCAGGACGAGCCGGGTGCGCAGCGCCGTCAGCTGCGCCCCGATAGTATTCGCCAGCACCTCGCCGATCCGCTGCGGATCGCAGGCAAAGCCGAGTTCTTCCGCCGAGCCGTAAAGGCGCGCGAGATGGCGTTCGAAGCGCAGAAAGCCCTGGCCGGGCTCCCAGCGCATGGTCTCGATCAGCTCGAAATCGGCGGTGTCCCCGTCGCGAAGCGCGCCTTCAGCAGACACTCCTGATACTCCTCTTGCGCCGTCGAATCGAAGACGACGCCGCCGCCGACATTGTAAACGGCCTCGCCACTGGAAAAGAGCGATATGGTGCGGATCGCCACCGAAAAGCGCATCATGCCGCCAGGCGCGATCCAGCCGATGGCGCCGCAATAGACGTCGCGCGGTGTGTCTTCCAGCTCGTGCAGGATTTCCATCGCGCGGATTTTCGGCGCGCCTGTGATCGAGCCGCAGGGAAACAGCGCGCCAAAGATTTGGCGGATGCCGAGATCAGGCAGAAGCTTCGCCCGCACACGGCTCACCATCTGGTGGACGGTCGGGTAGCTCTCGATGCGGAACAGTTCCGGGACTTCCAGCGTGCCGACCTCGCTGATCAGTGAGATGTCATTGCGCAGGAGATCGACGATCATCCGGTTCTCGGCCTGGTTCTTTTCGTCGCTGCGCAAGAAGGACTTCAACCGCGCGTCCTCGGCCTTGGTCGCGCCGCGCGGTGCGGTGCCCTTCATCGGATGGGTTTCGATCATGCCTTCGGCATTGATCTCGAAGAACAGCTCGGGCGAACGCGACAAGACGATGGGATCGCCGAGCGAAATCAGCGCGCCATACTTGACCGGCTGGCGTCCTGTCAGTGCGTCGAAGGCAGCAAGCGGATCGCCCGACCATTGGGCACGGACCGGAAAGGTCAGGTTGCCTTGGTAGCAATCGCCCTTGCGGATGTGGTCGTGAAGGCGCGCGAAGCGTTTGGCGTAGTCCTGAGCGGACCAACTGGCCCTGGCGTCGAAGATGGGGCCATTGGTGGCCGGCGCATCGTTGCGCGGCACGGCCTCTTCGGCCGGAGCATCGAAGACACCCAGACAAACCAATGGCGCGCGCCGGCCTTCAGGCAGCAGCGGCACGAGTTTCGGTTCGAGCAGATAGCCCGCTTCGTAGGAGAAATAGCCGGCCAGCCATTTGCCGGCATCGCTCGCCGCCTGCGCAGCCGCCAGCGCCGGCAGAAAATCCTTGGCATCATAGGCAATGATGATGTCGGCCGGGTGGTCGAAGACCAACTGACGGCCGCTTTCATCGTTGCGGAAAATGGCAGAGGGCAGGGGCATGGGGCTCGGGTACTGCGGTCGATGACGCCAGAACCGCTCTATATGGGGGCCGGGCGGCGTGCAATCGAGGGAGCGGCGTCGCAGGGCGCAAAGACAGTGGCGAATGCAAAAACAAAGACGGCGCCCGAGAGCGCCGCCTTCTGGTTATGTTGCCGATGACAGATCAGCTGTTGTTGGCGGTCCCGGCGCTCGGGAATTGGCGTGCGAACTCCCTTTCGTCGCCGGCGGCAAGCAGCTTGGCCTGCTCGACCCACTTTTCGCGAGCGATGCGGCCGTCGAAATTCAGCGTGTCCTCGATGCGCTTGACGTCGGCCGCGGTCCAGCCGGCGATCTGCGCGTAGGTCGTGACGCCAAGGCCCTTGAGCAGTTTGTCGTTGACCGGGCCGATACCGATCAGGCGGCGCAGATTATCGGCCTTCCCAGCTGCCGGGGCGGCCTTCTTCGGGACGGCGGCGGGCTTTGAAGCCGCGGCTTTGGGCGCGGCCTTGGCGGCGGCAGGTTTGCTGGCCGCTGGTTTTGCGGCCGCGGATTTGGCCGCAGCTGGTTTGGCCGCGGCGGGTTTGGCGGGGGTCGGTTTCGCGGCCGGGGCGGACTTGGCCGTTGCCGCTGTCGATACCAGCGCGGCCGGCGCCGAACTTGAAGGCTTGGCGGATGGAGTCGATGTTTCACGCAGCCGGCGTTCGAGATCGGCGCGGGTCTTGCCGCAGGCGTCGAGTTCGCCGGTCAGGCGATCGGCGTCGGCGCGCAGTCTGTCACGCTCGCTGCGGGTGCGGTCGAGATCGCCGCGCAGGCTGTCAAGTTCGCCGCGCAGCCGGCCCCAGATAAACCAGCCAACCAACACACCTACAAGGAACGCCAGGACAATGTAAAAGAAGGTCATCGTCTCTCTCCAGTCGGATCCGTCCGCCGCCGTCCCAAGTCATGACCTTGGCAGATCGGATCATCCAATGTGGTTCGGCGGCTCAGGGAACAGCCGGTCTGTCGTCGAGTGTCGGCGTTCGGCTTTCCGCCCATTGCCAACCGTCGCTGTCGCATTCGTCAGACCGCTGCCATGGGCCGGGATACTGTCCGGCCTTAAGCCGCGCGCCCGGCTGAGCTTCAGTCGGAAAGCTATCATACGGCTTCGGGAAAGCTAACGGAATTTTCGCCGGAGAGTTATTCAAGAACAGATATTTAGAACAAGAACAGAGCTGCCGTCACATGCATTCCGGCTAAACTGTTCTGCGATTCAGCAAAGTCGAGGCCGCTGCTGAACCTGCCACTCTGCGCCATCGGTCCAATGGGTGCGCGCATTAACTGTCGAGCGCTTCCAACTCGTCGATCAGGCCGCCGATCACGCCAAGCCCGATCTGCCAGAAGGCGGGGTCGGTGGCGTCGAGGCCGAAAGGCGCGAGAAGCTCCGAGTGATGCTTGGTGCCGCCGGCGCGCAACATCTCGAAATACTTATCCTGGAAGCCATGCTCGGCGTTCTGGTAGACCGCGTAGAGCGAGTTCACCAGGCAGTCGCCAAAGGCATAGGCGTAGACGTAGAATGGGGAGTGGACGAAGTGCGGGATGTAGGTCCAGAAGACCTCATAGCCCTCGCGCAGCTTGATCGCCGGCCCCAGGCTTTCGGCCTGCACCTCGAGCCAGAACTGGCCGAGCTTGTCGGAGGTCAGTTCGCCGTTCTTGCGCTCTGCATGCACCTTGCGTTCGAACTCGTAGAAGGCGATCTGGCGCACGACCGTGTTGATCATGTCCTCGACCTTCTGGGCGAGCATCGCCTTGCGCTCGCGCTTGTCGGTGGTCTGGTCGAGCAGCGAACGGAAGGTCAGCATCTCGCCGAACACCGAGGCCGTCTCGGCCAAAGTCAGCGGCGTCGAAGCCATCAGCGCGCCCTGGCCGCCGGCGAGCACCTGATGCACGCCGTGGCCGAGTTCATGCGCCAGCGTCATCACATCGCGCGGCTTGCCCATGTAGTTGAGCAGCACGTAAGGGTGCGCCGAAGGCACGGTCGGATGGGCGAAGGCGCCGGGCGACTTGCCGGGCCTGACCGGCGCGTCGATCCAGTTGCGGTCGAAGAAGACGCGGGCGATCTCCGCCATATCGGGGGAAAAGCGCTGATAGGCCGACAGCACGGTGTTCCTGGCGTCGTCCCAAGGGATCACGGCCTGCGGCGTCTCGGGCAAGGGGGCGTTGCGGTCCCAGTGGTTCATCACCTCCATGCCGAGCCAGCGCGCCTTCATCGCGTAGTAGCGATGCGACAGGCGCGGATAGGCTTCGCGCACGGCCGACGCCAGCGCATCGACCACGCTGCGCTCGACACGGTTGGCGAGATGGCGTGAATCGGCGATGTCCTCGAAGCCGCGCCAGCGGTCGGAAATCTCCTTGTCCTTGGCCAGCGTGTTGGTGATCAGCGTGAAGGTGCGCAGGCTCTTGCGGAAGGTTGCGGCCAGCGCTTCGGAGGCGCGGCGGCGGACCTCCCCATCGGCGTCCTGGAGGCGGTTCAGCGCCGGCTCCAGCGTCAGTTCCTCGCCGTCTATGTCGAAGCGCAGATCGGTCATCGTCTCGTCGAAAAGCCGGTTCCAGGCACCGCGTCCGGTGATCGATTTCTCATGGAACAGCTGCTCGACCCGGTCCTCGAGCTGGTAGGGCTTGTCCATTCTGAGGTCGAGCACCCAGGGGCGGTAATGGGCAAAGCCGGCGTCGGCGGCGAGGGCTGCTTCGAGCGCCTTGTCGTCGATCAGGTTCAGCTCCAGCGCGAAGAACAAAAGATGCGCGCTGGCGTCGGTCATCTTCTCCTGGATGTCGCCATAGAGCTTTGCGCGCTGCGGATCGGCGGTGTTGCCGGCATAGATCAGGCCGGCATAGGAGACGATGCGGCCGATCAGTTCCTCCAGCGCCTCATAGGCTGTCAGCGCCTCGCCAAGCCTGCCGGCGCTGCCGCGCTCGGCCTCCGCAGCCAGCGTGCCCTTCCAGCGGTTCTCGAAGGCGACGGCATCGGCCGCCGCCTTGGCAAGGTCGCGCTTCAGTTCGGGCGCCTCCATGCCGGAATAAAGATCGGCGAGATTCCATTCCGGCAGGTCGCCGAGTTCCGCCGCGCCCTGACCGGACGCTACCGCCGCAAGCTGCCGACCGAGAATCCTGCTCATCAACAATTACCTTCTGGAATCAAGGGGAAAGGACAAGCCGGTCAAATCCTAAGGAATTCGTTCACCGGGTTTTTTGAAACCTTGTTTAGAACCCTGTGCCAAGATGATCCATGGGAATTTCCCAGGCGGGCAACTCAAATCAGTCATGACAGGTTCCATTCTTATAGTCGATGACGATCCCGTGCAGCGCCGGCTGCTCGAGGCGGCGGTGACGAAATTCGGCCACAGCGCCATCGTTGCCGATGGCGGCGAGGCCGGTCTGAGCGCGCTTGACGGACCCAATGCGAGGGATATTTCGGCAGTCATCCTCGACCTTGTCATGCCGGGCCTCGACGGCATCGGCGTGCTGAAGGCGATGCGCGAGCGCGGCATCACTGTTCCCGTCATCGTGCAGACTGCGCAGGGCGGCATCGAAACGGTGGTTTCGGCGATGCGCCACGGCGCTTTCGATTTTGTCGTCAAGCCGGCGTCTCCCGACCGGCTGCAGACCGCGGTCGGCAACGCGCTCAAGGTCGAGGCGGTCGAGGACGAGGTCAAGCGCACGTCGCGGCGTCGCGGCGGCCACCTGACCTTCAAGGACATGATCACGCACAGCCCGGCGATGGACCGGGTGATCCGCCTCGGCCAGAAGGCTGCGGCCTCCAACATCCCGATCCTGATCGAGGGCGAATCGGGCGTCGGCAAGGAATTGGTGGCGCGCGCCATCCAGGGCAGCGGCGAACGCCGCACAAAGCCGTTCGTCACCGTCAATTGCGGCGCCATCCCCGACAATCTGGTCGAATCGATCCTGTTCGGTCACGAAAAAGGTTCGTTCACCGGCGCCACCGAAAAGCACACCGGCAAGTTCGTCGAGGCGCATTCGGGCACCCTGTTCCTGGATGAGATCGGCGACCTGCCGCTCGACGTGCAGGTCAAGCTGTTGCGCGCCGTGCAGGATGGCGAGGTCGATCCGGTCGGCGGCCGTTCCACCGTCAGGGTCGACATCAGGCTGATCTCGGCCACGCACCGCAACCTTCTGCAGCAGGTCAAGGACGGCAAGTTTCGCGAAGACCTGTTCTACCGGCTCAACGTTTACCCGATCGTCGTGCCGCCGCTGCGCGACCGCCGCGACGACATCCCCTATCTGGTCAAGCATTTCATGGACAAGGTGGCGCCGGCGGGCAATCGCCTGCACGGCATCTCGGATGCCGCACTGGCCATGCTGCAGGCCTATGATTGGCCGGGAAACATCAGGCAGCTGGAAAACGCCGTGTTCAGGGCCTCGGTGCTTGCCGAAGGCGATGTGCTCACGACTGACGAATTTCCGCAGATCCGGGCGCAGGTCGACGGCACCGTCAATCTCGACGCCGATGCGTCCTTGTCGGACCCCGGCATGGCCTTGAGCACCGGATCGCAAGGCGATGGCGCGCAGACTGATGACGCCGGTACTGCAGCTGCCGAGCTCGCCCCTCCGGCCAGGTTGCTTCAGCGTTTCGGCACATTGAGGGCGCTGGACGAGCGTGGCAATGTGCGTGCGCTGGCCGATGTCGAACTCGAAATGATCAAGCTCGCCATCGACCATTACAACGGCCAGATGAGCGAGGTCGCACGGCGTCTCGGCATCGGCCGCTCGACGCTCTACCGCAAGCTCAAGGAATACGGCATCGACCCGGAAACCGGCCGCCTCGACCGCCTTGCCTCCTGAACGCCGAATTCCACAGCTTGCCAACGCAAGGCCGGGACCAGCTTGCCATGCCACATCCGGCGCTGCATAAGGGGTTGGGGCGGGAATATGGCTGATGCGACGCCGTTGTTCACGCATTAAGGCCAGCGGTAACAGATCGTGTAGCGGGAAAAGGCTGAATCTTGATCTAAACCAGCAGTTTACCAAGAAATCCTGTGTATTATTTTTGACGGGGTATCGCCACGGTGTTACCGCATTTCGGCTTCAATAAGCGATGATTAACCATTAGGATCGATATTCGGATGTGAGAACCACGCATCCGTTTGGACAAATCCGGGGACAAACGGCAGCCTGCAAGGCCTTTTGATTTGAACAAAGTCGAACGACACAGAAACGGGCGGCGCGATCACATGGGCGTCTGGCCGAGATGGCTGGCAGCGTTGATCGTTGCGTTCGCTTTCCTCGCCGCAACTGCTGCCGGCGCCAGCGCTGAAACGCGCTCGCTCAAGCTCTATCACCTCCACACGCACGAAAAGGCCGAGATCGTCTACAAGCGCAATGGCCGCTACGATCCGGCAGGCCTCAGGAAGATCAACATCATCCTGCGCGACTGGCGTCGCAACGAACCGACCAAGATGGATCCGCGCCTGCTCGATCTGGTGTGGGAAGCTTACCGGCAGGCCGGGGCCACCGACTATATCCAGGTCGTCTGCGGCTATCGCTCGCCGTCGACTAATTCGATGCTGCGCAGCCGCAGCCGCGGTGTCGCCAAGGAAAGCCAGCATATGCTGGGCAAGGCGATGGACTTCTACATTCCGGGTGTGCCGCTGAAAAAGCTGCGTAACATCGGCCTGAAGATGCAGGGCGGCGGCGTCGGCTACTATCCGTCGTCGGGTTCGCCCTTCGTCCACATGGACGTCGGCAATGTGCGGCATTGGCCAGGCATCAGCCGCCAGGAACTGGTCAGCCTGTTCCCCAATGGCAAGACGCTGCATGTGCCGAGCGACGGCAGGCCGTTGCCGGGTTATGACCAAGCGCTCGCCTCCTACAAGGCGCGCAAGGGCGCCGGTTCTCCTGCCATCATGATGGCCAGCGCAGGCGGCAGCACCAAGAAATCCGGTGGCTTCCTGTCCGCGTTCTTTGGCGGTGGCGGTGAAGACGAAGCCGACGACAGCGCCGATGTCGCTACCGCCGCGCCGCCGCCGAGAAGCGTGAAGCCGGTGCTGGCTGCCACGAGCAACAACAGCAGCAATCTGCCTGGCATCGCGATCGTGTCGCCGCAGAACGCCAAGCGCGCCAACATTCCGCAGCTTGCCGACGACAGCGCTGACGATTCGGAGCCGCAGGACACGCCGGAGACGATCATCGCCGCGCTGCCCGCCAAGGAAGTGCCGCTGCCCGCTTTCGCACCGCGGCCGAAGGCCGATGTCGGCGCGCAACAACCTGAGACCGTGCCGTTCGGCGTGGCCGATGCCACCACCGAACAGACGGTGGCGAGGGCGCAGGCGCCGGCCAATGTGCCGTTCGGCACGGCCGATGCGAGCAATGCCGACCAGGGGGCCGATCAAGCTGCCGCTCCGGCGCAGGTCGCGGTCAACGTCCCGTTGCCGACCTGGCGTCCCGACCGCTCTTCGCCGCCGGCTGAGCTTGCGCCGCAGGACAAGGGCGTTCTGCTGGCGCTGGCCGATACGGCTGCCCACAAGCAGACCGCAACCGACGCGTTCTCGGTGCTCCCGTCGCAGCGTCCGGACGAGGTCAAGGCGGTTCTCGAACAGGCCAGCGCCGCCGATACAGCCGGTGCTACCGACGACTATCAGGTTGCGTCGCTCGAGCCTCGCTCGGCGTTCAACGATCCGTCAGGTGTCGATGCCGCATCGCCGCGCGGTGCTATTGCTGCCCGTCCCGCCGGTACCGATCCAGCCTCGGTGATCGGCGCCGGCGTCAAGACGACACGCAAGGAAGCAAGGGCTTCGGCTCGCGACCTGAAGCCAGGACCGAAGGCAGTGGTGGTGGCGGCCGAACCGCAGGCGGCGCGCTGGGCGCTGAGCAGCGGCGACAACATCGCCACCGTTTCCAGCCCGACGACAGCGCCGCGCTATGCCTACAACATCGTGCATACGCCGCCGAGCGAGGTCTACACCGCAGGCTTCCAGGCGGACAACCAGATGGCCGATGCCAACCGCTTCACCGGCAATGCCGTAAAATTCCTTTCGGTCGCCCGCTTCCAGACGAAGTAGGGCGTGACCCGGTCAATATCGAAATCGAAGCCGCGCTGGGCAAGCCGTGCGGCTTTTGCTTCTAGCGAGATATCGAGCACTGGCTTCCATCGCCACAGAATGCTAACCACCAAACTGCATTCCCGCTTCGTCTAATGGTAGGACAGCGCCCTTTGAAGGCGTGAATCGTGGTTCGAGCCCATGAGCGGGAACCAAAATCTCAACGCGTAGCAAACCCGGTCGGCGCAGCTGGCGGGTTTTTGTGCCGAGTGCAATTCCGGGAACACTGTGATTTTCCCGGGAAAGCGCGGAGCGCTTCCCTTGGGAATTGCGCAAAGACAAAGTAGCGGAGGTTATTTTCCGAGCTTGCTCGCGGTCTGTGCGAGCGCCTCGATCTCATCCCACTTGCCGGCCTTGACCAACTCGTCCGGCGCCACCCACGAGCCGCCGACGCAGATAACGTTGGACAGGCTGAGATAGTCGGCCGCGTTCTTGGCCGAGATGCCGCCGGTCGGGCAGAATTTCACGTCGGCCAGCGGCGAGGCAAAGGCCTTCAGCGAGGCGATGCCGCCGGATTGTTCGGCCGGGAAGAATTTCAGGAACCACAGGCCGGCCTCGCGGGCAGCCATGATCTCGCCGGGCGTGATGGCGCCGGGCAGCAAGGGAACGTCGCTGTCCTTGGTCGCCGCCAGCAACTCTCGCGTGATGCCGGGGCTGACGATGAATTTCGATCCGGCGGCCGCTGCCTCGTCGAACTGCTTGGCATCGAGAATTGTGCCGGCGCCGACAATGGCGCCCTCGACCTCACCGGCGACGCGGCGGATCGCTTCCAGCGCATCGGCGGTTCTCAGCGTGATCTCGATCGCCGGCAGACCGCCGGCGGCGAGCGCCCGGGCGAGCGGGACGGCGTCCGCGACATTGGCGATCTTCAGCACCGGAATGACCGGCTGGCCATTGAGCAGCGACAGGAGCTTTTCGGTCTTGCTGGGCATTGGCTTGTCTCTCCCTAGGTGATTTCAACCGATTAGCAGAAGGCCGATTCCGAGTCCACGAAACCCGGCCTGCCGCGATGTCACATGTCGGCCAACGAGCCTGCGGGCGAATACCGACGAAGTGTCTTTAGCTCTGCCTTGAATCCGCTTTGACCACGGTTTAGTGGCTTGGCGATGACCAACCGTGAACCCGTGCGCGTTGCCGCACTCTACAAATTTGCGAGGCTGGGCGACTTCGAGGTGCTGCGGGTCTTGCGCACGCCACTTGCCGCCTTCTGCTGCGGGCGGGGCATCAAGGGCACATTGCTTCTGGCGCAGGAAGGTATTAACGGCACGGTCGCCGGCAGCGAAACCGACATAGCCGACCTGATCGCTTATCTTGAGGCCATCGAGGGTCTTGCCGATCTCGAGGTCAAATACAGCACTGCCGCCGAAATGCCGTTTCATCGCATGAAGGTGCGGCTGAAGCGCGAGATCGTCACCATGGGCGTCGAAGACCTCGACCCGGCGACGGGTGCGGGGACCTATGTCGCGCCGGCCGACTGGAACGCGCTGATCTCGGACCCCGGCACCATCGTCATCGACACACGCAACGCGTACGAAGTGTCGATAGGCACGTTCGAGGGTGCGGTGGATCCACGCACGTCGAGCTTTCGCGAATTCCCGGCCTGGGTGGAAAAACACCGCGACCAACTCGACGGCCGCAAGGTTGCGATGTTCTGCACCGGCGGCATCCGCTGCGAAAAGGCGACGGCCTATGTGAAGTCGCTCGGCTTCGAGGATGTGTTCCATCTCAAGGGCGGCATCCTCAGATATCTTGAAGAGGTGCCGGCCGAAGACAGCCTTTGGCAGGGCGAGTGTTTCGTCTTCGACGATCGGGTCTCGGTGTCGCATGGGTTGACCGAAGGCGAGGCCGAACTCTGCCGCGCCTGCCGGCATCCGCTGACGCGGGAGGACCGGCTGTCGCCGCATTTTTCCACCGGCGTGACATGCCCGCATTGCTACGAGGCACGCTCGGATGAGGATCGCACCCGCTATGCCGAGCGCCAGCGCCAGGTCGAACTTGCGCAGGCGCAGGGCAGGGGACATATCGGCAGTTAAGTGCCGCCGACGCCCTGACTGGATCACCACACGACAGAATAGCGGTCGATCACCCACAGCCATGTGCCGTCGGCCTGCCGGCGCGCGATCTCTGAGGTTATCGATCCGTCGGCAAGCCTGGTCGACGTCAACGCGAGGTCGCCGTTGATGGCCGCCGGGCGCTGCTCGCCGCGCTGGAATTTTCGCCCGCTCGCGGCAAAGGCTTCGAACAAAGCGCGGATCGCCTCGTGGCCACGCGTCAATTCGGCTGCTCCGGTGTCGATGACGGCATCGGGTTGGAACAACGCCACCATGCCGTCAATGTCTCCGGCCCACTGCCGGTCGATCAACAAACGTTCCAGATCCTGCGGATCGCGCGCCGGTTCCCGGCCAGGTTGATCGGTCACAGCAAGGTTCCTCCCTCGGCAATGCGGCGGCGACATTAGCGCAAGCCGAGGCCGGTATCGACACACGGATCACTGATTTGCGGCATTGCCGGCGCCGATAGCAAAGCGCGCCTCCGTCATTGTAATGTCAGTGTGCGGGACCTACGTCTGCAACGTCCAAAACCTGCCCGTCCACGTTGGTGCGGGCCCTTTTCTGGAGGCACCATGTTCGACCCCAAGAAGCTTCTCGACGATCTGCTCGGCTCGCAAGTTCCCGGCACAACCGGCACCGTTCGCGACAAGGCCGGGCAGGCTGTGCAGATGGCCAAGGACAATCCGCTGGCCGCCGGTGCGCTGGCCGCGGTGCTGCTTGGAACCGGCACGGGACGGCAGGTCACCGGCACGGCCGTGAAGCTCGGCGGACTGGCTGCGATCGGCGGTCTCGCCTACAAGGCCTACCAGAATTACAAGGCCGGCAATGCACCCGAGCAGGCGCCGGCGGCCGGCCAGCCGGAATTGCTGCCGCCGCCCGCCGACACCGGCTTTCATCCTTCACAGGCGCCACAGGGGGAGGACGAGTTCACGCTGACCCTGGTGCGGGCGATGATCTCGGCGGCCAAGGCCGATGGCCATGTCGATGACGCGGAACGCCAAAAGATCGCCGGCAAGCTCAGTCTGGCCGGCATCGGCACGGAAGCGGAAAAGTTTCTGATGGCCGAGCTGGATAGCCCGCTCGACCTCGATACGCTGGTCGCAGGCGCCAAGACCGATGAGCAGAGGCTCGAGCTCTACACGGCGTCGCGACTGACGATCGACCCCGATACGCGCGCCGAACGCGGCTATCTCGACCTGCTCGCCGGCCGGCTCGGCCTGCCGGATGCGCTCGTCGATCATGTCGAGGCGACGGTGTCGGCGGCCAAGGTGCCGGTTCCGTCAGGCACGGCGCCGAACCCGCGCTGGTAGACAACGCAGCCGCGGCGGGAAAAGCGTTAACTGCTCGTTTACCGAGGAAGCGCATGATTTTAGTTAGTCGGATCGGCTTTTCCTCCTCCCAAGCCCGGTTCAGATCAGGGGGCGGTCGCCAATGACCGCCCTTTTTGTCGGACCGATCACAAGCGCTTCATGTTTTTGTCCGGATGCATGTCGTTCTCTCAGAACCGGGGCCACTTTTGAGCGACATGCATTAGTGTCCGGCTTGCCATGATCGCCCTCATTTGCGATGGGTCGGTGCATTCGGATGCACCCCGATCTGTGCCGGGGATGCGCGGCGCGCAGGAGCAAAATCATGACAGTCCTCACAGAGAAAACCGCCATCGTCACCGGCGCCGGCACCGGCATCGGCAAGAGCGTCGCCACGGCGCTGCTCAAGGCCGGCTGGAACACGGTGTTTTGCGGCCGCCGCAAAGCGGTGCTCGATGCCGCCATTACCGAGGCCGGGAAAACGGACGCCAAGGCGCTGGCGGTTGCCTGCGACATCAGCAAGGCCGGCGAAGTCGATGATCTGTTCGAGACGGTGGCCGCAGCCTTCGGCCGCGTCGACCTGCTCTTCAACAATGCCGGCATGAGCTACAAGTCGACGCCGATCGACGAGATCCCGGTCGAGGTCTGGAACGATATTGTCGGCGTCAATCTCACCGGATCGTTCCTGTGCGCCCGCGCCGCCTTCGGCGTCATGCGCAAGCAAAAGCCAATGGGCGGCCGCATCATCAACAATGGCTCGGTGTCGGCCTATGCGCCACGGCCGGGCTCGGTGCCCTACACCGCGACCAAGCACGCCATATCGGGGCTGACCAAGACGCTGGCGCTCGACGGCCGGCCCTATGACATCGCCTGCGGCCAGATCGACATAGGCAACGCGCTGACCGATATGGCGCATGCCATGACGGTCGGCGTGCCGCAGGCCAATGGCACCATCGCCGCCGAAGCGGTGATGGACGTCCAGCGCGTCGCCGACGCCGTCGTCCACATGGCCAGCCTGCCGCTCGATGCCAATGTGCTGTTCATGACGGTGATGGCGACCAAGATGCCGTTCGTGGGGCGTGGGTGAAGAGCCGAAGGCCTACCTCTTCAAAAACGACTCGATCCGCTCCAGCGCGCGCAAGATGTTCTCTTCGGAATTGGCGTAGGAGAGCCTGATGTAGCCTTCGCCGAGAATGCCGAAATCGGGGCCGCCGATCAGCGCCACGCCGGCCTCCTCGAGCAGTGCCGAGGCGAGCTTCTTGGCCTTCCAGCCGGTCTTCGAAACATTCGGGAAGGCATAGAATGCGCCCTTGGGCGTGATGCAGGAGACGCCGGGCAGCGCGTTCAGCCCCTCGACCACCATCTTCCTGCGGTTGTCGAAGGCGCACATCATCTTGTCGACATCGTCCTGCGGGCCGTCGATGGCGGCGATGCCGGCGAACTGGCTCGGCGCGTTGACGCAGGACCAGCAATTGACCGCCAGCTTGCGGACCTTGTCGTAGAGATGCCCGCCCTTGTCGCCATTCGGCCAGATCGACCAGCCCATGCGCCAGCCGGTCATCGCCCATGTCTTCGACCAGCCGTTGAGCACGATCAGCCGGTCGCGAATTTCCGGAAAATTGAGCAGCGAAAAATGCGTCTCGCCGTCATAGGTCATGACGTCGTAGATTTCGTCGGAGAGGATAGCGACCTGCGGATGCGCTTGCAGTCCCTTTACCAGCTTCTCGATCTCGGCGCGCGGCGTGACGCCGCCGGTCGGGTTGGCCGGTGAGTTGAGGATTAGCAGTCTGGTCTTCGACGTGATCAGCGCCAGCGTCTCTTCTGCCGAGAAGGCAAAGCCGTTCTCCTCGCGGATCGGCACCGGAATGGGCGCGGCGCCGGTGAACTCGATCATCGAGCGGTAGATCGGAAAGCCTGGGTCTGGATAGAGGATCTCGGCGCCGGGTTCGCCGAACATCAAGATGGCCGCGAACATGGTCGGCTTGCCGCCGGGCAGGATCATTACATTCTCGGGCGAGACTTCGACGCCGGTAGTGGTCAGCGTGCGCCGCACCACCGCTTCGCGCGTCGCCAGCAGGCCATTGGCCGGGGTGTAGCCATGGTGGCCGTCGCGCAGCGCCTTGATCGCGGCCTCGACAATGTGCTGCGGCGTTTTGAAGTCGGGCTGGCCGATGCCGAGGTTGACGATGTCGCGGCCCTGTTGAGCCAGTGCAGTGGCGCGCGCCAGCACGGCAAAGGCGTTTTCCTCGCCGAGGCGGTCGAAGGCCGAAATCGTGTGGAGCATTTTTCCCGTCCGTGTGGTTCTTGCTGTTAGGTCGCGTTTTGTGAGCGTCTGCTCACAAAAGTCAAACGGATTGGAGTTTTGCGTGTCGGAAAATCTCAAAGATTGGCAAGCGCGTCCGCGGCCCGAGCGCAAGCCCATTGACGGCCGCTATGTCCGGCTCGAACCGCTGAGCGCCGAAAAGCACGGCGATGGGTTGTACGAGGCGTCGTCCGTGCCCGACATCGATGGACGCTTTGCCTGGCTGCCCGACTACCCGCCGCAAACCCGCGCCGATTTCCAGCCATGGCTGGATAAGGTCGAGGCGAGCGAGGATCCGCTGTTCTTCACCGTCATCGACAAGGCCAGCGGCAAGGTCGCCGGGCGACAGACGCTGATGCGCATCGATCCCACCTATGGCGTCATCGAGATCGGCAACATCTATTGGGGGCCGCTGATCTCGCGCAAGCCGGCAGCGACCGAGGCGCAGTTCCTGTTCATGAAGTATATTTTCGACGGGCTCGGCTATCGCCGCTACGAGTGGAAATGCAACAACCGCAACGAGCCGTCAAAGCGCGCGGCGGAACGGTTCGGCTTCAAGTTCGAGGGCATTTTCCGCCAGCATCTTGTGGTCAAGGGTGAAAACCGCGATACCGCATGGTACTCGATCATCGACAAGGAATGGCCGGCGCTGCGCAAAGCCTATGAGGCATGGCTCGATCCCGCCAATTTCGATGGCGAAGGCCGGCAGAAGCGGCGGCTCGAGGATTTCCGCGCCGAGTTCGGCGCGTAACAGGAGTTTTTTCCGATGGCGCACAGCCATGATCATGGTTCGCATGCTGGGCATGGCGCCGGCCACGTGCATGGCTCGACCGACAAGAAGCGTGTGCTGATCGCAGCCTGCCTGACCGCCGGCTTCATGGTGGCCGAAGTGCTTGGCGGCCTTTTGACGGGATCACTGGCGCTGCTGGCCGACGCCGGCCACATGCTCGCCGACTCGATCGCGCTTGGCCTTGCCTGGTACGCCTTCCATCTTGGCGGAAGGCCGGCGACAGTGCGCCTGACCTATGGCTTCGGCCGGGTCAAGACGCTGGTCGCCTACACCAACGGCATCGCCATCTTCGCCATTGCGTTGTGGATCGTCTACGAAGCCTGGGGCCGGCTGATGACGCCGGCGCCGGTGCTGGGCGGGCCGATGCTGGTGGTGGCGATCGCCGGCCTTCTGGTAAACTTCGCCTCGTTCTTCGTGCTGCATGGCGGCGACCGCGACAGCCTCAACATGCGCGGCGCCATCCTGCATGTGCTGGGCGACCTGCTCGGCTCGGCGGCGGCGATCGTGGCGGCGCTGGTCATCCTGGCGACCGGCTGGACGCCGATCGACCCGATCCTGTCGGTTCTGGTCTCCCTGCTGATCCTGTCCACCGCGTGGTCGCTGATGCGCGAAGCCGCCCACGTCCTGCTCGAAGGCGTACCGGCAAGCCTCGACCGCGACCTCATCGCCAAGGACATTGCCGGCACCGTCAACGGCGTGCGCGAAGTGCATCACATGCATGTCTGGTCGCTCGACGGGTCCAGCAACATGGCGACGCTGCATGCCTGCCTCAACGATGGCGTCGATCCGCACCAGGCGGTCAGCGCCATCAAGAAGCGGCTCGCCGCCGAACACGGCATCAGCCACGCCACGGTTGAACCGGAATTCGGCCAGTGCGCCGACAGCCGTGACGAGCACGATCATGACCACGACCATGGTGCGCCACCGCATCACGGCCATTATCACTGACAGGGAATTTCATGGCATTGGCATCCGAGTTGACGAGTTCCCGCTGTGGTGGGACGGCATGATGGACCGCGACACGCGAAACGCGCTGATTGCCGCAGCCTGGATCATGCTGCTGTTCGGCATCGCGGCGTTCTATTTGCCGACCGTGATGCTGGCCGTCGGCAATGTCTCGACCGTACTTGCCGGCATCGTCGGCATCGCCTTCGTGCTGGCATTTTTTCTGGTGTTCTGGTTGCGGGGCCGCAACCAGAACAAGGGCAAATAAGAGGCTTTCGAAATGCGCATCCTGATTACTGGCGCCGCCGGCATGGTCGGCCGCAAACTTGTCGACCGGCTGGCCAAGGACGGCACGCTCAACGGCCGCAAGATCACCGGGCTCGACCTGCACGACATCGTGCCGCCGCAGGCGCCGGCGATGGATGGCGTCAGCATCGCCACGCATACGGGCGACCTTGCCGACGCCGGTGCTGCCGAGAGCCTGGTGGCGTCACGCCCCGACGTCATGTTCCATCTCGCCGGCATCGTGTCGGGCGAGGCGGAGGCGAATTTCGATCTCGGCTACCGCGTCAACCTCGACGGCACACGGGCGCTGTTCGACGCCGTGCGGCTGGCAGACTTTGCGCCGCGCCTCGTCTTCACCTCGTCGATCGCGGTGTTCGGCGCGCCGTTCCCCGATGTCATCCCGGACGACTTTCATCCGACGCCGCTGACCTCCTACGGCACGCAGAAGCAGATGAGCGAAGCGCTGCTGGCCGACTATTCCAGGCGCGGCTTCTTCGACGGCATCGGCATAAGGCTGCCGACCATCTGCGTGCGGCCCGGCAAGCCGAACAAGGCGGCGTCAGGTTTCTTCTCCGGCATCATCCGCGAGCCGCTGAGCGGCCACGAGGCGATCCTGCCGGTGCCGCGCTCGGTGCTGCACACCCATGCCAGCCCGCGCTCTGCGGTCGGTTTCCTGATCCATGCCGCCGGGCTCGACGGTGCCGCTGTCGGGCCGCGCCGCAACCTCACCATGCCCGGCGTTGCCGTCACCGTCGGCGAGCAGATCGAGGCGCTGGAGCGCACTGCAGGCGCCGAGGTGGCGAGCCTGATCCGCGAGGAGCTCGACGAAACGATCTGGGCGATCGTCAAGGGTTGGCCGACGCGCTTCGAGGCGCGCCGTGCAAGGGACCTCGGCTTCAGCGCCGAAAACAGTTTCGATGAAATCATCCGCGCTCATATCGAGGATGAGCTGGGCGGAATGATCGCGGGTCAGGCCTGACCCGCCGAGGTCACACAGCTCCGGACAGGCTCGCCGACAACAGCAACAGCCCGAACAGGAAGACGAAGGCGGCGCCGCCGATTTCGACGACTGTGTGGATGCGGTTGCCCATGCGGCCGTCGCCGGCGAAATAGACCGCCCAGTTCTTGGCGGTGACTGCGATCGTTGCCAGCGCCGAGACTGTGATGGCGGTTCCAATCGACATCGCCAGCACCGACAGCAGGCCGCCGAGCCACAGGCCGTTGAGCAAAGCGAAGCTCAGCACAATCAGCGCGCCGGAGCAGGGGCGGATGCCGACGGCGGCTACAGCCGACCAGGCCGTGCGCCAGTCGAAGCGGTCGCCCGACAGCAGCGCCGGATCGGGCGCATGTGAGTGGCCGCACGTATCACAGACCTCGCCGGCTGGGTGATCGTGAGCGGCGTGATCGTGATGAGCGTGGTCGTGATGGGAATGATCGTGTGTGTCGTGGTCGTGCGCAGCGTGATCGTGATGATCATGCGAATGGTCGTGATGCACATGCAAGGCATGCGAATGCGCATGCGCCGCGTGGCTGTGAGCGGCATGCGAATGGCCGCCATGGGAATGACCGGCGTGGGCTGCCGACAGGCTGTAGGCGGGCGCCTTGCCGAACCAGCGCAGGACCGTAGGCCTGAGCTTGCGCCACAGCAGCCAGGCGCCGAACAAAGTGACGAAGACATAGCTCATGATCTCCATGAACCAGGCTGCGTCGGTCATCGAGATGGCGGTGCCGCGCAGGACGAAATAGGCAAGCAGCATCACCAGGATCGCGGTCAGGCCCTGCAGCAGCGCCGAGACGAAGGACAGCAGGATACCGCGCCTGAGCGCCACTTCATTGGCCACCATGTAGGACGAGATCACCGCCTTGCCGTGGCCGGGGCCGGCGGCGTGGAAAATGCCGTAGGCGAAGGACAGGCCGATCAGCAGCCACATCTTGCTGCCGTCCTCGCGCATTGCTTTCATCGCCGTGGCCAATGCGCGGTAGAATTCCTGCTGGCGCAGATTGATCCACATCAGGATATGGGCGAACGGGCCGGTGGTGGGCGCCATGCCGTCATTGACACCGATGCCGAGTGAGCTCTGGGCATGGGCCTGCCCGAGAAAGTGCGTCATCAGCAGGGCAGCGGCCACGAGGCCGAATGCCAAACGCAGGGACGGTTTCATCACCGGATCTATCCTTCTGGCGGGCAATTCAGTTCGAGCTTGGTGGCGAAGATCTTGCTCATGTCGGTGCCTGTCGGGTCGTTGAAGAACGCGTCCGTCAGGGTCTTCTGGTTTTCCTTGATCGCCTCGTCTGGATCAGGCCGGATGACGCTCTTGGTGCAGTTCGAGGGCAGGCCTTCCACCGTGATGTTGCTATCCTCGGTGAAGTCGATCGCTGTGTAGAAGGTTGGATCGTAGACGCCGAAATCGATCTTGCCGGCGAGCTTGATCGGCACCTTGGGTTCGGATTCGAACAGGATGATCAGCTGGTCGTTTTCGAAATTGGCCATAAGATGCGGTGGCGGCGTCATCGGCACGTCCTTGCCGTCGACGGTGACGAGCTGGAAATAATTGAACTCGGCCAGCGAGGCATGAACGGTGTCGGCGACATCCTTCAGCTCCTTGTCGTCAAGCTTCAGGTCGGAGTTCTTGTCGAACTCCATCATCACCGTACTCGAAAACAGATCATCGAAACGCCAGAGGTGGCGCAGCGCTTTCACACTTTGGTGATCCGGCGAGAGGATCACGTCGAGGCGGGCCTCGGCGAAGACATGAGGATGCGCGCCAGCCGCTCCGACGGAGGCAAAAGTCGTCGCCAGGGCCGAAGCCAGCATGATTGCGTGCCGTTTCAGATGCATTCTCGGTCGCTGTTCCATCGGCCTCGGAGAGATTTCGAGAGGTTACCAGAAACGGGGCGAAATTGGGACCGCGGCACGGCAGGACCGGCTCAAGCGCTCTCGCGGTTCTTGAACCATTGCACCAGGAAATCGACGAAGACACGGACCTTGGCCGGCAGATAGCGACGGTGCGGGTAGACGGCGAAAATGCCGCTGCCCGACTGGATGCGGTCGTCGAGCAACGACACCAGCAGCCCGGATGCGAGGTCGGGCGCGGCGATGAAATCCGGCAGGATGGTGAAGCCCAGACCGGACACGGCGGCGGCTCGCGCGGCCATCGGGCTGTTGACCTCGATCGGACCCGATACGTTGACACTGACTGACTCCTCGCCATCGCCCCTGAAGCGCCAGTTGGCAAGCGAGCGGCCATTGGTGTCGACGATGCAGGGCAAGTTGGCGAGATCCTGCGGGCGCGTCGGCTTGCCGTGCTTGGCGATCAGCTCCTGCGAGGCGCAAAGCTTGATCGAAAACGGCCCCAGGCGGCGGGCGATCAGCGATGAGTTCTCCAGGCGCGAGATGCGCACGGCAAGATCGAAACCTTCCTCGACCAGATCGACAAAACGGTCGTCGAGATGGATGTCGAGCACGATGTCGGGATGCTGTTTGGCGAAGTCGATGAGCGATTGGCCTATCGGCGCGTCGGCGAAGGTGCGCGCCGCCGACAGCTTGATCCTGCCGCGCACGTCGCCGGAGGATTCGCGCACGGCGTCGGCCAGGCTGTCGACCTCGCGCACGATTTCCGAAGCGCGGCTGTAATAGGTATGGCCGGCCTCGGTCAACGAGAACTGCCGCGTGGTGCGGTTGAGCAGCAGCGCGCCGAGTTCGTCCTCGAGTTCGCGCACATATTTCGACAGCAGCGCCTTGGAGCGACCGATCTTGCGCGCGGCCGCCGAAAAGCCTTCGGCCTCGACGACGTCGATGAAGGCGCGCATGCGGGTCAGTGTATCCATCATCAGGCCTTTCGTGCCGCATCGAGAATTCGCCGGCCGAGCCGTATCAGGGCAATGTCGCTGCCGGGAGGGCCGAGCAGCGAGAGGCCGAAAGGGGCACCGTCAACCGAGCCCAGAGGCAGGGTGATTTGCGGAAAGCCTGAAAGACCCGAAAGGCACAAAAGATGCAAGGCCCTTTCGCGGTAGGCCTGGAGCTGCTGCGGCTCGCTTTTGACCAGAGGTGCGGGGCCTGGAACGGTGGGCAGGACAAGAAACCCGTCCTGGCCGAGCAGCGCGGCTAGCTCGGAGCGGAAGGTCAGGCGGCGCACCGCCTCGGCCCGCGCGGTCTTTTCGTCGATTGTCCTGCCGAAACCAAAGCGCTCCTCGACGCCCGGCCCGAGATCGCGCTCGCCCGAAATGATCCAGGCGCCATGCTGCTGCCAGGCCTCGGCGGCCTGGAGGCGGCGAAAGCACCAGTAGAGCTCGTCGGGGAAGGAGGCGAAGGTGTATTCCACCGGCGCCGGCTCGCCGACAAGGCCGGCCGCCAGCGCTCTCATCCTGGCGTATTCGGCTGCCTCGGCGGGGCCGGCCACGAAAGCGTCCAGCCAGCGGATCGAAAGCGGCCGGGTGAGCGGATACGGATGCGGGTCGCGGCCGAGCAGCAATTTGCCGATTGTCTCATATGTCTCGATGTCGTCGGCGAACCAGCCGAATGTGTCGAAGCTCGGCGCCAGCTTCATCGTGCCTTCAAGCGAAATGCGGCCATGCGTGGTGCGCAGCCCGATCAACCCGCAAAAGCTCGCCGGGGCACGGATCGAGCCGCCGGTATCGGAGCCGGTGGCGATATCGGCAAGCTTGTCGGCCACCGCCGCCGCCGATCCGGAGGACGAGCCGCCGGTGACGCGATCGGGAGCGGCCGGGTTCACCGGAAACGGAAAATGCGCGTTCTGGCCCATCAGCGAGAAAGCGAACTCGTCGGTCTGCGTCTTGCCGATGAAGCGCGCGCCGGCGTCGAGAATCATCTGCACGGCCGGTGCCGTGCTGGACGCGGCATGCGCCTCGTCGAACTTCACCGGATTGCCGCAACCGGTGCGGTAGCCGGCGACGTCGTAAATGTCCTTTACCGCCAGCCTGAGCCCGGCCAGCGGCCCCAGTTCCGCATTGGCGACCGGCATGCGGCGCAGGTCGAGAAAGGCGTTGAGCGGGCCGTGCGTGCCTGGCATCGTTCGATATCCGTACACAGTAGGCCCAGCATTGTTCGATGCCGGAAATTTTACAACCTGGGATACGATTTTTATTGATTGTGAAATCTTTCGATCTTATATCGCGCTTGCCCAAAGTCGCACGTGCCTGTGGGTGTCCGCCGATCCTCGAATGGTGAGGGAAATCGGTAAGGTAACTGGAGCTAACCCCTCCAGTCGGTCTAGCGGCCAACCGCCAGCCCGAGGACACCTTGAAGCAACGACGGTGCGGGCCTTTCTGGTGTTCTGCCGGTCGTCCAAAGACCGGGGTTACTGAAGAGGCACACCTTCATTGCCGGCAGTGCGGACGGGTCTCCCATCCAAGCCAAGGCAGACAAAGCGAACCGAGGCCGGGCAAGGCCAAGGTTCACCGCCGCGAGATGGCGTTTCATGGTTCCGGGGTCTCCACCGGCTGGTTCCATGGATTTCCGTCCCGCCTTTGTTTGACCGCGTGTTCGCGAGGCCGAAAGCCCCGCGTCCGCAGCCTTATTGCGCGCCGCAAGGCGTTAATGGAGAGACCCCGATGGCCACCCAGCGCATCCTCGACTTCCTCGCCACCCGACGTCCGTCCGGCCCCTGCCTCGTCGTCGACCTCGATGTCGTGCGCGACAATTTTCGCGCCTTCGAAAAGGCGCTGCCCGATTCCCGGATCTACTATGCGGTGAAAGCAAATCCGGCGCCGGAAATCCTGCGCCTGCTTGCTGCGATGGGCTCGTCCTTCGACACCGCTTCCGTTGCCGAGGTCGAGATGGCGATGGACGCCGGTGCGCCGGCGGACCGTATCTCCTTCGGCAACACCATCAAGAAGGAGCGTGACATTGCACGCGCCTACCAGCTCGGCATTCGGCTGTTTGCCGTCGATTGCGTCGAGGAAGTCGACAAGATCGCCCGCGTCGCTCCCGGCGCCCGCGTGTTCTGCCGCGTGCTGACCGACGGCGAAGGCGCCGAGTGGCCGCTGTCGCGCAAGTTCGGCTGCGTGCCGGCGATGGCCGTCGACGTGCTGCGCCATGCCAGGACGCTCGGCCTCGACGCCTATGGCGTGTCGTTCCATGTCGGCTCGCAGCAGACCGACCTGACGGCGTGGGACCGTGCGCTGGCCGACGCCAAGAAGGTGTTCGCCACGCTCGCCGATGAAGGCATCGTCCTCAAGATGGTCAATATGGGCGGCGGTTTCCCGACGCGCTATCTGCGTGACGTGCCGGCGGCCCAGGCCTATGGCCAGGCCATCTTCTCGGCGCTGCGCAAGCATTTCGGCAATGCGATCCCTGAGACCATCATCGAGCCGGGTCGCGGCATGGTCGGCAATGCCGGCGTCATCAAGTCGGAAGTCGTGCTGATCTCGAAGAAGGCCGAAAACGACAATGTGCGCTGGGTGTTCCTCGACATCGGCAAGTTCGGCGGTCTGGCCGAGACGATGGACGAGGCGATCCGCTATCCGATCGTCACCCGCCATGACGGTTCGGAGACCGCACCTTGCGTGCTCGCCGGCCCGACCTGCGATTCGGCCGACGTGATGTACGAGAAGACGCCGTATCCGCTGCCTCTGTCGCTGACCATCGGCGACGATGTGCTGATCGAAGGCACCGGCGCCTACACGACCACCTACTCGGCGGTCGCCTTCAACGGCTTCGAGCCTCTCCGATCCTACGTGATCTGACGGCTTCGGCCTTCAGATCACCCCAGGCGGACGTTTGCGTCCGCCCGGGTTCGCCTGTGGAACAAGCTCCGCTCGTGAAGGATCGCGGAAATGGACATTGTAAATTACATTGACGGCATTGGATTCTCCCCCCCCGAGGGGGAGATGGCCGGCGCCATTCCCATCGTCGCCGAAACTGCGGCAGACATTGCATCGCGTGAAGCGTTGCTCGATCGCGCCATGGGGCCGATGCGGCGCAAGAAATCGTCGGAGAAGCTGCGGCGCGGCCGCCGGCCTTCCGAAGGCCTCGCTTTTGTCGTGCGCGATGCAACCGGCGCGGTTGCTGGTACGGTGCGGCTGTGGGACGTGCGTCTTGGCGAGGGTGGCCCGGGAGCACTTCTGCTCGGACCGCTCGCCGTCGATCCGGCGCTGAAGAACGCCGGCATCGGCTCGGCGCTGATGCGCCATGCTTTGGCCGAGGCCGCGCGTCTCGGCCATGCCGCGGTGCTGCTGGTCGGCGATGCGCCTTACTATGGCCGCTTCGGCTTCTCGGCGGAGAAGACCGGCGCGCTCGCCATGCCTGGTCCGTACGAGCGGCACCGCCTGCTGGCGCTGGAACTGATCGATGGTGCGCTCGACGGCGCGCATGGCACGCTGAAGGCTGCAGGTCGCAAGCTCAAGGCACAGAGGCTGTCGCTGGCCGCCTGATTGTCCAAAAACAAACGCCGCCGGTCCTTTGCATTTCAGCGAGGGCGGCGTTTTGTTGTTGCGAAGGGCTCAGCCGATCAGTTGGCTGAGCGCCATGGCGACCGACATATCGCCTTCGACCTTTATCTTGCCGGACATGAACGCCATGGTCGGGTTGAGGTCGCCGGCGATCAGCGAATCCAGATCGTCGAGCGACAGCTTTATGGTGCAGTCGGTCGGCGCGTCGGTGGTCGAGACGGTCGCGCCGTCGATGACGATGACGCCGTTGCTGCCGGTATCGAACTTCACGGAATGTTCGAACCCGGCGCTCGCCACGCGCGACCTCATCTTCTCGGCAATATCCTGAACGCTCATGACTGTTCTCCTGGTCTCGTTGCGTTTTGCCGCGCTTCAGTGACCGGCCTCCGCCGAAGTCACTGTCTCGCGCGTACCGCGATCTGGTCGCTTGGCGCATATAGCTTCGAGTTGACGTAAACGTCAACGCGCGATGCGTCATCTCGTTTCAGTCGGAAGGAATGCGGCAGAGAACATTCGCCCTGCGACGAAGGTTAGTGTTCAGCAGCGGGCTTCGCCGCCTCGGCCTGGGCCGATTCCGCCGGGGCCGGTTCGGTCGGCGTGGCCGGATCCTTGCGGCGGCGCATGGCGTTGTCGCGGATTTCGTCCTTGGTCAGGAAGTTGACCTGGTCGATCAGCACTTCATGCACCAGGTCGGCGCCGACGCGGGCGTTGACGGTGTCGCGTATGGCCTTGCGGAAGGCATCGAGATCGATGGTTTCCTTCTTGGTGAAGTCGATCTGAGGATTGGAGTAGAGATAGGAATAGACCTGATCGGTCATCAGCGCTTCGGCCGGGATCGACATCTTCTTTATCTCGGCCGGCTCGACCGTGTAGACGAGCTTGGTGAGGAAATAGCCGTCGATCTTGGAATCGCGGATCAGCGGCACCGAGATGATGTCGGTCTTGACGTAGTCGAGGCCACCCAGCATCGGTTTCGGCGTCTCGCCGACGCCGCGCTCACCGGCCGCCTGGAACGAATAGAACACCGCGCCAAGCGTGGCGGCGCAGATCCAGATCGCGGCAGCGATGAATTTGATCACCGGTTGTTCCCGCCTGTTGCCGAGATCATCAGCTCGCCCAACCGAATTCGCCGGCCGAATAGGTGCCGTCGGCTTCGGCGCGCTGAATGGCGTTCTTCAACAGCGTGGCGACTTCGTTGACCGCGTTGAGGTGGGCGAGGATTGCAGCCTCGTTTTTCGCGAGCTTCTGGCGCAGCCGCGCCAGACTGTCGCGATGCTGTTCCAGGAATTCGATCTCGTTGGCGCCCTTCATGGCGCGGGTCAGCTCATAGAGGTAGCGGCTCTTGCGGGCGTTGGAGGCCTTGAGGTCATAGCTGGTGTCGTTCTTCAAACCGGCCGTCTCTTCCTCGACCGCTTCCTCGATGCGGCCGATGATGGCGGCAAGGTTGCCCGGCCGTGCAAACGGGATCGGCGCTTCGGACGTACGCGCCGGCAGGTTGGAAGAGTATTTTGAAAAATCGGCCATTGAAAATCCTGGTCTAGATCTTGATTTCGGTTTTGATGGTCGTCTCGTCGCCGGTCATCGACCCTGCGGCCTTGCGCTGCAATTCCTCGACCAGCGAGGTGGACAGCCGGGTCTGCTGGTCGATCTCGGTCTTGTGCGGCCCGGTTGACACCGGGCCGATCGGCACGGTGCGCTTGCCGTCCTTGTAGTGGTCGGCGAGCAGCGATTTGGCGATGCCGATCCCTCCGCGCTCGGCCATGACGTCGGCGACACGCTCGGCAAGCTGCGATTTCCATATGTCGCCGGCCAGCCCCTTGCCGTAGACGCCCTCTGTGTCCTTGGGCAGCATGTTCTGGATGAAGGTCTGCAAGACCATGGCCTCGAACTTCTTGAATTTTCCCGCGGGATCGGCGCCTGCCGCGGCCTTGTCGGCCGTGGCACGCGACAAGATCGAGCCGGTATCCACCGAAGCCGCCATGTCGACCAAAAAGGCGCCGCCAACGCCGTTGGCCCGCTTGGCCAGCGCGGCACGGGCAGCCTCGATATCCGCCGGGTCGACGGCTCGGGCAACATCGAGAACGATGTCGCTGGGTGGAGAAATCGCCAAGAAAGTCCGCCTCTTTGCCGGGTTTCCTGAGCGACCATGCCGCAACAAGCTTGTGGCAGGCTTGCGAGGGAGAGGGGAGGCGGAATGCTGTCAGCTCGTCTGCTACGCGTCAATAGCGGCCGTCCACACGGGTGGTCTTCAATGACCCCGGACGGTGAAGGCCTGCTTACCGAAGCCTGTTCGACGAGGCGGCTATCCCACTTGTAATCCCGGCCCAATCCTTTATCGCACCCGTTGTGCGGTTTATCACCGCCAGAGTGGCGGATTCAGTGAGATACCAAAGTGAAAAGAAGACGCCTCTTGTTTGTCGGCGGGAGCGGGGATCCTGGCGGTCTTCATATCCATACCGCCGACGTAGCCCACACCGCCGCTTCGCTTGGGTTTCCCGTCAAGATCATTTCCGTCAACACCGACTATTTTTCCGAGCTCCTTCCCCCTGAGACAATCGATGTAGAACTTGTCGAGGGCCTTTCTTATCAAAGGCTCATCGTCAAACCGAGACGGTTCCCGGTCTCAAGATACATCCTTTGGGGGTCTGTGTTGGTCAGGCATCCCGGCCATGACATCATTTTCTGCCGGGGGGCTTTCGCGGAAACGCCTGTCGTCGAGTTGCTCATGGCCAAGGCCGCGGGCCGGCGAATTTACACCATCGAACACAGGCCGCGCGAGGCCGCGTGGCGATCCATGTTTTCGAAGCGCAGATATGGCGCGGTCATGAATGCCTGCGTCCAACGCTCCATCGGCGTGTCGAGCGAATTGTCAGAGATCGCGACGAAAGAGTTTGACATGGCTCCCCATAAGGTCCGTGTCTGTGCCAATTGGGTAGACCCCAACTTCGCACCTCCGACTGCCAATGAAAGGCGCCAAGCGCGCGAACGGCTTGGACTGTCAAACGATGTGCGGACGATCGGCTATGTCGGCCGGTTCGGGCCGGAAAAAAATATCGACGTGCTGATTGATGCTTTCTCGGCTCTTCGCGCGAGTCGGCCCGCCGCCAACGTCGCTCTGATCATCGCCGGGGATGGCTGGTTTCGCTCCGAAGTGGAAAACAAAGTGCGCTCGTCCGGAGCTGCTGACCGGATCAAATTGCTCGGCTGGCAAAACGATCCGCGTGCGATCTACCATGCGCTTGACCTCTTCGTCCTGGCCAGCTCAGTCGAGGGTTTTTCCCTCAGCCTGCTGGAGGCGATGGCCACAGGCCTACCCTGTGTCGCCCATCCCATGGCGAGCGCGCTGGAGCTGATCAAGGACGGCAGTAACGGCTTTGTGTCCGACATATCGACGGCGAGCTTGTTGGGCGAAAAGCTGAAGGAATTTCTGGACGCCGAAGCAGCGACGGTGAGCCGTCTTGGTCAGGCTGCCGCGCAGACCGTGGCGACCAGCTTCTCACGCAGCGCACGCTTGCCCGCGGTCCTTAGGGCACTTGACACCCGCTCGATGGCTCAGGCCTGCCGCAGCCATTTCCGCGCGTTCTCACCTATCGGAACGCACAAGCCCGATCGCCCGCCGCAGGCTCGAAATCCAGTGCTTGAGCCAGAGGGTTTTCCGGCCTGTCCGCCAGGCGGCCCTGGCACAATTTTTGTCAAAATAGTCGAGCCGGTCTTCCATCAGAGCGTTAAGCGCTGGAGAAAGCCGGTATTGTTTTCGAATGCGCAGCATGAGCGCGAGATGGTGCTTCCACTCCGTGTATTCGTCGTGATGTCGTGATTCTGAATGCGTCTGGTAGCGTTCGCCTTCTGCCGTATCGCGCCCAGTGACGTCATAGGTCGCCAATTGCCGGTCGATATAGACGAAGGATCCGCGCGTGTTGAGCCGCAGCCAAAGGTCGATGTCCTCGGTGCGGGCGAGGCTTTCATCGAACCCTCCCGCCGCCAGTATCGCGTCGCGCCGAACCATCGTCGAGGAGGTGTGAATCCAAAGGTATCCGGCGATGGTCGTGGTCAGCACGACATCAGAGCGGGCCAGCAGGGAACGGTCCGCCTTGAGTTCCCGGCATGGCAGAAGAGATGCGGTCCGATCATAGGTTTCCCACCACGGCATCATGGTACCGAAGATCATGTCGCAGGCGGTCATGGACGTGTCGGCAAGCTCGTCGACCATGCGATAGTCGCTGCCAATCAGGATCGCGTCGGGCCGGGTGTTGGCCGCCGCAATGAATTGCGCCAGCTTGTCGTCGTCCCACCGATCATCGCTGTCCAGAAACGCGATATACAATCCGCGCGCCTCGCGAATCGCGGCGTTGCGCGCGCCGGCCGGTCCGCTCGTGCCGGGGTTTCGCAGAATGCGCAGACGTGGCTCGGCCAGAGAGAGCGCAGTGATAGCGGCCAAGGTGTCGTCCGTGCTTCCGTCGTCGACAATGAGCAACTCCCAGTCGCCGAACGTCTGAGCCGTAACCGAGGCGACCGCCTTCAGCAGATAAGGCAGGCGATTGTAGGTTGGAATGATGACCGTACAGGCTCGCTCTGACATAAGGGCTCTTGCGTTGAAAGCCGGTGCCACGACGCGCAGCTGTTGCGCCTTGCAGGCCCTGGACAGCAGGTTCACCGGCAGGCTTGTCACTCCTCGCGCCGCTTTGCAAGCCGCAGCGCCTGCCTACGGACCGCAGAGCTTCTTCCCCTTGCTGCGAAACCACGTTGCAACGGCGGCGGAAACGGGGGACCGCTCCCAGCGCCATCTTTACGAGACAATCGCCTTTCATGGTGGCGCTTCACAGGGTGGCTGGACGGCAGGGACAAGCGTCGCCTTTACTCGGCAAAGAGCCCGTAAACCTCAGTTCCGCAACCGGGCAAATTCGAAGTGACGCAATCAATCAAAACCCTGATCGTGTCGGAGTATTTTCCCCACCTGCCTGACCAGATGGTCCATGGCGTCTTCCAGAGGCTCCGGCGTCACGCCGACGCGCTGGGTAGTATCGGTTCCGTCGATTTCGTTTTCATGTGGCCGTTGCACTGGTCCGAAAACGAAGACCGGCAACGTCAATCCGTCGAGGATTTTCGGCGGTCATGGTCTGTTGCCGGGCGGATCATACTGATTTCACCGCCCGCTCTGCCGTCTCGGTTCCGGCGCTGGCCGCGCGATCTTGGCATCCGCGACGTGATCGCCGCGACGCGCGGCGCAGTCAGTTTCACGGAGGGCCGGGTCACGATGCGGTCCAGCCGTATGGCGGAAGTTTCCCGGCTTGAGCAGGCGATCAGCGAGTTGAAGCCTGACCTCATCCTGGCGCATCGATTGGCGTCGACAGCGGCTCTGATCCGCACGGTGATGGATTTGCCTCCGGTGCTGGTCGACTTCGATGACCTCGAACATGTCGCCCTTGGCAGGTCTCGCCAGATGGAGCGCTCTCCCGCGAAACGCCTTAAACTGAGCCTGGTGTCCGCGGTCGCACGCCGGACAGAAAGACTCGTCGCGGGGTTTGCGACAGTGGGCCTCGTGTGTTCCGAGCATGATCGCAAAATCGTCGAAGAGCTTTCGCCGGGCGCCCGCATCGAAGTCGCACCCAATGCTGCCGTGATGACCGGCCGCTCCCCGATGCCTTCAGAGCCAACGGCTCTTTTTGTCGGCTACACCCGGTATCCACCGAATGCCGAGGCTATCCTCTGGCTTGTTGGAAAGATTTTTCCGCTGGTCCGGGCACGGCTGCCGCGAGCGCGGCTCCTCATCGCCGGTGATGGCGGCCGCGAACTTGGAATAAATGACGCCAGCGCAGGGGTAGAGACGCTAGGATTCGTTACGGATCTTGCATCTGCCTATGCGGAGGCAAGGGTTGTTGTATGTCCGGTCAAGCGTGGCGGCGGCACGCGGATCAAGATCATTGAGGCTGCGCTGTACGGCCGACCGGTCGTTTCAACTTCCATCGGAGCGGAAGGGCTCGGTTTCATCGATGGCAAGGAAGTGGTCCTTGCCAATGAGGAAGGGGCCTTTGCCGAAGCGATGGTCGAGTTGATGAGCAGCCATGAAAGGTCGGCCCGCATCGGCGCTGCAGCGGAGGAACGGGCACGCCAACTTTACGGCGCGGAACAGGTGCGATCCAATCTGGCAGCGTTGGCAAGGTCGATGGTCGATCCGGACACTGCGCAGACATCGAAATCCGAACTGGACGTCGATGCAACAGTGAACACGCCGATAGCGTACCTATAAGCCAACGTGTTTCACGCAGTTGGTCGCGATCCACCATTGCATACCGGAGCCCCTCACAAGCTCGAAAACTCCGAGGTTTTTCACCAAAGCGTGAACGCTACATTCTTGTTTTTGTCGCATTCCTTGTTTTCAAAGCGTTTCGACTGTGGGGGCCAAATATAGTGTTTTGCCGGGATTACTTCCGTTCCGAGGGCTGGTGAATGCGCTTCGGGATAGCGATCAGCAACCTGTCGACTTTCGGCGGGCTGCAACGGGATTGCCTCTCTATCGCCAGGAATATCGTGGCGGCGGGGCATGAGGTTACGATCCTGACCACGGAAATACGCGGGTCGATCGCAGACCCCGGCTGTTCGATCCAGATTGTAGATACCAACAATCGAACCAATCCCGGAAGGGACATCGCGCTTGGCGCCGCGCTGAAGGCGCATCGCCAGGGGTTTGACCGGATCATCGGTTTCAACAAGCTTCCGATGCTCGACATCTATTATTCCGGCGATCGCTCTTACGCGAAGATCAAGACAGGCGCGTGGCGCCCTTTTTCACCACGCCACCGAACCCAGATGCGGCTGGAGCAGCTTTGCTTTTCGCCAAGTTCGCGCACCAGCCTCATCATGCTGACCGAGCGCCAGCAAAATGAGTATCAGAGCGTCTGGAAAACGCCGGAGAGTCGGTTTCGACGCATTTCGCCCAATCTCGATCCGGCGAGGCGCATGCCGCATCTACGCACCGACGGAACGCGCGAACGGCGGCGCTGGAGGCATTTCCCGACTCGGTCTGGGTGGTGGTGGGCGTCGTGCCTGTCAGCGGCATGGGCAGCCGCCTGATCCAGAAGGTGACAATACACGCCCGGGGCCGAACAAAGATCATTGGAATCCGAGACGACATACCGGCTGTTATGGCTGCGGCGGATCTTCTCATTCATCCTGCCCGAATCGAAACCACGGGAACGGTCATCGTCGAAGCCCTTGCGAATGCACTTCCGGTGATCACCACCGATACGTGCGGGTTTGCTCCCTTGGTCGAAAAGGCCGATGCCGGCGTCGTCATCGCCGGCGCGTACTCTTTTCGGGCGCTCGTCGAAGCCATCGCCATGGCACGAGCACCGGGCCAGCAAGCAGCATGGTCGTCACATGCCAAAGCTTTCGGCGGCGACCCCTCCTTATCCGATGGGCACGAGGAAGCGGCGCGCCTGTTTGTCGGAGAGCTTTGGTAGACACGGCCACATGCGCCGAGCCGAGGCAGTTGCTTTCAGCGGCTGGGCATTGGAACAGAAGCCTGACTATTTCGGGGTGCATGGCCGGCAAGATGAAAATCCCACGCTTCTCATCACCGTTTGACGCCCGGAAGCGTGACGCCGGGAAATTGCCGAAGCGCGTCTGGCTTACGCTCGACGATGGTCCGGAGCCCGGCCATACCGAGCAGATTTTGAAGGTGCTCGACCTTCATCGGATCAAGGCTACGTTCTTCGTGATTGGAGAAAAGGTGGCCGCTCATCCGGCCATCGTCCAGCGCGTCTTCGATGCGGGACACCGGATCGGAAACCATACGTTTTCGCATCGCCGTCTGACCGAGCTTAAACCAACGGAAGTTCGCCAGGAGATCGAGAGCACCGGTAGTCTGATTTCCGCATTCACGCCGGGAGGGAAGATTTTTCGTCCGCCTTTCGGGGCTTTGAGCCGGGTCGTTTCAGAGATTGCGGATGAACTCGGGCATCGCACCCTTCTGTGGGATGTGGATCCAAACGATTGGGATCCTCACCGCCAGCCGAAGGGGTGGATCAGGAGCGCGCTTCGCGAAGTTCGAGCGAAGCGGGATTGCGTTATCCTCACCCACGATAGCCTGCCCACAACCGCTGAGAATTTGGACCTGTTCATCACGCTCCTGAAGAAAGCCGGCCCGATTACGTTCGAAGATCCAGCGACTCTTTGTGCGACCCACCTGGCCCTTCAGGCGTTCTCGTCGACCGATTGAGCCATAGCTTGAGCCGATACCGCCAGAACCGCCATTGCGTCCTTGCGGTCTTCGGCAAAGGCCTGGCGATCATGAGAAATCGTTCGGCTGTGCGGAAACTGCCGTGGAGGTAATGGACGCGGGCAATCTTGATGGCCAGAAGAGCTTCCCGCCTGCGCAATGTATCCTCGTCGATCCGAACAGTGCCAAGCTCGCGCAATGCCTTGCGCCAAATGAAAAACTGCGTAGCGGGCTGGACCAAAAGCCGATTGTCGGCCCGTGCAGTCGATATTTGGTAGGTCAGCACCGGGTTGGGCACCTTGTCGACGCCGGCCTGGGTCAACAGCCTTGCCCAGAACAGTGTGTCCTCCTCGTAGGCGACGCCTTCGGGAAAGCGGACTGTGCCGATCGCCAGGCTTCTGATCAGGGCAGCGCCGACGTTGATCGTCTCGCATTTGTCAATGAGATAATTGCCTGCGTTTTCGAGCTTTGATGGACCATATCCGGCTGGCGCGTCTATGAGCCGGTCAACGCCATCTGTGCGCCTGATATACGAGCCGACCACTATTCCGGTGCTCCCATGCTCGGTGCCCTTGCGCAGCAAGTTGCGCAGCCCATCCTTCAGATGGATGTCGTCGGCGTCGATGAAGTAGAGCCATGGCGAGACGGCTGTCTTTATGCCGACATTGCGGGCGGCGCCCGCCTGAAATCGGTCCACCCGTTTGACCAACACCGGAAGCCCGCTTTGCCGGCCGGTCTGTTCGGCGATTTCAGCGGTGCCGTCCGTCGATCCGTCGTCGACGATCAGGATTTCCTCGATGAGGTCGGCTTCCGAAGCCAGCGACCGGATCGTCGAAGCAATCGAACGCCCTGCATTGTGTGCAGGGATGATCACTGAAATGTCTTTCATCCGTATGCCCCCCACCCGACATCAGCAGTTGCGATTTGCAGGTTCGGGTCAAGCCGCAGTTTGGCGCGGGCGCCTTCTTGCGGCAACTTTCCGGTGAACAGGAGCGCGCCGGTTCGCTTGCTCGCCGGCCGGCGACTGTTTTTCGGGCGTTCGGCTTTGCCTAGCTGCAAATTGAGATTTGTTCTGCGAGGAACGCCGTTATAAACCCATTGCTGTTGGAGGAGATACTCTTTTGAAGGGCGTTGCGCTTTTAACCGTACCGAGAAGCGGCTCCGAATGGCTTGGAAGCCTTGCGAATGCCACAGGTTCCATGGGGTGTTTCGGGGAATGGCTGGATCCAGACCATCTCAAATTCGTGGCCCGCTCTTATGACGAGCTGGAACGCGCCGTCCTCAAGGCCGGATTGTCAGAAAACGGGCGTTTCGCCATCAAGCTGTTCCCTGGCCATCTGCGTGAAACGCGAGAAAAGTTTGAGAAAGACTTTCTGTTTGAAATGCTGAAGAAGCACGAAATCGGGTTGATTTTCCTTGAGCGGCGAGACCGGCTCCGGCAGGCCATTTCGTACTATCGCGCCAGTGTTTCCAGGCAATGGACCAACAGAGCAAGGGGAACGGGAGCGAAAGCCGCCTACGATTTCGCGGAGATCTCCCGAGCCTGCATTTCTCTTGAAGATGGGTACTCGTTCTGGTCGAAATATCTCGACATGCTTGGGCTGCCCCACAAGCATGTCGTCTATGAGGAGATGTTTGAGGATCCGACACCTTTTTTGGAAGCGGTCGCTGAGCATATGGGTGTTGCAGCTCCAGCCGAGAGACCGGCTTCTTCGATTCAGATCCAGCGCGATGGCCTGACAGAAGAATGGGCAGAGCGTTTTCGATCGGATGCCGCAGCCAACGGGATTATTGATCTGCTGCTTGAGGAGAGACCAGCTGTAAGGACGCTGTCCAATCTTCGGCGGTTCTTCAAAAAGCGGCCACTAACCAAAGCCTATTCGTAGGACATCGAGCTGCGCAGCTGCAGAGGTCATCTCGCTCGAAGCTGAAACGCGTTTAGGATCGCGGCAAACCGCGGAACGTGCAATGCGCGCAAGCCAGCCTGTCGACAGGCTGCCGGAAAAGCTTGCATTTACTGGAACGCAGCTACTCGCCGCCTCGCCTCTGCGCGATCAGATCGAGCCGGTCGCGGTCGGAGCGTTCGCGTTCGTCCTGTCGGCGCACGTCCTTGTAGGCACGTTCGACCATGTTGGTGCGCGCCGTCGCAGTGGCGATGAGCGTGATCTCCTGCCTGGCGCTTTCCAGGCTCGCTTCCTGCCGGACCAGCGCATTGGCGATGCGGCGATGGTAGAGGTCAGGGAACAGCACCGCCATCGACTGGTCGGCGTCGAAATGCTGGACAAGTTCCCTGGCCTCGGTTTCGGCGGTTGCCGCTGCCGCCAGGAAGGCCGCATGGCGCGTCTCGTGCAGGGCCTTCAGCTGCTCCTGCACCTTGACCAGTTTCTTCAGCCGTTCCTTGCGCGTGCTCATCTCACCTGGCCAGCGTCAGATCGACAAAGCCGTCGACGAACAGCGACAGCATGGTGCCGATGGCGAAGTAGAAGATGATCATGCCGCCGGCGATGACGAAAGGCAGTGAGATGAAGTAGACCGGAATCTGCGGCGTCAGCTTGTTGACGAAGCCGATCGTCAAATTGACCAGGATGGCATAGGCGATGAACGGGCTGCCGAGCCGGATGACCAGGAAGAAGGCGTCCGACACCGTGTCGGTGAGATCGACCAGGGCGGCCTGCGGATTGAAGAAGACGTTGACCGGCGCCACCGTGTAGGAGGCGACCAGAGCGCGGATGATCTCGTGGTCGAAATCGAAGACGAAGAGCAGCAGCAACGCTGAAAACGAGATGATGGCGGCGAGGGCCGCCTGCGGCTCTGGCTCCTCGATGGCGGGGCCGCCGGTGCCGCCATAGCCGATCAGCATGGCGATGGCCGAACCCATGAAGCGCAGCGCCTCCATGTAGAGCCTCGTCATCGCGCCGATCAGCCCGCCGACCAAAAGTTCGGAGATGATCATCGGCGCCAGCACCTGCGGACGCGCATCGACGAAGGGAAAGATCTTGTCCCACAGGAAGGCGAGCAGGCCACCGGTGGCGGCGATCGACACGAACAGCCGGACCTGGACCGGCACGCGAGCGCTGGACAGGCCCGGCATCAGCATGAAGCAGGCGCCGATGCGACAGAAGGCGAGGAAGGCGGCGATGACGACGCCTTGCGACAGTATGTTCACGAGATCGTCCCGAGCACCTTGATCTCGACGCCCTTGGCGATTTCGACATGGGAGAGAACGGGAAGCGTCGTGAACAGGCGCTCGATGATCATGCGCACATAGGGGCGAGCATCGGGCGCGGTGACGAGGACAAAACGCTCGCCGGCCTCGAGATGCTTGCGGATCGCCTTGGTCGCGTCCTGGCCGAATTCCTCCAGCTGGCGCGGGTCGATGTCGAATTCGCGCACCTCGCCCTTGGCGTCGCGCTTGAGGCTCTGGTGGAAGGCGAGGTCCCAGCGGTTGCCGAGGCGCAGCACCTTGAGCATGCCGCCCTCGGAGAGATCGCCGCAGATCTGCTGGGCCATGCGGATGCGGACATGCTCGACGATCTGCTCGGTGCGGCGCACATGCGGCGCGATCTCGGCGATAGCCTCGATGATCAAATGCAGGTTGCGGATCGATACGCGTTCGGCCAGCAGCAATTTGAGCACCGCCTGCAGGCCGGGATAGGAGATGTGCGAGGTGCAGATCTCGTCGGCGAGCTTGCGGTATTCCGGATCCTGGCGCTCGAGCAGCGCCTTCATGTCCTTGTAGGACAGAAGCTGCGGCAGGTTGTTGCGGATCACCTCGGACAAATGGGTGAGCAGCACCGACATGTTGTCGGCAAAGGTATAGTTCTCGCGCTTCAGATCCTCGGCGAAGGTTTCGAGCACCGAGAAGGCGCGCATGCCGAAGGCCGGCTCGCGGATTTCCTCGCCGGGAACGTCGGGCAAATCCCGGTTGCCGAGCAGCACCATGATCTCGCCGACGCGCATCTGGTATTCGGCGACGACGGTGCCGTGGACCTTGATCTGATAGCTTTTCGGCGGGATGCCGAAATCGTCGGCGACGCGCACTTCCGGCACGACGAAGCCATATTGCGTGGCAAATTTCTTGCGCATCTTGGCCATGCGGAACACCAGTTCCTGATGCGACACCAGCAGCCGCGTCGACAGCTGTTTGCCGATCAGAAGCTCGATCTCGGCGGTGGTCAGCGAAGCCTTGACCGAGTTCTTCTCTTCCTCGACCTTGTTCGCCTTCTCCAGATCCTTGATCGCTTCGGCGGCGGCAGCCTCGCGGTTGGCGCGCATCGGGATGACGTAGCCAAGGCCGGCCATGCCGGCGGCTAGCGTGAAGAACGGGAAGAACGGCAGGCCGGGCATCAGGCCGAGCAGGACGAGCAGCGAGGCCGCGACATAGAGCGCGCGCGGATGCGCACCGAGCTGGCCGAACACCGCCTGGTTGGTCGAGCCGCGCGTGCCGCCCTTGGACACAAGCAGGCCGGCGGCGAGCGAAACGATAAGCGCCGGGATCTGGGTGACCAGGCCGTCGCCGACCGACAGTTTGATGAAGACATCGGCGGCTTCGCCCATGCCCATGCCGTGCCTGATGTAGCCGATGGCGATGCCGCCGACGATGTTGATGGCGGTGATGATGAGGCCGGCAATGGCGTCGCCGCGGACGAATTTCGAGGCGCCGTCCATCGAGCCGAAGAAGGAGGATTCCTCTTCCAGCTCGCGGCGGCGCAGCTGCGCGGTCTTGTCGTCGATCATGCCGGCGGACAGGTCGGCGTCGATCGACATCTGCTTGCCCGGGATAGCGTCCAGGGTGAAGCGGGCGCCGACTTCGGCAATACGGGTGGCGCCCTTGGTGATGACGATGAAGTTGACCACGATCAGGATCATGAAGACGATCAGGCCGATGACGAAATCGCTGGCCATCACAAGTTTGGAGAAGCCGGCGATGACATAGCCGGCGGCGTGCGTGCCTTCATTGCCATGCGACAGGATCATGCGCGTCGTGGCGATGTTGAGCGACAGCCGCAGCATGGTGGCGATCAGCAGCACGGTCGGGAAGGACGAGAAATCGAGCGGCCGCTGGATCCACAGCGCCACCATCAGGATCAGCACCGACAGTGCGATCGAGAAGGCGAGGCCGATGTCGATGAGGAAGGCCGGGATCGGCAGGAACAGCACGGCCAGGATGATGACGATGCCGATGGCGAAGAAGACATCGCGGCCGTTCTTGGCCACTGTTCCTGTCGCTAAGCTTTCGCTGACGGCCATATCGTCCCCAATCACAAGCCTGCCGAGCACGCGACAGCCCTTCGAGCCTAACCGGTCAAGCTTGCGCGAGGGTGGGAGGACTGGTTACTTGCCAGGACGACAGAGGCCTTGAGGAGAGAGATCATGCTGGTGATCATCGGCACCATTCGCCTGCCTGCGCAACTGCTCGACGAGGCAAGGCCGGCCATGCGGCGCATGATACTGGGCAGCCGTGCGGAGCCCGGCTGCATCGAATACTCCTACGCGCAGGACGTGCTCGACGTCGGGCTCATCCATGTAACCGAGGTGTGGAGCGACAGGGCCGCGCTCGACGCGCATTTCCGCTCGCCTCACATCGCCGATTGGCGGGCGAGCTGGGCATCGCTCGGCATAGGCGAGCGCAACCTCATGCTCTATGAGGCCGGCGAGCCGAAGCCGATCTGAGGACCGGGCACAGTCAAGAAGGCGTGGGCCCAAGAAAATCTAGCAGGCGTTGACCTGTCTGCAGGACCATCCGCCGCCATCGGTATCGTGGCAGTCTTCATAGCTGCCGTAGCAGGTGTTCGTCGAATTGCGATACCAAGGGTAGCCGCCGGGACAGCAAACATCTTGTTGTGCAGTCTGGATAAATTCCTTTGCCGGCCGGCTTTGGTTTTCCGGATTGCCTCCCGCCAAAAAAAGAGACATCGGGTGTGACACAACAGACCTAACCGGCATATCCATGCTTGAATTGCTCACCGCAGACGAGCTCAAAAAAATCATGCCGACAGCTAATGAAAAAAATCCCCGCGCACTCATCTTCTCCTCCTTGAGGGAAATAGAGACGGCCAAAAATAACACAGCTGCGTCGATTGCGTAAGCGATCGCTCATATACCTCGACACGCTCGCGGGGAATTGAAGCGGGGCGGCAAGCCTGACTGCGCCTCAGCGCCAGAATGGCGCCGCAAGCAGCCGGCATTATGTCGGCGTGCTGATCGTCGCCGAACTGCACAGCGATCCGTCCGATGGTGAGACGCCGGTGCTGGCGCCGGCCAAATTCCGGCATGCGGTGCTGGTGCCGACCATGAACGTCCGGTCCACCGCCGAAACCATCCAGCGCGCCGTCGCCGAGGAACTGGCGGTGGTCGAGAATTTCGACAACCGGGCCGTTGTCGGGCTTTTGACCGAGGGCCATCTGATGCGGCGCTACGCGGAGGAACTCGACAAGGCGCGGCGCGACCGGGCGAAGACTAGGCCTCGGCCGGCATCTTAAATGTCCCTACTCGGCGCTTGCCACGTGTACAGTGTCACTGTACAAATTGTTCAGTGGGAGAAAAAGACGGGATGAGCACCGACCAGGCTCCGGTCAAGAATGGCGTCGCCTCGACGGCGACGCATGCCCATCAGATGCTGGGCCAGCGGCTGAAGAGCCTGCGTCTCGGCCGGCGGCTTTCGCTGCGCGAACTCGCCGAGCTGACCGGGACCAGCGCCAGCTTCATCAGCCAGCTCGAGCGCGGCCTGACCGGCGCCAGCACCGCCTCGCTCAACCAGATGGCCTCGGCGCTGGGTGTAAGCGTGGCGATGCTGTTCGAGGATAGTGCCGCCGGGCAGCGCGGGGTCTTGCTGCGCAGCGAGCGGCCGAGCCTGCCGCCCAGCGACGGCTGCCGCAAGATGCTGCTCTCGCGTCCCCCTTTAAGCGACATGGAAGTCTATGTCGGCGAGTTCGAAATCGGCGGCTCGACCGGCCCAGCGCTCTACACCCATGGCGACGCGCACGAGATGCTCGTCGTGCTGCGCGGCATCGTCGAGGTTTCGCTCGGCGATGTCAGGCATGTGCTGGAAGAGGGCGACAGCATCGAATACGCGACATCGACAGCACATCGCTCAGAGAACATCGGCAGTGGCCGAGCCGAGGTGATGTGGATCATTGCGCCACCGACTTCGGTGCGCGCCGAACTCGATCAATACAGGGCCTGGAAACCGCTCGCAGCCAGGTAGGTTCAATCCATGCGGGTCAAATGGGAGAACAATAATCATGCTGAAAACAAGACATCTTGGCCTTGGCGCCGTGCTGGCGCTCGGCGTTCTGGCAACCGCAGCGTTCGCGCAGGAAAAGCCTGTCGCGGGTGAGGTCAAGGAAGGCTCGCTCAAGGGCAAGACGCTGACGCTCGTCTCTTATGGCGGCATCTACCAGGACGGCCAGGCCGCCGCGCTCAAGGAGTTCGTCGAAAAGTCCGGCGCCACGCTGCTCAATGACGGGCCGACAGAGATCGCCAAGCTGCAGGCGCAGGTCGAATCCGGCAACGTCACCTGGGACGTCGTCGACACCGCCGACCTGCCGCCTTACGTCTATTGCGGCAAGCTGTTCCAGAAGCTTGATTTCAGCAAGCTCGACGTCTCCAAGGTGCCCGAGGGCCAGGTCGGCGAATGCTCGGTGCCGGCCATGAACTACGGCGTCGTGCTGATGTACAACAAGGAGAAGTATGGGGATAACCCACCCAAGAACTGGGCCGATTTCTTCGACACGGCAAAATTCCCCGGCACGCGCGCGCTCGACGGTTCGGGCGACCCGACGGGCGGCCTGCTGGAGCAGGCGTTGAAGGCCTCTGGCGGCGACCCGAAGGCGATGACGGTGGCCGACATCGACAAGGCCATCGATGTCATCCGCAAGCTCGGTCCCGACACGATCTATTGGAAGACCGGCGCTGAATCGCAGCAGCTTGCCGAATCTGGCGAAGCCGACATGCTGATGATGTGGACCGGACGTGCCATGACGGCGGTGAAGAACGGCGCCAAATATGCGCCGGCCTGGCAGGACTGGCTGGTGGTGATGGACCAGATGACCATTCCGGTCGGCGTCAAGGATACGGATGCGGCTTATGCGCTGCTCAATGCCTATCTCGGCAAGGGGGCGCAGGAGATCCTGGCGCAGCAGACCTCCTATACGCCGATCAACAATGACGCGCAGCCCAAGGTCGATGCGTCGGTCGCCGCCTTCCTGACCAACACGCCCGAGCGCCAGAAGCAGGGTTACAAGCAGAACATCAAGTTCTGGGTCGAGAACTTCCCGGTGGCGCAGGAGAAGTGGTCGGCGCTGATGGCCGGCAACTGAACAGCCAAGTGAGAGCCAGGCCGTGAGCGCGTCCGAACCCATCGCCCAACCCGCCGCCCATGCGCGGTCGGGTCGGGCATGGCGGCCGTTCGCGCTCACGGCGCCGGCGCTCATCCTGCTCGTCGCGGTGATCGGGTATCCGCTGCTCACCATCGTGCTGCGCAGCCTGTCGGAACCTGAGTGGGGGCTGCAGAACTATGCCTGGTTCTTCGGCGCGCCGGTCAACCTGACAGTGCTGCAGCGGACTTTCGTGATTTCGGCCTGGGTGACGCTGGTCTGCGTCATCGCGGCCTATCCCTATGCCTATCTGATGACCGCGGTCGGGCCGCGCGTCCGGCTGGTGCTTGTGCTTTGCGTGCTGATCCCGTTCTGGGTGAGTGGTGTGGTGCGAACGCTGTCATGGGTGATCCTGCTGCAGGATTCGGGCGTCATCAATTCGTTGCTGCGCTCGGTCGGGTTCGGCGCGGTCAAGCTGATCCGCACCCAGACCGGCGTGGTCATCGGCATGGCGCAGGTGCTGTTGCCGTTCATGATCCTGCCGCTCTATTCCGTGATGCAAGGCATCGACCTCAGGCTGATGCGTGCGGCGCAAAGCCTCGGTGCGCGGCCGTCGCGCGCGTTCTTCACCGTCTATCTGCCGCTGTCGCTGCCCGGCGTCTATGCCGGCGCGGTCATCGTCTTCATCCTGTCGCTCGGCTTCTACATCACGCCGGCTTTGCTCGGCGGCCCGCGCTCGACCATGCTGTCGACGCTGGTGCAGACGCAGGTGCTGAGCCTGCTGCAATGGGGCAGGGGCGGCGCCATGGGCGTCGTTCTGCTGGTCACCACCTTCGTGCTGCTGGCGCTGGCAGCACCTGTGATGCGGTCCAGGCATCGGGAAGCGGGGCGGCGCTGATGGAGATGAAGCCGCTCACCCGCGTTCTTCTCGGGCTCGTCTGCCTGCTGGTGGCGATATGGCTGGTGGCGCCGACGCTGGTCGTGGTGCCGATGTCGTTCAACGAAAACAAATCGCTGGCGTTTCCGCCGCAAGGCTTTTCCTGGCAGTGGTACCAGAATTTCGCCACCAATCCGGACTGGTCGAACAGCTTCCTGAATTCGCTGAAGGTCGCCTCGATCGTGGCGGTGCTGGCGACGGTGCTCGGCACGCTTGCCACCTTCGGCCTCGACCGCATGAAGGCGCGGCCGGCGAACCTTTTGCGTATGCTGATGCTGACGCCGATGGTGGTGCCGGGCGTGGTGCTGGCGATCGGCATCTATGCCGTCTATCTCGACACGCAGCTCGTCGGGACGCTGCTCGGCTTCGTGCTGGCCCACACCATCCTTGCGCTGCCCTTCGTGCTGATCGCGGTCTCGGCCAGTCTCGAAGTGTTCGACCGCCGGCTGGAGACAGCCGCAGCCAGCCTGGGCGCCGGCGCACTGACCACGTTTCGCACGGTGACGCTGCCGCTGATCGCGCCGGGCGTGCTCTCGGGCCTGCTGTTCGCCTTCGCCACCTCGTTCGACGAGATTGTCGTGTCGCTGTTCATCACGAACCCCTATCTCAAGACATTGCCGGTGCAGATCTTCGCCTCGATTACGCGCGATGCCGACCCGACGGTGGCGGCCGTCGGCACGATCCTGCTTTTCGCGACCACGATCCTGATCGCCGGCGGCATGCTCCTTCTTGGCCGCGAGCGGAAAGGACGCCAATGAATCCGAAGCCGACAAGCAAGGGCGCCTCGATCGATCTCGAAGCGATCAGCAAGGCCTATGGCGGCTTCAAGGCGCTGGACGGCGTGTCGCTGCGCATCGAGCCCGGCGAGTTCATGACGCTGCTTGGCCCCAGTGGTTCGGGCAAGACGACGACGCTCAACGTGATCGCCGGTTTTACCGACGTCACCAGCGGCAAGCTTTTGGTTGGGGAAAAGAGCGTCGTCGGCGTGCCGGCGCACAAGCGCAACATCGGCGTCGTCTTCCAGCACTACGCGCTGTTCCCGCATATGAGCGTCGGCCGCAACGTCGCCTATCCGCTGACGCTGCGCGGCGTCGACCAGGCGACGCGGCAGACACGCGTGGCAAGGGCGCTCGACATGGTCAAGATGGGCGATTTTGCGCATCGCTATCCCAGCGAATTGTCGGGAGGCCAGCAGCAGCGCGTGGCGTTGGCACGCGCCATCGTCTTCGACCCGCCGCTGCTCTTGATGGACGAGCCGCTCGGCGCGCTCGACAAGAAGCTGCGCGAATGGCTGCAGCTCGAGATCAAGCGCATCCACCGCGAGCTCGGCACCACCTTCGTCTATGTCACGCATGATCAGGAAGAGGCGCTGGTGCTGTCCGACCGCATCGCCGTGTTCAACCGCGGGCGCATCGAGCAGGTCGGCACCGGCCGTCAGCTCTATGACGAGCCGGCAACGCTGTTCGTCGGCCGCTTCATCGGCGATTCCACCGTGCTGCGCGGCAAGGCGCGCAGCGATGGCAACAGCACCGCGCTGAGCATCGCCGGCGAGACGGTGACGGTACCGCGTAAGCTGTCGGGAGAAGCCAGTCCGGTGATGCTGCTGCGTCCCGAAAAGCTCGCGATCCAAAGAGCCGGCCAAAGTGCTGCCAATGGCGCCAACCGCCTGTCGGGGACGATCGCGGAAGCCATCTATCTCGGCTCGGAATCGAAATACGAAGTTAAGCTCGCCGACGGCTCGGCCGCGATCGTGCGCTCACCGGTGACCGGCGAGAGTTTTGGCCTCGGCGACAAGGTCGAGCTCTGCTTCGACGGCAGCGACGCCAAGCTGCTGGCGGACGACGCAAGCGCCGACACCACACTCACCTGATCCCATCTGGCCTGATCCCATCTGAAAGTCATTCCATGCAAGCCAAGCGCAACGGCGACATATCGTTCTGGTATGCGGATCTGGGGGCGGTTCCCGTTCCGCGCCCGCACTTGCCTGGAAACATCGAGGCCGATGTCGCCATTGTCGGCGCCGGCTATACTGGCCTGTGGACCGCCTACTATCTGAAAAAGGCGAAGCCATCGCTGCGCGTCGTGATCGTCGAGCGCGAATTTGCCGGCTTCGGCGCTTCGGGGCGCAATGGCGGCTGGCTGTCGGGCGGCTTCAGCTGGTCGCGCGAAAAATATCTCAAGACATCGAGCCGCCAAGGCGTGATGGCGATGCAGGCGGCGATGGCAGGCTGCGTTGATGAAGTGATCCGGGTCGCGACCGAGGAAGGCATCGACGCCGACATTCGCCGCGTCGACAATCTGACGGTGGCCACCAACGCAGCGCAGTTGGAGCGCGTGCGCGAAGAATGCGAGACGATCCGTTCCTGGGATGTCGACCCGAACCGCGTCGAGATGCTGGACGCCGCCTCAACGCGCACGCGCATCAACATCCGTAACGTCATGGGCGGCTTCGTCGTCCATGGCCAGGCGCGGGTGCAGCCGGCCAAGCTGGTGCGTGGGCTTGCCGATGCCGTCGAGCGGCTGGGCGTGCCGATCTATGAGAAGACGACGGTGACAAGCATCGCCAAGGGCAGCGTGACGACAGACCGCGGTACGGTGCAGGCGGAGAGGATCATCCGCGCGACCGAGGGTTTTACATCAGGCATCCCCGGCGAGGAGCGGACCTGGCTGGCGCTCAACAGCGCGCAGATCGTGACTGAGCCGCTGCCTGCCGACCTGTGGCGCGACATCGGTTGGGAAGGGCACGAACTGCTCGGCAATGCGGCGCATGCCTATTGCTATGCCCAGCGCACGCGTGAGGGACGCATCACGATGGGCGGACGCGGCGTGCCTTATCGCTACGGCTCGCGCACCGACGTCAACGGCCAGACGCAGCAGGCCACGATCGACCAGCTGCACACGATCCTGACGACGCTCTTGCCGCAGACCAAGGGATGCCGCATCGATCACGCCTGGTGCGGCGTGCTCGGCGTGCCGCGCGACTGGTGCACCACGGTCGGCCTCGATCCCGCGACCCGCATCGGCTGGGCCGGCGGCTATGTCGGCCTCGGCGTGTCCAGCTCCAACCTTTCGGGGCGCACGCTGGCTGACCTTGTTCTCGGGGCAAACACCGAGCTGACGAAGCTGCCCTGGGTCAACCGCAAGGTCAGGCCATGGGAACCGGAGCCCTTCCGCTGGCTGGGCGTGCATTCGATGTACCAGCTTTATCGCATTGCCGATGGCCGCGAGGCGGCAGGGCTTGCGCGCACCTCGAAGCTGGCCGCGTTGGCCGACAGCATCACCGGCCACTAAAGCCATTTGTTCTCACGCAATTCCGGGGCAGACCCCTTTCCTGGAATTGCTCTTATCCATGGAGCTAGACTTGATCGATCTTTCGACCTTCCACGATCTCGCCAAGGCCGAGATCGGCGCGTTCTCTCCTAAGCCAAGCTCGATTGAAGGCGATCAGGTCGAGGCCGTGCGCTCGTTCTTTCAATCGCCTGACGGGACTGTCGATGTCGGCATCTGGGAATGCACGCCCGGCCGCTTCACCGCCGATCGTTCGGACTCGTCGGAGATCTGCCACATCATTTCGGGGCGCGTGGAACTGAGCCGCATCGATGGCGAGGTGCGGGAACTCGGTCCGGGCGATCTCCTCGTCCTGCCGCAGGGCTGGAAGGGCGAGTGGCTGATACGCGAGACCACGCGCAAGCTCTACATGATCCAGAGCGCCGGCTGACCGGCGCTACGGCTATGGCGAGCTCAGTGATCGATCGGCCCCTTCGGCGAGACCAGCGCGGTGCCGGCGGTCGTCGGGCGCTCGATCAGGCGGCGCACGCGCGGCGGTTCGTCGCCGCTGTGCAGCGCCCGCACCCGCTCGCCGACGACGGCGTCGGCATGGGTGGCGCGCCGGTTGTGGCGGATGTATTCCAGCCAGGTCGGCGTGTGGTAGTGTTCGATCCAGACTGCGGGATTTTCTAGGTCCCGAGCCAGCGTCCAGTTGCGGGCGCCGTCGCGGCGGCGGATGCGCCCGCGCTCGGCCATGGTGGCGAGGAATTCGGGTACATCTTCGTCGCGGATAATGTACTCTATCATGATGGCGATGGGGCCGCTGCGCGGCTTCAGGTCGAGGCCGAGATGCGGCTCCTTGAAGCGGTTGAGCGGGTCGAGGTTGAGAGTCGTCTGCTGCGGCAGCGGCAGGAACAGGCCGATGGCGCCGCCAACAAGCATCGCGATGGCCGCCGCAATCAGCGCGGTTTCGGCGCCATGCGCATCGGCAACGACGCCCCAGATCCAGCTGCCCAGCGCAATGCCGCCGAAGGTCGCCGTCTGGTAGACCGACAGCACCCGGCCGACGACCCAGCGCGGCGTCGACATCTGCACCGTGACGTTGAAATGCGACAGCGCGATCACCCAGCAGGCGCCGCCGATGAGCAAACCCGCCGCAGTCTGCCAGGCATTGAGGCTGATGGCGGCATTGAAGGCGCAGACGGCAAAGCCGGCGAAGGCCATCCGCACCATCGTCTCGCTGGACAGCAATTGTCTGAGACGCACGCTTATCAGCGCGCCGCCGACGGCGCCGATGCCGAAGGCGCCGAGCATGATGCCGTAGGTCAAGGCATCGCCCTTGACGACGTCGCGCGCCACCAGCGGCAGCAGCGCCAAAACCGCGCCGGCGCTGAAGCCGAAGGCGGAGCCCCTGACCAGCACCTTGCCGATGTTGGGCGACATGGCGACATAGCGCAGGCCGGCGCCCATGGCGGCGCCCAGCGTCTCGCGCGGCAGCGTCGAGACCGGCAGCTCCGGCTTCCAGCGGAAGAGCACGATGATGAGACCTATATAGCTCAGCGCATTGGCGGCGAACGCAGCAGCCGCACCAGCGGCGGCAACGATGATGCCGCCGATCGCCGGGCCGACGCTGCGTGTCAGGTTGAAGCCCAGTGAATTGAGTGCAACCGCGGCCGGCAGCTTGTTGCGCGGCACCATGTCGCCGACCGATGCCTGCCAGGACGGGTTGTTGAGCGCCGTGCCGCTGTCGATTAGGAAGGTGAAGGCAAGCAGCGTCCACGGCGTCATCCAGCCGTTCCAGGTGAACAGCGTTAGAAGTGCAGAGACGACCAGCATGAAGATTTGGGCGATCAGCATCACCTTGCGCCGGTTGAAGCTGTCGGCGATGGCGCCGGCGACGAGTGCAAACAGCATGATCGGCAGAGTGGCCGAGGCCTGGACCAGCGCCACCTGATAGGGCGACGTGGCGATGGTGGTCATCATCCAGGCGGCGCCGACGCCCTGGATCAGGCCACCGAAATTCGACACCAGGCTGGCCGACCAGACGGCGCGGAAGATGCCGTGCCGGAACGGCGCCAGCGCCGAAACGCGTTCGCTGTCCGGCTCGTCATCGATCATCAGACCTGTCCCACCTTAACGTGCTGGTTTCGTCCGCGGGGACGACAATCATGGCATCCGTTTGAAATAGAGCACGACATCCAAAAGGGCGAACGCGTCTTCGAAAAAGATCATGGTCCAACAACAGGATAGCAAGGCGAAAATACGTCAGCCGGGAATGGTCCGCTACCCAGAGCGATGTTCTCATTGGTCCACTGCGCGGGGCTGTCGGCCGCGCGCGAAGTCAGCTTCTGTCCCGCGCAGCGGTATGCAACGCTTCGGTCAGCGTGCCTGTCGTCTCGCCGCCGGCGTGAAGGCGCAGGAAAAGCTCCATGCCGACAAGCCGCAGCCTGGACGGTTGCTCGCGCCGCGCCAACTGGACCATGTCCTCCAAATTCGCGGCGGGCCATTTCAAGGCATCGCGCAGGAAACCGCCGCGTAGCAAAGTCTCCGTGCCGGCCGAAAATTGCGACGACATCTCGAAGCCGATCTTGCGCGCCTGGACGTTCTGGCGCGGAATATGCTTTTCAGCGACCTTTCGCAAAAGCCATTTTCCTGTTTTGTCGCGGTATTTCTGCCGCCTCGGCAAATGGATGGCGAAGTCGATCAGGCGGTTTTCCAGGAACGGGACCCGCAGTTCCACGGACGCCGCCATGCTCAGCCGGTCGTGCCGGTGCAGGATGTCCTGCAGATGCGAATAGAGGTCGTAGAGGCAACTACCGAGAAAGGCGCGATCCGCGGGCGGCATAACCGGCTCCAGGCGGTCGAAGATCTCGGTTTGCAGAAAATTCAGCTCCGGCGACAAAGCACGCAGGACCATGCTGCGATCCATTTGTGAGTGGCTTCCAGCCGAGACCTTGTAGGGGGCATGACGCTGTTGCTCGAATCTCCGGTCGAGCGAGCGCTTCGAATGGACCAGGCGCCGGGGCCACGACCAGGAACGCCACTTCTTCATGCTCAAGGCCTGCAATGGGTAGCCGCCAAACAATTCGTCTGCGCCTTCGCCGGTGAGCAGCACCTTGACGCCATCGGCCCGGCATCGTTCGGCAAGCGCCAGCAGCGCGACATGGCTGGCGTGCCAGCCATCGCTTTCAAGATGCCAGATTACCCTTGGCCAAAGCTCGAAAAACCGGTTCCTGTCGACCGGCACCCGGCGCAAGGGCACGCCCACATGGCGGCCGGTGCGTTCGGCGTCTTCGGCCTCGCTGTGGCCGAGCTGCGGGTCGACGACATAACCATGGACTTCCAGCCTGAACCGCTTTGCCAGCGCCGTTATCAGGCCGGAATCGACACCGCTGCTGCAGGCGGTGGCAACGCTGGTATCGGCGATGCAGTGAAGTCCGACGCTGTCCTTGAGCAACGCCTCGAGCGTCGCCATGTGTTCAGCATCAGAGGATGCATCGCCGGTAATGCGCGCGGTCTCCAGCACGTCCAGCACATGCCAGAAGCGGCGCTTCTCGATAACGCCATCGGTGATCTTCCACAGGCCGGCGGGCGGCAGGCGCTCGATGCGGTCGAACAGGCTGTAGCTGGAATCGCGGCTCTGCCAGGCAAGCCGCAAGGTGATCTCGCGGCTGTCGATGTCGCGCGGAAAACCGTCGCAGGCGAGGATCGCCTTGTCCTCCGAGGCGAACAGGATTCGCTCCGGCGTGTCGGCCACCGACATCGGCTTGATTCCAAGACGGTCACGCGCAAGCCACAGCGCACTGCTGCGAGCGTCGAAATAGGCGAAGGAAAACATCCCGTCGAACAGCGGCACGGCTTTTTCGGGGCCCCAGTGATGCAAGGCTTCGAGAACCACTTCGGCATCGCAGATGGTTCGAAAGACGACGCCTTGCGCCTGCAGCGTTTCGCGCAGCGAGCGGTAATTGTAGACCTCGCCATTGTAGACGAGAACGCCATCGCCGGAAGAAGTCAGCATCGGCTCACGGGCGGCGGGCGAGGGATCGATGATGGTAAGTCGGCGGTGACCGAGCGCCAGCCGATTGTTGTGCCAGCTGTCATGATCGTCGGGGCCGCGATGTACCAACGCCTGCATCATGCTGGCGACATCCGACAGGTCGTTGGCGTCGATCGGGTTTCGTTTGCGCCAGACGCCGGCTATTCCGCACATGGCCTGCCGGTGAGTTCTGCCTGAGTCATGGCCTGCAATCTAGCCGGAACACAGCCGCCTGCAAGCGCTGCCTAGAACCCGTTTTCAATGCGCTCGAAAATGACGTTGGTGAAGGCCGAGATCTGGCTGCCGATGAACGGACCGGTCAGCGCCACGACCAGCATGATGGCGACGATCTTGGGCACGAAGGTCAGGGTGATTTCCTGGATCTGGGTCAGGGCCTGGATCAGGGCAATGCCGATGCCGACCACCATGGCGACCAGCACCACCGGCGCGGAAGCAACAAGCACCGTCCATACCGCGTACTGGACGATGTCGAGTGCGTCGGCCTCGTTCATGTGAGCGCGCCTCTATGGAACTGTCTAGCTGGCCGGCTTTATCGAAACGCCCGCGCCGACCGGCACTTCGGTGCCGTTCTGCAACACGGCGATCACGCCGTTGCTTGCAAGCTTGACCGAGGCCACGACGCCGGTCGTCTTGCCGTCGGCCGAGGTGATCGAGCGGCCGATCAAGGCATCGGCCTGCGACAGCGCCGAGGACTGCATGATCTGGTCGAGCTTGGTGTTGGTCTGCACCGATTGCTCTACCTGCGAGAAGGTGGCGAGCTGGGCGACATACTGCGTCGAATCCATCGGTTTCGTCGGATCCTGGTTCTTCATCTCGGCGATCAACAGCTTCAGGAACGACTGGTAGTCGACCGCTGTCTTCGACGTCTGCTGGGTGCCCTGGTTGGCGCCCGTGGGGATCGTCGTCGTCATGTCCACATTCATCAGTATTGTGCTCCCACGGCCAGCGGGCGCTTCGCACCCTGAACATCGTCATTGCCGCCAAGTGCGCGGCGTTCGAGCGGATAAAGCGCACGGATAGCCTTCAGCGCTTCATAGATATGGTCCTCGCCGACCATGCGGTCGATCTGCTTCAGCGCGCCACTGATCTGCTCATCCTCGAAGCTTGCCAAAAGCAAGGGCAGCGAGCGGCGGAACATGGCGCGCGCCTCGATGGCGCCGGCCGGGTTCATCAGCATCACCTGCAGGATGAAATAGAGCTGCTTGAGCGGCGTCGAGGCATCGTCGGCCTGGATGACATGGTTCTCGAGCAGGAACTGTACGTCGTTCATCAGCTCGACGGTGACCTTGCGGTCGACGCGGATGACGGCGCCGTTGATGTAGATCTTCTCGTTCGGCTTCAGCGATATCTTCAGCGTGTTGGTCATTGAATGCCGTCCCGGATGATCTGGGACACTTCGATCAGCCCTTCGAAATTGTCGGTGCGGCCCTGGCGGATGTCCTCGGCCTCGCGCAGCAGCCACAGGCCGATGGAGATGAGGTTGGCGCGCAGTTCCTTGGGCAGGACATTGTCGCTGGAACCGAGATCCTCGACGAAGGTGGTCCAGACCCGGTTGGTGAAGTGCAGCGCTTCGACCGCCTCCATCGAGGTGTGGCCGACCGCCGCCGCCGCCGCCAGCATTTCGATCGAGCGGGTCAAAAGCTGCCGCTCGCGATCTTTCGCATCGGCAACGGAGTCGGTCTGGATGTCGGCGTAGGAGAATTGGTACATCGTTTGGCTCTACCGTTGCGGTTGAGATTGTCAGGTCAGGTAGTTCAGCAGGCTCATCTGCTGCAGGCGCGCGGTCAGCGCGAAGGACGTCTCGATATGCTGCGTCAGATCCGCGACGCGGGTGGCTGCCTCGGCGGGGTCGACGCCTTCCAGATCAAGGATATGGCGCTCGAACAGGTCGACCTGCGTCTTCATGCGGTCGCTGGCGTCGGAGACCCGCTTCTCGGCAAGGCCGGTCTCGGCCTGCAGTTGCCCTAGCCCGCCCAGCGCCTCGCCGACCATCGCCTGGGCGCGGCCGACAACGGTGGTCTTCGCCGCCTGGCTGATATTGCCGGACAGCAGGCCGGTGATCAGGGCGGAAGCCATGGCGAGCTTGCGGATGCTGTCGTCATTGGCGCTGGCCGAGGTTTGGGTGGTTTCGCCCAGCGAAATGCGGCTGACGATCTGCTGGTCGGTGGCGTTCGACCAGTTGGCCTGCCAGCCGGAGCCCATGAACTGCGGCAAGACATTGCTGGTGATGAAGCCGTCCATCTGGGCGGCGGTGATGTTGGCAGCGAGCGGATCGGCCTGCGTGAAGCCGAAATACGACGAGAAGGAAGCGTCGAACGCCGCCTTGGCCGGCGAGCCCGCGGCGGTGAAATCGTCGATCGGCTTGACGTCGGTGTTGGTGCCGGCAAACAGATATTCGCCGTTGACGCTGGCGTTGAGGATAGAGGTCATCTGCTGCACGGCGGCCTTGCCGGCTTGCTGCGTGATGGTGCTCGAGGAATTGCCGGCGGCGGTCAGCGCGGTCAGCAAATTCTGCGCAGTGTCGGAAAGCTGGCCAAGCGCAGCCTGCGTCGAGGACAGCCGCGCGGTGACCAGCGAATTGGAATCGATGATGACGTTCAACCGGTCGAGGTCGCGCGAGAAGGTGACCGCCTGCGAGGTGCGCGCGCCGAGCGCCAGACCGACATCGGCGACGGTGCCGGTCGTCGATTCCTTGGTGGCTTTGACCAGTTCGGCCTGCATGCGCATCTGCTGATAGCGCGCGGCGTTGGAGAGGGCGGCTGATGAGACGGATGTGGCTTTCATGGCTTATCCTACGGCATCGAGCAGGGCCGACAGCATGTCGTCGACGGTTTTCATCATGCGCGCCGAGGCCTGATAGGTGTGTTCGAGGTCGAGCAGCAGCGACATCTCCTGGTCGACATTGACGCCGGTGTCGTTGGACAGCGCCTCGGCGGTGCGCGATGCCAGCGCTTCCTTGGCGTCGGCGTTGCTCGAGGCCTGCTGGCGCTGGCCTTCGAACCAGCCAATGGCATTGGCGGCGTAGTCGGACACGCTGGACGTGACGGTGATGCCGGCCGCAGCGTCGAAAGGCATCGGCTTGTCGAGCTTGTCGCCATAGCCGATCAAGAGCTGCGAATAGGAGGCGTTGCCGGCAGTGTTGGCGATATAGGCCGCACCATTGGCGCCGCCGTCGCGCAGCAGCACCGGATTGCCGCCGACGCTCGAGTCCATTGCGGCGTTGACCTTGATCGAGCCGGCAAGCCCGTCGATCAGCGTGCCGGCGGCCGGAATGGCGGGCGCACCCGACCAGGTGAACAGGCCGGTTCGGTCGGGCTGCGAAGGTGCTGTTTCGGCAAAGGCGGTGATGAGGCCGCGCGCCACTTCGTCGAGCTGGCTCTGCATCGTCGCCGCGACGCCGTCGCGCAAGGTGATGAGCCCGGCGAGCTTGCCGTCGGCGCTGGTGTTGCCGCCAGCCCCGGCGCTGACCGGCACATTGTCGATGTAGATGGTGTTGCCTGGTGTGCCGGCCGTGTAGCCCGCCGACGGGGTGAAACTTACCGAGCGCGGAATGGTCTCGAACAGTGTCGTGCCATCCTTGGTGGTGATGACCATGTCGTTGTCGCCACGCGTGAAGGTCGACACCGGCACATAGTCCGCGATCTTCTTCAGCAAAGCGTCGCGCTGGTCGAGCGCGTCGGATGCGTCGGTACCCGAACGGGTTGCGGAGATGACCGCCTTGTTGGCGTCCTGGAACTGACTAAGCAGCGAGTTGAGATCGTTAACCGCCGTTGATATCTCGCCATCGGCCTGGGTGCGGAAATCCTGGATCGCGTTGGTGCCGTCGTTCAGAGCGCGCACCACCTGCTGGGCCGCGTCGATGACGCTGGAGCCGAGGTTCTGGTTGGATGGCGTAGCGGCGTAAAGCTGCAGCGCGTTCTGCAGCTTGCCGATCGCGGTCGAGGCAGAGGAGGCGTTGTCGACGCCGTTGACGGCAACGGCGAGGCGGTCAATTCCGCTGTAAAGCGTGCTCTGGCCGCTCCATGCCGATTGCGCGCTAAGGTTCTGGCGAAACAGCAGGGCGTTGGTGGCGCGCTGGATCTCGACCGAGCGGGAGCCGGGCGCGCTGCTGACGACGACCGCCGTGCGGCGGGCATAGTCGGGGTTGCTGGCGTCGGCAATATTGCGGGAAAGGACGCTGGTCTGCTTCGATGTGGTCTGAAGCGACTGTTGGGCTATGGTCAATGCGGAAGTCAGCGACATGCGGGTCTTTCACGAGGCCAGTGGGGAGGGGATGACGTCTCTGCCCTGTCGGCGGCGTCGGCGTTCGGAAACCTGCAATTCCAGACCACCCCGGCCGGTTTGCCGGTGTGGCCTTGAATTCGAAATCCGCGCACCGCGCTGCTCTGGTTTGGGTTCATTCCCCTGGCGCCCGTCGTTTATCTCTTCAGGTTGACAAGGACATCCATGAGGTCGGAACCGGTCTGGAACACTTTCGAGTTAGCGGTGTAGCTGCGCTGCGCCGCGATCATGTTGGTCAATTCCTCGGCGATATCGACGTTGGAATTTTCCAACGCGCCGGAGATGATGCTGCCGAGCTTGCCTTCATTGGCGAAGCCGATGCGCACGGTGCCGGAGTCGGTGGACTGCGCATAGACATTGCCAGGCAGTGCGGTGAGGTTGTCGGCGCTCTGGACGTCGGCCAGTGGGATCTTGAACAGCGGCTTGGTCGAGCCGTCCTGATACTGGGCGTAAATGACTCCGTCCTCGCCGATCTGGATCTTTTCGATCGTGCTGGGCGCGTTGCCGTTGACCTTGGCTTCGGAGACCGTGAAGCCGGTGCCGAGCTGAGTCAGCTTGGACAAATCGAGGTCGAGCGACGCACCGCCCGGTACGGGGATCGTTATGCTGTCGACCGCGCCGGTTAGCTTGCCGGTGGTGGTGTCGAAGGTCAGGTTGGCCGTGGCCAGCGCGCCGCCCGTATAGGGGAAGGATGTGCCCGGCGTCGCCTGGGACTGGTCGAACACAGAGACCGACCAGGCGCCGGTGCCGGTGTTGGTGAAATAGACGTCGAGCAGCTTCTTGTTGCCGAGATTGTCGTAGGTGACCATCGAGGACTTCGACGTGTATTCGGCGGTCGGGCTGTTGGTGGAAGGCAGCGGACCGGCGGGCGGCGTGGCGCCAGCCGGCAGATTGGCGTTGAAATTGCCTGTGGTGCTGGGCGTCGCCGTCATTTCCTGGTCGGAGATCTGGACCGGAACCAGCCCTTCGAAGCCGTTGGCGGTGGCTGCCGGCGTGCCGTTGGCGTAGCTGTATGCCATCAGCTGGTAGCCGGCGGCGTTGACCAGCCTGCCCTGAGCGTCGGGAACGAATGCGCCGGCGCGGGTGAGGAAAGGCGTTCCGCTGGGGTCCTGGACGACGAAGAAACCGTTGCCGTTGACCGCAAGGTCGGAAACCGAGGTCGTGTACTGCAGCACGCCCTGGGCGCTGATGGCCGAGCGGATGGTGGTGTTGACGCCGCCGGAATTATAGGCGCCGCCGACCTGCGGCATGATCAGCGTCGAAAACTCGGCCGAGGATCGCTTGTAGCCGGTGGTGTCGGAATTGGCGATGTTGTCGGCTGTCGCCGACAGGCGGTTGGCCTGGGCGTTCATGCCGGAAACGCCGGTCCGCATCATTCCGTAAAGGCTCATCGAAACGTCTCCTCAATGCCCAAGATCGTTGGGCCTATGTCTGTGGTCGCGAGGATATAATTTTTGTCTTGCGCGAGGCTGGCGCAGACCGGCATCAGAACACCAGCCGGTAGCCGAGGAAGCGCTTGGAATCTATCGGGTCCTGGCCGAGCTTTTCGCGCAGCTTCTTGCGCAATTTGGAGATGTGGCTCTCGACGACGTTCTCCTCGACCTCTTCGTCGAAGATGCCGTAGATGGCGTTGAAGACCTGGGTCTTGGTGACGCGGCGTCCGCGGTTGCTCGCCAGATATTCGAGGATGCGGCGTTCGCGGCGCGGCAGAGGCAACGGCTGGCCATCGATCTCGGGATCGCGGCCGTCCATGAAGATGCGCATGGCGCCGATCTCGGTATAGCTGACGTCCTCATGGGCGCGGCGGCGGATGGCGGTGATGCGGGCCAGGATCTCCCGGATATGGACCGGCTTGCGGATGACGTCGTCGACACCGCTCTCGAACAGCCGCAGCGTATTTTCAAGCGAGTGCTGTTCGCTGAGCGCGATAACCGGAGCGCCGGTGCGGTCGCGGATCTGGCGTGGCGAGATGGCGCCTTCGCGGCAGTCGCCGATGAGGAAGGCTCGGACCGATCGCAAATCCGTGTCGGCGGCCGATGTCACCCACTCGCCGAATTCACCGGACGCGAAGCCTGCACAGGCGACGCCCTCACGATCGAAAAGTGAATTATAGCCTTCAGTTACGAGCTCACGCTCGTCAACGATTACAATCATCGGCCCCGCCTCCGAATCAGATCATCTGCCCCGTGGGAAGAGCCGTAACCGGTGCCGGGAATCCTGAACAACCATCATTTCTTGTAGCTATTTTCTTGGGAGTTATTTCGAGTTTCGAAATAACCGCAATCAGGAGGTTGTATCGTTGGTTGCCGAACGGGTGACGTGGCACGTCACCCGCCGGGCGTGGATTTGCAGCCGTTCGCAAGAGATGATTCACCTAATGGTTGCAGAAGTTGCGGGCGTTCGGGGTCCATTTGCCGAAGCCGGTGGCGACCATATTGGCGATGACGCGGCAGACATAGAATTTCTGCGCGGGGTCATTGTCGGGGCCGGCGTGGTAGCGGGCGACGGCCATCGACCAGCTGACATGACGCGCATGCAGGCTGGCCAGGAAGCGCGCGGCATAGTCGACATTCTGGCGCGGGTCCAGCATGTCGTCGACGCTGCGGAAATGCGCGGCGTGATAGTGATGGTTGATCTGCATGCAGCCGAGATCGATGAGTGTCTTGCCCTCGCGCCGGGCTGCTTCGAAGGCGGCCAGGGCCTCGGTGCGGTTCCTTGGAAATACCGCTTTCCCCTCTATATTCAACGCATTAGGCTGCAGGCTTCCCTTCTTGCCGGTCTCGGTCAGTCCGACCGCATAGAGGATGCCGGCCGGCACGCCATAGCGATCGGCGGCACGCAAAATCTCGGGCTCGCAAGGGTTGGTGGCGGCGGTGGCCGGCTTGGTGGCGAGGCTAGATAAACATATCGTCGCCAGCACGCTCGCGAGCAGGCGCGCCAGCGCGGCCGAATTCCTGGGCATCGTCATTGCGGTTTCTTCCCGACTGGTGGCCGCCCGAACCCGTATTGTTGCCGCTCGAGTTTCCGGGCTGAAAAGCGGACTGGTCGCGGCCTTGCGGCATTGGATGCGAGTTCGCTGCATCGCTGCGGGCCGCTGCGTGGATCGCTATCGAGGGTTGCAGGATGGTCACCTTGTCGACATCGAAGCCGAGCCCGCGCAACGACTTCACGATGGCGTCGCTGTCGGTGGCGAGACGGCGGTAAGCCTCATGGGTTTCGGGCTTCAATTCTATCGAAAGTTGTTCTCCGGAAAGCCTGAGACTGGCGGTGACCATGCCGAGCTCTGCCGGGTGAAGCTCGATCTTCAATATATGTGTCGGAACGGCAACAGAACCGGCCGTCTGGGCGGTCGTCGACGGCGTCGAAACCGCTTGCCGCAGGCCGTTATCCGAAGCCAGCGCGTCGATAAGCGCCGAAGTCGTTTGGTTTATCGGACTATGCGCCGGCGCGGGGAAGCTCTGTTCGGCGACAATGTCGACGCGCGCAGCGAATGGCGGCTGTTTTCCCTGTGTGGACGATGCCGCGGAATGGGCTCCATCGACGGACTTCGCCGACGGCGCGGACCGTTTTGCCGCGGGTGCCGAAACGTCGCTTGCCGTCTGGTCCGCCGGTAGAGGAGGCGTCGGACCATCCTGGTGCGGCAGTTTGCCGGACTGGAGCCCGATCGCGGGCAGCTTTTGCCCCTGATCCTGTGCGGAAACGCTGGTACCGGGCTTGGCCCGTTCCGATCGCGTCGTCGTGTCGAGTCTGTTGTCAATGCCGGACGCTGCGCGGTGTCTCTTCAGAGGCGACGTCTGTGCAGAAATGGCCTCGCCAGCGGGCGCCGGTTGCCCAGTCTGTCCATTCGTCGCGATGCCGTTCCCGCTTGTCCGGACCATTGAGAAATGCCTGATATCGTGCAACGCCAGCACCAGTGGCAAATGATCCTGCAGCGATCCTGCATCCGCGTCTCGTCCGGCCACCTCAGCGTCCTTGGATGGTTTGTCCGGGCCACTATCGGCATGTTCTTTTGCGGCCTTGCCGGCAGCGGATTTCGTCCCCGTTTTGCCAGACTGGGTGTGTGGGATTTCGCTTTTGCCGGGACCGGCAGGGCCGCGTTTGGCCCAATGCGGCTCGTGCGATGCGGCCTCAATTGCTCCCTGGCCTATCGGTGTCGGCGCATCGTCGTCGCCGCGCACCATGTCGCCGAAGCTTTTGTCGCCGCCCTTGGCGTTTGAGGCCGACTGCTTCGATCCGGCGTGCGCGGGAGCCGGCAGGGCCTGGCCAACATTGGTGGTCATTTCGGGGCTGCTCCAAGCATCTGGTCGATCAAATCGAGCTGGCGACGCGTCCTCGCCATGGCGGCGTCGGTGGGATCGGTAGGCTCTACTGCGGCGGGGGCCGGCACCGATGCCGGCACGACCGGAGCCGCATCGCTGGCCGAGGCGACTGCAGGCGTTTCCGCCGCCTTTGCCTCTGGCGTGCTTGGTGCCTGCGCGGCCGGTTCACTTGCCGCCTTCGGTCGGTCGGTTGCTGCCGGTTCACTCGATGTTGTGACGGCTGGCTGTTCCGGCATCGCGCCTTCGACCGGCGGCAGCTCTGGCTCGTCGGGTCTTTCCACGGCCGCGGTCTTGACCGGCTCCTGCCTGGCCGCGGCAGGTGCGGGCTTTTCGGCAGGCAGCGGCGCCGGCGGGGCGATGACTTCACCCGCCACGGCCTGCGCGGCATCGAGCAGGTCGCGGTCGCTTTGCGAAAGCTGGTTGCGATCGATCTTGTCCAGCTTGGCGCGGACCTCGCCGATGGTGCCGGACGTTACCGTGGACAGGCTGGAATAGAGCTGGGCGCGCGGATCGTCCTGATTGTGGATGCCGTCGCGGCCCCGTTCAGCCCTGGCCGAGGCAAAGGCGGAGAGATCGGCAAAGCCGTCGATCGCGGCGCGGCGGGCGATGCGCAGATAGATCACCTTCTCGCGTTCTGGATCCATCATTGCGGTGATGTCGGCGAGCTTGTCCTGGCTGATCGCCATGTGCAGCGTGATGACGCCGGAGACGAAGGCGTCGGCGAACTGGCTGGCATAGGGCGAATAGAGGTAGTCTTCGACGTATTGGGTTGAGGCAAGCGCGAAACGCGCACCGTCGCCTTGCGCGGCGGCGATGCCGACCGAGCGGCGCAGTGCTGCTTCCTCGACCAGCGTGCCGGGGCTGAGCAGGCGAGCATCGTCGAGCAGCGCAAGCGCGCTGACCGGTTGCTCGGTGGCGAGAAGCGAGCCCTTGACCAGCGCCAGAAAGGCACCGAGATCGGGGGGCAGGGTCATCGGATCGATCGGCTTCAGCGCCTCGATCGCAGCCGCCTGCCGGCCGTTCAGATAATCGACAATGCCCTTGGCGATGGTCAGGCTTTGCGGGTCGGTCTTGGCGCGCGACACCGCCGCCTCGACGGTGACGGGGTTGCCGCCACTCATGCCATAGACCAGCAAGGCGCGAAAATTCTTCGGGTCGCTGAAATCATCTGCGTCCGCCGCGCGCAGCCTTGTGTCGGCCATTTCGAGCAGCTTGGCCTGCATCGGCAGCGCGGCGTGATCGCCGGCGGCGATGCGGTCCTGCACAAGCTGCAGCGAGCGCACCAGCTGATAGGGCTGCAAGCCGTCCTCGGCGAAGGCCGATGGCGGATGGACAGCGCTCAGCAGCAGCAGCCCGACGGCGCGGCCGATGATGGCGGCGCGCCTCATCCGTCGGTCGCCATCAGGATTTCGATGCGGCGGTTCGCGGCCGCCATCGGGTCGGCTGCAATTTTCGGCTCGCGATCGGCGAAGCCGGCGACCTCGGTGATGCGGCGCTCGTCGACGCCGCCGCGCACCAGCATGTAATAGGCGGAATGGGCGCGCGCCGTGGACAGCCGCCAATTGTCGTAAGTGTCGCTGCGGAACGGCCGCGCGTCGGTGTGGCCGTTGATGCTGATCGTGCCTTTCTGCTCGTTGACGATGCGGCCGATCTTTTCCATCGCCAGCACCAGTTCACGCCTAGGCACCGCCGATCCGATCTCGAACATGCCGAAATCGAACTGGTCCGTGATCGAAATGACGACACCCTTGTCGGTGGCTTCGACGGAGACGCCATTATGCAATTTGTCGCCTGGCTTGAAGGCCTCGGCCAGTTCCTGCTTGACCTGCGCCGCGGCTCTAACAGTGGCGGCCGTCGGCGCTTTTTCCGCGGCTTCGGGTTTGGGTGCGGGTTGTGCTTCGGCGGCTTCGGCCTTTGCAATTTCGGCCTTCGCTGCTTCAGCCTTGGCCTCTGCTTTGGCTTCAGCCTTGGTCAGCGGCTTATCGGAAACGGATTTCGCCAGCGGCTCGAGCGGCGCCGCGGCCACTGGCGGCGCGGCCGGCACGGCCTTCACCTCCGCCACTTGCGTCTGTGCCGCCTTGTCACCCGGCTTCAGCGGATCGCCTTCGATCTTGGTGCGTTCGGCGGTGGCTTCGGCGCCTGGTGCAGCCACCTGCTGCGACCAGAAATCCGGCGCGAACGGGTCGCGGTAGGATTGGCCACCGGATGCGCCGGTAGCCGGGCCGGACGCCTGCGCGCCGCCATCGCCCTTCTCGCTGACATTTTGCATGACGCCGGTGTCGGTGGCGATTTCCGACAGCACCGCATAGGGATCGGCAAACAGATGCTCGTCGGAAAGATCGGTCTTCGGCGCCGATTCCTTCGATTGCTTCTTGTCGGAAGTACCGGCGCCGCCGACGCCGTCCTGTCCGGCCTTGCTGGTCTTGTCCCGCGGGTCGTCCGCCGTCAGCCCGACCTTGCTCGGGCCATCGCCGAGGTCTTCGAGGCCCTTGCGGCTGGCGTTGCGATCGACCAGCTTGACCGGATTGAAGTAGCTGGCGACGGCTGCCTTGGTCTGCTCGTTGGCGGCGTTGATCAGCCACATGACGAGGAAGAAGCACATCATGGCAGTCATGAAATCGGCAAAGGCGATCTTCCAGACGCCGCCATGGTGGGCGTCGTCGTGGTCGTCGTGGTTGCGCCGCACGATGATGATCTCATGCCTGGCGTCTGCGGCCTCGACAACGCTCATGACGTCCACTCGTTCGTAAGAGGGCCCTCGCTCATGACAGGGCCTCCGACAAGGCGGCCGACCATTCGGCAATGCGGGTTTCGAACACCGCCTCGTCAATGGCGACGGTAAGGTCGAAGCCGGGCGCCTCGACGAAATCGAGATTGGCCGCGCGTGGGCCGAGCGAAGCCTTCAGCGTCTCGAACAATGACAGCGGTCCGCGCACGGCGATGCGCACCGCCTCGCTGTCGCCGACGGCTTCGCGGATCGTGCCGGCAAGGGTTTCCAGCGAACGCTTCTGCAGATCGTCGCTGACAAGGCCGCCAATGATGCGCGCAATGGTGGCGCCGACGAGGTCGCTGACCTTGGCCTCCATGATCTCGATACGGGCAGTGACGACCGCGCCGAGATCGCCGCCGAAACTTTCTAGAAAGGCCTTTGCTTCATCGGCGTTGGCCTGTCTCTGCGCCTCGAGCGCTGCCTGGTGGGCGATGGCAAGGCGGGCTTCAAGGGCGGCTTCGGCATCGATGACCGCTTCGGCGATCAGCGCGCCGATGTCGGCCTGCGGCGCCGACGTCTCCGGCCTTGGCTCGGCCATGGCGGCGAGCGAGGGCTGGCCGGCACGCTGGCTGCGTGCGCCGAAATCCGGCAAAAGGTCGAAAAGCGCTGCCGAGGCCATGGTCTATACCGCTGCTTCCTGGGCCGCCCATTTGCGCAGGATCTGCGCGGTGCGCTCCTCATTGATGTCGACCATGCGGGCAAGCCGCTCCTGCGGCGCCGGCCTGATCTTCTGACGAAGATCGTCGAGTGGAGTCGGGCCTGGGCGGCTGCCGGGCAAGGCAGCCGGCGCCTGTTCGGCGCTGGCGGCTTCGGGTGTCGGCAGTGAACGCTGGACGTCGTCGAAGCTCCGACCGGCAAGTGCCGGCGTCGGCCGCGCGCTCAGCGCGGTGGCCATCGGCCTCAGGCCGAAGAAGGCGACCAGGAACACCACGACGATGAAAGCGCCGGCGTTGATCATCGTACCGGCATGGGTTCCGATCGACGCCATTATGCCCGGCTGTTCGACCGCCTCGCCGTCGAGCCCGTCGATGAACTCGACGGCCGAGACATCGATGATGTCGCCGCGCTTGTCGTCGAAGCCAGTGGCCGAAGCCACCATCTTCTGGATGTCGGCAACGCGCTTGGCGATCTGCTCGGGCGTTGCGTCCTTGCCGAGGATGGTCATCAGCCGCTGCTGATTGACGACGACGGCGATCGACATCTTGGTGACGGAATAGCCGTTCGAGACTGTGGCGATCTTCTTGGAGTTGATCTCGTAATTGGTGATCTCCTCCTTGCGATCATTCTCCGATGACGTCTGCGGACCATCGGTGCTGGTCGCCTGGGTCTCGGGCAGGTTCTGCTCGACGGTGGCCGGGGTCGAGGCCTGCCTCTGATTGCTGTTTTCGTTGGCGCGCACCGACTGCACGGAACGCTCCACGCGTGACTCCGGATCGAAGATCGTCTCTTCGGTCTGGCGGGTGTCGGTGTTGACATCGGCCTTGACGCTGGCGCGGAAATTGTCGGGGCCGAGATAAGGCGTCAGCGCGCGGCGGATGTTGTCGCCGATCTGCGCCTCGACGGTCTGCTCGACGCCGAGCGTGCGGGCAGCACTTGTGTTGGAGGGATCGTCGCCGGCGGCGAGAAGGTTGCCGTTGGAATCGAGCACGGTAACCTTGTCGGCCGACAGGCCCGGCACGGCGGCGGCGACGAGATGGCGGATCGACATGGCGCTCTTTTCGGCGTCGATGCCGGAATAGCGGATGACCACCGAGGCGGAGGGTTGCTGTTCGTCGCGGCGGAAATTGGCGCGCTCGGACATGACGATGTGAACGCGGGCGGCCTTGATGCCGGATATCGACTGGATGGTGCGGGCGATCTCGCCTTCCAGCGCGCGCACGCGGGTGATCTGCTGCATGAAGGAGGTCAGGCCAAGAGAACCGACATTGTCGAACAGTTCGTAGCCGGCATTGGCGCTGGTCGGCAGGCCCTTTTCGGCGAGCAGCATGCGCGCCTGCGCGGTGGTGCCGGCCGGCACCAGCACGGAGGTGCCGTCGGAGCCGACGTCGAAGCCGATGCCGGCTTCGCCGAGCACCAGGCCGATCTGGTTCACGTCGGAGCGATCGAGCCCGACATAGAGCGTCTCATAGGCCGGGCGGTTGAGATAGACCGAGCCGATGCCGATGACGGCCATCACCAATGCGGCAATGCCGGCCAGCATGGCAAGGCGCCTGACGCCAAATGCCCTGAGATTCGAGATGATGCTCTGGATCTGTTGCGGCACGATTCAAGCGCTCCCAGCATGATATTCCGTGGGAACACTAGACCGCGAAGCTTGTGCGAAGATGATAGAGCATGTCGCCCGGAAGTGTGCAGCGGTTCCGGGTCAACGACATGCGTCAAAACACACCCATACAGGAAAGGGCCGCGCTGTTGGCGCGGCCTATTCAAGGAAGAGAAAGCCGGGTCAGGCTTACTGCTTGAACAGCGCCAGGATCGACTGCGAGTTGCCGTTGGCGATCGACAGCGACTGGATGCCGAGCTGCTGCTGGACCTGGAGGGCCTGCAGCCGCGTGGATTCCTTGTTCATGTCGGCGTCGACCAGCGCGCCGACGCCCTTGTCGATGGAGTCCGAGAGGTTCGACAGGAAGCTCTTCTGGGTGTCGATGCGCGACTTGGCGGCGCCGAGATAGGCGGCACCCGTGGACAGCTTGGCAAGCGCCGTTTCAACGGCGCCGAGTGCGGTGTCGATGGCCGCCGGGAGGACCTGGGTGGTGCTGGGATCGAAGAAGGTCGTCGCCAGCAGAGCGCCGACGATGCCGCCAGTGCCAGGAAGATCGAGAACCTGCGTGTCGGCCGCCTTGACGTCGATGGTGTCGATGGCGACGGTCGTGCCGGTGCGGTTATAGGACGCGACGATCTTCAGGTCGGAGGTCGCAGCAGCGTCGTTCTGCAGCAGGTTCGAGCCGGCATAGGAGGCGTTGGTGACCGACGACTTGATCTGGTCCTGGATGGCCTTGATTTCGGTCGCGATCTTCTGCTGGTCGTCCTTGCTGGCGCTGCGTGCAGTGACCAGCTTGGCCTTGATCAGGTCGACCTGGTCCTTGATGTCGGTGATGGCGGTGTAGGCGGTATCGACCTTGCCGGCGCCGAGGCCAAGCGCGTCCTGAACGGCCGAAAGCGCCTTGTTGTCGGACTTCATCGTGGTGGCGATCGACCAGTAGGCGGCGTTGTCGCTGGCGGTGGCGACGCGGTAGCCGGTCGAAATGCGTGACTGGGTGGTTTCAAGCTGCTTGTTGGTGTTGTTCAGGCTCTGCAGCGCGGTCAGAGCCGAAGCGTTCGTCATGATGCTAGCCAAGATATTTACCCCTTTTCAAACACTGGCGTGTCCCGAACACGCCGGATCAACTTCATCAAGGGGGTAGGCATAAGCCCATCGACCGTATGGTCTGCCCGCCATGGAATGGTTAACCATGACTACCGGGATATGGTTAACGGCCTGTTAAACCAAGCCATTCAGGGCGCTGGCCAAGAGCAAAAATCGGCAGCCATTCAGCAAGACAATCAACAGCCGCAAAAGAAATCGGGCCGCGCTGTTGGCGCGGCCCGACGGATGGTGTCAGTCGTAATGTCGAGAGATCAGCCGCGGAAGAGCGACAGGATCGACTGCGAGTTGCCGTTGGCGATCGACAGCGCCTGGATGCCGAGCTGCTGCTGGACCTGCAGGGCCTGCAGCCGCGTCGATTCCTTGTTCATGTCGGCGTCGACCAGCGCGCCGACGCCCTTGTCGATCGAGTCCGACAGGTTCGACAGGAAGCTCTTCTGGGTGTCAATGCGCGACTTGGCGGCGCCGAGCGAGGCAGCGCCGGTGGACAGCTTGGCAAGCGCGGTTTCAACAGTGCCGAGCGCGGTGTCGATGGCGGCGGGGGTAACCGCCGTGGTGCTCGGGTCGAAGAAGGCAGCGGCGAGCAGGCCGCCGACGATGCCGCCCGTGCCGGCGACATCGAGAACCTGCGTATCGGCTGCCTTGACGTCGATGGTGTCGATGGTGACGGTCGCGCCGGTACGGTTGTAAGCCGCAACGATCTTCAGGTCGGACGCAGCGGCAGCGTCGTTCTGCAGCAGGTTCGAGCCGGCGAAGTTGGCGTTGGCGACCGAGGACTTGATCTGCGCCTGGATGGCGTTGATTTCGGTCGCGATCTTCTGCTGGTCTTCCTTCGAGGCGCTACGGGCAGTGACCAGCTTGGTCTTGATCAGGTCGACCTGGTCCTTGACGTCGTTGATGGCGGTGTAGGCGGTGTCAACCTTGCCGGCGCCGAGGCCGAGGGCGTCCTGCACGGCCGAGTTGGCCTTGTTGTCGGACTTCATCGAGGTCGCGATCGACCAGTAAGCGGCGTTGTCGGAAGCGGTGGCAACGCGGTAGCCGGTCGAGATGCGGGCCTGCGTCTGCTCGAGGGATTTGTTGGTGTTGTTCAGGCTCTGCAGCGCGGTCAGCGCCGAGGCGTTCGTCATGATACTGGACATGGCTACTCGTACCTTGATTTTTACAGGGTGTTTTTGACATACCGGCTTTTCCGGTATGACGGAGCGGCATCATGCCAATGATCGTGAGACCCGATCACCCGCCATCTGCGAGCAATATGCGGGCAAGTCCCTACCAAAGGGCTAAACGGGACGGTTAACCGGAAATATATTGCATAAAACTTTAGCAAGGCGCCAACGGCGCGCGGACGGTCAGGTGAAGGAGCGCACCAGGCTGCCGACAAGCAGGTTCCAGCCGTCGATGAGGACGAAGAACAGGATCTTGAAGGGCAGCGAAACGACGGTCGGCGGCAGCATCATCATGCCCATGGCCATGGTGATGGTGGCGACGATCAGGTCGATGACGAGGAACGGCAGCACGATCAGGAAGCCGATCTCGAAGCCGCGGCGGATTTCGGAGATCATGAAGGCCGGCACCAGGATGCGCAGGTCGACGGTGTCCCTGGCAACGACCTGGCCGCGTTCGCGGGCGAGATCGGCGAACAGGTCGAAGTCCTTGTCGCGGACATTGTGCAGCATGAAGGTGCGGAACGGGTCCGAAATCTTTTCGAACGCCTCGGTCTGGCTGATCTGGTTGTCCATCAGCGGCTTGACGCCGGTGTTCCAGGCCTGGTCGAAGGTCGGCGCCATGACGTAGAAGGTCATGAACAGCGACAGCGAGATCAGGATCAGATTGGCCGGCGTCGACTGCAGGCCGATGCCGGCGCGCAGGATCGAGAAGGCGATGACGAAGCGGGTGAAGCTCGTCACCATGATCAACAGGCCCGGCGCCACCGACAGCACGGTGATCAGACCGAACATCTGGATGATATAGCCGACGGTGGCAGATCGGAAGAGCACACGTCTGANGCGGCGACGACGATCGCGGCGGCGAGGACGAGTTTTCTCATTCGAGCAGCAATGTCCTGATCAGAACCTGTTTGGCATGGCCACCGCTGCGGATTGCGGCGCGCTCCTCGAGGTCGGCTTTCAAATGCTGGTAGCCGCTGGCGCCTTCGATCTGATGCATCTTCAGGGTGCGGACCATGGCAAGCAGGTCCTGGTGAATGCTTTCGGTAAGTTCCGGCGGCTGCGGCGCATCGTAGACCACCGACGCTTCCAGCCTTATCCAGGTGTCGGCAGGCGAAGCCAGATTGGTGGTGATCGGCGCCAGCTGGACAAGCGTCGGCCCGGTGCCGGGCGCATGTTCGGCCGCCTTGCTCGGTTGCTCGGCGTTGGACTGGTTCTCGGGCGCGGCGGGCACCGGCACCGGTCCCCCGACGCCCTTCAGATAGCCGCCGGACATCCAGCCCATGCCGATCGCGGCGCCCGTCATCGCCAGCAGCATCGCAAGCTGGATGACAAGCGACGGGCCCTTTTTTTGCTGAACCTGTTCGACATTTGCCACGGCGCCGTTCTCCAGTCCTAAAAGGGGAGGACTTGGTCGAGGATCTGCTGACCGTAAGCGGGCTGCTGGATTTCGCTGACGCGGCCGCGGCCGCCATAGGAGATGCGCGCCTCGGCGATGCGTTCATAAGAGATGGTGTTTTCAGCGCCGATATCGGATGGACGCACCATGCCGGCGATGGTCAGCACCCTGAGCTCGTAATTGACGCGCACCTCCTGTGAGCCCCGGATCATCAGATTGCCGTTGGGCAGGACTTCGGTGACGACGGCGGCGACGTTGAGCTCGAGGTTCTCCGAGCGCTTGATTTCGCCGTCCGCATTGGTTTCGGTGGTGGAGCTCAGCCCCGCGTCGCCCTTGCCGCTGGTGGTGGCACCTTCCCATCCGAGGTTGACGTCATAGCCGAGCTTGCGCCCGGCGGTGCGGCTGCGGTCGTTCTGGTTCTTGAAGTTGGCCTTGTCGTTGAGCTTGATCCTGACGGTGAGGATGTCGCCATCGCGCAGCGCGCGTGGGTCGGTGAACAACCGGCTCTGGCGATCATCCCACAGCGAGAATTTCTTCACTGGCGCGGGTGGCGTTTCGGGATAGGAGTAGGGCGCATTGACGCTGCCGGTAATGCCGGCGCCAACCGGCGACAGCGCCGGCTCCCTGCCGATCTCCCTGGGGTCGGAGGCGCAGCCGGCAAGTGAAGCGGTGGCGACCAGGGCGAGTATATGCGACTTCATGACGGGTCTACCCTTCGCGCCGCGCTGGCCATAATGCCGGTGAGCGTGGCTGCCGCCTTCTGGTCCATTTCGTTGAGAATGACGCCGGCCTTGCGCGAATCGAGTTTCATCAGGATGGCGGCGGCGAGATCAGTGTTGACCATGGCCAGGCGCTCGGCCGCGGCATCCGGTTTCATGCCGGCATAGATCTTGACGACGCCATCCTCGGCGCGGGCCAGGAAAACTTCACGCCGCTTCAGCCATTGCTCGTATTCGGCGCGCTTGTCGTCCAGCGCCTTCATGCGCTGGTCGATGCCAGCCTGCAACTGCTTCAACTCTTCGGCCTGCAGCGCGTAACGGCGGTCGCGGGCGGCGTCGGCGATGTTGGAGCAGAAGCGCTGGATCTCGCTTTCATCGGGCACCTTCTCGCGGACCAGCTGCTGCATTGCCGCCGGCTGTTGCCCGCCAGGCAGAACCTGCCGCACCGCTTCTTCCGCGCGGACAGTGCCGCCGGCAAGGACGGTGGCGGCGATGACGCAAGCTGCCAAGGCCGCGCTTCGGCGGTGCTGCTTTTGGGAAAAGAAATCGATCATCGGCATGGCCTATTGGAGAACCAGATCGGCCTGCAAAGCGCCGGCCGACTTGATGCCTTGCAAAATGGCAATGATGCCGTCCGGCTTGACGCCGAGACGGTTGAGGCCCGACACCAGCGTTTCGAGGTTCGGTCCGTCGAGCACATTGACGCGGGCGTCAGGCCGCGTGGCATCGATGGTGGTGAAGGGTTCCTCCGCTGTCACGCCCTTGGAGAACGGTTCCGGCTGGACGATCTTCGGCTGTTCGGTGATGCGCACGGTGAGCGTGCCGTGGCTGATCGCCACCCGCGAGATCTTGACCTCGTTGCCGATGACGATGGTGCCGGTGCGTTCGTCGATGACGACGCGTGCCGGCGTGTCGGTCTCGACCACCAAATTCTCGATCTCGGCGTAGAAGCGCGCCGCCGAAACATTCTTCGGCCGCCTGATCTGCACGGTACGTGCATCGCGCTCCGCCGCCACGCGCATGCCGAAGCGTTGCGAGGTGTAGCCGTTGATGGCGTCGGCGATGCGAACGGCAGTGGAGAAATCGGGGTTGCGCAATTGCAAGGTGAGCAGCGCCTGGTCCTCGAATTCGGCGCGCACCGTGCGCTCGACGATGGCGCCGTTGGGCACGCGGCCGGCCGTCGGCACGCCCTGCGTCAGCTTTTCGGCATCGCCCTGGGCAGTGAAGCCGGAAACGATGACCGAGCCTTGCCCGACAGCATAGATTTCGCCATCGGCCGCCTTCAGTGGCGTCATTATCAGCGTGCCGCCGGCAAGCGATGTGGCGTCGCCCATCGAGGAGACGTCGATGTCGATGCGGGCGCCCGACTGCACGTAAGGCGGCATGTTGGCGGTGACGATGACGGCGGCGACGTTCTTGGCCCGCGCGCTGCCGCCTTCGGTGGCGATGCCGAGATTTTCGAGCATGGCGCGGATCGACTGTTCGGTGAAGGGCGAATTGCGCAGGCTGTCGCCCGATCCGGCGAGGCCGATGACGAGGCCGTAGCCGACGAGCTGGTTGTCGCGCGAAGCCTGCAGCTGCGCAATGTCCTTGATGCGCGATGCGACCTGGCCGGGTGGCAGAGAGCTTGGGCCGTTGGAGACCCTGAACATGCGGTTGGTGGTGGCCGGATCATATTCGGGATCGACAAAGGCGCCGCCATTCTGGCCGGCAAGATCGCGCTTTTGCTTCGGCGTAAGACCGTCGGCCAGCGCCGGCTGCAGGCCGACAACGGTCGCGAGCAGAAGGGCAGCTCCGCGTCTCATGACGCGCTGACCCGGACGGTGCCGTCCGCCATCACCGTGCCGGAAAAGATCTTGCCGCTGTCTGTGTTGCGGACCTTGATCAAATCGCCGGCGGCACCCGGCTGCAGCGACACCGCCGTAGCCGAAATGGTGAGGTCGCCGGCGATGAAATAGACCTGCACGGCGGCGCCCTGTTCGACCAGCCAGGCGTCGCGGATGGCGGCGGCCGGGATGTAGCGGCCGGGCAGCAGCGTGCGCTTGGCGACCTTGCCCTGGAGTTCCATGGCCTGCGTGGCGACCGCATCCGGCCTGTGCTTTCCGGGGAGCAGCGTCACCGGTTTCAGCACGCCGGTGTCGATCATCTCGCCGGGATAAATGACCCGGTTGGGGATCAGAACGATCTCGCCGGTTGCCTGACTGCTCGCGACGTGGGTGCTGGTCTGCTGGTCTGCGCTCTCCTGGGCAAACGCCGGCACACCGCCGGCTACCAGCGCGAGCATCAGCGCGGTGCGGCAAAGCGCGGAGCGGGAGGCCGGAGAGAGCATCAAACCTTACCTGATGTTCTTGGACACGACGGAGGCCATGTCGTCGGCGGCCTGGATGACCTTGGAGTTCATCTCATAGGCGCGCTGCGCCGAGATCAGCTCGGTGATTTCCTTGACAGGATCGACGTTGGAGGCCTCGAGATAACCCTGCTCGACCGAGGCGAAGCCGGGATCGCCGGGCACGCCGACATTGGCCGGGCCCGAGGCCGGCGTTTCCTGGAACAGATTATCGCCGAGCGGCGCCAGGCCGGCTTCATTGGCGAAGTTGGCGAGTTGCAGCTGGCCGAGCAGCTGGAGGTCGGTCTGGCCGTCGATGCGGGCAAAGACCTGGCCGGTCTTGTTGACCACGACTTCGATGGCATCGGTCGGCACGGTGATGGCCGGGATGACATTGGCGCCGTCGACGGTCACCAGCTGGCCGGTGGCGTTGGTGTTGAAGGCGCCGGCGCGGCTGTAGAGTGTGCCGCCGTCGGCGCCCTCGATCTGGAACCAGCCTCGGCCGGTCAGCGCCATGTCGAAACTGTTGCCGGTCGAGGTCAGTTCGCCCTGGGTATGGACGTTGCGCACCGCCGTCGTCTTGACGCCAAGGCCAATCGACACGCCTTCCGGCACCAGCGATGAATTGGAGCGGTTGGGCACGCCCTGCGTGCGGTCGACCTGGTAGAGCAGGTCGGAGAATTCGGCGCGCGCGCGCTTGTAGCCGGTGGTGTTGATGTTGGCGATGTTGTTGGCGATCACTTCCAGATTGGTCTGCTGGGCATTCATGCCGGTCGCTGCGATGGCGAGTGCTTTCACGGCAAGTCTCCTCAGATGCCCATACGGCTGATTTCGAGATAGGCGGAGACGACCTTGTCGCGGATGGCGATCGTGGTCTGCAGGGCCTGCTGGGCGCTCATGACGGCGTCGACGACCTGACGGGTATCGGCGTCGCCCTTGAGCGCCTGGATCGAGACCTGCTCGGCGTTGTGCAAGGTGTTGACGGTCTTTGAAGCAGCCTGGCTCAGCGCTTCGGCGAAGGTGGCGCCGATTTCGCTGCCGGCCATCGGCGCCCTGGTGCCCTGGAACAGGTCGGTCGTGGTATCGGCGCCACCGATCTCCGGCTTGAGGGGAAGCGATCCGATACCGCCAATGCCGCTGATCATTACTGGTTCCTCATCAGGTCGATGGTCATGGAGATCAGATCACGCGCCTGCTTGATGACCTGAAGGTTGGCTTCGTAGGAGCGGTTGGCCTCGCTCATGTCGGCCATCTCGACCAGCACGTTGACATTGGGCATCTTGACGTAGCCCTTGTCGTCGGCGGCCTCGTTGCCGGGCTGGAATTCGACGGGAAAGTCGCTGGGGTCGCGGTCGATGGAGTTGACCTCAACTGTCGTGCCACCGGAGGCACGGTCGAGTTCCGAGACGAAACTGATGGTCTTGCGGCGATAGGGGTCAGCGCCCGGGGTGTTGCCGGTCGACTGCGCGTTGGCGAGATTTTCCGAGACGACGCGCAAGCGGTCCGACTGGGCGCTGAGGCCGGACGCGGCGATCTTGAGGGCTGAGGTCAAGGCGTCCATGGTCAGCTCTTCACCGCCATCATCATCATCGAATGGAAGGCCTTGACGATCGCGGTGTTGAGTTCAAACGAGCGGCGGACCTCGCCGGCCTTCATCAGTTCGTTCTCGACCACGACCGTGTTCTTCGAGGGCATGATGGCGCCGGTCGTCTCTTCTGGCTTGACCGTGAAGCCGGCATTAGTGGCGGCAGTGCCGAGGTGGCCTGCCTGGGTGGCGGTCAGCGACACTGCCGTGCGGTCGAGCACCTTCTCAAACGGCTCGACATCGCCGGCGGTGTAGCCCGGCGTGTTGACGTTGGCGATGTTGCCGGCAATGGCCGACTGGCGCACCGACAGCCATTGCGACTGCTTGGCGGCGAGATCGAAAAGATTGACGGGCTCCATGGGGATCTCCGGGCTGGTACGTACAAGACTAGGCTGCCAGTCTTGCGCGGACCTTGCGCGGCTCGGGGGTAAATCCGGTGTGCCGCTATTTGGAGAGTTCGATCACCTGGTCGGTGCTGGTGACCATGACCCACTTGCCGCCCCGTTGCTCGATCGACGAGACGACGCTGGTATCGGGCAGCTTCGAGCCGCGCTGGACGATCCACAGGCCGGCATCGTCCTCGATCATGGCGCGGCCATTGGCGACATGAACCATGCGAAATTTGGCGTCCGCCGGGAAGGGCTGCTCGTCGACGCCGGGAGGCTGGGTCTTGTCCTCGGGGTCCTGCAGCGTGCCGGTGGCGAACAGGTCGACATCGGGAACATCGTTTGCCGTCAGCGGCTGACCGCTGTTCTCCATCTGCGAGCCGCCGCTGACCCGCCCTGCATTGGTGCCGCTGCCGCCGAACTTGATCGCCTGCACGCCGAACTGGTCCTGATTGAAGAAGATATACCAGGGAAACAGCGCGCAGATCAGGCCAAGCGTGATGCCGAGCGCGGCAAAGACGATATCGCTGCGGCGGTCGGATTTCTTGTCGAGCCTGGGATATTGCGGCCTTGGCGGCTGCGGCCATTCGGTGACCGGGAACAGCCCGTCGAGAAGCGAGTCACGACTGGTCTCGATCGCTTCTTTGGGGCCGGCGCGAGGGGTCCTTGGCAATTCAGGCTTGACGACGCTGGGCAAGGCAGGCTCGGCCAAGCGAGGCACAGTGGACTCGACTACGCTGGCTACCCTGGGCAAGAATGGCCTGGCGGCCCTGGCCAGAATGGCCTCAGCCTTGGCGGCCTTGTCGAGATCGGCCTTTGCCCTGACAGCTCTCGCTTCGTTGGCCCGGGCTTCCTCGGCGGCACTGGCCTCTGCGATCATCTCGCGCAAAAGCCGCTCGGTGTACTGAAGCTCAGTCTCCTGCATCGACACTTTGCTTGCCTTTCAGATGACGGGCGAGGTCGGAGAATGCGTCGCTCGAGGCGCGATCCCTGGGCGACTGCGTCAGCGCCTCGTAGATCAGCGGCACCTGGCGCACGGCAATATCGAGCTCGGCATCGGCGCCGCCCTGATAGGCGCCGAGCAGGCGGATGTCGCGCGTGTCCTCGAAGCGCGAGATCATCGACTTCAGCCTGGTCACCAGCATGCGTTGCTCGGGGCTCCATGCCTTGTCGGCGAGGCGCGAGATCGACGACAGCGGATTGACCGGGGGGTAGCGGCCCTGTTCGGCAATGGCGCGGTCGAGCACGACATGGCCGTCGAGAATGCCGCGTACCGAATCGGCGACCGGGTCGTTGTGGTCGTCGCCGTCGACCAGCACCGAGATGATGGCAGTGATTGATCCCTGTCCTTTGATACCGGGGCCTTCAGCGCCCGGGCCTGCGCGTTCGAGCAGCTTGGGCAGGTCGGTGAAAACCGAAGCGGGATAGCCGCGGGCGACCGGCGGCTCGCCGGTGCCGGTCGCTACCTCGCGCAGCGCATGGGCAAAGCGGGTAATCGAATCCAGCACCAGCAGCACGCGATGGCCCTGGTCGCGAAAATGTTCGGCAACGCGCATGGCGGTATCCGGCGCGCGCCGGCGCATCATGGCGCTCTCGTCGCTGGTAGCGACGACGGCGACCGTCTTGGCCATGCTCTCTGCGCCGATCGTGTCTTCGAGGAATTCGCGTACCTCGCGGCCGCGCTCGCCGATCAGCGCCACGACCACGGTGTCGAAGGCGTCGGCGCCGGCCAGCATGGCGAGCAGCGTCGACTTGCCGACGCCGGAACCGGCAAAGACGCCGAGGCGCTGGCCGAGGCAGAGCGGCGTGAAGATGTCGATGACCTTGACCCCGGTCGTGAAGGCGGTGCCGACGCGCTGCCGCGCCATGGCGCCGGGCGTTGTGCCGTCGCCGCTCGCAGCCTCGCCGATCCTGATCAGCGGCGGGCCGCCGTCGATGACGCGGGTCAGCGCGTCGATGGCGCGCCCACGCCACGAAGCATGCGGCGTTACCGTCAGCGGGCCGCGGCGAAACACGGCGTCGCCGATGCCGGCGTCGGCGCTGCGTTCGAAAGGGGCGATGACGACTTCGTCGCGGCCGATCCTGACGATCTCGCCGCGGCGCGTGCCGGCATTGCCGCGCTGTTCGACGAGGTCGCCAAGCCTGGCGACTTCAGACAGGCCGCGCACCTTGTAATGCGTTGGCGAAACCTCCGAAACACGGCCGCCGCGCCGCAGCAACGTCTCGGTGTCATCGAAGCGGCGCCAGATCCGCTCCAGCGCAGCCAGCCGGTTTTCCGGTGCTGTCTCCGGTTGCCGTTCAAGCGCGCGTATCGATGATTTGCTGCTCGACATGCTGCTACGACTTGGAGCCGAGCGTCTTGATGGCGTCGTCGGTCGAGGCATCGGTCTGGCGCATCAGCGCCGCCGTGTTCTCGAAGGCGCGCTGGACCATGATCAGGCGCGTCATCTCCAGCACCGGATTGACGTTGGATTCCTCGACATAGCCCTGCGCGACGCCGAGATCGGAACGGTCGGTGACCGGCTCCGGCGCACGCGCGGGCACGATGCCAGAATTGCCGTAGCGGACGAAATTCGGGCCGGGATCGAAATTGAACAGGCCGATGGCGCCGACGAGCTTGTCGCCCTGGCGCAGCGAGCCGTCGGCGCCCGCCTTGGGTGGGCCGTCGCGCGGGTCGAGCTGGATCGGCGCACCGCCGGCGTCGAGCACCGGATGGCCTTCGAGCGACATCAACTCGCCGTTCTCGTTCATCGAAAAGCGTCCGTCGCGCGTCATCACGGTGCCGGCCGGGGTGTCGATGCCGAACCAGGCATCGCCCTGGACGGCGAAGTCGAACGGGTTGCCGGTCTGCGTCATCGCGCCATGCGCGCCGGACAAATAGGTCTTGCCGGAGGAGGCGAAGGACACCGATTTGGGGCCGCTGCCGGAGACGACATCCTCGAACTTCACGCCGGTGGCGCGAAAGCCGATGGTCGAGGCGTTGGCGACATTATCGGCGATGGTGTCGAGACGGCGCTCAAGCGCGATCTGCGAGGAAAGGGCGACGTAAAGGCTGTCCTGCATGGTGTTCTCAGAATCTCAGTTTCTGCATGGCCATCATCAGATCGGTCGAGATGCCGACGGTGGTCGGCTGCGCAAACAGCACACCGATCGATGTCTGGGCGGTCGAGGTCGGATGATTGATTTCCCAAAGGCTGGTGAAGCGGGTGAGGAATTTCTCGAGCTTGGCCGGGTCGGTGAAATCGGTGAGGTCGAGCTTTGCGTCGAAGGCCTGCGCCTGCTTGTCGATATCTGCGGCAGCGAAGGAATCGGGCAGGCCGATGGCGGTGCGTACCACGCTGGCCAGGGCCGTGTCGGCCAGCACGTCGTACCAGTTGGTGATGGTCGAGGCCTTGCGCTCGAAATAGAGCGCCAACCGCACGCCCTCATTGGTCTTGCCGGCGTCTTCTTCCAGGGTCTGGCGCATGTATTTGTCGACCACCGGCTGCTGCGACGGGCTGCGGGTCGTTGCCGCTTCGCCGTAGGCCTCGAAATTCAACGAGGTGGCGAGCCTGGCATAGGCCTTGTTGGAGAGCTTGTTGGCGACACTGGCGGGATCGCGGACACCGCCCTCAAGGACATCACGGACGAGATCCTTGTTGGTGGTCGCCGGATCGAGCCCGCTTGCGGACAGAGCATAGTTATAAAGGCGGCTGTCGGCCATCAGGTCGTCGACCGATTTCACCTTGGTGATGTTGGCGAGGTAGTAGCTGGTCTCGGCCTGGACGGCGTCCGCATTCGGCTTGATGAGGCCAAGACTGGACTCGGTCGTGTAGAGCTTCGGCGTGGTCTTCAGCACCGCGTCGCGCGTGATCGTCTGATCGCCATACTGGGCAAAATCAAAGGCGCTGACGAAGTTGGCGTAGCTCTTGTCGGTCAACAGGTTGGCGGGACTCAACGGATCGGTGACGCCGCCATTGACCATGGTGCGGATCTGCTTCGTCGTCTGGGTCGATGCATCAAGCCCATAGGCAGCCATGGCGAAGGTCAGCAGGCGCTTGTCCTTCAGCAGGTCTTCGATGGACTTCACCTTGGAGATGTTGGCTGCGTAGTAGTCGGCCTCGCCCTTGATGTATTGCGCGGTCGGCTTGACGAGCAACAGTCCGGTTCCGCCGATCACAGCCTTCGGCACCGCCTGCTGGACGGCGTCGCGCGCCGTAGCCTGGTCGCCATATTGGGCAAAGTCGAAAGCCGCGACGAAAGCCGCATAGCCCTTGTTTGTCGACGTGTTTGCGGGGCTGTTCGGGTCGGTGACGCCGCCTTCCAGCATGGCCCGCACGGTCGCAGCCGGCTCGGCGTCGGCGTCCAGGCCGAACGCGGCCATCGCATAGGTGAGCAGGCGATCGTTGCCCATCAGGTCGTCGATCGATTTTACGTTGGAAATGTTGCTCAGGTAGTACGAGGTTTCGCCCTTGTAGTAGGTGAAGCCGTTCTGCGAAGGGCCGACCGAGACCTGGAGACCATAATTGTTGGTCACGCCCTGCTGTGCCGAATTGTAGCTCGTGGCATTAGCGCCAAGTGCGGCGAAATTGAAGGCCGACACGAACTCGGCATAACGCTTGTCGCTCAGTTTGTTGGCGAAGCTGTCGGAATCCGACACCCCTTCCTTCAGGGCTTTGACCATGAAGGCCTTGGCGTAAGCCATGTCGCCGAGACCGAAGGCTTTCATGGCATATTTGAACAGCCGGTCGTTCTTGACGAAATCGTCGATCGATTTCACGCTGCCGATGTTCGCGAGATAGTAGTCGGTGTCGCGCTTGGTGATCGGCTCCGCCTCGATGCGGTCGATCGCCTTGGGGATGTCCCTGGCGATGAGCTGGTAGCTGGTAAAAGTGCTCAACACGACATGCCTCCGGTCGCAGCTTCAAAAGCAAGACTATGCGGACTTGCTTGCGCGAGGCTGAATCGCCTCACCTTGCATGATTCAAGCCTCACACAAGGCACGGGGGCTATCGGTTAGGCCTGACGTGATGCGGAAGGATCTGGCGTGGGCATTCTGATCGGACTTGTGGTGACGCTCGGCTGTGTTCTCGGCGGCTTCATGGCGATGGGCGGCCATCTGCATGTGCTGATGCAGCCTTGGGAAGCGGTGGTCATCTGTGGCGCCGCACTTGGAACCTTTCTCGTCGCCAACCCGATGAAGACGGTCAAGGACACCGGCAGGGGTATCCTCGAAGCGTTCAAGCAGGCGGTGCCGAAAGAGCGCGACTATCTGGAGACGCTGGGCGTGCTGCACAGCCTGATGCGCGAACTGCGCTCGAAGTCGCGCAGCGAGGTCGAGGCGCATATCGACAATCCGGAGGAGTCGGCAATCTTCCAGGCGTTCCCGACCGTGCTCAAGAACCACGACCTGACGAATTTCATCTGCGACTACTGCCGCATCATCATCATCGGCAATGCCCGCTCGCATGAGATCGAGGCGCTGATGGACGAGGAAATCCAGACCATCAAGTCCGACAAGATGAAGGCTTACCATGCGCTGGTGGCGGTGGGCGATGGTCTGCCGGCGCTCGGCATCGTCGCCGCCGTGCTCGGCGTGGTCAAGGCGATGGGCGCGCTCGACCAGTCGCCCGAAATCCTCGGCGGCCTGATCGGCGCTGCCCTTGTCGGAACCTTCCTCGGCATCTTCCTGTCCTATGCGGTGGTCGGGCCGGTCGCCACCAAGATCAAGACGGTGCGCGAGAAGAAGAACCGCCTCTATATCATCGTCAAGCAGACGCTGCTTGCCTACATGAACGGCGCCCTGCCGCAGGTGGCGATCGAGTTCGGTCGCAAGACCATCTCGTCCTATGAGCGGCCGACGATCGATGCCGTCGAGCAAAGCACGATGAACACAGCTTCCGCCGAGAAGAAAGCGGCTTGAGCCATGCATGACGACAGACAGGACCGCACGCCGTCATGACAAGTCCTGGCAGCCCCTCGCAAGCCCGCTCGCTGATCATCGAGCGTCTGGTCGGTGACAGCGGTGAGGCCGCTCACGTCATCGGCACCGGGCGCTCGATGGGCGAGCGCGCCCTGCCGCTGCTGCAGAAGAGCCTGGCCGGCGAACTCGGCGCACCGGTCACCGTCGACCTGCGCGCGGTCGAGATCAGCCGTGTTCCCGATGCCCGCACGAATGCCGGCGATGCCTTTGCCATGGCCATCATAGCATCGCCGACGTCTTCGGATGCGATGACGCTGGTGGCTGATGCGCCGGCCATCGCCGTGATGGTGTGCGCACTGTTCGGCGGCGATCCGGATCAGCCGGTTTCGCCGATCGAGCGCGCTCTGTCGCAGATCGAGACCGATGTCGCGACCACGATCTTCCAGGAAGTTGCGCAGGCGTTGAACGGATCGGGCCGGCGCTCGCTCGAGCTGCGGCTGCCGGTGCCGCGGGCGCTTTCGGGCAGCGAAGCCAAGCGCCGCGTGCTGCGCGATGGCGCGGCGGTGCGCATCGTCTTCGGCATCTCGACGCCGACCGACAGCGGAACGGTCACGGTGATGATCCCGCAGCGCATCCTGCTGGCCACACGCGGTATCGCCGATGTCCACGACAGCGAAGGCACGACCTCCGACTGGCGGGCACGTTTTTCCGAAGAAGTGATGCGCTCGACGGTGACGCTCGAAGCGACCATGCCGCTGGCCCGCCTGACGCTCGGCGACCTCGCCGGCTTCGAGCCGGGCCAGATCATCGAGCTCGAGGAGACGGCGCAGTCCCAAGCCAAGCTGAGCGCGCGCGACAAGACGCTGTTTGTCTGCGAGTTCGGTAAACTCGGGCAGAACTACACCGTCCGGATCAGGCATCCTTACGATGCCGGTCAGGATTTTATCGATGGGCTCATGCCGGGCTGACGCCGGGCAAGCCCAAGCATCTGGAGACGAGTGATGGCCAAGACCAAGGTGGAAGCCAATATCGACCAGCCGGACGAACAGCTCGACCGCGCCATCGAGGAATTGCGCGGTGTCCTCCAGGAGGAGGAAAAGCGCCCCGACGCCGCCTTGCGGGCTGCCACGTCCGGCGCCAATTCGAACATCATCATGAGCATCCCCGTCGATGTGCAGATCATCCTCGGCAGCACGGAAATGTCGGTGTCGGACTTGATGGCGCTGCAGAAGGGCTCGACGGTGGCGCTCAACCGGCGCATCGGCGAACCGGTCGATGTCGTGGTCAACGGCCGCAAGATCGCGCGCGGCGAAATCACCGTGCTGGAAAGCGATCCGTCGCGCTTTGGCATCAGGTTGACCGAAATCATCGCTGCCGCCAAGAGCGCCTGAGGATTAGACGACATGCGGTCTCAGCAGCGATCGGAGCTTATGCCATGACGACGCCGGTGACGCTCACGCGCCCGCAAAAGGCCGCCGCCATCCTGGTGGCGATGGGCAAGCCTTCGGCCAGCCGGCTGCTGAAATTCTTCAAGCAAGAAGAACTGAAGGCACTGATCGAAGGGGCGCGGCTGCTGCGCACCATTCCGCAAAGCGACCTCGAACGCATCGTTGCCGAATTCGAGGCCGAGTTCACCGAAGGTGCGGGCCTGCTCGATTCCGCCGACCGGATGGACACGATTCTCAATGAATCGCTGTCGCCCGAAGAGATGAGCGCCATCATGGGCGACAAGCGCTTCGAGGTTGCGCCGGAAGGACCACCGCCGATCTGGCCGGAGCTGGAAAAGCTCGAGCCGACGCGTCTGGGCACGTTCCTTGCCGCCGAGCATCCCCAGACCGCGGCCATGGTGCTGTCGAAGCTTGCGCCGCAGGCCGCCGCCAACATTTTGCTGACGATGGAAAAGCCGATGCGCAGCGAGATCATCAAGCGCATGGTGACGATGGCGACCATTCCGGACGCGGCGACCAGGATCATCGAGAACCAGCTGCGCGCCAGCGTGCTGGCGCAGACAGCGACCAAGGACATCTCGGCGGGACAGGCGCGCGTCGCCAGTATGCTCAACGAGATGGACAAGCCTCAGTTGGAAGAGGTCATGCAGGATCTGGAAGAGGCCGGCACGCCGGACCTCGGCGGTGTCCGCTCCAGGTTGTTTGCCTTCGACGATCTGCCGCTTTTGACGCAGAAGGCGCGGGTGCTTCTGTTCGACGGGCTGTCGACCGAACTGATTACGCTGGCGCTGCGCGGTGCACCACCCGCATTGACGGAATCGGCGCTCTCGGCGATCGGCGCACGGTCGCGGCGCATGATCGAGTCCGAGCTCGGACAGGGCTCGGAAGGCATTCAGCTTGCCGACATCATGACGGCGCGCAAGAACATCGCGGTGGCGACAATCCGGCTTTCGCGCGAGGGGGCTTTCGAACTGCCCTCATCGCAGCAGAGCGAAGCGGCTTAACGCCGAGCGCTGAATGGCTGAAGCGGCGGACAAAGACTCCAAAACCGAAGACGCGACCGAAAAGAAGATCCGCGACACCGTCGAACAGGGCAAGCTGCCCCATTCGCGAGAGGCCGCACTTCTGGCGTCCTTCATCGCCATACTGGTGTTCACCGTCTTCTACGCCAAGGACGCGGTCGTTGATCTCGGCATGTTCCTGTCGATGTTCCTGGAAAAGCCCGAGGCGTGGCCGATGGACACCGAGACCGACGTCATCGCGCTCTACAAGACCGTGATGATGGAAATAGGCAACGCCGTCGTCAGCCTGCTGGTGCTGCTGGTGGTGGCCGGCATCGGCGCCTCGGTGCTGCAGAACATGCCGCAAGTCGTCGGCGAGCGGATCCGGCCGCAACTGTCGCGCATCTCGATAGCCAAAGGCTGGACCAGGATGTTCGGTATTCAGGGCTGGGTAGAATTCCTGAAATCGCTGGGCAAGCTCGGCTTCGCCAGTATCGTGCTCTACTTCACGCTGTCGCAGGACTACCGCCAGCTCCTGGCCGGCATGATCACCAACCCCGTCGCTTTCGGCCTCGTCATCAAAAGCATCACCGTCGACATATTGGTGGCGATCGTCTTCGTCATGGGGCTGATCGCGGCGGTCGACGTCGTCTGGTCGCGCTTCCATTGGAAGCAGGATCTGCGGATGACCAAGCAGGAGGTCAAGGACGAGTTCAAACAGTCCGAGGGCGACCCGATCATCAAGTCGCGGCTGCGCTCGCTGGCGCGTGACCGGGCGCGCAAGCGGATGATGACGGCGGTGCCGCGCGCGACGCTGATCATCGCCAATCCGACGCACTTTTCCATCGCGCTCAGATATGTCCGCGACGAGGATTCAGCACCCATGGTGCTGGCCAAGGGCCAGGACCTTGTGGCGCTCAAGATTCGCGAGATTGCCAAGGAGCACAACATCCCGATCTTCGAGGACGTGGCGCTCGCCCGCTCCATGTACAAGCAAGTTTCGGTTGATAGCGTGATCCCGTCGCAATTCTACCAGGCCGTCGCCGAACTGGTGCGGATCGTCTACTCCAAAAAGGCTGAGCGGAGACAAATTTCATGAACCGCCAACCGCACGCAAAATCCCGCGAACTCATCGTCGCCAAGGCCATCGAGCAGGTGGTCGACGAGTTGCGGCTGATCGACGTCGCCGACTACATCGCCTTCATCCGGCTCGAGCATTTCGCTTGCCTGTCGGATCTGGTGGATTCGGCTGTGGAGCTTTTTTTCCTGCCGGGCACGCTCAGGCTCGGCCATGGCGGAGAGGCACATGTCGACTGGAGCGGCAGCCCGCGCATCGTGCTCGATCTTGAGCTTCGGCCGCCGGGCGTCACCGTCTATTTCCAGCTGACGCTGAGCGAGGAGAGGTCTTCGGTCGCGGTCAACTATGTGTCGTTCGAAAAGCCCGGGGAGGACCCCGAGCACAACACCGCCTTGCTGGAGACAGTGATCGAAGAGGCGCGGATTCGCCGGACCGAGCCGTTGGCATTTTAGCGGCAAAGTCTGAGACGTGTACCCGCAGGGTATGGCAGGTACCGTTCGCGGCAGACATAGAGAACTAAATCTGCGATATGGTCGTCCTAGCCGGTCCGAGACGGTGCCAAGCGTTGCGCGCCTCGATCATCTCGCGGTCTGATCCGGGGGTGTAGTAGCGACGATCAAGCCAGAACGAGCGCTCAAGTTCGGTTTTGCCTGATCGGGTACCTGGATCGCGGCCCATGCGGACACGAACCTCGTCCAGCGACACGACATAGCACACCGGTTCGGCGCTGCGCGCAAACGCGACAAACATCCACCATCGGGTAACGTGCTTCTCAGGCTGAAGGCCAAGGAACGTGTCCTGTGGTTTTGCTGCATGAGCCTTAACCTGAATCGGATGCTGGGTGTTCTCGTCTTCGGACACGGCGAACATATCGGCACCTTTCGCGTTCCGAACCGTGAGCATGACATTCCAGCCAATCCGCGACAGCTGCCACGCTACATAGTAGACGCCGATGTTCCCCGTGACTTGTTTGTCATTGCTCAACGTTGTTCTCCCAAAACCGCTTTTTGGGCAACTCGGATCACTCGATCAGCCCCAGCCGCAGCGCCTTGGCCACCGCCTGGTTGCGGTTGACGGCGTTGAGCTTCTGCGTCGACTGGGTGAGATACTGGTTGGCGGTGTGGACCGACAGCTTCAGCAGCCTGGCGATCTCTTCGCTGGTGTTGCCGTTGGCGGTCAGCTTCAGGCACTCCAGTTCACGCTTGGAGATCGACCGCATCCGGCCGGCATCGTTCGGACGAATGCGGGCGACGGCGGCGAACAGCGAAAAACAGCGGGCGTGGATTTCGTAGAGCGTGTCCTCCGGCAGAGCGATCGTCGAGCCGAGGAACACCACCAGCCCGCAATGGCCGCGATCGGCATGGACGGGAAAGGCAATGCCGTTGGTGCCCGGCGCCAGCGGCGCCGTCCGCTCCGCCCAGGCGAGGTTCTGGAAGACGGCGTCCGAGCCGGCGATGCCGTCATCGGCCCACCAGCGCGGCGCTGTCGAGGCGCCGCTGTGGCGCACCATCTCCTCGCCATTGGCGCCGGCGATGAACTTGGTTGTCACCGCAGTGGCTGGATAGTCGGAATCGAAGCTCGGCACCAGGCGCGCCCGTTCCGGCGAGGGGCTGACGAAATAGAGGCCAAACGCCGACGCGTTGATGTCGACGGCGATCCAGCGGCAGCGGCGCACCGCGTCCGGGATGGTAACGGCATGGTGCGTCTCGGAACCGATGGAGAAGGCGCCGAACGGATTGCGCTGCTCGTTGAAAAGGGCTTCGGCCGCCGCCTTGATGTCAGCGTGTTTCAAATGATGCCGCTCCTGATCGCCGTGGCGATGGCCATCGCGCGGTTCGAGGCCGCGAATTTCTGGATGGCGTGGGTGATGTAGCTGTTGACGGTGTTGGACGAGACCCCGAGGATCACCGCGACCTCATCGGTGGTCTTGCCTNTCTTGCCTTCAGACACCCAGAACAGGCATTCGCGCTCACGGTCGGACAGCGGGTCCTGCATGGCGGCGGCGGCGATCAATTGCGGGATAGCGGACAGCGCGTAGCAGCACTTCAACTGAGCCTTCATCAGCGCCGGCTGGTCGATACTGCCGGCCTCGGCCGCCGAGAAAAGCGCAAACAGCCGCTGGCGACCGACATTTAGCCGCAGTGAATAGACTTCGGCATGGCCAAGCACGTCGAGCAGGCGCGCCTCTTCGCCGGTGAGCAGTCCGCCGGCGTCGGGCGCCGCGGCGGCGACCAGTGGCCTCGGGCGGATGCCAGGTGCAACGGTCAGCGGTCCCTGGGCAAGGCCGGCGATCAGCCGCTTGCCGATCAGTTCAATGGCGTCGAAGATCCAGTTGGATGAGACGATGCGGGCGTCGTTGCGATCTTGGTCGTGGACGATGGCGACGAGCATGTAGCTGTCGGCGCCGATCTCGGCGGCGAGCTGCATGAAAAAGGAGGTGAGATCGCCGCGCGATTCAAGGCGCGAGCCTAACGTATCGGATTGGAGAAGCGCGGCGGAACTGCTCATTGGATGCTTTGGTTGTATGTCATGGCCGGAGTCTTTTCTTGAGCCCGGACGCTGGGGTTAGCAGCGGCCGAACTTGAAGACGCATCACGTTTACGAAGCACTCACACGGCGCGGCGGTCGCGCTGATCGCCGAATCCATTCAGGGAACGCGAAGCCGTCCGCGTCTGGTGCCGGTCATTGGCCGGAACTTGAGACTTTGGGTGGTCGCCGCGCCCCCCAAGGACCGGCTGATTCGGGTCTAATCTACCTGCAGATGAATCCGACATCAAACGCGATTTGACAAAATCAATATTATTGGACTCAAGCGACTCAGGGGCTGCTCTCGCGGCCTTTTCCGCCGCAAAAGGCCTGAAACGCCGACACGAAAAAGCCAGAGGGTGTTGCGATACTGCCGTATCGAGGGCCGATCGATTCCGATAGGGTCTCGGCAGCCGGCAGGGGTGGGCATCCCTTCGGTCATACGGCGGATTTGGCGGCGCTTGCTCGCGGCCATCAGCATCGGGGGTCATGATGAAGCAGGTTTTCCTGGCGTTCACGGTGGTGCTTGCGGCTCTTGCCGGCATGGCAGCGCCCGCCAAGGCTGAGCCGACCGTTACCTATGCGCTCGACAACGGGCTGCAGGTGGTGCTGGTGCCCGACCATCGCGTGCCGAAGGTGGTGATGAACCTGCGCTACCGCGTCGGGTCGATGAATGAACCCGCGGGACGCTCGGGCTTTGCGCATCTGTTCGAACATCTGATGTTTTCCGGCACGCCGGCCTGGCCGAACGTGTTCGGCGCGCACGCCGCGCTCGGCAACGAGATCAATGCCTGGACCACCGAAGACGGCACGGTTTATTACGTCGACGGGCTGTCGTCGTCACTGCCGATGNAACGAGATCAATGCCTGGACCACCGAAGACGGCACGGTTTATTACGTCGACGGGCTGTCGTCGTCACTGCCGATGATCTTGTCGCTGGAGGCCGACCGCATGGCCAATCTCGGCCGCTCGGTGACTCAGGCCAAGCTCGATCTGCAGCGCTCGGTGGTCAAGAACGAGATGCGCCAGAACGTGCTCGACAAGGCCGGCGCATCCGGCTGGGAAGCTTTCTGGTCCGGGCTGTTCCCGAAGCCGCATCCCTATAGCCGCATGGTCATCGGCTCNCCGATCTCGATGCGGCGACGCTCGACGATGTCAGGGGTTTCTTCAACAGCTACTATCTGCCCAACAATGCGGTGTTGGTGCTGGTCGGCGACTTGGAGATCGACGACACCAAGGCGCTGATTGCCGACACGTTCGGCCGCGTGGCGCGCGGCGCCGATGTGGCGCGGCCCGCCGTGCCGGAACCGACGCAGGCCCGGCTCAAGCTGGTGCTCGAGGATCGCGTGCCAAGCCCCATCGTTGTGGTCGGCTTCAGTGGCCCGGTGGCGCAGTCGCCCGACAATGGTGCGCTCAGCATTGCCGCCGAACTGCTCGGCAACGGCGAATATGGTTTTTTGCGCAACCGGCTGGTTTCGCAGTTGGGCATTGCCACCTATGCCAGCGCGAGCTGGACCGGCGGTCTGCTCGGTGGCCGCTTTACCTTCGAGGCGGGTGCCGCCGAAGATGTGGCGCCGGAAGCGCTGGAAAGCGCGATGAAAACGGCGTTTGCGGATTTCCTGAAGACCCCGCTCGATCCGGTCGATGTCGAGCGTGCGCGCACCGGCATCTTGCAGGCAGCGCGGCTCGGCAGCGAAGCATTGAAGGATCGCGCCGGCGTCGTCTCCTACAATGCCGACGTGCTCGGCGATGCGCAGAGCGCGCTGGTCGACGACCCGCGGGTGAAGGACGCCAGCGTGGCGGATCTCGAGGCAACGATGAAGCGGCTGTTGAAACCGGAAGACGCCAGCGTGCTGGTGCTGAAGCCCGGCCCGCGCGGCGGCTATCCCGATGCACTGATCGGCTCGTCTGGCACACCGCAGCCGTTCACCGCGCCGGAGCGAGCGGCGATCGACATTCCGAAGCATGCGGCCGGGCAAGCGCCTTCGGCAACACTGCCCGCCATGGAAACGGCGACGCTCTCGAACGGCATCAAACTCGTCCACTACACAATGCCGGAAGCGCCGATGGTCTATGTCGCGGCCAGTGCCGCCGGCGGCTGGAACAGCGTGCCGGAAGGCAAGGAGGGATTGCTGGAGCTTGCAGCAAGCATGGCGACACGCGGGGCCGCCGATCGCGGCTCGGCTGATTTCGCCAAGGCGGCCAGCGACATCGGCGCCGGCGTCAGCCACCAGGCCGGAACGCTGGCCACGATGATGACGCTTGGCGTGCCGCCGGAAAAGCTCGACCAGGGTATTGGGCTGCTCGCCGACGCGGTACTGAAGCCTCGTTTCGACAAGACCGAATGGACGGTGCTGATGGCGCAGACGGTCGACTGGCTAAACGGCCGCGAGGCGGATCTGCCCGGCGTTGCCGGCCGCATGGCAAAGGCGACGCTGATCCCGCAGGTGCCGGGCAAGGCAGCGGTGGACTGGTCGGCAAAGGCGCTGGCCTCGATCTCGCTCGACGAGGCGAGGGACGCATTCAAGGCGGCGTTCACGCCGAAGGCGGTGACCTTCTACAGCGTCGGCCCGATGCCGGTCGCGACCGTCGCCGCCAGCCTTGAAAAAGCATTCGGCGCGTGGACAAGCGACACCGCCGGCTATGCCGTCGAGCCGTCGCCGGCGGCGCATTTCAACGGGGGACAGAAAGTGCTGCTGGTGCCCGAACCCGGCGCCAGCCAGTCGGCGCTGTTCGTGGCGCGGCCGGCGCCCGGCACCGACGAGAGCGAGCGCGCCGAATCGACCGCGGTCTCCAACCTGCTTGGCGCCGATTTCTCCAGCCGGCTGAATTCGGTGATCCGCGAGGAGAAGGGCTACTCCTATGGCGTGTCGAGCTATCTGATGAGCCCGATGAAGGCCGGCTCGGGATTGGTCGTGGCAACCACCGTCGAGCGCGCCAACACCGGGCCGGCGATTACCGAAGTCCTGAAAGGATTTGCCGGCCTGACCACCTTGCCGGTGGCGCAGGACGAAGTCGACCGCACGGTGACTGTCTATCGCCGGGCGCTGGCTGGATCGGCCGAGACGTCGGCTGGTCTGTTCTCCTCGCTGATTGGCGCGGTCGGCAGCGGATCGACGCTGGAGGACCAGCAAACCCGCATGGCGGCGCGCACAAAGCTGACGCTCGATGCGGTTCAGAAACAGGCGCTGGCCCTGGCGTCGCTCGATCCGTCGCTGATCGTGGTGGCGGGCGACCCCGATGTGGTGATGCCGCAGCTTGCCGCGATCGGCCTCAAGGACGTCGAGATCGTCAAGCGTGACGAGGCTGGTGAAGAGACGGCGATGCGGGCGCTCGATCTTCTCGGGGGCAATCGCCAGGCGCCGCTGTCTGCCTCGCCGTGGCGGGTTGGCGATGGCGGCACGACGCGCGCGGTGCACGCCTGCGCCGGCGAAAGGGATTGCGGCGCGCAGATCCACGCCGATTGACGGGCTAAACGCGCAGCCGCCGGCGGCGTTGTAATTTTGGGATAACTTTGTTTCGGGGGAAACGATGAGCGATTCATTTCGGGAAGTAACGTCCGTCTCGTGGTTCGGGCGGATCAAGCGCGCGGTCGGCGGGGTCATCTTCGGCCTTATCCTGATCGTGCTGATGGTGATCGGGCTGTTCTGGAACGAAGGCCGCGCCGTGCAGACGGCGCGCTCGCTGGCCGAAGGTTCTGGAGCGGTGGTTTCGGTCGGCGCCGACAGCGTCGATACCGCCAATGACGGCAAGCTGGTTCATGTCAGCGGACTGGTGACGGCGGACAGCGGCCTGGCGGATCCGGATTTCGGCATCGCCACGCAAGGGCTGCGGCTGTCGCGCAGTGTCGAGATGTATCAGTGGAAGGAAGAGTCCAAGTCGGAGACGACCAAGAAGCTCGGCGGTGGCGAAGAGACGGTGACCACCTACAGCTATTCCAAGGTGTGGGACGACAGCCAGATCGACTCGTCGGACTTCAAGAAGCCGGACGGCCACCAGAATCCGCCGATGGAAATCCACGGCCGGACCTTCCAGATTCCTGAGGGCAAGCTTGTCGCCTTCGATCTCGATACGCCGGTGCTGGACCGTATCGAGGGTGACAAGGACTATTCGCTCTCAGCCGACCAGTCGGCGGCGATAAAGGCTGCCTATACCGGAACGAAACCGCTCAGCATCGTCGATGGCAAGATTTTTCTCGGCAATGACAACACGACGCCCGCTTTGGGTGACTATCGAATCGGCTACGAACTGGCGCCGCTGGGCGTGGTCAGTATCATCGCGCGCCAGGCCGGCAGCCGCTTCGAGCCCTACCAGACGCAAGCCGGCGATGCGCTGCTGATGGTCGACACCGGCAACGTCCCGGCCGAAAAGATGTTCGCCGACGCCGTCAGCGCCAACACGCTGATCACCTGGCTGCTGCGCGGCGCCGGCTTGCTGTTGCTGACCATAGGCTTTGCGCTGTTCCTCAGCCCGATCGGGGTGATCCTCGATGTCATACCCTTCCTCGGCAGCATGGCGCGGATGGGTACCGGCATTATCGCCTTCGTCCTGGCGATCCTGGTCGGCACGGTGACGATTGCGATTGCCTGGTTCTGGTACCGGCCGTTGCTGGCGGTGGCCATCCTGGCGGCAGGCGTGATTGCGGCGGTGATTGTCTACCGCATCGGCCGGTCGCGAAGGCCAGCCGTTCCGGTGGTTGCACCCAACCCGGCTGCGGCCGCCTAGATGGTCGGGGCGGCCGGAGCCGCCCCATATCTCCTTGGCGCAATTCCGGCCGGAAAACCGCCTCACACTTATCCTGGAATTGCTTTCCTATTTGTCCTCGAAGCCGGTGAGCACGCCGACGGCGTTGATGCCGATCTCCTCGACGGCGTAGCCGCCTTCCATCACGAACAGCGTCGGCAGGCCGAGCTTGGCGATGCGATGGCCGATCTTCGGATAGTCCGGGCTTTTCAGCTTGAACTGGCTGATCGGGTCCTTCTCGAAGGTGTCGACGCCGAGCGACACGATGACGATATCGGGGGCGTAGGCGGCGAGCTTGGCGCAAGCGTCCTCCAGCGAGGCGTTCCAGGCGTCCCAATTGGTGCCGAAGGGCATGGGATAATTGACGTTGAAACCTTCGCCGGCGCTGGCGCCGCGTTCATCGGCATGGCCGAGGAAGAACGGATACTCCACCATGGGATCGCCATGCAGGTTGAGAACCTGCACGTCGGCGCGTTCATAGAAGATCTCCTGCGTGCCATTGCCGTGGTGATAGTCGACGTCGAGGATCGAGACGCGTTTTGCGCCCTGATCGAGGAACCACTGCGCGGCGACCGCGGCATTGTTGATGTAGCAGTAGCCGCCCATGAACCCGGCACCGGCGTGATGGCCGGGCGGGCGGCAGAGCGCGAAGGCCGACCGCTCGCCACCCTTGACCAAGGCCGCCGCCGTCAGCGCCACGTCGTAGGACGATTTGATCGCGGTCCATGTGCCTTCGACGAAGGTGGCGCCGGCGTCGAAGGAATAGTAGCCGAGCAAGGCGTCGACGCGCTTGGGTGGCACGTCGCCGCGCAGGCCGCGCGTCGGCCAGGTGAAGGGCATCGCCGTGCCCTCGAAGCCGGCGGCCTTCCACGCCGGCCAGACGGTCGGCAGGAAGTCGATATAGTCGGCCTTGTGGATGCGCTTGGCGGCTGTGAGATCGTGCTCGACCGGTCCGATGATCGGCCCCAGCTTCTCGCTCTCGACCCGCGCCTTGATGAACTCGGCCCGCGACGGCTTTTCGAAACCCGGCACGATTGCCGACGTGACCAGTTCCATCTGGCCGGCATGGCCGGTATGAAGCGGCGAATAGACAGTCTTCATGAATTTCCTCTCGAAATAGCGAAATCAGTCAAGGTTGAGATAGGGGGTGACCAAAGCGAGCCACATTCTTTCCACATCGTCCTCGATGAGGTCGTATGTCTTGCGATCCCGCTTCAACCCCACAAGCCGGCAGGCGTGCCCGACATCCATCATCAGCACGCCGAGCCGGCTGGCGATCTTGTCTTCAAGGGCCGGGTTCACATGCTGCAGCCACGCGGCGTAAAGCGCGATGATCTGCTCGTCATATTCGTCCTGGATCGGCCTGAGGTCGGCATTGCCGGATATCGCCTCGATCACCGGCATCAGGGTGGCGTTTTCGAGATATATTCTGGAGGTATCGATGAAGAGCTTGCGCACCTCCTGCCGAAACTCGTCGCGGTTGGTGGGTGGGGTGACCTCGATGCGCCTGGCGATCACCTCGGGAAACGACGACAGCCAGCGCCGGGCGAGGTCGAGGAGAATGGCTTCCTTGTTGGGAAAGTACTGGTAGACCGAACCGACCGACAGGCCCGCGCGCCGGGCAATGGCGAGCGTCGTCGGCGTCTTGGTTCCCTGCTCCCGCGTCAGGATCAAAGCCGCGTCGAGTATCCGGTCGACCACCTTGCTCGACCGTTCCTGCCGCGGCTGCTTGCGCGGTTCGAGCGCCATCCTGGTTTCGCGGCTGAGACTGCGCTTCACGGATTGATGCCTTCGTTCCCTGCCGGTTTCAACACAGGTCCCGGTCTCAACATTGGCGTGGTGTGTTGTCCACAATACATTCGAAATTCGGCACGTTGACAAACGCGAATAATTAGTCGCATTCTTTTATCCACGCTGTTTTGAGAGATCACAAGGGGAATTTCGAAACAGCGCACTGGCATCAGTTTTCGTCCGATAACGCCGCTCCAGCGGAGTGGCAGCTTGTCGGACAAGAGGGTTGTCGGTCTCAGCCAGTCGTCAAAAGCGCGGAGTCGCGATGTCTGTCACGGGTGCGGGTCAAAATGCTGATCTGATCGTCATCAATGGTCGCGTGCGGACCATGGACGATGACAATCCCGCCGCCGAGGCGATTGCCGTCAAGGACGGCGCCATCATCGCCATAGGCAACCACGCCGCCATCGAAAAACTCAAGGGAACGACCACAGAGGTGATCGACGCCAAGGGCGGTTCGGTCCTGCCCGGTTTCATCGAAGCCCACATGCATCTGTTCTCGGGAGGGGCCGAGCTCGCGCATCTTCAACTCGGCGGTATCCATGGCTTCGAGGCGCTTCAAAGCGCCATCCGCGACTACGCAACGACGCGGCCCGAGGCGAAAATGCTTGTGGGCCAGGGCGTCGACTACACCGTGCTCGGCGACGAGCGGGTGACACGCCATCATCTCGACGCCATCCTGCCCGACCGCCCCTTCTGCATGGCAGCGCCCGACCACCATACGATGTGGGCCAACACCAAGGCGTTGGAGATAGCCGGCATCCTGAAGGGACGCACGCTCGGTCCGGGCAACGAGATCGTGATGGGTGGCGACGGCCTGGCCGCGGGCGAATTGCGCGAGGGCGAGGCCTTCGGTCCGGTGCTCGACCTTGCCGGCGAAAGCCGGGTGCGGCTGGGGCTGTCGACCGGCGGTGAGCCCGACCCAATGCCGTCGGCCGCCGAGCGGGCCGCTGACCGTGACATCATGCGGCGCGGGCTTGCATGGTGCGCGCGCCACGGCATCACCTCGATCCAGAACATGGACGGCAATCTCTACCAGCTCGAACTGCTTTCCGAGATCGAGGCCGAGGAGGGATTGCCCTGCCGCGTCAAGATCCCGTTCCACTACAAGAATTTCATGACACTCGACATGCTCGAGAAGGCGTCCGTCATGGCCGAGCGCTACCACAGTGAGTGGCTGTCATCGGGCATGGTCAAGGTGTTCTATGACGGCGTGCTCGATTCCTGGACCGCTGTTATGGTCGAACCCTATGCGGATCGTCCCGACTGGGTCGGCGAGCCGCTGTTCACGCCGCAGCAATTTATCGATCTCGCCGTGGCTATCGACAAACGCGGGCTGCAGATCGCGGTGCACTCGATCGGTGACGGCGCGGTGCGCGCAGTGCTCGACGGTTACGAGGCGGCGCAGAAGCTCAATGGCAAGCGCGACAGCCGGCACAGGGTTGAGCACATCGAGGTCACCACAGCAGCCGACGTGCCGCGTTTTGCCGAACTCGGCGTCATCGCCTCGATGCAGCCGTCGCATCCGCCCGGCGCCATGGATTTTCCACTGGAGCCGACGGTGTCACGCATCGGACCGGCCCGCTGGCCGCTGAGCTATGCCTGGCGCACCCTGAAAAGCGCTGGCGCCCATGTCGTGTTCGCCTCGGACTGGCCGGTGGCGGCGATCGACCCGATCCTGAGCATTCAGGCGGCAGTGCAGCGCAAACCATGGGCAGAAGGCGATCCTGACCAGAGTTTCTCGCTGCAGGAAGCGATTGCCGCCTACACGGTCGAGGGCGCCTATGCCGAATTCGCCGAGCATCGCAAAGGCGTTCTGAAACCCGGCTACATGGCGGATCTGGTGGTTTTGTCGGCCGATATCGAGAAGACGGCGCCCGCCGATCTGCACAAGCTGCGACCGGTGACGACGGTCTGCGGTGGCAAGGTCACCTACCAGGCCTGACAATGGCATGCGGCTTGCACAGCTTGCCGCTTGCAAGACGAAATGACCGACTGAACTGTGATTCAATGCCGGACTTGCCAACCTACCGGCCGTGTGGTCACATCGAACAGGGGAAAAACTCCGCCAGCAAGAGCGGGGTCAACAGTGAGGCGTATCGTGCCGGAAAAACCGGATCGGAATGCAATTGAAGTCGTAAACGTCAGTAAAATTTTCGGATCGGGTGAGGGGCAGGTCGCTGCCCTCGATACGGTCTCGGTATCCATCCGCGAGAATGAGTTCTTCACCCTGCTGGGACCATCCGGCTGCGGCAAGACCACGTTGCTGCGGCTGATTGCCGGCTTCGACTTTCCAACCGCCGGCGAAATCCTCCTCTACGGTCAGGACATCGCGCCGTTGCCGCCCTTCAAGCGGCCGGTCAACACCGTCTTCCAATCCTACGCGCTGTTCCCGCATATGACGGTCGCCGACAATATCGGCTTTGGCCTGGAAATGCTGGGCAAGCCGAAGGCCGAGATCAAGGCGCGCGTCGCCGAGATGCTGAAACTGGTGAAGATGGAGGCGCTGGCGGGCCGCCGCACCAGCCAGATCTCCGGCGGCCAGCAGCAGCGCGTGGCGCTCGCCCGGGCGCTGGCGCCGCAGCCCAAGGTGCTCCTGCTCGACGAACCGCTCTCGGCGCTCGACTACAAGCTGCGCAAGGAAATGCAGATCGAATTGAAGCGGCTGCAGCACGAGACGGGCATCACCTTCATCTTCGTCACCCACGACCAGGAGGAAGCGCTGACCATGTCGGATCGCATCGCGGTGATGTCGTCGGGCAAAATCCTGCAGGTCGGCTCGCCGCGCGACATCTACGACCGGCCGGCCGAGCGTTTCGTCGCCGACTTCATCGGCGAGTCGAACTTCCTCAAGGCGGATGTGGTTAGCGCGACTGGTGGCCGGGCGACGGTGAAGCTGCCGTCTGGTGTGGAAATCCCAGCCTCGCTGCCGGAAGGCTTCAGCCCCAGCGGCAAGGTCACCATCGTCGTGCGTCCAGAGCATGCGCAGTTGGGCACGGCCAGCCCGAGCGCTTCGCTGTCCGGCACCGTCGAAAACATCGTCTATCTCGGCACCGACACGCACTTCCATCTGCGCCTTGCCGGTGGCGAGCCGTTCATCGTGCGGCGTCAGAACAGCCGCGGCGCCGGTGACGGCTTCGTGCAGGGCGGCCAGATCGGCATCACGATCGGCAACGACGCCGCGCAAGTGCTGAAGGACTGATCATGGCGACCGCGGAACAAGTCGCCAAGGCAGCGCAGCGACGCGATGTGCGCGACCGCTGGCTGCTGTCAGCGCCAGCCTTGCTGGTGATCTTCCTCGCCGCGACCGGCCCCTTGCTGATCGTGCTGATCTACTCGTTCCTGACGCCTGGCCCCTATGGCGATGTGAAGTGGCAGTTCTCGCCCGATGCCTGGCTGTCGGTGTTCATGGAACGCGACATTTTCGACGATACGCTTTCGCTTGCGGCAGCGCATGTCACCATCTTCTGGCGCTCGATCAAGCTGGCGGTGATAACGACGATCGCCACTTTGGCATTGGGGTTTCCAACCGCCTATTTCATGGCGACGCGCAGCGAGAAAACCAGGGATCTCTGGCTGTTCTTGATCACCATTCCGTTCTGGACCAACCTTCTGATCCGCACCTTCGCCGTGCTGCAGATCATCCGCAACGAAGGCATCATCAACACCATCCTTATCAAGCTTGGTATCGTCTCAGCGCCGGTGCAGATCCTCTTCACCGACACGGCGATTCTGATCGGCATGGCCTATGTCTATCTGCCGCTGATGGTGCTGCCGATCTATGCCAGCATGGAGAAGCTTGATTTTCGCCTCGTCGAGGCGGGCTACGACCTCTACGCGACCCGATTCAAGGTATTGCGGAAGATCATTTTCCCGCTGGTCAAACCCGGCGTCATTGCCGGCTCCATCCTGGTCTTCATTCCAGCCCTTGGCGCCTATGTGACGCCGAGCGTGCTTGGCGGCGGCAAGAATATGATGCTGTCCAACCTGATCGAATTGCAGTTCGGCCAAGGCCGCAACTGGCCGCTCGGCTCGGCGCTGTCGATCACGGTGATGATCATCGTCATGGTGGCGCTGCTTGCCTATGTGCGCAATGCCGGCAAGTCGGGGGCGCGGCATGGCTAAGAACTTTTCCATCAAGCACCAGACCGGCTTCACGGTGATCGCTGCGACCTGTTTTATCGTGCTCTATCTGCCGATCATCGTGCTGGTCGCCTATGCCTTCAACGCGGCGAACTCGACGTCCGAATGGGGCGGCTTTTCGATGCNTGCCGATCATCGTGCTGGTCGCCTATGCCTTCAACGCGGCGAACTCGACGTCCGAATGGGGCGGCTTTTCGATGCGCTGGTTCCAGTCGGCTTGGCAGAACGTGCAAGTTATCGACGCGACGCTACGCTCGTTCCAGATCGGCGCCGTCGCTGCGGTGCTGTCGACAATCTTTGCCACCATGGCCGCGCTCGCCACCACGCGCACCGCGTCCTATCCGGGCCTCACCTTCAAATATGCGGCGATCAACCAGCCGCTGATGGTGCCCGAGATCGTCACGGGCGTGGCGCTGCTGATCTTCTTCTCGCGCATCAAGATCTTCACCGGCTATTCCGGCATTGGCTATCTGATCGCCGCGCACACGGCGTTCTGCATCCCGTTCGCCTATCTGCCGATCCGGGCGCGGCTGGAAAACATGGACCTGACGCTGGAGCGCGCGGCCGCCGATCTGTACGCGACGCCTTGGAAGACCTTCCGCCGCATCACGCTGCCGCTTTTGTGGCCCGGCATACTGGCCGGACTGATGCTGGCCTTCGTCATCTCGCTCGATGACGTCGTCATCACCGAGTTTGTCAAATCGGGCGGCCAGGATACGCTGCCCACCTACATGCTCGGCCAGATCCGCCGCGGCATCACGCCTGAGATCAACGCGATATCGACCGCCTTCCTGCTGCTTTCGGTCGCGATCGTCACGTTGTTTTTCTTCGTCAGCAGGAAAAGAGACTGAACCGACAAATGGGAGCTAAAACCATGAACTGGAAAACAACGACAGCCGCCATCGGGTTGGCGCTGCTCGCAACGACGAGCCTGGCCCGCGCCGATGGCGAGCTGAACATTTACAATTGGGGCAACTATACCAGCCCCGATGTGATCAAAAAGTTCGAAGCCAAATACAACGTCAAGGTGACGATCACCGATTACGATTCCAACGATACGGCGCTCGCCAAGGTACGCCAGGGCGGCACCGGCTTCGACATCGCCGTTCCGTCGCAAACCTACGTGCCGATCTGGATCAAGGAGGGCCTCGTGCAGGAGACCGATCCGGGCAAGATGGAGAACTTCAAGAACGTGGCGCCGGAATGGGCCAATCCAGACTTCGACCCCGGCCGCAAATATTCCGTGCCGTGGGCGCTGGGCACCGTTGGCGTCGTCGTCAACACCGATGCCTACAAGGGACCAGCCGACAGCTGGGGCATCATCTTCAACACGCCGGACGAGCTGAAGGGCAAGACCAATGTCGTTCCCGAGATGAATGACGTTATCTTCGCGGCGATCAAATATGTCGGCGGCCAGCAGTGCACCGACGACAAGACGGTGCTTAAGAAGGTGCGCGACACGCTTGTCGCGGCCAAGCCGAACTGGATCGCCATGGAATACAACACCATCGAAAAGATGGGCGCCGGCGACTTCAAGGCGACCAGCGACTGGAACGGTTCGGCGCTGCGTCAGCGGCTGGCCAATCCGGCCATCCATTACAATTATCCGAAGGAAGGCTACGGCCTGTGGAGCGATAACGTCGTCGTTCTCAAGGAAGCCAAAAATGTCGAGAACGCCAAGCTGTTCCAGAACTTCATCATGGATCCGGAAAACGCGGCCGGCCTCTCGGCCTTCCATCGCTACGCAAACGCAATTACCGGCTCGGACAAGTACATGCCGGCCGATATGAAGGATGCCCCGGAAGTCGTCATTCCGGAGGCTGCGAAGGCACAAGGCGAATTCCAGAAGATGTGCGCGCCTGAGATCCAGGACATCTACACCAAGATCTGGACCGAACTGCAGAAATAACCGCAGTCTGACAGACCCGGCGGCATGCGCCGCCGGGTCTTTTCTTTTCCGGAATGGCTTTCATGGACTCCTATCGCAACAGCGATCCGCGGCCGTCGATCATGCAGGGCTCGCCGCCTCAAATGGTGCTGCCGAAGCTCGACTGGGACCGGCCGCCATGGAATCGCTGGGCCTTCCAACACATCCGCGAATTCCTGCCGACCATCGAGGTCTGGCGCGGTAACGGCCATCGCCATCGTCTTGAGCGCGCAGAGACCGATCTCGACGCGCTGCCGGTGGAAGACAGCAAGGGCCGTCCGACGACGCTCGTTGGCCTGCTCGACGAGACCTACACGGACGGCTTCCTGGTGCTCAAAGACGGCAAGGTCGCCTATGAGCGCTATTTCAACGGCATGGCCGAGCGCACGCTGCATCTGTCGCAGTCGATGGCGAAGTCGGTAACAGGCACCGTGTTCGGTATTCTGGTTGGGCGCGGCTTGATCGACCCGGCCAAACCGGTGACCGCCTATCTGCCGGAGCTCGGCGCGACCGGCTGGGACGGCGCCAGCGTGCAGCATGTGCTGGATATGACCACCGGCGTGCGGTTTTCCGAGGACTACACCGACCGTTACTCCGACATCGGCCAGGTTGATGTCGCCACGGGCTGGAAGCCGGTGCCGCCGGACAGCGATCCGGATTTCCAATGGCCGCCGCATCTGTTCGAGTTGATCCTGCAGCTGAAGGACAAGGTGCGGCCGCATGGCGCCGCGTTCGAGTACCGCTCGATCGAGACCGACGTGCTTGCCTTCATCATGGAGCGGGTCACCGGTAAACGGCTGGCGCAGCTGGTGTCCGAGGAGCTGTGGCAAAAGCTCGGCGCCGACGAAAGCGCTTGCTTCACGGTCGACAGCGCCGGCTATGCGCTGGCCGATGGCGGCTTCAACGCGACGCTGCGCGATTACGCCCGCTTCGGCCAGCTGATCCTCGACAAGGGCCGCGGCATCGTGCCGGCCGACTGGATCGAGGCGACGCGCAACGGCAGGCATGCGCCGGATTTCAATCCGAGCCTGTCGGAGGGCAGCTATCGCAACCAGTTCTGGATCGAGAATCCGCGCACGCGCGCTTTGATGTGCCGAGGCGTGTTCGGGCAGATGATCCATATCGACTGGGACACCGGCATGCTCGTGGTCAAGCTTTCGACCTATCCGGATTTCAGCAATGTCGCCTATTCGGTGGCAACGCTGAAGGCGGTGCACACCATCGCCATGGCGCTTGGTTGACCCACAACAAATCACCCTCTGAGGAAACGTTCATGACCGGCAAGACCGCGTTCGAGACCCGCTACGGCTTTGCCCGCAATGAGGTGCTGCTCTCCAACTGGCGCGAAAGCCCGTTCAACCGCTGGTCGTTCCAGAACCTTGGCGAGCTGGTGCCTACCGCCCCCGTGGCGGCGACGCCGGGAAGCGTCGAAGCGCCGGTGCGGGACCTGAGCGGCCTGCTCGGCGAAAACGTCTCCGTCGCCGGCGCGCCGGAGACGGTGGCCGAATTCCTCACACGTTCGAGCAGCGACGCGCTGACGGTGATGAAGGCTGGCAAGGTCATCGGCGACTGGTTCGCGCCCAATATGGATTTCGGCGCCCGTCACATCATCTTTTCGATCAGCAAATCGGTCACCGCGATCATCGCCGGAATACTGGAAGGCGAGGGCGTGTTCGACCCGGAAGCGCCGGTGACCCAGTACATTCCGGAAGCCGCCGGCTCGGCCTATGCCGATGCAAGCTGCCGGCATGTGCTCGACATGAGCGTCAGCCTCGATTTCGAGGAGGCCTATCTCGATCCCGAAAGCGCCTTTGCCCGTTACCGCCGCGCGACGCTGTGGAATCCGGGCGGCGGCACTGAAAGCTTGCGCGAATTCATTCTGACCTTGCAGCGGCTCGAAGAACCGCACGGCAAAACCTTCCGCTACCGTTCGCCCAATTCCGATCTGCTCGGCCTGCTGCTCGAACGAGCTTCCGGCCAGCGCTTCCCGGACCTGATGCGCGAGAAACTGTGGCTACCGCTGGGTGCTGTCAGCGAGGCTTCGATCGGCGTCGACATGGAAGGTACGGCGCGCACCGCCGGCGGCATTTCGGTGACGCCGCGCGACCTGGCGCGTATCGGCGAGATGATGCGGCAGGGCGGCACGGCCAATGGCCGGCGCATCGTGCCGGAAGGCTGGGTGCGCGATACGACCGTTGCCGGCGGCAGCGCGGAGGCTTGGCAGCGCGGCACGATGGTGCATCTGTTCCCGAAGGGCCGCTATCGCAACAAGTGGTACCAAACGGGTGCGGCAAACGGTGCTTTCTGCGGCATCGGCATCCACGGCCAATGGCTCTACGTCGATCCGAAGATGGAAGTGGTGATTGCAAAAATGGGGTCGCAGCCGGTGCCTGAAGATTATCCGCTCGAACGCGAGATCGTTGCCTTTTTCGAGGCGCTGAGCGGGATGGTCTGAGGACGAGCCAAAGCAAGGCGCTTTCCTGTGGACCTCTTTGACGCTTGAGAACACTGCGGTTGGCGTGACGGACATCAGCGCCTATGGTCGCCGCTCTTTGCGACAGGGACCAGCATGGCAGCAGACAGCAAACGCATCGCATCCATCATCGCGGCAGAGATCGGGGCGCGGCCGGAGCAGGCATCAGCAGCTATAGGGCTGCTCGATGAGGGCGCGACGGTGCCGTTCGTGGCGCGCTACCGCAAGGAGGTCACCGGCGGGCTCGACGACACCCAATTGCGCGACCTTGCCGAGCGATTGGCCTATCTGCGCGAACTCGATGCGCGCCGCGACACCATTCTCGGTTCGATCCGCGAGCAGGGCAAGCTGACCGAGGAACTAGAGGCCAAAATTGTGGCTGCCGCCACCAAGGCTGAACTGGAAGACATCTACCTGCCCTACAAGCCCAAGCGCCGCACCAAGGCCGAGATCGCCCGGGAGCGCGGGCTGGGGCCATTGGCGGAGGCTATTTTGGCCAACCGGTCGTTGGTGCCCGCCGAGGCGGCGCTGGCTTATGTGACCGAGGATGTGACCGACGCCAAGGCCGCACTGGAAGGCGCACGCGACATCCTGTCGGAACAGTTTGCGGAAAATGCCGATCTGGTCGGCAAGCTTCGCACCTACATGAAGGAGCGCGCTTTCATGCGTGCCCGTGTCGTCGACGGTAAGCAGGAGGCCGGGGCGAAATTCTCCGACTATTTCGAGCATGTCGAGCGTTGGGCAAATGTTCCGAGCCACCGCGCGCTGGCCATGCTGCGCGGCCGCAACGAAGAGGTGTTGTCGCTCGACATCGAGGTCGATGCCGACGATGCCTCGCCGGTGAAGCCGGTCGAGCGGATGATCGCCAATGCCTACGCCATCGGCGGCAGCCTGCCGGGCGACCGCTGGCTGATGGAAGTGGCCGGCTGGACCTGGCGGATCAAGCTTTCGCTGCACCTGACGCTCGATTTGATGCGCGACCTGCGCGAGCGGGCGGAGGAAGAGGCGATCCATGTCTTTGCACGCAACCTCAAGGATTTGCTTCTGGCAGCACCCGCCGGCTCGCGGCCGACCATGGGCCTCGATCCCGGCATCCGCACCGGCGTCAAGGTCGCTGTCGTGGATGGCACCGGCAAGGTGCTGGCGACGACGACCGTCTATCCATTTCCGCCGCGGAACGATGTGCGCGGCACACAGGCCCAGCTCGCAGCACTCATCCGCCAGCATAAGGTCGAGCTGATTTCGATCGGCAACGGCACCGGCAGCCGCGAGACTGAAAAGCTGGTCGCCGACATGTTGTCCGACATGCCTTCGGATGGTGGGCCAAAGCCGCTCAAGGTGATCGTCAGCGAGGCCGGCGCCTCCGTCTATTCGGCCTCGGCGACAGCGGCGGCTGAGTTTCCCGGGCTCGACGTGTCGCTGCGCGGTGCGGTGTCCATAGCCAGGCGGCTGCAGGATCCGCTCGCCGAACTGGTCAAGATCGAACCGAAATCGATCGGCGTCGGCCAGTACCAGCATGACGTCGACCAGTACCGGCTTGGCCGCTCGTTGGAGGCGGTGGTGGAGGACGCGGTCAATGCCGTCGGCGTCGATCTCAACACTGCCTCGGCGCCTCTTTTGGCCCGCGTGTCAGGCCTGGGCGCGTCGCTTGCCGATGCCATTGTCGCGCATCGCGATGCGACCGGGCCGTTCGCCAGCCGCAAGGAACTGCTCAAGGTGGCGCGGCTCGGACCGCGCGCGTTCGAACAATCCGCAGGCTTCCTGCGCATTGCCAATGGCAGCGAGCCGCTCGACGCCTCGTCGGTCCATCCGGAAGCCTATGGCGTGGCCAAGAAGATCGTAGCCGCCTGCGGCCGCGATGTGCGCTCGCTGATGGGCGACAGCGCAGCGCTCAAGGCGCTCGATCCGCGAGTCTTCGTCGACGAACGCTTCGGCCTGCCGACGGTGCGCGACATCATTGCCGAACTGGAAAAACCCGGCCGCGATCCGCGCCCCGGCTTCAAGACCGCAACCTTTGCCGACGGCGTCGACGATATCAAGGATCTGAAGCCCGGCATGCTTCTGGAAGGCACCGTTACCAATGTCGCTGCCTTCGGCGCCTTCGTCGATATCGGCGTGCACCAGGACGGGCTGGTGCATGTCTCGCAACTGGCCGATCGTTTCATCAAGGACGCGCATGAGGTGGTGAAGGCCGGCGACGTGGTGAAGGTGCGGGTCGTCGATGTCGACATCAAGCGCAAGCGCATCGCGCTGTCCATGCGCAAGGACGGCGGCGAGGGCGGGACGCCGAAGGGGCCGCGCGACAATGGCGGCGGCAAGCCGGCGCAACCTTCGCCGATGCCGCAGCGTCAGCCGGAACGACGTGCACAGCAAGGCGCGTTTGGCGCAGCATTGGCCGATGCCTTGAAGCGGACGTAGCCTCGAATGGTTCCTTGCAATCGCTAGAGCGTTATCTACCATCCTTGTGTGGAGATACGCGCGATATGGCAAGTTTCGAGAAAGTGAGTGTCCAAGAGTTGGGGCGTCTTTGGGACGAGGGCATGGCGAGTGGCAGTTCGGTCGATGGAGACCAGGCTTTCGCCCGGATCAAAAGCAACCTCGATGCGAAAGTTGCCGAACGCAAGTCGCAAAAACGCTGCGCTTCCAGCCGGAAACCGAGCCGATGAAGCGGAAGTAGCTACCAGGCCAGAACGGCCGGTTCCTTGTCAACCTGGCCCAGCAGCCAGTCGCGAAAACTGACGACGGGCGGGTGGCCGCGCTTGTCGTTCGGGACGACGAGGTAGTAGGCGCTGCGGCTTTGCATCGGCTGTCCCGGTGCCGGCACGAGCTGACCGCGCTGCAATTCGCCGGCGATAAGAACTTGCGGCAGGAGCGCGACGCCAAGCCCCGCCATGCAGGCTTGGGCAACGGTGCCGAATTGCTCGAACTGCATGCCGGGTCCGATCGCTGCGCTCAAGCCCTGTTCCTCGAACCATTCGCCCCAGGCCCCGGGACGCGTCGCCATGTGCAGCAGCGGCAGGCGGCTGATGTCGGCCGCCGTGGTGATATCGCGGCTGGCAAGGAAGTCTGGCGAGACCACCGNAGTTCAGACGTGTGCTCTTCCGATCTGATGTCAGGGTTTTCTGCGACGAAATCCGGGATCAGCGGCATCAGCCAGCGCGTGCCGAAGGTCGGCAGTATGGCGAGGTTCAGCATGCCGCTATGCCGATTGCTCATCAATCCGAGCGCGGCGTCGCGCAATTGCCCGAGTGCCGCCCGCACGGCTTCGGCATAGATTTCGCCCGCCGTGGACAGCCGAACATTGCGGCTGTCGCGCTCGAACAGCCGGCGGCCGAACTGTTCCTCCAGAAGTGCTATCTGGCGGCTGACGGCCCCTTGGGTCAAATCGAGTTCCTGGGCGGCAGCGGTGAAGGAGCCAAGGCGGGCCACGGCCTCGAAGGCGGCAAGGGCGCTGGTGCTGGGTAAAAGCCGGCGTTGGACGTTCATGATCCATTACTAAACCTCATTGATCTGTGATGCAATTTTGTTTGATTTTTCCGAAGCGGAGGTGGATAAGCCCGAGCACTTCAAGATTTTGGGAGAGAGCGAAGCCATGGCCGCCGACAAGAACGCGTTCGTCTGGGAAGACCCCTTCCTGATCGAGAACCAGCTTTCCGAGGATGAGCGCATGGTGCGCGATGGCGCGGCCGCCTTTGCCGCCGACAAGCTCGCGCCGCGCATCGAGGAGGCCTATCTCGAGGAAAAGACCGACGCCGGCATTTTTCGCGAGATGGGCGAGGCCGGCCTGCTCGGCATCACCATTCCCGAGGAATATGGCGGGCTCGGCGCCAATTACGTCACCTACGGGTTGGTGGCGCGCGAGGTCGAGCGGGTCGATTCCGGCTACCGGTCGATGATGTCCGTGCAGTCGTCGCTGGTGATGTATCCCATCCATGCCTATGGCACGGAAGAGCAGCGCAAGAGATACCTGCCGAAGCTGGCTTCGGGCGAATGGATCGGCTGTTTCGGCCTGACCGAGCCGGATGCCGGTTCCGATCCGGGCGGCATGAAGACGCGGGCCGAGAAGACGGCGAACGGCTACAAGATTTCCGGCTCGAAAATGTGGATATCCAACGCGCCGATCGCCGACGTGTTCGTGGTCTGGGCGAAGCTGAAGGGCGACAACGGCAAGGACGAAATCCGCGGTTTCGTGCTGGAGAAGGGCATGAAGGGGCTGTCGGCGCCGACGATCGGCGGCAAGCTCAGCCTTAGGGCCTCGATCACCGGCGAGGTGGTGATGGAAGGCGTCGAAGTCGGCGAAGACGCGCTGCTGCCCAACGCCAGGGGCCTCGGCGGCCCATTCGGCTGCCTCAACCGGGCCCGCTACGGCATTTCCTGGGGCGCGATGGGCGCCGCCGAGGATTGCTGGCACCGGGCCCGGCAGTATGGACTCGACCGCAAGCAGTTCGGCAAGCCGCTCGCCGGCACGCAGCTGTTCCAGAAAAAGCTCGCCGACATGCAGACCGAGATCGCGCTGGGCCTGCAGGCCAGCTTGCGGGTCGGAAGGCTGATGGACGAGGGCAAGATGGCACCGGAGATGATCTCGATCGTCAAGCGCAACAATTGCGGCAAGGCGCTCGACATCGCCCGCCAGGCCCGCGACATGCATGGCGGCAACGGCATCCAGATCGGCTACCACGTCATGCGCCACGCGCAGAACCTGGAGACGGTCAACACCTATGAAGGCACGCATGACGTGCATGCGCTGATCCTTGGCAGGGCTCAGACGGGGATACAGGCGTTTTTCTAAAGCTGTGCCGATGTTCAGGTGAGGCCGGCCTGCAAATGGCCGATGTCTGCGCTTCCGGTGCTCGCGTACCAAAAGTACGCTCTGCTCCGGTTCTCGGTATCAGCCATTTTCGACTCGGCCTGACCTGAATCTCGACACAGCGTAGCCGGCTTCGGCTGCTTAATTTAGGTGCAGCGCAACATCTCTGCTTGGAGAATGGCCAATAGATGTGTCAGGGTTCGGCTGAAGAAACGCCGATCTCCGGGGCCCCATGGCAATACTGGCAGCCGTCTACCACCTGACCCATTACAAATATGACCGGCCGGTGGTTCTCGGGCCCCAGGTCATCAGGCTGCAGCCGGCACCGCATTCCCGCACCAAGGTGCTCAGCCATTCGCTGAAGGTCGGGCCGGCGAACCACTTCGTCAATCTGCAGCAGGACCCCTACGGCAATTTCCTGGCCCGCTTCGTCTTCCCGGAACCGGTGACGGAATTGAAGATCGAGGTCGACCTCGTCGCCGACATGACGATCTACAATCCGTTCGATTTCTTCGTCGAGCCATCGGCCGAGACCTTCCCGTTCGAGTACCCCGAAGACATCAGGGACGATCTCGCCATCTACCGCACGCCGGAGCCGGCGGGGCCGCTGCTGTCTGCTTTCCTCGCAACCATCGACCGTAGCGCCACCAACACCGTCAATTTCGTCGTCGACCTCAATGCGCGGCTGCAGCGGGAGATCGCTTATATCGTGCGGATGGAAACCGGCGTGTTCTCGCCGGAGGAAACGCTGGCCGCGAAAAAGGGATCGTGCCGGGATTCGAGCTGGCTGCTGGTGCAAATCCTCAGGAATCTCGGCCTCGCCGCGCGTTTCGTCTCCGGCTATCTGATCCAGCTGAAGCCCGATCTGGTCGCGCTCGATGGCCCAGCCGGAACCGCTGTCGATTTCACCGACCTGCACGCCTGGTGCGAGGTCTATCTGCCGGGCGCCGGCTGGATCGGCTTCGATCCGACGTCCGGCCTGCTCACCGGCGAAAGCCATGTGCCGCTGGCGGCCACGCCGCATTTCCGCAACGCCGCGCCCATTTCCGGCATGGCGAGCTTTGCCAATGTCGAGTTCGGCTTCGACATGCGTGTCGACCGCATTGCCGAACATCCGCGCATCACCAAGCCATTCTCGGACGAAAGCTGGCAGGCGCTGGATGCGCTGGGCAACAAGGTCGACGCCGCACTTCAAGCGGGCGACGTCAGGCTGACCATGGGCGGCGAGCCGACCTTTGTCTCCATCGACGATTTCGAGTCCGCCGAGTGGAACACCGCCGCCGTCGGCCCGACCAAGCGCGAAAAGGCCGATGCGCTGATCCGTAAATTGCGCGAACGCTTCGCGCCGGGCGGCTTCCTCCACTACGGCCAGGGCAAATGGTATCCGGGCGAAAGCCTGCCGCGCTGGACCTTTTCGCTCTATTGGCGCACCGACGGCCAGCCGGTGTGGAGCGATCCGTCGCTGATCGCACGCGAAAAGAGCGACGCAAAGGTGGGGCCGCAGCAGGCCGAGAGCTTGCTGACGGCAATCGCCGGCGAACTCGGCATCGACAAGGCGATGGTCAGCGAGGCCTATGAGGACCCGGCCGAATGGCTGCTGAAAGAAGGCAAGCTGCCCGACAATGTCGATCCGTCCAACTCCAAGCTGGAAGACCCGGAAGAGCGCAGCCGCATGGCGAAAGTGTTCGAGCGCGGGCTGACCAAGCCGTCGGGCTACGTGCTGCCGGTGCAGCGCTGGAACAGCCAGGCTTCGGACCCGCGCTGGCGCTCGGAGAAGTGGAAGACCCGGCGCGGGCGGCTGTTCCTGGTGCCGGGCGATTCCCCTGTCGGTTACCGCCTGCCGCTGGGCACGCTGCCCTATGTGCCGCCGGCGCAGTTCCCCTATATTGTGCCGGTCGATCCGTCGCTGCCGCGTGGACCGCTGCCGGCGCGGGAAGCCATACTGCCAGAACCGGCTCCGGCCGAGCTGGAAGGCGCCGACGAGATGGCACGACGCCAGCAGGCGATTTCTTTCACGGCGACGACCGGCCAGCAGGATAGGGTCGAACAGGAGATCACCGAGATCGGCGGCGCGGTGCGTACAGCACTTTCGGTCGAGCCACGCGACGGGCGGCTGTGCGTGTTCATGCCCCCGGTCGAGGCGCTGGAAGACTATCTCGAACTCGTCGCAGCCGCCGAAAACGCGGCCAAGGCGATCGGCCTTCCCGTCCATATCGAAGGCTATGGACCGCCGCACGATCCGCGCCTCAACGTCATCAGGGTGGCACCCGATCCCGGCGTCATCGAGGTCAACATCCATCCGGCTGCCAACTGGCAGGACTGCGTGGCGACGACGACGGCGATCTACGAGGAAGCACGGCAGACGCGGCTTGGCGCCGACAAGTTCATGATCGACGGCCGCCACACCGGTACCGGCGGGGGCAACCATGTCGTCGTCGGCGGCGCGACGCCCAATGACAGCCCGTTCCTGCGCCGGCCCGATCTGTTGAAGAGCCTGGTGCTGCAATGGCAGCGGCGCCCGTCGCTGTCCTATCTATTCTCCGGCCTGTTCATCGGCCCGACCAGCCAGGCGCCGCGCTTCGACGAGGCGCGGCACGATTCGCTTTACGAACTCGAGATCGCGATGGCGCAGGTGCCGCACCCGGGCCAGGGCAACCCACCGCTGCCTTGGCTGGTCGACCGACTGTTTCGCAACCTGTTGACCGATGTCACCGGCAATACGCACCGCTCGGAAATCTGCATCGACAAGCTGTTTTCGCCCGATGGCCCGACCGGCCGGCTTGGGCTTGTTGAGTTCCGCGGTTTCGAGATGCCGCCCAATGCGCGCATGTCGCTGGCGCAGCAATTGCTGGTACGCGCCATCATCGCCCGTGCGTGGAACAACCCGCTTGATGGCCGCTTCGTGCGCTGGGGCACCTCGCTCCATGACCGTTTCATGCTGCCGCACTATGTCTGGGCGGATTTCCTCGACGTGCTCGACGACCTCAAGCTCAACGGGTTCGAATTCCGGCCGGAATGGTTCGATGCCCAGCTGGAGTTCCGCTTTCCGTTCTGCGGCGAAGTCCAGCATGCCGGCATCAAGCTGGAACTGCGGCAGGCGCTGGAGCCGTGGCATGTCATGGGCGAGCAAGGCGCAATCGGCGGCACTGTGCGTTTCGTCGACTCCTCGGTCGAACGGCTGCAGGTCAGGACCGAAGGCCTCAACCCGGAACGTCATGCCATTGTCTGCAATGGCCGAATCGTGCCGATGAAGGTCACCGACAATCGCGAGGTCGCGGTGGCCGGTGTGCGCTTCAAGGCCTGGCAGCCTTCGTCGGGCCTGCATCCGGCGCTGCCGGTCAACACGCCTTTGGTCTTCGACATTTACGACCGTTGGTCGGGGCGGGCGGTGGGCGGCTGCGTCTACCATGTCGCGCATCCAGGTGGGCGCAGCTACGACACTTTCCCGGTCAACGGCAATGAGGCCGAGGCGAGGCGTCTCGCCCGCTTCGAGCCGCGCGGCCATACGCCGTCGGCCTATGTGCTGCGCAATGAAGAAGCCTCTGAAGACTTCCCCATGACCCTTGACCTCAGGCGGCCAGCAAGACTCTGATCAGCGATGGCAAAGGGGAATCAGAAAAAGGTCCGCGGCAAGCCGCTGAGGCACAGTCTGCTGGAGCACTACCAGCCGATTGACGGCGTCGTCGACGAGATGGTCGATGCTTCGGGCCATCCGCGTCCGGCCTGGGCGCCCTTCATCGAGGCGCTGGAGGAGCTGGGTCCCGAAAAGCTGGGCCAGCGCTTTGCCCGCGCCGACCAGTATCTGCGCGACGCCGGCGTTTATTATCGCGTCTACGACAAGGCCGGCGCCAACGAGCGCGAATGGCCACTGGCGCATATCCCGCTGCTGATCGAAGACAAGGAATGGGCCGGGATCAGCGCCGGTCTCGTCCAGCGCGCCGAGCTTTTCGAGGAGATAGTCGCTGATATCTATGGCCCGAACCGGCTGATCGAGAAGGGAATCCTGCCGGCAGGCCTGATTGCGGCGAGCCCCGAATTTTTGCGCCCCGTCGTCGGCACCATGCCGGCCAGCGGTCATTTCCTGCATTTTTGCGCCTTCGAGCTCGGTCGTGGGCCGGATGGAAGCTGGTGGGTGCTGGGCGACCGCACGCAGGCGCCGTCGGGCGCCGGCTTTGCGCTGGAAAACCGCGTCGCCACGACGCGGGCTTTGTCCGACGTCTATGGCGAGATGCATGTGCATCGCCTGGCCGGTTTCTTCCGCCGCTTTCGCGATGCGCTGATCGGCATGGCGAAGGAGAATGACGGCCGCGTCGCCATTCTGACGCCGGGGCCGCTCAACGAGACTTATTACGAGCACGCCTATATCGCCCGCTATCTCGGCATCATGCTGCTCGAGGGCGAGGATCTGACCGTCTCCGGCGGCAAGCTGATGGTGCGCACGGTTTCCGGGCTGATGCCGATCAGCGTGCTGTGGCGGCGGCTCGATGCCGCCTTTGCCGATCCGCTGGAACTGAGGTCGGACTCGCATATCGGCACGCCGGGGCTGGTCGAGGCGATCCGCCGCGGCACCGTGTCTACGGTCAATGCGCTGGGGTCGGGCTTGATGGAAACCCGGGCGCTGCTCGCCTTCCTGCCGAAGATTTCGCGCGCATTGCGCGGCGAAGAGCTTCTGTTGCCAAGCGTGGCCACCTGGTGGTGCGGGCAAGCAACCGAACGGGCGCATGTGCTTGCCAATATCGATCGCATGGTGATCGGTCCGGCGCTGTCGACGCGGCTGGCCTTCGAGGATGACGGCCAGACCAGGCTCGGTTCGGCACTGACGCCGGAGGAACGCATCGCGCTGATCGCGCGCATCGAGAGCGATGGCAGCGGTTTCGTCGGCCAGGAAGCGGTGACGCTGTCGACGACGCCGGTCTATGTCGGCGGCTGGCTGGAACCGCGACCGGCAAGCCTGCGCGTTTATCTGGCGCGCACGCCCGATGGCTGGACGGTAATGCCGGGCGGTTTCGCCCGTGTCGGCCTTTCGCTCGACCCGACGGCCATCGCCATGCAGCGCGGCGGCCAGGCGGCCGACGTCTGGGTGGTCAGCGACCGGTCGGTCGAGCGCGAGACGCTGCTGCCGCAGGAGCATGACAGCTTTGTCCGCACCATGCCGGGCAGCCTGCCCAGCCGCGCGGCGGAAAACCTGACCTGGCTCGGCCGCTATATCGAGCGCTCGGAGGATACGGTTCGCATCCTGCGCGCCTATCATGTGCGGCTGGCCGAGACGTCCGATCCTGACATGCTGCTGCTCGCCGATATCAGGGACTATCTCGAACCCTTCGGCGTCGATCTCGAAGCGGCCATTCCGCCCGGATTGATCGGCACGCTGGACAGCGCCGTCTACAGCGCCGGACAGATCCGCGACCGCTTTTCGCCCGATGGCTGGCTGGCGCTGAAGGACCTGTCGAAGACCATTCATCAGTTCGCCACCACGGTGGCGCCGGGTGACGACGCGACACGGGCGATGACGGTCATGCTGCGCAAGCTCGCCGGTTTCTCTGGCCTGTTGCACGAGAATATGTACCGTTTCACCGGCTGGCGTTTCCTCGAGATCGGCCGGCGGATCGAGCGCGGCATCCAGATCGCCCGTACGCTAGCCCGACTGACAAGGTCCGGTGCGCCGGACGGCTCGCTCGACATGATGCTGGAGATCGGCGACAGCGTCATGACCCACCGCCGGCAATATCCGGTGCGGGCCGGACGGCGCACGGTGATCGACCTCTTGGCGCTCGACCCACTCAACCCGCGCTCGATCCTGTTCCAGCTCGAACGGCTGAAGGCGGAGATCGGCCTGTTGCCATCGGTTGGGCCGGAGGGGCATATGTCGGTCGCGGCCAAGGAAATCCTGCAGCTCAACACGGCAATTGCCGTCATGGAGCCATCGGAGATGTCGGCGGAGGTGCTGGACGATCTCGCAACTGAGATCGGCAACCTCTATAGCAGCCTGGCTAAAGCGTATTTTGGTTAACATGCTGTACGATATCAGGCTTCATCTCAGCTACGATTATGACGCCGCGGCCGGCGGCAGCCGGCATCAGGTGCGTGTATTGCCGCCGACCATTGCCGGCGTGCAGCGCGTGATCGCGGCCTCGCTTTCGTTTGTGCCGACCCCATCGGAGCGCACGGATTTTGCCGATTTCTTCGGCAACAATGTCACCGCGATCGCCTTTCGCGACGTCCATGACGGGCTCGACATCAGAATGAGCGCGCGCGTGTCGGTGTCACGGCCGGAGCCTGGGCTCGACGTGTCGCCCGATCTGCAGCGCCTGCAGGAAGAACTCGGCGCCGTACGGTCACTGGCGCCGGATGCACCGCATCACTTTCTCGCCGCCAGCGATCATGCCGGCATCGATGCGGCGATCACCGCCTATGCCCGCGACAGCGCCGGCGGCTCGACGGTCGGCATGGCCATCGATCTGTGCAACCGCATCCACCGCGATTTCACCTATGACGGGGAAGCGACCACGGTGCGTACCGGGGCCAGCGATGCCTTCGGTTTGAAGCGGGGCGTGTGCCAGGACTTCTCCCACATCATGATCGCCGGCCTGCGCGGGCTAGGTATTCCTGCGGGTTATGTCAGCGGCTTCCTGCGCACCATTCCCCCGAAAGGGAAGCCGCGGCTCGAAGGCGCCGATGCCATGCATGCCTGGGTCAAGGTGTGGTGTGGGCGCGATGCCGGCTGGCAGGAATTCGACCCGACCAATGGCATGCGGGCCAGCAACGACCACATCACCGTTGGCTATGGCCGCGACTATTCCGACGTGGCTCCGATCGTCGGCGTGCTGAAAACCACCGGCGGCCAGGTCGGCGACCAGGCCGTCGACGTCATCCCGGTCGCGCTCGAGAAGGCCTGACAGCCTCGAAGCACAGCTTCTCAACAACGGCGATGCCCGTTATGCTCGGTTGAAACTTCGGGGAGGATCGGTCGGCAGGCATGCTGATGCGGAGTTCGGTATTGACGGCAATCAGTGTCATCATCCCGGCGCACAATGCGGCGGCAACCATAGCGGCCACGCTGGCCTCGCTTCGTTCCGAAGCCGAGGTTATCGGCGAGGTGCTGCTGGTCGACGATTCCTCCTCGGACGGGACGGCAGAAGCCGCGCTGAATGCCGCCACGCAATTCTCGTTGCCGTTGCGCGTGCTCATGAGCAACTGCCGGGACGCGGGCGGCTCCCGCAATGTGGCGCTGGCGCAGGCGCAATGCTCCTGGATCTACCTGATCGACGCCGACGACTTGCATCTGGAGGGCGGGCTGCGGTCGATGCTGGTCCGGGCGGGGGCGCAGCCGGCCGCCGACATGGTGATCGGCGCCTACCGTCGGCGCACCGATGGCGAGAACCGGAACCTCAAGCTTCCAGCCGGCTACATAGAAGATGGTATAGCCAATGCCTCGGCCTATCTGGAAGGTCACATTCGCTCGATCGCCGTGGGCAGTGCGCTGGTTTCCCGGCGCGTCGTCGGCGACACGCGCTTCCCGACCGGGCTTGCCTATGACGAGGACACGCTGTTCTGGTCCAGGCTGATGGGCAGGGCGTCGCTTGCCCTGATCGTGCATCCCGTCATGATCTACCACGTTTCGGCAGTGCGTTCCGATGATCGCTTCATCACCAGGCCGGTGCGCCGCTTTCTCGACTGGCGGCTGGCGCTGCGCGAGCTGACTGACTGTGGCATCCCACTGTCGTCGCTAAAAACCAGGGAGGGGCTGGTCGCCCTCAAGATCGCCCGGGTTCACTATGCGCGCGGTGATCTGGAGACGGCGGCGCGGTTCCTGAGGATCGCGGCGGCGGCGCCGAAGGTGCGGTCGAACACCTGGCGCTGCAGGCGCTACCAGCTGAAGCTGGCGCTGCGGCGCTGGTTTTCCTCTCCGCGCGTCCAGTTGCAACGTGCCTGAATCAGCCCCGCCGCAGCTTGCCGTCATTGTCATCGGCTATCGCGCGCCGGCTCAAATCGTCGAGGCGGTGACATCCCTGCTGGATCAGGATGAGCCGCTCGAGATCATGGTGGTCAACTCGGGCGGAGGCGAGGTCATGGCGCTGCTGACCGGCGCCGGGGTCAAGGTGCCAGTGATCGAGGTCGGTCGAAGGCTGTTTGTAGGCGCAGCCCGCAATCTCGGCATTGCGGCCACCAAAGCGCCTTTCGTTGCCTTTCTTGCCGATGATTGCCTCGCCTGTTCGGGCTGGGCCGAGGCACGGATGCAGCGGCATCTGGCTGGCGACCGCGCCGTGGCGAGCGCGATGGTGAATAGCCATCCGCGCAATCTGATCGCCTGTGCGGCTCATCTGATCATGTTCATGCGACGGCTTCCCGGTCTGCCGTCGGATCGTGCGCTGCGTTACGGCGTGTCGTTCGATCGGCGGCTGTTCGATGAATTTGGCTTGTTCGATGAAACCATGCCTGCTGCCGAAGACACCGAATTCCTGGGGCGGCTGCCGCAGGAACTGCAGCCGGTGTGGGAGCCTAAGGTGCAAACCGTTCATCGCAACGAAACCCGGCTGTCCAGATTGCTTGCCGATCAGTACAGGCGCGGCTGTCGCCGCGGCGATTACCTCGCAGCTTCTGCCCTGAACACTCCGTTTCGGTGTTTTCGCGACACGTTTCGCGATCGGCGGAATGCCCGCAAGCTGGCGAAGATCGGGCTTTCCGATCGGGATCGAACTTTCGCGATGATGTCGATGCCAATTGTCTGGCTTGCCCTGCTGGTCAAATCCGTGGGTGTCTATATTGGCGTGCGAAATCGCGTGAAAGCGGCAACAAGAAAATGATAACGAGCCAAATCAAGCCTCGACGCTGGCGACGGAGCCGACTGTTCTGGACGCGCCAGAGAACGGTCGCAGTTTTCAGCTATCGTTATGACGCGCATCTGGTTGCCGATCTGATCACCAATATCGATCCGGTCGTTGACGGCTGGATTGCCTATGACGATCGCGGGGCGACCGGCGTGTTCAGCAGCGAGCCGCAGCGGCGGCGGATCTTACTCGACGCAGCGCATGAAGCTGCCGCCGACTGGATCCTGGCTATTGATCCCGATGAGCGGCTGGAACGCGGTACCGCGGAGCTGATCGGACAGCTGACGGGGGATTACAGGCGCATGGCCTGGGGGTTCCGGCTCCGCGAATTGTATTCGCCGACCGAGTACCGGGTCGACGGGCTGTGGGCCGAAAAGTTCCAGTATCGTCTGTTCAGAGCCTACGATCCGGCGAAGTACCGACCAGAGGACCTGCACGGGCTCTGGTATCCTCCCGATCTTGGTTTCAAGGCCCGCAACAGCGGGCTCAACCTCTATCATTTAAAGATGATGGAGCCGAAGCGGCGGATCGCCCGCCGCAATCTCTACCACCACCTTGATCCAAAGGGGCTCCTGCAGGATGTGGGCTATGACTACCTTGCCGATGAGGCAGGGGCCGTGTTCGAACAGATTCCGCCCGGGCGCGACTACCATCCGCCTCACGTCGACGATGGCGGCCTCTGGATGGCCGTGCCGGCTGGTGCCACCATTGGTGGACCCGACCACATTCCATAGCAACGGGGTGGAACCAGCAGTCGGCTTGGCGCTTATCTACGAGAAAAATTTCGTGGAGCGGGCATGCTTGACAAATCTGGGACGCCATCCGGCCGGTCGGCTGCCGGACGGGGGGACGATGGAGCGCCGAAGAACGGCGCGCAGACCGCTGCCGAACAGGCCTCGCTCACCTATATCAGCGACAGCGAGCCGGGGATCCGGCGCCTGAAGGCGGGCGAAGGCTTTTCCTACAAGGGCGCGAAAGGACAGGCCGTCGGCGCGGCAGCCATTGCCCGCATCAAGGCGCTGGCCATTCCGCCGGCATGGACGGATGTGTGGATCTCGCCCGATCCCGCCGGCCACATCCAGGCGACCGGCCGCGACCAGCGCGGGCGCAAACAGTACCGCTACCATCCGCTGTGGGCCGCCGAGCGCGACGGCGCCAAATACTCCAGCCTTGTCGCCTTTGCCGAAAGCCTGCCGGAGCTGCGCCGCCGGATCGATGCCGATCTGCGCCGCCGTGGCCTGCCGGCCGAGCGCGTCGTGGCGGCAATTGTCTGGCTGCTCGACAACACGATGATCCGGGTCGGCAATGCCGCCTATGCCCGCGACAACAAGAGCTTTGGGCTGACGACGCTACGCGACCGCCACGTCGACATCAAGGGATCCAGCCTGCGCTTTGCCTTCAAGGGCAAGTCCGGCAAGGAATGGAAGTTGAAGCTGGTCGACCGCCGCATCGCCCGGGTCGTGCGCGGCGCGCAGGATATTCCGGGGCAGCAACTGTTCCAATATCTCGACGAGGACGGCGAGAGGCATGGAGTGCGCTCCGACGATGTCAACCGCTATATCCGCGACGCGATCGGCGCCAATTTCAGCTCCAAGCATTTCCGCACCTGGGGCGGCACCATCCATGCCGCGTCGCTGTTTGCGCGGACGGAGCTTCCCCAAAGCCAGGCGCAGACCAAGCGTGTGATGAACGCGGTCATCGACAAGGTGGCCGAGCGGCTCGGCAACACACGCGCCGTCTGCCGCAAATGCTACATCCATCCACAGGTTTTCGAAGCCTGGGTGGAAGGGCGGCTGCTTAGCGAAATGACCGAGGCCAACAAGCGCAAGCGATCGATAGACGGTCTCGATGATGAAGAGGCTCTTGTGCTGAGATGGTTGAAGGCAAGCGAAGGCTGACAAAATGGCGTAACTTTTTTGTCGACGCCATGTCGGCATAGGCCCTACTGTTTCGTCCTTTGAGACAGAAAAGGACCTCCCATGCTCTACGCTATCCTCTGCTATGCCTCCGAAGATGTCGTCTCCTCCTGGAGCAAGGCACAGGATGACGAGGTCATGGCAAAGCTCATGCATGTGCAGGAAAAATACGCTCAAGCCGGCCGGCTTGGGCCGGTGGCGCGGCTTTTGCCCACCACCGCCGCGACGACGCTGCGCAAGGTCAAGGGCGAATCGGTCGTCATCGACGGCCCGTTTGCCGAGACCAAGGAACAGTTCCTCGGCTTCTACACGCTGGAATGCGCCGATCTCGACGAGGCCGTCGAGTTCGCGCGCGAGCTTTCCGAGGTCAATCCCAGCGGCGGATCCTATGAGATCCGACCGGTTTCCGTCTTCAACCCAACCAGAGTAGCCACATGACAGACCTCGCCTGGATAAGCTCGGCGATCAGCGCTGCCCGCCCGCAGGGTATGGGTGCGCTGCTGCGCTATTTCCGCAATCTCGATACGGCGGAGGAAGCTTTCCAGGACGCGTGCCTGAGGGCACTCAAGAACTGGCCGCAGAACGGGCCGCCGCGCGATCCTGCGGCCTGGCTGATCTTTGTCGGCCGCAACACCGGCATCGACGCGGTGCGCAAGCGCGCCAAGCAGGCGCCGATGCCGGAAGAGGACCAGATCTCGGACCTGGAAGATGCCGAGAGCGATATCGCCGAACGGCTGGACGGCGCGCACTACCGCGATGACATATTGCGGCTCTTGTTCATCTGCTGCCATCCGGATCTGCCGCCTACGCAGCAGATCGCGGTGGCGCTGCGCATCGTCTCCGGTCTCACCGTCAAGCAGATCGCGCGTGCGTTCCTGGTCGGCGAAAGCGCCATGGAACAGCGCATCACGCGCGCCAAGGCGCGCATTGCCGATGCCGGCGTGCCGTTCGAGACGCCCGGCGCGGTCGAGCGCTCGGAGCGGCTCGCCGCCNCTCGCCGCCGTTGCCGCCATGGTCTATCTGATCTTCAACGAAGGTTATTCCACCAACAGCGGCGAGGCGCCGGCGCGTGCGCCGCTTTGCGAGGAGGCGATCCGGCTGGCGCGCCTGTTGCTGCGGCTGTTCCAGACCGAACCGGAGATCATGGGCCTGACGGCATTGCTTTTGCTGCAGCATGCGCGCGCGCCGGCCCGCTTCGACGAGAATGGCGAGATCGTGCTGCTCGACGACCAGGACCGCTCGCTGTGGAGCCGCAAGATGATCGACGAAGGCCTGGCGCTGGTCGACAAGGCCCTGCGCCACCAGAAGCCCGGACCCTACCAGGTGCAGGCGGCGATCGCCGCCCTTCATGCGCGGGCGGCAACCCCCGAGGAGACCGACTGGACCGAGATCGACCTGCTCTACAGCCTGCTGGAGGCGATGCAACCTTCGCCGGTGGTGACGCTGAACCGCGCGGTTGCGGTCGCCAAGGTGCGCGGGCCGGAAGCTGCCCTTGCCATGATCGAGCCGCTTGGCGAGAGGCTGTCCGGCTATTTCCACTTCTTCGGCCTCAAGGGCGGTCTGTTGATGCAGCTCGGCCGTGGCGAAGAGGCGCGTGTCGCCTTCGATCGCGCCATTGCGTTGGCCAACACGGCAGCGGAAGCCGCCCATATCCGCATGCATATCGACCGGCTGATGCGGGACGGAGCCGTGAAGGCGCCGGCGAAGACAGCGCACTAAGCCTGTTCCTCCTCTGGCTCAATCGTGCAATCCCGGCTTGGACCATGCCGGGGTGGCGATTTTCCCCTGAAACGAGTAATGGCACGCCATGACAGCGCCTGCGGCATGCGGGCGATAATGGCGCCAAGGCTCGACCGCCGCCCTATGATGGCGAGCGGATCTGAAAGGGATAAAAATGACGATAGCGAAGGAAACGGCCGAACTTCTGGCGAAACTGGGTGTGGCCAAGGACGCGCTGACCGGCGGCGACCTCGTCGTGCGCAGCCCGGTGACGGGTGAACAGATCGCGGCGCTGAAGACGATTTCGCCGGCCGATGCGGCCAAGACCATCGATGCCGCGCACACGGCGTTCCAGGCCTGGCGGATGGTGCCGGGTCCCCGACGCGGCGAACTGGTGCGGCTGCTCGGCGAGGAGTTGCGCGCGCACAAAACCGAGCTTGGCCGGCTGGTGTCGATCGAGGTCGGCAAGATCCCGTCGGAAGGCCTCGGCGAAGTTCAGGAAATGATCGACATCTGCGATTTCGCCGTCGGCCTTTCCCGCCAGCTCTACGGTCTAACCATCGCCACCGAGCGTCCGGGACATCGCATGATGGAGACCTGGCATCCGCTCGGCGTCGTCGGCGTCATTTCGGCCTTCAACTTCCCGGTCGCGGTGTGGTCGTGGAACGCGGCGCTCGCGCTGGTCTGCGGCGACGCCGTGGTGTGGAAGCCCTCGGAAAAGACGCCGCTGACGGCGCTCGCCTGCGAGGCGATTTTTGCCGGCGCGGTCAAGCGCTTCGGCGCAGATGCGCCGCATGGCCTGGCACCGGTGCTGATTGGCGACCGCTCCGTCGGCGAGATCCTGGTCGACCACCCGAAGGTGGCGCTGGTTTCGGCCACCGGCTCGACCCGCATGGGCCGGGATGTCGGCCCGCGGCTGGCCAAGCGCTTTGCCCGCGCCGTGCTCGAGCTCGGCGGCAACAATGCCGGCATCGTCTGCCCGACCGCCGATCTCGACATGGCGCTGCGCGCCATCGCCTTTGGCGCCATGGGCACCGCGGGCCAGCGCTGCACGACGCTGCGGCGCCTGTTCGTGCATGACAGCGTCTATGACACGCTGCTGCCGCGGCTGAAGAAGGCCTATGAGAGCGTCTCGGTCGGCAACCCGCTGGAGACGTCTTCGCTCGTCGGGCCGCTGATCGACAAGGCGGCGTTCGACGCCATGCAAAAGGCGCTCAAGGAAGCCACCGCTCACGGCGGCAAGCTGACCGGCGGTTCGCGGGTCGAGAATGGCCATCCCGATGCCTATTACGTGCATCCGGCGCTAGTCGAAATGCCGAAGCAGGTGGCTCCCGTCACCGAAGAAACCTTCGCGCCGATCCTCTATGTAATGAAGTACTCCGATTTCGATGCCGTGCTCGACGAGCACAATGCGGTCGGCGCCGGACTGTCGTCGTCGATCTTCACCCGCGACCTGCAGGAATCCGAGCGCTTCCTCGGCGTCGATGGTTCGGATTGCGGCATCGCCAACGTCAACATCGGCACGTCGGGCGCCGAGATCGGCGGCGCGTTCGGCGGCGAGAAGGAAACCGGCGGCGGGCGCGAGAGCGGCTCCGATGCCTGGAAGGCCTATATGCGCCGCGCCACCAACACGGTGAACTATTCCAAGGCGCTGCCGCTGGCGCAGGGCGTGTCATTCGACATCGATTGAGATGCTGCGCCCGGCTTTTGACCAGTTGATCCACCCGAACCCGTCGGGCGGATCGCTGCCGCTCGCGCGGATCGTTCCGCTTTAAGGCTTCGCCCCCGCTGTCCAGATGTCCGTATCCCGACGGCGGAAAGGCCACCTCGGCCATGCGCCCGGACGGGTCCTCGCGGTCGGCACGATCGGCTGCGCAACAGCGTCTGCGCCGAACGTTCAGCCAGCGTGCGGCGACGCCGGTCGGCAGGCTTCGAACGCGGCATCGATGACGGCAAGTTTGGCGGCCTGCACGGTCATGTATTCCTGGTAGAAGCTGTTCGAGACCCACATTACGGAATGCCCGCGCCGGCCCAGCCAGCCGACGCTGCCGAGCTTTTCGGCGTCGCGCAATTTGCGCGCAAGATGGGTGCGCGAGAGTTTTAGCCAACTGGCGAATTCGCCGATCGAAACCACGCTGGTCGGGATCCGGTCGAGGGCGGCATTGTCGGGATCGATGCCGGACATCAGCCAATCCATGACGATGCCGCCATTGTTGAGCCAGATGAACAGCGAAAACGTCTGCTTGGGCTCACGCACAGGGTTGGAGGAGAGCAGGCCTTCCGCCACCATCGGCTGCAGCCTGGCAATCATGCCGTGCTGCTCGAGAAACGCGGCGAGGCGGTTGCCGCTGTCGAGACCGTCGAGCGTGCGCAGATGCGCAACCACCCAGCCATCGAATTCCTTCAGCGTCGCTGCCGTCACCTGAAAGGGATGGGCTCGTCCATCACCGGTGTGCGGCAGGTATTCGATGATGTGATAGTGCAGCATCTCCTTGATGAAGGCTTCAGCCGTGTTGCGGCTGGCGACGGAATAGTGAAGCACTGCATCGATGAAGCGGGCCAGTGTCAGTTCCGTGCGGGGATCGCGCGGGTCGCGGGCGAAATGCAGGGCTAGGCCGGTGTGAGCCAGCAGCCAGCGCTGTTGCGTGGCGAATACGGCGGCCAAGCGTGGGCTCGTTTCATAGATATGCAGCAGCGCCTTCGACTGCGCCTCGACATGACGGTGCAGCGCCGGATGGCCGGCAATATATTCGAAATTCAGCGCCATCCTCCTCGTCCTCCGGCCAGCCCCCCGGCAGCGAAGACGTGCAATCACATTTCCAGCCTTAGCCGCCCGCGTCCAGCCATGCCAACCCGGACAAAAGGCCTAGAGCGATCAACCGTTCCACAGACACGTTGAAACCCCCGTCATCTCTTGATTTCGAGGCAAATTGCTTGAGAAGCGCCGCGCGCTTCTGCAGAGAAAACCGTGTCACACTTTTTTGGAAACGCTCTGGTCCGTTCGCGCCTAGGGCGTGTCGGAAAACGCTAAGCCATTGCAACCGTTGAAAAACCTACCGCAATAATAGTCAGCCCGGCAGCCTGCGGTTGAATTTGCCTCAAGATCGCCAGCACGTTGCGCGCGGTCCGTTTGTATCCAGGGCGGTTCGCCACGTTGGAGCGCCTGGGCTATCGTTCCGGCTATTACGGCCGCACGCCCTGGAAGGGCTCGGCCTCAAAATTGTTTTCCACACACGCAACGCGAGGTGATGGAGAGCCATCGTGTCCTAGCCACGGGAGACCATCGTGGCAAACTTCTTGTTAACCACATGCTCGGTGAAATTATCGGATTAACCTCAGATGCCACTATCGAGGTTATGTTCCGTACCTTAGCGTTCAATATGAGTTCAAGGGATGTGTGGATTCGGGGGTTATTTCGGGTCAATCCGGGATGCGGAAGCTTTGCTCACGCACATGGTAGCCGCAATTGCCCATCGTGGGCCGGATGAGCAAGGGAAATTCGTAGCACCCGATGCCGGGCTCGGGCATGCGCGGCTGTCGGTGATCGGCATCGGAGACGGCCAGCAACCGATGTCCGACGAGGCCGGCAATTTGACGATTGCGTTCAACGGCGAGATTTTCAACTACATAGAACTGCGCGAAGGGCTGATCGCCAAGGGCCGACACTTTCGGACGTCGAGCGACACAGAGGTCATCCTTCAGCTCTATGAGGAGATGGGCGAACACTGCTTGTCTCTCCTGAACGGTGATTTCGCCTTGGCGATATGGGACAATCGGCAGCGACGAATGGTGCTTGCACGAGACCGGATGGGTGTCCGGCCGCTCTTCTACACAAGTAAGGACGGGGTGCTTTACTTTGCCTCGGAGATCAAAGCTCTGTTGAAGGTCCCGGGCGTCTCCGCTGAAATTGATCCGATTGCGCTGGATCAGATCTTTACGCTGTGGGCGCCGATCGCTCCGCGCACGGCGTTCCGCAATATCCACGAGTTGGAACCGGCAAGTGTGATGATCGCGACGCAGGGGCAGGTCACGGTCAGACGGTACTGGCACCTGGACTATCCGCATCGTGATGAGCCGTCGAAGATCACGAACGAGGACCACGCGGCAGAGGAATTGCAAGCCCTTCTGACCGATGCGGTGAGGCTTCGCATGCGGGCCGACGTGCCGGTCGGTTCCTATCTTTCCGGAGGGCTCGATTCGTCGCTCGTTTCGGCGCTTGCCGCCGGCATGACTCCTCGGAGACTGGAGACATTTTCCGTAACCTTCGACAGCGCCGAGCATGACGAAAGCGCCTTTCAGACCGAAATGGCCTCGGCGCTCGGCACGCGCCACCACGCCATAGAATGCGGCGCCCGCGATATCGCCAGCGTCTTTCCTGACGTCATCCGCTTTGCCGAGCGGCCGATCATCCGCACGGCGCCAGCGCCACTCTACAAATTGTCCGCCCTGGTTCGCCAGGCCGGCCTGAAGGTGGTGCTGACGGGTGAAGGCGCCGACGAGGTCTTCGCCGGTTACGACGTCTTCAAGGAGGCGCGTGTCCGCCGGTTCTGCGGGCGGCAGCCCACATCGCGCATAAGGCCGCAGCTGTTCCGCCGGCTTTACCCGTATCTGCCGGGCCTGCAACAGCAATCGGTGGAGTATCTGGCTGCCTTCTTCGGCACCAGCAACGCTGCCCTCGACGATCCGCTGTTCTCGCATCGGCCACGCTTCAAGACCACGGCGGCGGCGAAAATCTTCTTTTCCGGCGACCTGCGCGCGACGTTGAAGGGTTATGACGCAGCTGAAGAGCTGACCAGCCGCCTACCCGAGGCGTTTTCCCTATGGCATCCGCTGCATCAGGCGCAATATCTCGAAACCCGCTTCCTCCTGCCCGGCTACATCCTCTCCAGCCAAGGCGATCGGATGGCCATGGCGCACGGCATCGAAGGGCGGTTTCCTTTCCTGGATCATCGCGTGGTAGAGTTCGCGGCAAGACTTCCGCCGGAGATGAAACTGAAAGGCTTGATGGAGAAGCACATATTGCGCAAGGTGGCCAGGCACCACCTTCCGGCGGCGATCGGTAAACGCACCAAGCAACCTTACCGCGCCCCGGAGGCCCGCTCCTTCGTCGGGGCGGAGGAACTAGACTATGTTCGTGACTGCCTGGGCGAGGCGAGCATTACCGCCGGCGGCCTGTTCAACGCCAAGGCGGTGGCCAAGCTCCACGAGAAATGCCGCATTGAGACCGCGACCGGATTTCGCGACAACGCCGCCTTCGTCGGCATTCTGTCGACGCAGCTGTGGCAGAAGAATTTCGCCGGCCAAGCGGCCGGCGCGGCAAGAGCGGCCTGAGACGGCGAGGAAAAGGAAAGACATGATGACGGCAATCAAGGACAGGGTCAGAAGCTTTATCGTCGACAACTTCCTGTTCGGCGACACCTCCTACAAACTGTCGGATTCAGCCTCGCTGATCGAGAACGACATTATCGACTCGACTGCGGTACTTGAGCTGGTGGCCTTCATCGAGGACAATTTCGGCATCGCGATGGTGGATGCCGACATCGTTCCGGCCAACCTGGACTCGCTTGACCGCATCTCGTCCTTCATCGAGGCGAGAGCACAAACGCTGGCAGCGTAAGCGCCAACGGCGAGGAACGTCCCGTGCGGATCGAGCATTTTCTGGTGGCGAAGGCTGCTGCCCACCCGGCCAAGACGGCATTGGTCACCAAGGGCAAAAGGCTGAGCTACGAAGAACTCGACGACCTTTCGAGCCGGCTGGCCACCGCTCTCTTCATGAATGGGATCAGGCGCGACGACCGCGTTCTGATCTTCATGGACAATTGCTGGGAGGCCGCCGTATCGATCTTTGCCGCACTCAAGGCAGGTGCGACCTTCAGTCCGATCAACCCCTCCACAAAGGCCGACAAGCTCGGTTACGTCATCGCCGATTGCGACGCCAGGGCGGTCCTGACGCAGGCGAAGCTGATGCCCGTGGTCACCGAAGCCTGCGCATCGCAAGGCAAGCCCGGCATCTTCGTGGCTTCCACCCCTGGGGCCGACGGGCAATGCCCGGCAGGGGCCGCGTCCCTGACTGACTGCCTGACGTTCGATGGCGCGGAGGTAAACCATCGCGGCATCGACGTCGACCTTGCGATGCTGATCTACACGTCAGGTTCGACCGGCCGGCCCAAGGGTGTGATGATGACGCATCGCAATTGCGACGCCGCCGCGGGGTCGATCGCCACCTATCTGCGCAACGCGCCGGACGACATCATCCTGAACGTCCTCCCGCTTGCCTTCGACTATGGCCTCTACCAGTTGCTGATGGCAGTCAGGCTCGGGGCCACGCTGGTGCTCGAGAAGTCCTTCGCCTTCCCGCACGAGATCTTCGAACGCATCCGCAAAGAGGGCGTCACCGGCCTTCCGCTGGTGCCTACCATGGCGGCGATGATCCTGCAGATGCGTGATCTGGCGCCGGGTTTCCTGCCCAGCCTCCGCTATATTTCCAACACCGCGGCCGCCTTGCCGCCAGCCCACATAGAACGCCTGCGCTCGCTGCTGCCCGGCGTCCGGATCTATTCGATGTATGGGCTGACCGAATGCAAGCGCTGCACCTATTTGCCACCCGAGGAACTTGACCGCCGGCCAGGGTCGGTCGGCATAGCCATCCCCAACACGGAAGCCTTTGTCGTCGACGACCTTGGACAACGCGTGCCGGCGGGCGTGGCAGGTGAGCTAGTCATCCGCGGTCCGCACGTGATGCAGGGCTATTGGCGCAACAAGGCCGCGACGGAACGAGCGCTCCGGCCGGGGCCTAACCCTTGGGAAAAGGTGCTCTATACGGGCGACCTGTTCCAGACCGACGAGGACGGCTTTCTCTATTTTGTCGGGCGTAAGGACGACATCATCAAGACGCGTGGCGAGAAGGTCGCCCCCAAGGAAGTGGAGGCCGTGCTCCACGCCCATCCAGGTATCGCGGAAGCGGTGGTCGTCGGCGTGCCGGATCCGGTGCTGGGGCATGCGATTGGCGCGCTCGTCGTGCGGTCCGATCCGGCGCTTGGCGGAAAGGACATCATTCGTCACTGCGCGCGCCACCTGGAGGATTTCATGGTCCCCAAAATCATAGAGTTCCGGAGCGAATTACCGAAGACGGAGTCGGGCAAGGTCAGCCGCCGGCTCGCGGCTGAGATGATGGAGGCCGAGCAATGAACATCGGCTCAACCCAGGATGCGCCGGCCTTCACGCAAGCCCTGGCCATCGATCCCGCCGCCGAAACGGACAGGATCGTGGCGGCCCTGCGCGAGCAGTTGCGCGGCATTCGCAAGCGCGGACTCGTGCTCGGTCTTTCGGGCGGTGTAGATTCCAGCGTTTCGGCTGCATTGGCCGCGCGGGCCGTCGGCCACCAGAATGTGCTGTGCGTCCTCATGCCGGAAAGCGATTCCGACCCCGAAAGCCTGCGGCTCGGCTATCTGGTCGCCGACACTTTCGGCGTCGAGGCCGTTGTGGAGGATATCGGGCCGACCCTGCGGGCAATGGGCTGCTATGAACGCCGCGACGCCTTCATCCGCGAATTGGTCCCGGACTATGGCAAGGGCTGGGCCTCGAAGATCGTGATCGCGAACGTGCTCGAAGGCGAGGGCTACAACATCTCGTCGCTGGTGGTGCAGGACCCGCAAGGCAAGCAGACGAAATTGCGGATGCCGGTGGCTGTCTATCTCGGCATCGTTGCCGCCACCAACATGAAGCAGCGCACCCGCAAGCAGCTCGAATATTATCATGCCGACCGGCTGAACTTCGCCGTGCTCGGCACACCGAACCGGCTGGAATACGACCAGGGGTTCTTCGTCAAGAACGGCGACGGCGCCGCCGACGTCAAGCCGATCGCGCATCTCTACAAGACGCAGGTCTATGCGCTAGCCGCCTATCTCGGCATTCCGGAAGAGGTCCGCAACCGGCCGCCGACCACCGACACCTACTCGCTGGCGCAGACGCAGGAAGAATTCTACTTCTCCCTGCCTTACGATCGGATGGATCTGTGTCTCTACGGCCTCAACAACGGCGTGTCCGCCGAGGTGGTAGGGCAAGCGGCGGGATTGACCGCCTCACAGATCGAACGCGTCTGGGCCGACATCGCCGCCAAGCGAAAGGCAACGCGCTATCTGCACCTGCGCCCGCAGCTCGTTGACGGCGTGGACGAAGTCGGCTCCTGACCTATGCATATCGAGCAAAAGTGATCCGGTCTTGCGATACGACATGCATGAAAGAAATACTAAGCTCTTGTCTTTACGCAATTCCGGACGGAAAGCCGCGCACCCTTTCCTGGAATTGCTGTAGGCGGAACGCTTCAGGTGAAGCGGCCGCCGATCAACTGGCTCCACTGCTCGCCCGCAAGCCCGTTCAGAAAGACCTGCGCGTTCTTCATGGCATCGAGAAGCTCGGGATCGCGTGAATGCACGACGGTCGAGGCGACCGGTATGAAGGCTATGCGTCTTACAAGCATGGCGTCCAGAAGCGCGGGCTGGACGCGGCCGCGCAAGCCGGAGACACCGCGCCGGGCGGCATGCTCGACCAGGCAATCGATCACCGGCCCGGCCTGGCCGGGAAGAGCGAGGACCTGCAGCACGCGGCCGATCCCGTCCGGTCGCGCGTAATAGGCGAAAGCGCCGACATTGGCGCCGTTCGGCGATGCCACCGACACGTAGACAAGCTCTCCGAAATCCGGCTTTTGCGCCGCATCGCCCAGAATATGGTTGAGCTGACCTTCCGCCCACTGCGGACGTAGCGGAAATTGGGCGCAAAGCGGCTCCAGCAGCCCCGCAAAGCTGCCGCTGTCGATCTCGGAGGCCCGAAATGCCCCCCGGCTCGATGCGTTGGCGACGACGCCGGTCCAGCGTCGTTGACTGCCCTTCATTTTGCGAAGGTAGAGCCGGTCGACGATCCGGGCGAGCGGGTTGAACATCCAGGCAAGCTTCATGTGATTGGCAAAAAGGCTGAGCATGAAGGTCGCCGGCCGCATCACGCGAACCCAGTCAAGGCTGTATTGCGGCAGCACAACGCCGCGAAGCCGCGTCCACAGTTTCACGGACGTATCATTGGCGGTTTCGCTGAAGGAGATGTCCTGCGGACCATCGAGGAAGGCCTTCAACAGGCGGGCACCGGCCATCGGATCGGTCTCGTGATCCTCGACCATCAGCGAGCTGCAGATGGCAGCGTAGAGCTGCCGGCCGTTGAATTTCATTGGCAGCGCATGAACGCCGACGAACCCGGAAACCTGGCCGGCGTCATTGACATGGACAAGCGAACGGAGCCCGCTGCCCCAGTCGGGTGCGTCCAGATAAAACCGCCTCATGTAATCGACGAGGGAGGCCGGCGCTGGCCCCCGCTTCTTGCGCAGCATGCGTTGAAACATGCCCGCGACGGCCGCAAGGTCGGCCTGATCGAGGGCGCGGACGACGCTCACGCCGGGCTCCCGGTTCCGGGAACCCGGCCACCATGTTTGCGCGCCATGGCGACACGGGGCTGGCCGTCGGCCGTCACGGCAAAGGTTGGGGTTTCGTAGGATTTCGATCTCGATAAAAGGGTTGCTATCTGACGATCTTGACCTTCGCCGAACTCAAATAGCAGCCATCCGCCTGGCTTGAGGAAAGCTGCGGCATCCCGGACCAGCCTTTGGAGGATCGAAATACCGTAAGGGCCGCCGTCCAAAGCTTCCCGAGGTTCGTTCTCCAACAGATGCGCGCTTTCGCTATCGAGACGGGATGAGGAAATATAGGGCGGGTTGCACACAACCATGTCGGCAGCGCCGCGGAGGCCGTCACCCTCGATCGCGGCAAATAGGTCGCCTTGCCGGACCTTGATCCTGTCCTGCAGGGCGAGGCGCACAACATTGCGGCGGGCAAGCGAAACCGTGCTGTCGGTCAGGTCCGCCGCCCACGCCCGAGCCCGAGGACATTCGCTGACGATGCCCACGGCAAGATTGCCGCTGCCGCAGCACATGTCGATCAGGATCGTTTCGTGCGCCTGTTCGCCAAGAATGGCCGCGGCCGTCCGGCCAAGCAGTTCCGTTTCGGCTCGCGGCACCAGGACGTCAGGCGCGAGTTCCAGCTCAACCCGCATGAAGCGGTGCAATCGCGGCCAATTGCGATCGTTTGCACGGCCGGCAGGAAGGCTGTGATGCTGCGGCAAGGAAAATCCCTATCCTGAGGATAAAACGCGGGTTCCCTGTTGTTACCAACTCCGGGTAAATTGATGTTAAAGATCATGATTGGATTGGGAGTAACCGGCCTATGTTGGCGGCGTCCTGTCCCATCAATGGCGGATTCCTGTGCCGCCGCAAGCCGATCCATGCGCTAATTCAGAGCAACGCCTCGTACCGGTCTCCGATCTTTTCAATTTCGAAATCCGCCGCCCTGCTTTTCAGGATCGCGGCGGTTGTCGGCTGGTCGAGCATTCCGGCCATCGCCACTGCCAGGGCCGCGGCATCGCCGACCGGCACCAGGGCGCCGAAGCGGCCGTCATCAAGTATTTCGCGCGGGCCGTGCGGCGCGTCCGTGGAGACCACCGGAATCCCCGCTGCCATGGCCTCGACCAGAACATTGCCGAAGCCCTCGCTGGTCGATGATAGGACGAACAAGTCAGCTACGGCGTAGCAGGCCGCCAGATCATTGACATAGCCCGCAAACAGAACGTCTGCGCCGATACCGGATTCTTCGGCATAGGCGCGCAGCTCGTCGGCCAGCGGACCCTCGCCGAAGATGACAAGCCGGGCCCGGCGCCCGGCGCGCAGCACAGCGAAGGCCCGCAGCAACGTCCAATGATCCTTAACGGGCACCAGGCGTCCGGCGGTGATGATGATGGGGCCGTCGCCCATCGCCGCGAGCTCTGCCTGCCAGGCGTAGGCGCGTTGCTGGGATGCCGCAGCCGGCGGCAGCGGGTTGTTGATGACCACGACCTTGGATTTCGGGAAGCCTCGGGCCACAAGATCGCCGCCGACACCCTCAGAAACCGCGATGGCCCTGGTGGCGCGGGCCGCAACCAGGGCCGAAAGCCAGACCGCCATTTTCGCGCCAAGGCTGCCGGAAGGCAGTGAGGCGGCGGCGTGGAAACTCGGGAAGAACCGCGCCCTGCTTCGCGCGAGGGAAAGCGCCAGCGCCACGACCAGATTGGCGAATTCCGGGGCGCTGTAGATCGCGTCGGGAGAAAGGCGGCCAAGCAGGCCCGCGCTTCGCACGATGCCTTTCAATGTCGCCCACTTGCCATAACCCTCGCCGCGAATGGGGAGGCCGAAATCGACCAGATGCACGGCAGGCGAAAGCAGGGCGGCATTGGGCCCCTGCGCGTTCCAGGTAAAAAGCGTGACGTTGTGGCCGCGCGATGCCAGCTCGTTCGCTATCAGGACGAACACACGCTCGGCGCCGCCGCCCCTGAGGCTGGCAATGTGAAAGACAATCCGCTTCGCCATTTCAGGCGCGGCTGGCAATGACATCCGGGCGGTTCGGCGGAAGCCGCATGTCGCGCACGATACCCAGGGTAATGGCGAGCAACATGCCGAGGATCATGCCGCCAATGGCCCCCAGGCCGATCATCACGACGGTGCGCGGGGGCCATGAACGGCCCTTTGGCGGCACTGCGGTGGAAATCACCTGCACATTGGTGCTGTCGATCTGTTCGCGCTCGGTTATCTGGCGTGCCCGCGACAGGAAGCTCTCATAGATAGCCGTCTTCGACGCGGCGTCACGTTCAAGCTCACGCAAGGCGACCTCGGAATCGCTATCCGAGAACACGTTGCCCTTCAAGTCATTCATCTTGGCATTGAGGGAGGCCGACGAGGTTTTGGCGGCATCGAGATTGACCTTCGCCAGGCGCAGGGTGCGCGCGTATTCGGCGCTGAGTTGCGCGCTGACCGTGTTGTACTCCGTCTTCAGCCTGACGATCGACGGATGACGGGGGCCAAAGGTCATCGACTGCGAATCGATCTGCTGGCGCAGGCCGTTGGCCGTTGCGCGCAGCGCCACAAGCGCCTCCGACGTGGCGGGACCGGAATTGGTGCCGTTTGCGCCGGCGGCAAGCAGGGCGTCGTAACTTGCCTGCGCGGCGATGACGCGCGATTGCGTCTCCACGATCTGGCCGTTGAGCTGGGTCATGGTTTGCGAGGAAACAAGCTGCCCATTGCTGGTGGCCAGATTGTGGCTGCGCCTATAGGCTTCGACCTTCTCTTCGGCCGCCTGCACATCGCTCTTGAGCTGGCCCAGCCGCCCGTCCAGCGCCGCCGCGGCACGGCTGGCGCCGGAAGCCTCGGCGCTGGCCAGCTCTTCCTGGAAAGTCTTGACGATATCCTGCGAAATCAGGATCGCCTTGGCGGGGGTTTCCGCCGATACCATCAAGGTCGTGACAAACGACTTTTCATCCGCGATGCTGCCAACCCGTTCCGCCAGGTTCTTCAGGGCGGTAAGCTTTGGATCGGGTTTGGCGCCGTCCGTCCCTGTGCGGCTACGGTCCGCGTCGAAGAACTCCGGGTCACTGGCCAGGTCAAGATCGTCTACAACACGTGAAAGCACGCTGCCCGAGGTCAAGATGCGCTCTTTGCTGCGCGCGCTGAGCAGCTGTCCATCGACCTGGGCCGATTGCGGGTAAAGATCGTTCGGAACAACCTGAAGATTGGCGGGATTGATGAGGATGTCCGTGGTCACGGTGTAGCGCTGCTTGCTCAGCAGAGCGTAGGCACCGCCGATGATCCCGCCGGCTATTGCCAGCAGGCATACCAGAGCGAGGCCGGCGCGCAGCCAGACAAACAGACGCCCGAAATCGAGTTCGAGAAAGGTTCCGATCTTGTTGAGCGTCACCGTCGTGACGGGCTCGGCTACAGGCGGCGCCACGGGTGCAGGCGACACAGGGGCCGACGTTACAGGGGCCGACGTTACAGGGGCCGACGTTACAGCGGGTGCCGCCGCATGTGCCATGATCGGCGCGGTTTGTTGCGGCTTTGGCCTGCTGGCGCGCCGCGCATTTTCGATCCGTTCATAGGGGCTAATGCCGGCGGCGGCCGCGGCTGGAGGAGGACCGGAAGCGGCGGACATCATGCTAACCCTTTAATATTCAATACGCACAGCCTGCTTTACGGAAACATCGTTAACATTTCATTTTCCAGGCGTGTCAGGCGCGTTCCGGAACAGCGATCTATCCACCCTTGGTCGGTATTCTGCCACGCCCGTCGTAGCCTGGCAAAGCGTGCAGGCGTTTCAAATGGAAATACAAGAGGTCGTCGCGAGGGCACCCGCAAGGAGCGGGCTTGGCGTCATGTCGCTGTTGATGCTGGTTGGCCTTGAAGGGGCGTGCCGGTTTGGCGCCCATCCGGCTTTCGATAAGCGAGCAACAAGATGACGAGCAGCATGATATCCGGCGCCTTCGAAGAAAGGGCATTGTTTGACAATGCCGCGAGGATGGACGCGGCCGCTGCGATATGGGCGGCCCGAGGCGTATTGCGCAGGAGCTTGAAAAGGAACCGGAAGAAAGCAAACGCGAAGAGCAGGGCGATCGGCAGGCCGAACAAAAGCGTAAGAACGACCGGCGTGCTTTCGATGAAGGGGAGGTTGAGCTTTTCGTTGACGATCTTCAACAACTCGTTGGGATTCATGCCAAGCAGGATGTCCCTCCATTCAACGAACTTGAATACATCGTAGATCTTGACGCGCGCGTCGTAATTTTGATCAAAGAGCGTGTTGCTGAAGCGGTTCAGCAGCCCCGCCGAAAAGAGTATCGCAATCAGTATGGCGCCACCGGCCAGCGTCAGCATCAGCACCAGGAGTTTGGCCTGGCGTTGATGTCTGGGTGACAAGTCCGGCCAAGGCAGGAACACGAGCAGGAACAGGATCTCGCCGCAAGCGAGCAGCAGGGCGGTGCGCGCGCCCGAAGCGGCCGTGCCGATGAAGAGAAGGAAGATGCAAAGCGCGCACACCCAGATACGCCACCGCGTCAATGCAACGAAACCTATGGCGGTGGTGCAAAGCGCGCCCAGCGCCAGCGGATGGGCCGACAGTCCGATCGGCCGAAAGTCCAGCTCAACGAGGGGATAGGGCAGGAATCGATGCTGGGTGACGGCCTCGATCGTTCCGATGATGGCGCTGAGGACAATCATGCCGACGATGACATTGCCAAGCGCCCTGCGCACATGGTCACCCAGGGCAAGCATGATCATCGCCGCGGCACAAGAGACCAGATAGGAATCGATTATGAAGCCGGCCGAGCCGGCACGGCCTATCACGAAGAGATAAGGCACCAGCCACAACAGCAGCAGCGAATATAACAATGTCGCCTTGAACAGCCTGACTTCATCGCCTTCGAGCCGAATTGGCCGGGTCGTGGCGATGACGACAAGCAGCAGAAAGATGGCATAGGTCCCGATATGCAGCTTTTCGGGAAACGACCCCCCCTCCGTCGAATAGGACATCACCATATTCATCAATTGCGGAGAGATGGTCGAGCGGAGCAGGAAAGCGAAGGCCGCGAGGAGAAAGAACAGGAGTGTGAGGGCGTCTTGGCGGCTGGCCTGCGCGGTCACGAACTGTTGCTCTGTGGGGGTGACACTCACGATTATCCGACCAGCGTTGCGGCTTGCGATTGAGATGGCAGGGGACGAACGCACCCCCGGGTACATTTTCCTGCACGAACGTAAAGGAATATGGATAACCCGATCTTAACAGTGGCGATGCCCGGCATGGGCTATTTCATGAAGTCGGTAACCCACACTTAATTGGCCGGTCGTATTGATGGCGATGCTTTGCACGGCGCCCGACGCGCTGCCTGTGGACGGCACAATGGCATCAGGCGCCGGCAAAGCGCAGGAGATCAAGGTGAAGAAGTTCTATTCGATTCAGTATCTTCGCGCCTGCGCCGCCTTGCTGGTTCTGTTCGCACACGCCTTTTCCTATCAGATTGGCGTGGACAATCTGATTATTGTGACGGCGGGCCGCCTGGGCGTCGTTCTGTTCTTTGTCATCAGCGGTTTCATAATGGTCCATATTACGGGAGATGGTCCGTTTTCCGCTGCCACCTTCCTGAAACGCCGAGCAATCCGGATCATCCCCCTTTACTGGCTTTTCACCAGCCTCGCCGCGGTTCTGGCGGCGCTCGCGCCAAGTCTCTTCCAGAAGACCGTCTTTACGTGGCCCCACTATCTTCAGTCGCTCCTCTTCATTGTTCACGAAGCGCCTGGACGGGATAGCGCCAGTCCAATCCTCTCACTCGGCTGGACGCTCAATTACGAGGTATTTTTCTATATCGCTTTTGCGGTGTTCGCATTCCTGTCCGTGACCTCGCGCGTATTTGTGCTGACGGTCTTTTTCATTGCGATGTGGATAGCCGGGCTGTGGCTGGCTCCCACCAACCCTGTTATCCAGTTCTATCTCAACCCTTCTCCGGTGGCATTCGTCATCGGTATGTGGATAGGGCGGCGCTATTTGGACGGTGATTTCACTTCCGACATACGCCATGCCTGGATATTCGGCGTAATGACCGCTGCGGGCGGGGTGCTTTCATTCGTCGATGACGGTACGCCGCTCTTGGGTCAGATCAGCTTCGCGGGACAAGCAATGTGGGCGGCGGGCCTACTTCATCTCAGCCTCATTCTGGAGCCGAAACTCAAGCACTGGAGCCTTCTCGAGCAGTTGGGCGACGCTTCCTACGCGCTTTATCTGTCGCATATCTTCGTGATCGGCGCTGTGGCGTACCTGGCCAGACGCACCGTCGGATACGAGCATCCGACAACGGTATTGTTGGTGTCGGTGGTCAGCATCGTGGCAGCCTGCCTCGTCAGTCTGGTGATTTACCAGATGATCGAGAAGCCGATTCTTCAGACCCTGAACGGCAAAAGGAAGACGAGAAACACACCGCTTCCTCATATTGCCACGGAGAACAAATAAGCAGGCCAAGCAACGGGACGGTCACGGCTTTCAGCGCTTCAGTCAGCCCGCGCTGTCCACGACCTCGACATTGCCGGCGCGGTTAAGCGTATGAATGCCCGTGCGTGCCCATGCCGGACCCGCGCCGATCGGCCGGGGCGAGGCGAAGCGGACATCGGACGCGTCGAGTCGCTCAAGCTGCATCAGCCCCAGACCACCGCCATAGGCCCTCGCTCCGTTCTGCACCGGCAGCACCAGGGCATCGTCCTGGCGGATAAAGGCGCCGCCCGGCCGGGTGGCCGAATGATCGACGGCAATGGGATTGAGCGGATGGGCGACCCATGGCCCGCGCAGCGAGGGCGCGCAATAGACCGCCATCGTGTCCGACGCGCTGCCGTAGCCGAACCGCTCCGTTCCAACCAGCCAGAAGCGACCGTCGGATTCGAGCAGCGTCGCGTCGTTGAAATCCCTGTCCGCCATCAGCACCGTGTCGCGGACCCAGCGGTCGGGAAACTGCGCGGCGCGATAGAGCACAAGTTCGCGAGCCGAACCACTTTCGGGGATCATGAAAATCTCGCCATCGTGTGCGAACACCTGCGGATACGACAGGTGGTGCGCTTCCTCCAATACAACCCTTGGAACACCGAAAGTGCCATCGTCACCGAGCTCGGCGACGGAAATCACGCCGCGACTCGTCGCGTAGGGGAATTCCTCGACAAACAGATGATGGCGGCGGTCGGCCTCGAAGACGAACGGGTCGGCATAGAAGCGTTGGCCATCGTCCGGCAGGACTGTGAACGGTTTGCCGTCGAGTTGCCCGGTTTCGGCGATGCCTGGTCCGTCGATCACCCGATAGGCAACCTGCCAATAGAAGGGGCGTCGTCCCCGCCTGATTTTTTGCACGGCGCGATCGATCAAAGCCCTGCCAAAAAAGGGCACATAGTGTCGAACAAAACTGTCGTTCTTCAGGATCGGCACCGGGTTGTCGCTTACCGGCACAAGCTTGCCCGCAAAGAAGCGGGCGACGGTTTGCATGATCAGCGACATGGCGCCGGCGAGCAGGTCGTTGCAGCTTCGGGATAGCCAGAGCCTGTCTGCCAGCATCGGTCTAGCCTGGGCCACGACAACGCCATCGAGGCGAGCGCCAAGTTCAGGCAATTGTCCGCTCGCCAACATTGCGGCAACGCCGGCTGGAAAGCTGTTGCGACCGCAAAATTCGAGCCTCAGGACTGGCGCGTCTTGCCCCGTTGCGCTGGCAGTGAGATCTATGACGAGGTCCGGAGGGCCGCGATCGATGGGCGGCAACGGCTCGGACCGGCCCGCCAGCGAGGGACCGAAACGCCGGCTCTCGATCGCCAAGACAGTGTCCAGCCCCCGAGCGGTTGGCGCCGGCGCCGGCGCGTGGCAACTCGAGACCACGTAACCTGCCGCATCCAACCGCATAAAAAGCTCATTTTCCCAGCGCCGGGATCCGACGGCGTGGCCGATGATTAAAATATTAGTCAACCCAAGTTATTCTCGTTAAAGCAAAAATGGCTTGCTCTGGTATCTTTCCCCACAGTTCCTGGCAAGGGTTGCCCAAGGGGGGCTGCGGACTCTAGCGTTAATCATACGTTAATTTTTTTGAACACGAAGGCGGTTCAGGGCGCTATTGTTAGGCTGAAAGCACATGTCAGCCGGGCGCCCACGCTTTCGGTGACCAGGGTCAACCATGAACGCCGTTTCACATCCGAGATTGCCCTCAAGGCGAAAACTGCTGATCGTGTTCGGCACGAGGCCGGAGGCGCTCAAATGTTTTCCGGTGGCGCGCGCCGCGCTCGCCCATCCAGGCTTTACCACGGAAATATGTGTGACGGGCCAGCATCGCGAGATGGTCGATCAGGTCATTGAATTGACGGGCCTGCCGGTGCACTACGATCTCAACATCATGCAGCCAGGTCAGACGTTGTTCGACGTGACCTCGCGCGTGCTCCTCGGAATGGCGGGGGTGCTGGAGAAGGCGAAGCCGGACATCGTCATCGTCCAGGGCGACACAACCACCGCGATGACCGCGGCTCTAGCTGCCTTCTACAAGCGGATTCCGGTTGCCCATATCGAGGCGGGATTGCGCAGCCACAACATCAACTCTCCCTTTCCGGAGGAACTGAACCGCAAGATTGCCGGCAACATCGCCACTTGGCATTTTGCGCCGACCACCGAGGCGCGCGACAATCTCATCGCCGAAGGAAAGGCTGCGAACACCATCTTCGTAACCGGCAATACCGTGATCGACACGCTGCTGCATTTCTCCAGCGAGATCGATGCCGACAAGCTGATGAACGCCAAGCTCGCCGCTCGTTTCCCCTTCATCGATCCGACCAAGAAAATGATCCTCGTCACCGGTCATCGCCGTGAGAATTTCGATGGCGGCATCCAGAGGATCTGCACCGCGCTGAAGGCATTGTCGGCGCGCAGGGATGTGCAGATCATCTACCCGGTCCATCCCAACCCGAATGTGCGCTCCGTGGTCGACGCCGAAATCGGGACGGTGCCGAACATCCACCTGATCGACCCGCAGGACTATTTGCCGTTCCTGTACCTGCAGAAACAGAGCTACCTGGTGTTGACCGACAGCGGCGGCGTGCAGGAAGAGGCGCCTTCACTCGGCAAGCCGGTGCTGGTGATGCGGGAAAACACGGAGCGACCCGAAGGGATCGCCGCTGGTACTGCCCGGCTGGTCGGTACCGATATCGAAAAAATTCTGGCCAATGCCAATAGCCTGCTCGATGATGAGAGCGTCTATCGCGGCATGGCGGAGAGGCACAACCCATACGGCGATGGCCAAGCTGCGACCCGGATCGTTGAGGAATTGCTGAATCATGGCTGAAATCAAAACCGTTTCCGTTATCGGCATGGGCTATATCGGCCTGCCGACCTGCGCCATTTTTGCCAGCCGCGGACTCGAAGTCATCGGTATCGATATCAATGAGGCGGTGGTCGCGAAGGTCAACCGCGGCGAAATCCACATCATCGAACCGGACCTGGATGGTTTGATCCAGAAAGTCGTCGCCAATGGCAAGCTCAAGGCATTCAGCACGCCTCAGCCGGCCGATGCCTATATTATTGCCGTTCCAACTCCGATCACCCCGGACCGCAAGCCGGATGTCAGCTACGTGCTTGCGGCAGCGCGAAGCATCGCTCCGGTGCTAAAACGGGACGACCTGGTGGTGCTGGAATCAACGTCGCCGGTCGGCACGACGCGCGTCATGACAGCGCTGCTCGCGGAACTGCGACCCGATCTCAAATTTCCCGTTGCGCATGGCGAGGAAGCTGACGTCCTGGTCGCCTACTCTCCCGAGCGCGTGCTGCCGGGAAAGGTGCTGACCGAGCTGATCAACAATGATCGCTCGATCGGCGGACTGTCCCGAAAGTCTTCGGAGCGGACAGCGGCACTCTATTCAAGCTTCGTCGCCGGCGACCTGTTCATAACCCAGGCCGAAAGCGCGGAACTGGTTAAGCTGACCGAAAATGCGTTCCGCGATGTCAATATCGCCTTCGCCAATGAGCTTGCGGCGGTGTGCCAGGATCTATCGCTCAACGTCTGGGAGGTAATCGATCTCGCCAACCGGCATCCTCGCGTGAACATCCTGCAGCCGAGCCCGGGCGTGGGCGGCCACTGCATTGCGATCGATCCGTATTTTATCATCGACGCCGCACCGAACAATACGCGGCTGATCAGTTCGGCACGGCGCATCAATTCCGAGCGACCCTTGTCGGTGGTCAGGGACATCGAGGCATTGCTCGACCCGACCCGCAACCAGACGATCGCCTGTCTTGGCCTCAGCTTCAAACCCAATATCGACGATATGCGCGAGAGCCCGGCTGTCGAGGTTGTTAAGCTTCTGTCCAAGATTCCCAATATCAAGATCGTCGCTGCCGAGCCCAATGCGCGTCAGTTGCCACACGAGCTCGAGGGCAGCGGCATCATGTTCACCGATGCACTTTCCGCTATTGACCAATCCGATATCGTCGTCCTGCTGGTCGACCATCGACAATTCAATCTGATCGATCCCGAAGCGCTCAAGGACAAGAAGCTCGTCGACACACGGGGCCTGTGGACCTGGCGCAAGGCGCGCAAGCCCGACGCCCGCATCGAAGGCAAGAAATCCGAAATGGAACGCTCGCAGTCTCTCGCTCGCACCGGAGAAGCGGCATGAACTCGCATGACCCGGCATGGGCGCAACACTCCCTATTGGCATCACGCCGCCGCGAGTTTCTCGGTGCGACCATCCATGCGCTGACCATGGCCGAGACGCTGGCCATCGCAGACGAGGCGATGGCGACGCGGCGACCGCTTCATCATGTTGTCGTGAACGTCGCCAAGCTTGTGAACATGCGCAAGAATGCCGAACTGCGCGAGGATGTCGTCGGGGCGGATATGGTCAATGTCGACGGCAAAGGCGTGCTTTGGGGCGCGCGGCTCTGCGGCGTCGAGTTGCCGGAGCGTGTGACCGGCGTCGACGTCATGATCAACCTGCTTGCGCTGTGCGCCAAGCGTGGCTATCGCCCCTACCTTTTGGGCGCTGAACAGCACATTCTCGACGCAGTTGAAAGCCGACTTGCCAGAGATCATCCGAGCCTGGCCATTGCCGGCCGGCGCAATGGGTATTTCAAGGCGGAGGAAGAGGCCGCGATCGTCGAGGCCATCAACGCTTCAGGTGCCGACTGCCTGTTTGTGGCGATGCCGACGCCGAGCAAGGAGCGCTTTCTCAAGCGCTATCGCGACGTACTCGCTCCGAGTTTCGTCATGGGCGTGGGCGGCAGCTTCGACGTCTATGGTGGAAAGGTCGCCCGGGCACCGAAACTGGTTCAGGCGGCCGGCCTGGAGTGGCTGTTCCGCGTGGCGCAGGAGCCGCGACGCTTGTGGCGCCGCTACTACGATACCAACACCGCCTATGCACTGCTGCTGTGGCGTGAGTTCTGGTCTCGCCGGGGACGCCGAAACGTCAATCCGTAAGCTCGCGACTTTCAGACAAGCATGCCTCATAGCGCGGGATTTATGCGATCCGGAGCCGTGCCCTTAGCTTGCCGATGAAATGCGTCACGGCCGCGGGGTGAAACAACCAGGTCAGTCCCAGGAAAGCCGCAGCGCCGGCGACGCCGCCCGCCGCGAGCGGAAAGATCGCCGGCATATAGCCCAGCGCAGTGCTGGCGAGGCTGGCGGCCAATCCGGTGCAGATAGAAATTATGATTGAGACAGCGATGTCGCGCCAGGGCACCGGCACCGGCGTGAGCCTCTCGGCGATGACGATGCAGGCTGCAAGACCTGCCAGCGATCCGCCCGCCAACGCCAACGCCGCGCCAACCTCCGCCATGGTGGGAATCAACAGAAAAGACAGTGAAATCGTTGCCACCGAGCCGAAGGAATTGGCGATGATCAGCAACCACGGCCGCTTATGTGCGTGCACCACGACGCCATAAACGAAGCTTGTGAGATTGGCACAAAGAACGCTGAAGGCGATGATCGGGAACAGCAGGCCGAAGCGACCATGATATTCCGCGGGCAGCAGGAGTCGCGTGATGTCGCCGCTGAGCGCGATAAGCATTGCTGCGACCGGCAGGCAAAGGCGTATCATCAAGGCCATGAGTTGCGACAACAACCGCCCGGACGCCTCGGATCCCTCTTCGTCGAAGCGGCTGACCACTTCTGGAAATGCGCCCATGTTGATTGCGTTGGCGACCATATCGATCGGCTGCCGAGCCAATGCGTAGGCGGCTGCGAAGACGGCCACCGCGCCGGCATCGTAGTAGAGCTTGAGGAAGACGCGTTCAGCGCTGTTGAGACCGAAACCGACCAGCGCCATGATGACCAGGGGCACGCCGAGGGCAAAAAACTCCTTGTGGGTGAAGCGCGGCGGGCCGCCAATAACGCGCCCGGATGCCACCACGCACGCCACGATGCCGGCAATCAGCACGGCGAGGCTCGAGCCGAGCGATACCGTCAGAAACGAGCGTTGGAAGATAAGGATGGCGGCGATCGGCAAGGCGAGTTGCAGCAGGCCGCGCAGATATTCAAGCATCGAATAGAGGGAATGACGCTGCTGCATTTGCAGCACCGTCAACGCGAACCGGCTGATGGAGCCGGCAATCAGATAGCTGCAGACGGCGATTGCAAATTCGATCCAGCGCTCCGGCACGATCACCGCCGAGGCGATCACGGATATGATCAGGGCCAGCACCGTGGTGACAAGCAATACCTGTCCGGCAAGCATCAGGCTGCCACGGCTGACGTCGCCTTTTCCGCCAAGCCGCAACAAGGCAATGCGCAGCCAGTTGGTAACGGCAACATCCGTCATTTCGCCCACGGTGACCACCAGGGTCAGCAGGCCATACTCCGTCTGGTCGATCAGCCGCGTCATGACGACCAGCAGGAGCAGAGCGGAAACCCGCGTCAGCAGAATAGCTGGGCCATAGATGAGTGTGGAACGGAGCAGCAAAGGGTTGTTCCCGGAAAATTTGCCGTCGATTAATCGTTGACCGACGGGAATTCCAGCATGATGACGGCAAAGGGTGAACGGATACAGTTTGAACCAAAAGATTTGTCGTAAACCTTTTTTGGAACGTTTGCTTTAGGGTCACCCGGCATCCGCAATCCAAATGGTGTCATGTTGCAGCGTCTCGCCCACAATAGAAAAATACATGTCTTGGTCGCAACGCCCTCGGGCGTTTCGGGACAAGGCGGCATCGACCGGATCATGGGGGCGCTGAAGCAGGAGTTCGAACGGCAAGAGATCGCCGACATCGATCTGCGCTTTCTTTCCAGCCGTGGCCCGGGACATGTCGGGCTTTCGATCTTCTACATGCTTGGTTTTTGCGCGCGGATGCTTGCGGCCCGCCTCGACAGACGCGCCGACGTCATTCACATCAATATATCGGTCTCCGGCAGCACCTATCGCAAGATGATGATCGCCGGCTGCGCCAGGCTGTTGTCGATACCATATGTCCTTCATCTGCATGGGGCGCAGTATCAGACATTCTGGAAAGATGATCATAGTTTCATGAGCCGCCGTATCAGGGCTCTGTTCGAGCATGCCGGCCGGGTGATTGTCCTGGGGGGGCTTTGGCGCGATTTCGTCGCCAGCCGGGCACCGGCGAACGGCGGCAATATTGTCATCGTTCCCAACGCCACGGCAGTTCCTTCCCTGGCGCATGTCGGCGGAGGCGATCACGTGCACATCCTGTTCCTCGGCCGCATCGGCGAGCGAAAGGGCGTGCCGCAGTTGGGCGAGGCGCTGGAGCGGATGAAACATCTCAGGGGTTGGCGTGCCACGATCGCCGGCGATGGTGAGGTCGAGCCGGCACGAGCGAGGTCGGTCGCTCTAGGGATTGCCGACCGTATTGCTTTTCCGGGCTGGGTGGGACCTGACGAGGTCGCATCACTGATCGCTTCGGCCGATATTCTGGTGCTCCCCTCGTTCGCCGAAAATCTGCCAATGTCGGTGATCGAAGGCATGGCGGCCGGCCTGGCTGTCGTGGCCACCCCGGTTGGCGCGGTCGAGGACATCATCACCCACGAACAATCCGGTCTGTTGGTGCCGCCCGGCGATGTGGCGGCGTTGACCGAGGCGTTAACTCGGCTGGTCGAGGATACGGCGCTGCGCGCGCGGCTTGGCGCCGCCGCCATGGCGGTGCACCGGGAAAGGCTTGAGCTTGCACCGTTTGTCGACGCGATCTGCGATGTCTGGAGATCGGTCGCGTCCGAGGCGCGATCGGTCAAGCGCTGACGCTGTCCTTCATTGTCGTCACTGCGGCGGGCCAAGCGCGAATTCGCGGTGGAATATCTCCAGGTTCAAAAGCGCCCATATCAGTTTTTCGTGGTCCGCGGCGCGCTCGGCGTGCTCCCTGACAATCTGGTCCAGCTTCTTGGCGCTCAAATAGCTACGGATGACCGAATGGGACGAACACAGATGGTCCCGTACATAATCGCTCATCGGCCCGCGGAACCATTCGGCGACGGGCACCTTGAAGCCGATCTTTGGGCGGTTGAGGACCTCGTCGGGAACCATGCCGGCCATGCAGTCGCGCAGGATCTGTTTGCTGTGCAGGAAGCCCAGCCTGTAACGATCGGGCAGTTGGCTGACGAAGGAAACCAGATCGCGATCAAGGAATGGCATTCGCCCCTCGATTGAACCGGCCATCATCACTCGGTCGCCCCGTTCCAAGAGGTTGTCGGGCAACCACGATGTCTGATCAAAAAACAACACACGGCGCAGATGAGATTCCGTCACACTCGAAGAGAACGGGAAATCGTTGCAGTCATGGCCGCAAGTGGCCAACCCACCGAGGAGCGAATCGCGTTCCCGCGCCGTCATGGCTCCAAACCAGGAGATCATCCGGGTGGCAAAGTCCCGTTCACCCGCGCTTCGGGCAAATGTATCGAACTTGGCCGATGCGCCGGGCAATGCGCGCATCAAAGGGGCGAGGAGATTGTTGTGAAGCGACGCTGGAACAAGTGACCGGTAGACACCCGCCAGAGACTCTGCGCGATGTTTGGGGTAGCCGCCGAGAATCTCGTCCGCACCTTCGCCCGTAAGCACCATCTTGACGTCCTGCGAGGCTCGAACCGACATCAGGTAAATTGGAATGTCCGTACTTTGTGAAACAGGTGCCCCCCGATGGCGGACCATCTTGGGCAGATGATTCATCAGGTCATCCGCCTGGATGACGATTTCGCAATGATCGGTCTTGAAATGATCGGCGACGCGCCGGGCGAATGGAAGCTCGCTGTAAGCCTGTTCGCTGAAACCGACCGAAAACGTACGAATGGGGTTGTCGCTGTGCCTGGTCATCAGGGCAACGATTGCCGACGAGTCGAGGCCCCCGGACAGAAAGGCGCCAAACGGCGCATCACTGCGCATCCTGATCTCGACAGAACGGTCGAGCAATTCCAGAAATCGCCGCTTGGCGGTTCCTGGATCGATATCCGCTGTCAGATCGGTCTGATCCGGGGGCGCATAGTAGCGCGTTTCCGTTACTTCCCCTTGCGACCACACAGCGTAGCTTCCCGGGTTGAGCTTGCGGATCTGTTTGAAAAGCGTCCGCGGTCCAGGCACGTAACGCCAGGTCAGATACTCGCGCACTCCATCCAGATCGAGCTGCTGGCCATCTGGCTGCGCAGACAACAACGCGCTGATCTCCGAGGCAAACGACAGCAAATTTCTGCCTTGCATGAGGTAAAGGGGTTTTTTTCCAAAGGGGTCGCGAGCGAGGATCAATTCGCGCCGTTGAGCGTCCCACAGCGCAAAAGCGAACATCCCGCTCAATCGGTCGAACATGGCCAGGCGCCACTGGTCATAAGCCCTGAGCAGCACTTCCGTGTCGGAGCGTGTGCGAAAACGGTGGCCGAGACCGATCAACTCCTCACGCAACTCGATGTAGTTGTATATTTCGCCGTTGAAAATAATCCGGAGCCGTCCGTCCTCGGTCTGCATCGGCTGATTTGAATCGGCGTTTAAGTCAATAATCGCCAGGCGGCGATGCACCAATGCCAACTGGTCCTCGCCTGTGTTCAGGTCCAGGAGTTCGATGCCTTCGGCATCGGGACCACGATGCTGCAAGGCATTCGACATCCCGGCGGCCCGATCTTGTGGCTTCTCGACCCTGCGCCCAATCCAGCCGGCAATTCCGCACATTCTTTCCCTTGGCCCTCTTTCCCTTGTTTGCGTATGATTGAGGACACCATCTACAGCGAATATATTAAATAGCTGCTCGGTGGAGTGATTTTAAAACTGAGCCTGATTTGGTTCGATCAGGCTCTCTCGGCTGCAACTGGAGACGACAGTCCTTGGGTTTCACGCGATTGATCGCCAGCAACCACGCAGACCGCTCGAGCCGATCCTGACGCGATGACGAGTTATGGCAGGCCCAGTGCCCGCAACATCTCCCGGTCCGGGATCGCAGGCCCCTTGGGTTGGATAACACTCATTCCGTAAGGATTGGAGAATTCCCAGGCCGACCACGGCATCGCGAAGCGTTCCGCCTCTCTGCGCACTGCCATGAGATAGCGCAGGCGATCAGCATCGAAAGCTCCCATGCGGCCATCCGCAGACATCAAGATAACGCCGAATTCGCCCACGAACAGGCGTCGGCTCGCTATGCCATGGGCTTCAGCCCAGTCGACCGCCTGACGGAAACCCGCTTCGAGCTGGCTCTGCCCCCAATTCTGCTCAAAGTATCGGGCGATCGTTTCACGCGCCGAGGCCATGTTCATCACCTCTTCGATCTGGCTCAAGCCGGCGGCGTCCATCTGCGCCTTGAGGGTTTCGGCGACCACTTCGGGCGTGCTGGCGTCGGCAGGCCAGGGAAGGCCGGAGGAGAAAGCGTTCTTGTCATCGGCCCGCTGGTGCGTGAAGCTGTGCGGATCATACATGTGGAAGCTGTAATAGACGTTGGGGTCGTCGAAGTTGGGGTCCAGGTTGACCAGTCCCGCGATGCTCCCGCCGCAGGCGCCGGTCGCGACGATGGTGAGTTCGCTGCTGACGGCGCGAATATCGCGAACCGTGCCTGCCATGATCCGCTGCCAGTCATCGCTGCCGCTTGAATCGCACGGGTAGTAGGCGGGCTCGTTATAGGGCTCGAGGGCGACCTTGTCGGCGCCAATTTTGATCAGCATGGCAGCCACCGCCACTACCATTTTGCGATAGCGGGCAACACCCTCGCTGTCGGCCCCGCCATAGATCATTTCCATGCTGTAGGCCGGAACCTGGCTGACGCCATGCAGATCGAAAACCACCTTGAGCCCGCTTGAAACGACCCGCTGCACCGCAGCGGCAAGCATGTCCAGCGCCTGTTGTCGTTTGGCGCCCTCGCTGGCAAGCAGAGGGCCAGGGTCGACACTCAGCCGGACAAAGTCGAAGCCCATGGATCGAATGCGATCAAACTGGTCGCCGTCCGGCCAATCGGTGAGCGGCCTGCCGCCCGCAAGCCATTCCTTCTCGCTGCGATAGGGCGGCCATTTGTAGGAACCATCTTTCTCCACCGGCGACCAGTTGAGCCATTCATGGACGCCGACGCCGCGCTCAAGCGGGATCGGCGCCGCCTCGGCTGACATAGCCATGCCAAGCGCGCACGCTATGACGTAGACAACTTTTCTCATCGCAAAACTCCGCGTCATGGCCGAAGATATTAACCGCGGGAACGGAAAAGAGGATGCCGCCACACGCTTTTTCGACGGGATGGTGTATGAGGATCAAAATCTTGGCGGAGCGCGGATGAGGGTCGGGTGGTATTTCAACCGATTGCGCAGCATGGAGTTGGCCGAGATATTGCATCGGTTGGACGAGCAGCGCCGGAGGACCGTTTCGCGCCGCCGCGACAACGGCTGGCAGCGCTATGCGTCGCCGCAGTTGCACCCGGTGCTGCACGGATTGCGGAATGCTGTGCCGGCCGCTGCGACACCAGCCCAGCGGCAAGCTATCGAGGCGGCTGCGCAAAACACTCTTCGAGGCCAGTTTTCAGCACTTGGGCAGACCTGGCCACAGCGAGACCCCTATACTCTCTTTCCACCCGAGCTCTGGCGCCTTGATCCGGTGACCGGCCGGCTTTGGCCGGGCCCCAAGACCCATACTTTCGATATCGATTTTCGCCATGCCACCGGCCGTGGCGATGTAAAATATGTTTGGGAAATCAACCGGCTGCAGCAACTGCCGCCACTGGCTGCCCATCTGCTTCTCACCGGCGATGATCAATCCCGTGCGGCCATCGAGGCGGCGATCGAGAGCTGGCATTTCGCCAACCCACCATTTCGGGGCGTTGGCTGGGCCTCGGGCATCGAGGTCGCGCTACGAGCCATCAGCCTGATTGTCACGCTCGACCTCGTCGGCGAGCGGCTTGGCGCGGCGACGCGAGAAAAAGTCGGTGAAATACTGGCGGCAAGCGCCTATTGGCTGCCGCGGTTTCCCTCCCGTTTTTCGTCCGCCAACAACCATCTCGTCGCGGAACTGGCTGGCGAATATCTGATCGGTCTGGCTTTCGGGGCCGAGGTGGCTCGCGAGTCGCTCCTGGCTGAGGTGCTCAAACAGATCCTGGCCGATGGCGCCGGGGCCGAGCAGACCCCGACCTACGCCGCCTTCAGTGCCGAGCTTTTCCTGCTGTGCGCTGCGGCGGCGCGCCAGGCCGGACTGCCTTTTCCCCAGCCCGTCGAAGCGCGTTTGGCCGCTTTCGCCAATTTCGCAGGCTGGCTCCCGCCGAAAGCCAGCGGCTTCGGCGACAATGATGAAGGCCGCGTGATCACGCTGGGGGGCGAAACCGATTATGTCGGATCGGTCGCGGCCGCCATCCATGGTTTTCTACGGATGCCGGGCAGGGCACCGGAGCCCGGCGATTTTCGCGCGCTTTTCTTCGGCGCGCCACCGCGGCCGGCGCCGGTGCCGGATGGATTGCATACGTTCACGCAAGGCGGGCTCTCCGTCTGGCGCGGCGAGATGAATGGTCGCAACGTCCATCTGACATACGACCACGGCCCGCTGGGCTACCTTTCGATAGCGGCGCACGGTCATGCCGACGCGCTGTCGCTCACCCTGTGCATTGACGGCGATCCGGTGCTGGTCGACCCCGGCACATGGCTCTATGGTTCGGGGGGAGGCTGGCGCGACTGGTTCCGCTCGACGCCGGCGCACAACACGCTGAACCTAGAGGGTAAAAGCCAAAGCATCATCTCCGGGGCGTTCAACTGGTCGCACAAGGCGGTTGCGACATTGGTGGAGAGCGAGCCGGGGCCGCACTGGAGGCTGTGTGCCCGACATGACGGGTACAAAGGCCGCTTCGGCGTTGTGCATCAACGCGCCGTGACACGCGATGGCGACGGCATCCTCGTGACCGACCAACTGCTCGGCGGCAGCCGCGTCGCTGAGATCGTCTTCCAACTCGCCGCCGACCTCCACGCCAACAGGGATGGAAACATTGTCACGATATTGCGCGGCGCTGAACCTTTGATGACTATCCACTTTCCAGACGCAGCGATCCACATCCGTTCCGGCGGCGACACACCGGGCCAAGGCGGCTGGGTTTCGCCGCGTTTTGGTGCAAGGCAGCCAGCCGAACGCCTCGCATGGCGTGGCCAAGTAGGCGAAAAGGGAGTAGTCATCCGGCTCGCGCCAAGTCCGCCGCAGACCCGATAACCGGCAGGTTGCAGGCGCAGCGTTCGACATTAATTACGTTCAGATATTTAGCGGTTTTGACACCGTTGATCTGCTAATTTGGCCATGATTGTTCTGCCAGTCGCATCCCGATACACAGTTGCGGGCAGCATATGATGGGCCTGGCAATATGTGCTTCGCGACGAGCCGGATCGCCATTTCACCACCTAGGAGCCACTGCATCGATGTTTTCGGAATTCGCCAGAGTGATCGTGGAAAAACTCTCACACATCAATCTGCTGACACTCGGTCTCCTGTTGCTCACGGCGCTGGGGAGCGCTGTGGTCGCCTACTGGCGAACGGTCGAACAGAAATCCTTCCGGGACTTTTTCGACTTCGCCTTTCCCGCGGAAGTCATCATGCACCCATCGGCGCGAGCGGACGCATTGTTCTGGATCACGAAAAGGCTGGTGATGCCCTTCCTGCTGATTCCCGCCGGTGTCACTTTCGTTGCCGCCACGGGATATGCAACAAACCAGGCAGTCGGCTGGCTCTTCAGCATCTCGCAACCGCTGATACCCGGCCCCGCCGGCCCAGTGACGATCATCCTCTTCACCGCAACCATGCTCGTTGCTTACGATATCTCCTACTACCTATATCACGTTGCCCAGCACCGTTTTCCGTTCCTGTGGGAATTGCACAAGGTGCATCATTCGGCCGAAGTGATGGTTGGGATCACCAAGGACCGGGTTCACCCCCTGGACGATCTGATGAACCGGATCTGGGACGGCGTCATACCGGGGATCAGTTTCGGCTTGTGGAGCCTGATTGCGCTTAATCCGGTCGAGATCGCCATATTTGGCATCAACGTCTATGTCATTCGCAACATTCTCATGATGGACTTTGTTCGCCACACGCATCTGAAGATTTCCTTCGGCCGGTTGAACGGCGTCATCTTGTGTCCGCACTGGCACCAGGTGCATCACAGTGTCGACCCTCGCCACTACGACAAGAATTTCGGGCTGCTTTTTTCATTCTGGGATCGCATATTCGGAACGCAGTTCATCCCGGATCCGGACGAAGACCTCAAGTTTGGACTGATAGATCGCGACGTACGCGACTATCAGTCGCTTTTTGGACTTTACGTGCTGCCGCTCAAGAAAATGGCAAACCATATCGTGCGACTTTTTCAAAAGCGCATCGATGTCGCGCGGCCGCAGGACCGTCTCCAACCATGAACAAAATGGCTTCCATTGACGCTGTTGGTGCGGAGCGACTGGAAATCGTCAGTTCGACGGATCGCCTGGCCGCCATCGAAACCGAATGGGTAGACCTATGGCATCGTACCGATGCACTGATCTTTCAGAGCCATGCCTGGGTTTCGGCATGGTGGAGCACCGTGCGCGACCGCGACCGGCGCTCGCTGCGGATCGGCCTGGTATGGAGCGATGACAGGCTGGTCGCTGTCATTCCCCTGGCGATCGGCAGACGAAAAGGACTTCGGCTCCTCGAATGGGCCGCCAATAGCTATACGGACTATGGTGATATTCTTGTCGCGCCGGAATGCTCCCTATCGGCCCTCCAGAACCTCTGGAACCGGATCTGTTCGGCGGGTGGCTTCGATCTTGCTTTTATCAATCGTCTGTCGCCGGATGCGGCAGCCCGCAGGATTTTTACACCGGGCTCTTCCAGCGGCGTCAAGCTTCGCGCCAATCACCGGGAGGAAGTCAGTTATCGCGTCGCTGGACAGTGGGCCAGCGGAGCAGCATGGCTGGCGGACCAGTCGAAAAAGATGCGCCAGAACTATCGGCGCGGCATCAAGATACTGGAAGAAACAGGCGAAGTGAAATTCCGCCTCCTGTCGGCCGACGAGCCGCTGCAGCCATTGCTGGAGCGACTGTCGGCGCTGAAGCGCAGATGGCTGGAAAAGCACACGCGTGAATCCGACCTTTTCGAAGAGGGCGAGCCGGTTCTTGCCGCCCTGGTGGACGCGCTGTCACGCGCCGGTGTGCTGCGCATTTTCGTACTTGAATGCAATGGTGCGATGGTCGCGGTTTCCATCAACATCGTCCAGCACAACGTCATGATGGCATTCGTTACCACCTACGACCCTGATTTTAGCCGAGCGTCGCCGGGTGCGGTCCTGATTACGGAGTATATACAGTGGTCGTTTGATCACGGCTTGGGACTGGTCGATTTCCTCTGTGGCGGAGAGGCCTTCAAACATAGGTTTGCAACACAGGCCGTTACCCTCCAATCCGTTCTTGGGGCACGCACTGTGCAGGGCGCGCTCGCTTCTCTCGCTGATCGTATCTGTCAGACGATCCGCGTACGCTCACGCGGATTGGCGTCGGCGAATCCAGAGCGCCCGCCCGATGAGACTGCTTAATTTAGCTGGATAACTTGGGCATAAGCCGCCGAGCGTTGAGGGCTGGCGTGCGACATGGGCGCGCCATTCGAAAATCCGCGTCGATTGCGCCTCGGAATCGGGACCGAATGGGTCCGCAGGTGGAGACTTCAGCCAATTCTCGCAAATCACGTCTCTCGATGCGCAGTTTGTTGTCTGCGAAGCGTCGCAACACGTTCGTTGGCGTCACAATGGTAGCAGGCTAGGTCCTGAAAATCATTGAAGATTTTTTCGGACAGGGCGCCTACCATAGGTCGGCGTTTTTACTGTGATTTCAACAGCTTAGGTAGGCTGGTAGCGGGAGAGCGCTACCGCCTTTCCCCCCACTCAAAAGACTTGCGGTATTATCTGCGATGTTGGGCGTGACGGAGCTGTCTTGGTGCTGCAAGAACGGTGTGGAGCGCGAAAGTCTGACCGAAGCCGACGAGGTTTTTCGTGACGCGAACGGCAGCTTCGCGCCGAATATCGGCCAGCGTCGTAGGAATTGATGCGATGACTGATCAGCGCGTCACCAGCAATTGAGGGTCCATTCACAAGATTGGAGTGCACCCATGTTTCGATCGAAAGTTGTCGCCCTTGCGTCGCTTGGGCCTCGTCCCGGGACCTGCCGCTGCCCCCCCCGCGACCCCTGCAGCGGAGTAGCCGTCGGCAGGATCGGTGCGAACGCCTTCGCGACGCGAAGCCGGCCATAGACGTTGACGTCGAACATCTCGGCGACACCGTCGAAGCCACCGGTCAACCGGGGCTCCGGCACCGGGGTGCCGGCGTTGTTGACAACGATATCCACGTCGGTCGCGATTTTCGCCAAATCCGAGACTGCCTGAAGCCCATCGGCACGATGGCGAATTTCTCAATGTCGTATAATTCGTCGCCGGTCACTTCAAGCCGACTGCGCAGGCGTTCGCCCGAGGCATCGATGAAAGGCATGCCCGACAGGTGCACCTTGGATCCCGGCGCCTGGCTGGCGATCACGATGCGGGCGCTGGATGATGGCCGCAGCACCGGCGCGGCTCATGCGGCAGCGGGTTGCCGACGGGATTTTCGACGCAGATGCGGCAGGCCCGAACCGTCGCTGCAAACCTGTCCAGTTCCACGCTCAAGCGGCGGCACTCGGCCGGCTGGAGACCGCCTGATGCCAGCGCAACACATTGGTGTATTCATCCGGCACCTTGATGCGCGCCGGATTCATGAAGTCGACCGCGATCAGGCCGGTGATATCGGCAATTGAATAGCTGTCGCCGGCGACGAATTCCCGGCACGCCAGCTCGTCGTCGAGGATCTTCAGGAATGCGACCGCCTTCGGTTTGTTGGCCTCGCCCCATTCGGGGATCTGCGGAATTTCCAATTCCTTCATGGCCGGATGGATATGGCGAAAGGCCTGCACGACGGAACTGAGCAGGTTGAACTCCATCCGCCTCTGCCACATCTCGACCTGCGCCTTGCCGAGCGCGCCATGCCCGAACAGGGCGGGCTCGGGGTGCAACTCCTCGAAATAGCGGCAGATGGCGACGGATTCGGTGATGATGGTGCCGTCGTCGAGCTCCAGCACTGGCAGGCGTTGCAACGGATTGCGTGAGCTGACCGTCTGGCTCTTTTGCTCAAGCGCGCCCATGTCGACCGACACCAAAGGAACCGCGATCCCCTTCTCAGCAAGGAAAACGCGAACCCGCCGCGGATTGGGCGCCCGGTCGCTGTCGTAGAGTTTCATTCGATTCTTCCTCTTTCTTCCCAGCCAATGCTGGTTTTGCGCCCCGCAGGCGGCAGCGGCGGAATAGTCAGAGCCATCGGCGAACCTCGGCCTTGTAGCGGCGATAGTCGTCGCCGAACTTCGCTTCGAGATAGCGCTCCTCGCGGGCGATCACCTGCGTCTGGATCGCGATCAGCACCAACGGGAGCAAGGCGAAGGCGATCGGCCCGTCGAAGCCGATCGCAAGGCCGGCATAGATAAGCGCCATGCCGAGATACATGGGATTACGGGTCCACCGATAAGGACCGGTCGTTGCGATGAGCGTCGTTGGCTGCGACGGCGGAACGTTGGTGCCCAGCCGCCGGAACAGCCCCGCCGCCGCAAGCATCATCGCCGCGCCGGCAACGAACAGCAGCGCGCCCGTCGCGACCAGCAACTGCCAGTCGATGCCGAAGGAGCGCAGGGTGACGAACCGCTCCCCGCCAGCCCCAACAGCAGCGCTCCCAGATAGAGGAGGGGCGGAGGGAAGCGCACACCCGCGCTGTCCGGTTCGACGGTCATGCTCATCTCCAATCTGTGCTCTCAAACCAGCATCGACTGCTGGGCCGAGATACCCGCCAGCGCGCCGTGCGATATTGCTGTGGTGACCGAAGCCATGGCTGGGTTTGCAATATCGCCGGCGGCGTACATGCCGGGTATGCTGGTTTCGCGGCGCTCGTCGACCTTGAGGGCGATGCCGAGGGGCGTATCGACCGTGGCAAGTCCCAGTGATTCATGCAGGCTTGCGGACGGCCTGTTGCGCGGATGCGCGAATAAGATATCGACTGCGACATTGGGGCCGGTATCGAGCTTGAGGGTGGCGTTATGCCCCTCGTGACGGGCGATTTCGGCGATCCGGCCATCAACGACAGGTATGTTGCGGCGCGCCAGATCGGCCCGGATATCGGGTGCAATGTCGTGACCATCAGCGAAGACCGTCAACGTGTCGGTCCAGTCGTGGTACAGCCTGACATAATTGTGCGACGGCGGGCCGGACCAGACGAGGCCCCAATGCTGGCCGGCGACTTCAAAGCCATCGCAATAGGGGCAGGGTACGATGGACGTGCCCCAGCCTTCGGCAAAGCCCGGGACATCAGGCATCTGGTCGGCAACGCCATAGCTCAGGATCAGTCGCCGCGCCCCAAGGCTTTTGCCATCGCCAGTGAGGACGGAGAAATCGTCAATGGCGCCGGAGATGCTATCGGCCCGGGCATTGACCAGCTTGACCGTGGGATAACGCGCCAACTGCTGCCGCGCTTCGGCCAGGATGTCCAGCGGTGGCTTGTGATCGTGGCCGAGCAGACCATGCGAGTGGCCGGCGAAGCGGTTGCGCGGCAGGCCGGTATCGAGAACGGTGACCTTGCGGCGGGCACGGCCGAGTNACAGGCTGTCGGCCCGGGCATTGACCAGCCTGATCGTGGGATAGCGCGCCAGCTGGTGCCGCGCCTCGGCCAGGATGTCCAGCGGCGGCTTGTGATCGTGGCCGAGCAGGCCATGCGAGTGGCCGGCGAAGCGGTTGCGCGGCAGGCCGGTATCGAGAACGGTGACCTTGCGGCGGGCACGGCCGAGCTGCAGGGCGGCGGCAAGACCGGCAAAGCTGCCGCCGATGATGATGACATCATCCATAGTGATGGGCTCCGTGTTGTGGTTGGAGGGGTGTGGGCTGGGCCTGGCGCGAAATAGCGTCCAACGATACGCGCTCAAGACGGGCAGCGAGCAGAGCTCCGGCATCGCCGAGACAATCGCCCATCACTGTGTTCACCGACCGGATGATGCCGCATTCGATATCTCCAGGTGGCCTCGGGAAACTTGATTTGGAGGACAGGGTAAAATCCAATCTTTGGCTTGCATATTTCCGAAACTGTGTGGTATCGTAATTCAACAATTAAGATACTGTCAAGGACTGTAATTGCCGTGACCGAAAATAGCCAGGGCCGGCGCGGCCGGCCCGCCAACGAGGCGCTTGGCCAAACGATACTCGACGCTGCGTCCGAACTCTTTGTGGAATTGGGNCGTGACCGAAAATAGCCAGGGCCGGCGCGGCCGGCCCGCCAACGAGGCGCTTGGCCAAACGATACTCGACGCTGCGTCCGAACTCTTTGTGGAATTGGGTTTTCAAGCGACGACATTGGACAAGGTCGCCCAGCGGGCGAAGATATCCAAGCTCAGCATCTATCGGCACTTCGAGAACAAGGAGGCGCTGTTCAGCGCGGCCATCGCGTCCGGCTGCCATCAGTTGTTTGCACCACAGGCCCTTCTTGAAGGCGTCGACGGTTCGGTCGAAGATCAGCTCATGGCGGTGGGATCATCCCTGCTTCGCACGCTGTTGAGATCAGACGTCCGCAGTGTCGAAGCCATGGTAATGGCCGACCAGACGAATCCAAAGTCGTTAAGCAAGCTCCATTACGAGGCCGGCCCCGCCCATGTCATCGCCCAAATCGAGGCCCTGTTGCGTCAGTTGCACGCAAAGGCGGTTCTGAACGTGCCCGATTCTCTCCGGTCCGCCCGCTTGTTTGCCGCGCTTTTCAAAGGATCCGATCTCCTGATTATCGCACGCTTCGATGAGGCGAGAGCAGCGGACGACAACGAAATCGAATCCTATTGCCGGTCGGCTGTCGCCATGTTCATCGCCGCGCACGGTGGCAACGACCACGCGAGCCGATAGCCTGGGTAAGAACGGACCGGAACAAAGGATATGGCATGACAGAGAAGAATGTTTATCAGGTAGCCGACTGGAAAGCCCAAAGCGGGGAGCGCTGGGTCACTTACCAGGCCCGGCTCGATGCCATGATGGCGGTGTTCGGCCAAGCCGCGATCCAAGCCGCTGCGCCCGTTACAGGCGAACGCGTGCTGGACGTCGGCTGCGGCGCGGGAGCGACTAGTCTGGATCTGGCCGCTCGCGTCGGCGCGGGGGGCCATGTGCTGGGCGTCGACATATCCGAACCGCTGATCGGCAGAGCGCGCGCGCTAGCGCCACAGGATACGCCGGCCGTGTTCCAGGTGGCCGACGCCAGCAGCACCGAATTGCCCGAGGGCGCGTTCGACATCCTGTTCTCGCGCTTCGGAGTGATGTTCTTTGACGATCCTACGGCGGCCTTCACTCATATGCGCCGTGCGCTCAAGCCGGGCGCGCGGGTCGCTTTCGTCTGCTGGCGCGGCATGGCCGAGAACGATTGGGTGCGCGTGCCGATGGGCGCGATGAAGGGCATCCTTCCGCCGATGACGCCGCCCGGTCCCGAAGCGCCCGGCCCGTTCTCGTTTGGCGACCAGGGGCGGGTGGCGCGTATTCTAACGGTGGCTGGCTTCACCGATGTCGCTATCGCGCCCTTCGATGCCTCCATCCCGTTCGGCAAGGGGGAGACGCGGGACGCGGCGCTCGACGACGCGGTGAAGATGACACTCGAGGTCGGCCCGCTGGCGCGCTCTCTCGCTGATCAGCCCGACGATATCCGCGCCCGCACCTCGGCTGCGGTTCGTGCCGCCTTCGCGGGCTGCCCCGGTGAGCGGTCGGAGATGATCGACGGCGCGGCGTGGATCGTCACCGCGCGCAATCCGGCAAGCTGACAGGGATTAACAGACGCCCCGTCTCGATGGCTCGGCGTCGGCTGTGACGCGATCGACCCGCACTGCCTGCGGCCGGAACGCAGAGGAGATAGGGCGGCGGGCTTTTGTCCCAGGTCGCACCGATGCCATTGGTTTATATCGCGCTCATCGGCGATTACCTCTGGAACGATATTGACCGCCCCCTCGAACGATTCAGGCCAATCCGAATGTCTGGTCGGCAGCGGATGGGAGCATCCTGTTCATAGCGCCAGCCATGCAGCATTGAAATTATTGAGAAATTTTTCCGGAGGCGCTACCAAATATGCAGAAATGTCTAGCTATTCCAATAACTTAATCGATTTTTGGTAGCGGGAGAGCGCTACCGCCTTTCCCCCCACTCGTCGAACTACCGGTTCCTGCTTAGGTGCTGCGGCTGAGCTGTGTCGCTGCAATCTGCCGCCAGACATGCGCGCCAGCATGACATATGATGAACGTGACAACCCAAGGAGTGGGAGCCGGAGTCGATGTCTGGACGCCCCGGGTTCGGAACTGCGCTGCGGATGGACAACGCATGGAAAAGGAGTGCCTGTCAGTTCAGGGTTCTACCGTTCCCTGCCGCGCTGCCCAGTCGAACGGGTAAAGGCAATAGAAATAGCCGGTACGCTCGGTGGCGATGTATTTCAGGTGGGTGCCGTTTGGCAGCCAGACGATATCGCCGGGATTGCACTCATGGCGACCGTCGTCCAGTTCGATCGTCAAGGTGCCCTCGTGGATGAACAGCACCTCGTCGTAGGTCACGGTCCAGTCGATCGAGGCGTTCTCGAGATACTCGATGCCGCCGCCCATGGTCCGACTGATATCGGCATTGATGACGCGGGCAATCGAGGATGTGCCTGTCGGTGTGATGGACGGCTTCAGGGTCAATTCGCTGTGCTTGAAGATCTTGGCCTTGGACACCGTTTATCCTTTCCTTGCGCGGAGGTTGGCTTTCGAAGGGGTGACGCCGGACGGGGCCAGTCCCGCGAGCCATCTGGTCAAGAGGTCGGGTTTTCGGCCGGCATGTTCGAGATCGTCGCGCCGCCGCACCGCGCCACGAACGAAATGCGCGCCGACGAAACGGAATGGTTCGGGTGGGAAGCCTCGCGTCACCGGACGCACGAGCGCCGAATGGGTTAGTTCGGATTCGCCTGCGGTCAACAGGGTGGTCAGGATCTTGCCGCCGAGATAGGCGATCGTCGTGCCGTTGCCTGAAAAGCCGTAGCCGTAAATGATGTCGCGGTTAGAGGGCAGGGCGCCGAACAGCGGCACGCCGCTGACGGTCCGGTCGATGGGTCCGTTCCACGATGTCTCGAGCGGAAAGCCGGCGAGCGCCGGGTGACCGTCCCGCAACACGCGGCGCATGTCGGCAACCCGTGGCGATTGGCCATGAAATCGCTGGTCGACGATGCCGCCGAGGCCGATGACGCCGCCACTGACGCCAACAGACAGCCGGCCATCGCGGGTCGGCGACCAACCGCCAACGAAGACGCGGGAATCGATCATCAGCGGCGCGCGGCGGTAGCCGACCTTGTCGAGAAGGTCTGGAATGGGCTTCGACATGGCGTCGTCGCTGGAGATGTTGAAGATTGCCGGCGCAAGTTCGGGAATGGCGCCGGACCATGCATTCATGGCAAGCACGATCTTGCCGCAGGACACAGTTCCTCTCGCCGTTTCCACCTTGAGCTTGCCGCCGCGTGAAAAACGCGTCATCGGCGATTTCTCGTAGATGCGCACGCCGCGCTTCAGTGCTGCCCGGCGCAGGCCGCGCACCAGGTAGCCGGGGTGCACGGTTGCCGACGAATCGTCGAACGCACCGCCGAAGTGGCTCGTCGTACCGGCCATCGCCGCGATCTCGTCGCGCGAAACTCGTCGCGCCGGCACGTAGCCATGCGCCGCCAGCTTGTTCAACGCGTCGTCCCAGGCGCCAAGCTGGGCTTCGCACGTCGCACCCCAGATCCAGCCGATGCGATCAAACCAGCTGTCTATTCCCTCGGCCTTGCAGAAAGCCTCGATGCCGCCGATTGCGGCTTCGGATGCCTTGATGATCGAAAGTGCATCGTTTCCGTCGCGCAGCGCGGCGAGCGCGCTGTATTTCGTCCATGCCGAGAGCACCATGCCAGAGTTGCGGCCGCTCGGGCCACCGCCGCAAATTTCGCGCTCGACGATGACAACGTCGAAGGCGGGATTGTGCTCCTTGAGGCGTATAGCGGTCCACAGGCCCAGATAGCCGCCGCCGACGATGCAGATGTCAGCCTGGGTCGCCTCTTCGAGCGGAGGCGCAAGGTCTGGGTCCTCGGGCAGGGCCTGCCGCAGCCAATGGCTTCGCCAGACGATGTCCTTTTCCGTCAGTTGCATCACGATGCGCCTCTGGCTGATAGGCGGCGCTCCACGAGCCTGACCCAAAGGCTCGCGCCAATCGGCAGGATTGCGTCGTTGAAATCGTAGTTGGTGTCGTGAGCCGCAGCCTGGTGCGCATCGTCGGCCTGGCCGAGCAGGAAATAGCAGCCGGGCCGCTGTTCCAGCATGTAGCAGAAATCTTCAGAACCCATCTCGGGAGGCGGATCGATGACGAGACTTGCCGGTCCCATCACCTCGTTCACAATTGCGATCATCGCGTCGGCTTGCGCCGCAGTGTTTATCGTCGGTGCGAAGGGCGTTTCGTAGCGGATGTCGACGTCGGCGCCAAAAGCTTCAGCTTCGTTTTTCGCGATGCGGCGGATTGCCGTCTCCAGCGTCTTTTGAACCTGATGGTCAAAGGTGCGCACGGTGCCAGTCAGAAACGCCGTATCGGGGATGGTGTTGAAGGCTTTGCCTGCGCGCAGGCTGCCAACGGTGACGATTGCGGGAGAATGCACATCGGTGACGCGGCCGGGCAGGGCTTCGATTGCCAGCAGGATGCGCGCGGCGATGGGGAGCGGATTGATCGCCAGATGCGGCATCGCCGCATGGCCGCCCCTTCCGTGGACGACGATCTCGAAGCGATCGGCCGCCGCGGCCACCGTTCCGCGGTGGACGGCGATCTCGCCGAGCGGCCGTTCGCAATTGTGCAGCGCGTAGACTTCATCGCAGGGGAAACGCTCGAAAAGGCCCTCGTTCAGCATGGCAAGCGCCCCACCTCGACCCTCCTCGGCCGGCTGGAAGATGAAATGCACCGTGCCGGCGAAGTCGGGCGAGCGAACAAGCGCCGAGGCTGCGCCGAGCAGCATAGTGGTATGGCCGTCATGGCCGCAGCCATGCATCCGCCCGGGGGTGCGGGACGCATGCGCCAGCGGCCGTGCCTCAGTCATCGGCAGGGCATCCATGTCGGCGCGGATGCCAAGGCTGCGACCAGCGCCGAGCCTGCCCCTGAGCGTGCCGACGACACCTGTGCGTCCGACGCCTTCGGTCGTCTCGATGCCCCACGCGCGCAGTTTGTCCGCCACGAACCGGGCCGTCTCGAACTCTTCGAAACCGAGCTCGGGATTGGCATGGAGATGCCGCCGCCACGCCGTCATCTCGGTCTCGAGTTGCTGCACCGACGGAACCAGTTTCATGCCGATGCCTTTGCGCGGAGAGCTTGCGAGCGGCTCTGCAGGATGGTGATGACTCCAAGCAGGATCGCGGAGAAAGCGATCAGCAGCACGGCGACGGCCGCGATGGCAGGGCTGATGGACTCGCGCACCCCGGAGAATATCATGCGGGGCAAGGTTCGCTCCGCGCCCGTCGAGAGGAAGCTTGCGACGACGACTTCGTCGAAAGAAATGATGAAGGCGATGATGGCCCCTGTAACGACGCCCGGCGCTATCAGCGGCAGCACCACCTTGAAGAAGGTGCGCATGGCGCCGGCGCCCAGCGATGCCGCCGCACGAACCAACGTCCGGTCGAAGGTCGAAAGGCTGGCGACGACGGTGGTTAGCATCACAGGCACGGCCATCGCCGTGTGCACCAGAATGATCGATAGCTTGTTGCCAACGAGTCCCAGCGTGGCGAAGAATGAAAAGGCCGCGACGCCGACGATGACGACCGGCGTCACCACAGGCGCGGCGATGATCGCGTAGAGGATCCGTTTCCCGGCAAAATCACCCCAGGCGAGCCCGATCGCCGCAGGTATGCCGAGCAGCAAAGCCAGACCCGTGGTGGATAGCCCGATGACGACCGAGTTCCACAGCGCGTTCGGCCAGCGCTCGTCGACCCACAGTTCGGCATACCAGCGCAACGACCAGCCCGGCGTCGGAAATGCCAGCGAATTGCTCGAGGTCAGCGACATGGGGACCACGATCAGGAGGGGCAGGATGATGAAAGCCAGCAACGTCGCCGCATAGGCATACATCAGCCATTTCCGGAAGCGGTCGGCGCTCATGCGACATGCGCCTTGCTGCGGAAGAGGACGGCTGCCGTCCAGAACAGGAACGCAAACAATACGAGGATCATCAGCAGTTGCAGGGAAAGCGCTGCGCCCATGCCCCAGTTCAGCGTGCTGTTGGTGTAGAAGGCTATGTAGCTGGAGATCATCTGGTCTGTCGGCCCGCCGACAAGCGTCGGGGTGATGTAATAGCCGAGCGCGAAGACAAAAACGATTGCCCCGCCGGACAGGATGCCGGGCAGGATCAACGGCAACTGCACGCGGCGCCACGCCGTGAGCCACGGCGCACCCAACGACAGCGCCGCGCGCATGTAGGTGGTCGGAACCCGCCGCATGACGGCGACGACGGAGAGGACCATCATGGGCAGCAGAACCTGAACCATCGCCAGGTACAGCGAAAAGCGGGTGTAGATGAGGTCGAGGGGTTCGCTGACGATACCCAATCCGAGCAGTGTGGAATTCACGGGACCGTTCTTCTGCAGCACGATGATCCAGATGACGGTGCGCACCAGCAGCGATGTCCAGAGCGGAAACAGGATCAGCGCGAACATCAGCTTCGACCAGGCAGGCGGCGCGCTGACGATCGCCTGCGCCAGCGGCACGGCGAGCACCGCGCAGATGACCGTCACCACGATGCTGATCCAGATCGTACGCAGCAGCGCGTCGACGAAGATGGCGCGGTCGGCCGAAACGGCTTCGATCGAATTGTCCGCCCCGCGCTTCAGGTCGAGGCTCGCAAGCAGATAATAGTCCGTTCGCGCGCTTTGCTGACGCGCTATGACCTGCCAGAGATCGATGTTTTTCCAGCCGGCCTGTTTGGCGAGCACCTCGTCGCGCACGGGGCGCATGCCGAGCTTGCCGTCGGCCGCATCCTTTGCCGTCTTGATGACGAGGAAACGGCTACCGACAACGCGCTGGTTCACGAGTTGCGCCAGGACGCCTTCCTTCCCGGCGCGCCGCGCGTCGGCCAGGTCCTCGACGAGTGCTGCAAAGACGGGTTCGCCAGGCAGGCCGCTCTCTGCTTTCCAGCCGGCAAGAGCGGCAATGGTGCGCGGCAGGTTGTTCGAGAAATCCGAGTTGTCGACGGCCAGAGCGAGGAAGCGCGCCACCGGCCACAGAAACAGAATGACTACGAATAATATAAGCGGAGCCGTCAACAGGGCGAGCATGCCGCCCCGTTGGCGTCGCTTCATAGCCGGTTTTGTCCCGACCAACATGCCCAAGTTACTTCGCGAGCCAGGCCTTGAAGCGTTCTTCCAACGCTTCCTTGTGCTCGGTCCAGAAGTCGTTGTCATAGGCGGCGCCGTACTGGAGGTGCTCCGGCGACGTCGGCAGGTTGGCCTTCCAGTCCGCGGGAATGAGGTCGGCGGCTTCCTTGCGGCCGGTGCCATAGGCATAGAGCTTGGAGAAGCCGGCCTGGTTTTCAGGGATGGAGAACCACTTGAGGAGATCCAGCCCGCCTTGCTGGTGCGGTGCGCCCTTCACCACGGCCCAGTAGTCGGTGCCGTAGAAGAAGCCGGCGTCCCACGCGATGGCGTAGGGCTTCTTCTCGTTGATGGCTTCGTTGGTGATGCGTGCATTGAACGCGTCGCTGAGCGTCACTTCGCCGCTGTCGAGGTTCTGAATGCCCTGCGTCGTGGTGGACCACCAGACGACGTTCGGCTTGATCTTGTCGAGCATGGCGAAAGCCCGGTCGACACCTTCCGGCGTGGCCAACACCTTGTACATGTCCTCGCGTTTCACGCCGTCGGCCATGAGCGCGTTTTCCAGCGTGAACTGCGCTTGCTGGTAGAGGCCGCGCTTTCCCGGAAATTTCTCGACGTTCCAGAAGTCCGCCCAACTCTTTGGCGCGGCGTCGCCCTTATAGACATCGGTGTTGTAGGCAAGAACCGTTGCCCATGTGTCGGACGCGACACCGCATTCATGCAGGGTGCCTGGGAGATAATTCGCCGCGTCGCCGGTGATCTCGGGCGTCAGCGGGACGAACAGGCCTTCGGCGCAGCCGACTTCCATGGCGGGCGCTTCCACCGAGACGACGTCGTAGGTAATATTGCCCGCCTGCACTTGGGCACGCACCTTGGCGACCTCGCCGCCCCACTCTTCCATGATGATCGGGACGCCCGTCTTTTCGGTATACTTGTCCCAGACTCCATCCTTGTAGGCCTTGTCCCATGTACCACCCCAGCCGACCACCGTGACGGGATCGGCTGCGGACGCGGCAAAAGTCGAGGTCGCGAGGCAGATAGCGGCGGCAGATACGGCTTGCAGATAAGTCCTCATCGCAGTTCCCCTTTCTTATCGTTGTGGATTTGATCAAATTTCAAACGCAAAATGGATTGATTAGCAACAGGAATTTGCGATAGGGTGCAAAAAAGTTAAAAAGACAAGGGGATTTGATCGAATGCTGCAAGGCACTAGAGACGTGCGCGCCAATGTCAGTCTCGCTGCTGTTCTGGACGAGGCGCGACAGTGTTTCGCTGACGCCAACCCGAACAGCCTGGCGCGTCAGAACGAGGCCGCGGCATCGTTGCCGGGCGGCAATACGAGGGCTGTACTTTGGTACCCGCCATTCCCTGTTTCGTTCGTCTCCGGCGAGGGCTGCAGGGTGACCGATCTGGACGGCCATACCTATATCGACCTGGTCTCGGAATACAGCGCCGGCTTCTACGGTCACTCCGACAAGGCGATTTCGGCGGCCCTTGTGGACGTCATACAGGGCGGCATCATGCTGGGTGCACCCAACCGCTACGAGGCGCGCCTGGCAGCGGCGGTGGTCGAGCGTTTTCCAGCCATCGAGCGCGTGCGCTTCTGCAACTCGGGCACCGAGGCGAACATCATGGCGATTTCCGCCGCTCGCGCCATCACGAAGCGTTCGAAGATACTCGCCTTCCGGGAAGGCTATCACGGCGGCGTACTGACTTTTGCGCATGGCGGCTCACCGCTCAATTTGCCTTTCCCCTTTGTTTTCGCCGACTACAACGATAGTGCAGGCGCCGTGGCGCTCATCAAGGAACAGGGCGACGAGCTTGCCGCCGTCATCGTCGAACCGATGATGGGCGGCGGCGGCTGCATCCCGGCGACCCGCGAGTTCCTGCAGGCGCTGCGCACAGCGACGAAGGAGACCGGCGCGCTGCTGATCTTCGACGAGGTCATGACCTCGCGCCTCGACTATCGAGCGCTCCATGGTGCGCATGAAATTTTTCCCGATTTCGTGACGCTCGGAAAGTACATCGGCGGCGGTGCGAGTTTTGGCGCATTCGGTGGACGCGCCGACCTCGTCGACCGCTTCGATCCGGCTTTGCCTGGTGCGTTCTCGCATGGCGGGACGTTCAACAACAATATTCTCAGCATGGCTGCTGGTTTCACCGGTCTGACGCAGGTGCTGACGCAAGAGGCGAGCCGCGCCATCAATGCGCGCGGCGATCGCTTGCGTGAAGCGATGAACGTCTCCCTTGAACGACATGGCGTCGAGGGCATCGTCATAGGGCGCGGGTCGTTGATGAACCTGCATTTCGTCAGGGGGCCGGTGGACAAGCCGGCGCGGCTCGACGATGCCGATCCATCGGTGATTGCGCTGTGGCATATCGAGATGCTGTTGCGAGGGTACTACGTGACGCCGCGCGGCATGCTGGCGTTGTCACTGCCATTTGGCGACGCCGAACTCGACGGCTTCGCCGCCGCATTCGACGATTTCCTGTCGAGCAACCTCAAAATACTGCCCCGCCGGACAAACTGATGCTCGATCGCAAGGATGCCACCGCCGGCTCGGCCGCGCAAAAGACAGCTCATGTTCGTGTCCATACGGGCTTGAAGGAAGCACTGATGAACGGTGACTTCCTGCCCGGCCAAAGACTGGTCGTGCGACAGCTTGCCGAACAGTACCGGACCAGCGCCATGCCGGTGCGCGAGGCCTTGCGGCAACTCGTCAGCGACGAGGCGATGTTCGACCACCCAAACCGGGGCGTCATCGTCCCCGAGGCCACGGTGGCGCGTATTTCGGATCTCGTGCGTGTGCGCTGCAGCGTCGAAGGGACCGCGGCCGAATGGGCTGCGACGACCATCACGCCCGAAGAACTCGATGAATTGGCGAAGCTGAACAGCCTGATGCGCGAGTGCGTCGAGAGCAACGTCATGGCTAACTATCTCGGCCTGAACAGGCGGTTCCATTTCACGATGTACCATGCCGCGCGGTCACCTCTCATCCAGCAGATCATCGAGAAATTGTGGCTGCAGGCAGGACCGTTCTTGAACATCGTCCGCTCGGACGTGACCTACGGCCTGGGCCTGGACCATCACGACGAAATGCTCGCGGCGCTGCGTCGCGCCGATGGCGCGGCTGCGCGCAAGGCCCTGGTGGCCGATCTGCGCGAGGCCGCCGACATCATTCTTCGCGCCGCGGCGGCGGCTGAGGCGCAGCCTGCTCGAAAGCGCTCGACTTCGGTGCGCCGTGATCCGAAGGCGCAGGCGCGGTGATGGGCGGATCTCCGCGTGGGCCGGTTCACGTCGAGTTTCGCGGCGTGAGCAAGCGCTACGGGCATGCGGTCCAAGCGGTGCGCCAGCTCGACCTGGAAATCATGCGCGGCGAATTCCTGACGCTGCTAGGCCCTTCCGGGTCCGGCAAGACGACGGCGTTGATGATGCTGGCAGGATTCGAAGATACGACCGAGGGCGAAATTCTCATTGACGGTCAGCGCATCGACAACGTTCCCGCCAATCGTCGCGGCATCGGCATGGTGTTCCAGAACTACGCGCTTTTCCCGCACATGACGGTCGCCGAAAATCTGGCTTTCCCGCTCGAGGTCCGCAAACTTGGCCGCGAGGAGGTCAGGCGACGTGTCGGGAACGTTCTCGACATGGTCCAGTTGCCCGAATTCGGCAATCGGCGGCCAGCGCAGCTTTCGGGCGGGCAGCAACAACGTGTGGCGGTTGCCCGTGCCCTGATTTTCGAACCAAATCTTGTCTTGATGGACGAACCGCTTGGCGCCCTCGACAAGCAGCTGCGCGAGCAGATGCAGTTCGAGATCAAGGATATTCACGCCCGGCTGGGCGTGACCTTCGTCTACGTCACGCACGACCAGACCGAAGCGCTAACCATGTCGGACCGGATCGCGGTGTTCAGCGCCGGCCGCATCGAGCAACTGTCGACGCCGCGCGAACTGTACGAGCGTCCCGCAGCAAGCTTCGTCGCAAGCTTCATCGGCGAGAACAACCGCATGCCAGGTGCAGTGCTTACCGGCAGCGAAGATGGGAGCGTAATCGTCCGCCTCGACGACGGCGCCGTGTTGAACGCCATGTCCTGCGGCGCTGCGCTTGCGTCGGGCGCCAAGGTGACGCTGTCGATAAGGCCCGAGCGCCTGTCCGTTCTGCAGGACGGCGTCACGGCGCTCAACGAGATTCCGGCGACGGTCGTTCAATCAATCTACGTCGGCGATCATGTCCGGCTCGTCGCCGCGACCGCGAGCGGCCAGAAATTCATCGTCAAGCTTGCTACTTCGTCGTCTCAGCCGAAGCTCGATCCGGGTACGGCGGTCCGGCTGGGCTGTGGTCGTGAGGATTGCCTCGCGCTCGATAGATAACAACAAAAGGCAGACAAGGGAGACTCCAACCATGAAGAAAGCGCCGAAAGTCGTCATCACCTGTGCGGTCACCGGCTCGATCCACACGCCGACGATGAGCCCGTATCTGCCGATAACGCCGTCAGAGATCGTCGATGCCGCCGTCGGCGCAGCCGAAGCCGGCGCGTCGGTGATCCATCTGCATGCCCGCGACCCCGAGACGGGCAAACCGACCCCCGATCCTAAGCTCTTCATGGACTTCCTGCCGCGCATTAAGCAGCAAACCAACGCGGTGATGAACATCTCTACCGGCGGCGGCCTCAAGATGACGCTCGACGAACGTCTCGAAGCCGCCCATGCCGCCAAACCCGAACTCTGCTCGCTCAACATGGGGTCGATGAATTTCGCCTTGCACCACATCGCGCCGAAATACACCGACTGGAAGTACGACTGGGAGAAGGGCTACCTGGAAGACACGAAGAAGGGCATCGTCTCCAACACGTTCGAGCAGATCGAGCGCATCATCCTCGAGGTTGGCCAGGCCTACGGCACCAAGTTCGAGTTCGAGTGCTATGACGTCAGTCACCTCTATACGCTGGCGCACTTTCTCGACCGCAAGCTGCTGAAGCCGCCGCTTTTCGTCCAGACGATCTTCGGACTTCTGGGCGGAATCGGCGCCGACGCCGAAGACATGATGCACATGCGCAGGACGGCGGACAGGCTGTTCGGAGACGACTATCTCTGGTCGATCCTTGCCGCCGGCAAGCACCAGATGAACCTCTGCACGATGGGTGCGATCATGGGTGGCAATGTGCGTGTCGGGCTGGAAGACAGTCTCTATATCGGCAAGGGCGCGCTTGCCAAGAGCAATGCCGAGCAGGTCGCCAAGATCAAGCGCATCCTTGGCGAACTGTCGCTTGAAATCGCAACCCCCGACGAAGCCCGCCAGTTGCTGGATCTCAAGGGCGGAAACGAGGTCGGGTTTTGACGCCCCCGATTGAAACCTATGTCGGCGTCGTCCATCCTTGGATGTGTGACGCGATGGGCCATCTCAACGTCCGTCACTACGTCGCTATGTTCGACGACGCTAGTTTCCAGCTGCTCGGCAGGATCGCCGATCCCCGTTTGACGCCGACGCTCGGCTGGGCGGATGTGAGGATGGAGATCGACTACGTGCACGAAACCGAGGTGGGAACTCTGGTCACCGTTCGCACCGTTATAGAAAAGCTTGGGAAGTCGTCGCTGACCTTTCTGCATGAAATGCGCGGCACGCTGGACGATGTGCTGCATGCACGCATGCGCACCGTAACGGTGCGCTTCGATCTTCAAGCGCGGAGCAAGATCGAGATCGAAGGCAAGGCCCGACAAGCGAGCGCAAATCTCCCGAGGGGTGAAGCCGATGCGCATGGGTGACGGCGAGAATGTCTTGAGCGAGATGCGGTAGGTCGCGGAAGGCTTCTACTCGCCATAGGAAGGGCAAAATATAGCCGCTATTGCACAGACACCGCATTGGGCGGCCGACACAATCGGGCCGTTGCGTACGATAGCGGGGTTGATTGGTAGTGGGACATTCGCAAGGGCGCTCTTTTGCTATCGTCAGCCAGCGTGACGGCAAGTCGGTATCGAGTGTCACGACGTTGAAAAACAAGACTCGTCGCAATGATGGACGGGGCAGATACGTCTATCAGATGGTTGCCGGAAGGCGTGTGCAAAAATCGCACACGAAAGTTCTGCTTCTCTACTTTTCTCGTTCCCACGACGGAGCTGCCGATAGCCCTTTCGGACGTTCTTCTGCCGACGATTTGGCCGCTCCCTATCGTCCCCAGGATACCCTATGCCGGTACTTTCGAGAAATCGCAGGGTTCCCACAACCCAATCATATCGCGTCGCCAAGCAGTCGGCCTCGAAACAATGTTGATACGCCGGGCACGATCCAGGTCAACACGCAGACATTGTCTGGCCGAAACACCGCAGGCCGCCGTGCGTCTGTAGGGGGCGGAAACGGTCAAATGGGCATGCCCTCCCGCCGCAGAGACGCTGCCGCCTGAGGGGGAAAGCAGCCGGGCCAGGCTGGAAAGAGTTCCGCTCCAGCCCAGCCATACCCAGCATTATCCGCATCGCACCGGTGCGCAAGCGGCTGCCGATGGTTATTCCGAAGCCTGACCCCAACCCCTGCCGAAACAGCACATCGCGAGGCCAGGGGGCAGGGGCAAACCCGACCGAAAAGCCCACCACTTTGCGCTAGAATCCATTAGCGCACGGAACCGATCGTTGGCACCCTTGTTATCGAACGGAAGGGACATTGCTTTGTCATTTGGAGATGAACGATGAAACGGCTTCTTTTTGCTACTGCCATGATGGCTCTTTCCACCGGGCTTGCTTTAGCCGGGACGACAGGGACAACAGGGACGACGTCGAGTGGTTCCTCCACTACAACCACAACGATGCCGACGACAGATAGCAACACGGATTCGACCACAACGAAGTCGACAAACTCGAACTCTGCGAAGGACTGTGCGCCTGGCCAGCAGAGTGGCAGTGCGAAGCAGGCGGCTCCTGGTCAGCAGGATGACACAAGCGCCAAGTCCGCCGCCCCTGGGCAGATGAAAACGACTGCCGAAGGTTGCTAATTGTGCCGACCGGCCGGCAGCGATTGGTGTGGATGCCTCCCGCTGCCGGACCGACGGCAACGATCGGGTCAGCGCCGCCTTTCGAAAGCTGCGGTCTTTTACTTATGAACCTCTCTAATCGTCCGACGAGCCTGCCTGCCCTTCCGTGAGCCGGAATGCATAGTGGTTACGGATGTGATTGTTGAAATAGCGGCCCTTGGCAAAGGCAGATTTGAACGCGACAAACGCCTCAAGCGGCACGTCCAGGAATTCGTATTGCTTCCCGCTGGCTACAAACCAGACCGAAAGGACCCTAGTGTCCGGGTCATAGTCGAACTTGCGTATCGAGGTCGACGGCATGGTGCGTCCCAGCGTGCGCAGTGGGCGAGCAGGGTATGGACCGCCATCTACAGGCAAAAACTGTATTCGAAGATAGCCCGCGCTTCTCGTCGGTGACCCTGATTCAAACAGGCCCGCTGGTGCGCAGAGTTAGGTTTCCTTTTTCCGTCGCTTTCCGTCCGCCTGATCGGAGTTTTCGCGTTGATGATGCTGGCCATTACGGCATAGCGATCCATCTCCTCAATATGATATTTCGGCACTTTTGTTCCTACGCGTCCAGTTCGAGCGGCTCGTGCTCCGGATCAGCATGATAGGCGACCTGCCGAAGATCGCGCATGTCGATCTGCTGACCGCAAACAGGGCAAGGGATGAAATGCTCGAGTTCGCTCGCGGGCGGGCCTTCACATCGGTGCCCGACTAGTGGTCTGCCGAGATCGGATAGCCTGGTCATTATTTCCGCAGCGCTTTGGCTTCTCGCTCGAGCGTCTCGCGCTCGTTGCCGTGCTTCGCAATCAACTCCTTGACCTGTTGAGGCGTGATGCCGACCTTTTTGGCGAAATACTGGACCTCATAATCTTCATCGGCTGAAACACGGTCCCGATCGCGGGAATCCCGCTTGCTCTTGTCGTCGGCCATATCGATTCCTCCTGCGATCATCCCGCAACGTCCAGTTGGCGTGTTTGTTGCACCAAAGACCGATTTTTGGTTTCGGAATCTTAGGCTTATTGAATCGCGGGTGGTGGATGTGCACATTCAAGCCAACACACAACGGGCATTCCCGGGACGATTGAGCCCCAGACCAGGCGCTCCCCAGCCATAGAGAATGGGCAGATTCTGAAACTAATCCACCGGCCGTGGGTTAAGGCTGTATGTGGTCGATTCCTCTCCATGGATGTAGCCGCGTCTTCACCGAAAGCCCGCTGCCGAATTGGCAGCGGGCTCCCCTTTGGACGCTACCCAGCCGAGATGAATGGCAGCAACTCCGACAAGCAGAGAAGTCACCGAAGCTCTGGCCGTGGTGGTTTCACTGAGTGGGGCAGTGGCAGTTTGAGGCGCACCTTCTGGCCGGCAGCAAAGTTCTGAGCAAATTGTTCGGTTTCGAATTGCTGCGAGACTTTGCCGCCCTCCACGATTTGAACCGCCCACTGACCGTATATGTGTTCGATTAATACGCTGTTGCTCACCGGTTCATTGCCCATGGCCCCGTACTTCCACAATACACCAGCATAACGATCACAAAGGTGGACCTCCATCATGTCCTGAAACCTCCACACGCCTGCTCTGACGCAGAGCAAAAAGCTTTCGCTTCCGCTTCTGTCGAGACCTTTTGAGTGCGGAAAAGGCGGTAGCGCTCTAGTCTAAAAAAACTCGAACCCCAAATGAGAGCTCCTATCAAGTTTGCAGACTTGCGGCCATTTTCTACGGTGTTGGGCGTAATGAACCTATCTTGGTGCTGCAATGATCCGCGGGGACCGGAAAGTCTGTCCCTAAGCCGACAAACTGTTTCAACAACGCGAGCGACAGCTTCGCACCTCATTCACGAGCCGGCCTTGAACGGGTGGCCGCCATCTTACCATGGAGTTCCCTTCAACGAGAGGAACTCGTCCCTGCCGACCGATGCACCGATCTAGCCGCTTCGCCAGCACATGCAGCGACAAGCTCATGCAGGCCGCTCCGGCCACGAGGACGGCAGTGCGCATAGCAGCGAGGCTCTACATCTAATGCAGAAACCGTTGGCACAATATGGTGGCGTCCATCTCTTCTCGATCATCTTTTCCAAGCCAGCGCGGGGCCGCCGGTCTATACCTGCTGGAAGCGGCCGGTGAGATGGTGTCTGGTGCCAAATCACCTCCGAAGGTCTCGAAAGTCGACAGCCTCGCCACGGCGTCTATCCTGCGATCCGCAGTTGGATTTCTTCAAAGATCCTAACCCAGCTGCGAACGCCCTTTCGTAGACGTCGCGTATCGTAGTGTTCGTCTGGCGCATGGATGGAGTCACCGGGCAAGATGAAGCCGATGACGACGCACTCAACGCCAAGAACCTCGCTTAGTTGGTGGACTAAGGGTATCGCACCACCTGTCCCTCTCAGAATGGCAGGTGTTTCCCACTCGCGTTCCAGTCCGTGCGCAGCGGCAGCTACGAAAGGGCTGTCGTGCGAAAGGACTACCGCCGGACTGCCGTCATCACCCTCAAATTCCACAGTGCAACCCTTCGGAAGCTTCGATTCAACGTAGGCCCTGAACCCGGCACGGATCTTCCCCGGTTCCTGTGCATCGACGAGCCGGAAGCTGAGACGTGCTGTTGCACTTCCAGGCAAGACTGACCGTCCGCCCGGTCCTTGATTGCCTCCCGTGATGCCGTTCATGTCGACGGTGGGGCGTGCCCACATTGCTTCCAGCGTGGTATATCCTTCTTCCGTTATGCCGCCGCTCAGGTTGACCTCTTCAAACCGGCCTGCGTCTTGTTCGAGCCCCCGCCATCGCCGACGCAGATTATCCGGAATCTCGCGAACTCCGTCGTAAAACCCCTCAATGCGCACTCGCCCAGCTTTGTCATGAATGTCTGTCAGAATGTTGCTCAGTATGCGGATGGGGTTCGCGGCCACGGCACCGTAGTGGCCTGAATGAAGATCGGGATTGGGCGCCAAGATGGTCACTCGCTCGTGGACCAGCCCCTTGAGTCGTGTCGTGATGGCTGGCTGGGTGGGCGACCACATCTCCGCATCGCAGATGAACGCGACGTCGCATTGAAGATCATGCCGATGCGCTTCGATGAAGGCAGGCAAACTTGCCGAACCCGACTCCTCTTCCCCTTCCAGCATCACGATGATGTCGGCTGGAAAACTGCACTCGATACTTTTCCATGCACGGAGAGCCTCGATGAACGTCCAGAGCTGGCTTTTGCTGTCCGATGCACCTCGGCCGTAAAAGCGATGAGCGCCATCTTCTTCCTCGATCACGCGCGGCTCAAACGGCGAATGCGTCCATTGTTTCAAGTCGCCGACCGGCTGCACATCGTAGTGTCCGTAAAACAGCAAACGTGGGCGCTCGATCATGGAGCCTGCGGGAGAACTGGCGAGGACAACCGGGTGACCGTTGGTCTGGATGATCTCCGCGGAAAGCCCGATCGCTGACAACTCCGACTTGAGCCAGTGAGCCGCGCGACGAATTTCTGGTTCGCCCGAAATCTCGTTCGAAACCGACGGGATAGAGATTAACTCCAGAAGTTTGCGGACTGAAATCTCAAAATTGTCGTCAATGTCACGGAGCACATTCTCCACATCCGGCATGTTGATCACCTTAAGTGCGCAAAAATTATATCGCGGACGCCGTCAGACACAGCGGACGACCTTGAGAGATCCTTCGCTCGCGCTTTTCGTTCCCGTTGATCCCATGCTTGGTTGCCAGGAGGCGCTCGATATCGCCCCAGAGCTCGCTTTCGTCCTCCAGGCCGATACTCAGGCGCAATGTTGCGTCGGGCGCCTGGCCATGACGTCGCGCTTCGGAAGCCGTCGATGGACAGGCGCTGGATGCACTCCAACACCAAGAGATGCAAAGTCCTCGGTTGGCCCTTCGGGTGTAACAACGAATTGGATGAGAGCGCCTTTCCAAACCACTGTGAACGCTGTACGGATTTCGATCGAAAAGGACGCGAATTTTCCGCACATCTATTCGCGTGAGTTATTGAATTGAAGTGGCGGCATCGATGAATTTTCGGCAGGTTGAGGTCTTCCGGGTAGTGATGACCAACGGTACCACGGCCCGCGCGGCTGACGTTTTGCATGTGTCCCAGCCAGCGGTCAGCAAGATGATCCAAGAGCTGGAACGCTCGCTTGGTTTCGATCTCTTCCAGCGGATCAAGGGTAGACTCCACCCTACTCCCGAGGGACAGCTTTTCTTCCGCGAGGTCGAACAGGCATTTGTTGGCCTCAGCCATCTCAGGGGGGCGGCCGCCCGCATTCGAGACTACGGCTCCGGCGAACTCAGGATCGCTTGTCTTTCGGCGCTCTCGACCAATGTTCTTCCGCGCGCCCTTCGCGCCTTTATGGATCGAAATCCGAACATCGCCGTCACCTTCCAGACGCGCATGTCCTCTAATGTGCGCGACCTCGTCGCTTCCGGCCAGTTCGACCTCGGGATTGTCGCTGACGAGATCGATCGCACGGGTGTTGAGGTGAGCGAGTTTGCGCAGTTTCCAGTAGCCGTGGCGGTGCCCAAGGGACATCCACTCGAGTCCTTGGACATCATCCGCCCAATCGATCTTGCCGGCTGTCCATTTATCGCTCTCGCCCCGGAAGACACGACCCGACGCGACGCCGAGCACGTTCTCAAGGAAGCCGGCGTCGCGATACGAACTGTGATGGAAACGCCCTATTCGACAACGATCTGTGCGATGGTGGCTGCTGGTGTCGGCGTCGGCCTTGTCGATCCTTTGACCGCACAGCCGTATGAGGGCCGCGGGCTGACCTTGCGGCCGTTCGAGCCCGCACTTTACTTTCGAACCCTCTTGATCACGCCGCCCAATCGTCTCCCCTCTCGTATTATTGCGGAGTTCCTCGAGGACTTGCGGGCCGCGATCTGAAATGGTCGAACACACTCGTGCGTCAGGTTGCTTCCGGATGAGTGGATATGCATCGGCTCTTGCCTGCTCCGATGACCAGTCCTTTACGTGAAGAGTTCCCTCCATCACACTTCCACGGCTCACATCCCGCTCCACGAAACCCTGCAACCCACCTTTCACCAACACGCTTCCCGGCTGAGATGCATCCAACTAGTTGATGAAGAGAAGCGGCGTGCCGCTGCGAGTATCGGCTGCTCAAGCTTGAAAGTATTCCCACCACTCGTCCATCGACTGCATCATGGGAAGGACGCACAGGTTCGTCCAATGGTAAGATCTAGGCCTCCTATTCCGTCAGGTTATTGGGTGGCCGGCGGCTGAGAAAGCGTCGCCTCACCGGGATGCGCGATCAGACCTCCTACACGGGCTCGGCGCTCGACAATGGAAGGCACACCAACGGTGCCCCATCATAGCTCACAATTGGCTCGAGCTGCACGCAAGGTCTTTCTGGATGACCTCGAATTGCGTCTCTCAAGCTGTTGCGAACAGGTCTCGAAATGATGCCTTCTGCTAAGTGCAGCACTCGCATGCATGGCATGCTCTTGTTGCGACGGCAAAGCGCCGAATGGCGGACTTGAAGCCGACCCGCGCTCCAGAGAACTCCGTTAAGGCCCATAACCTAAGAGAATAGCAGCGCCATTTGTTGCTATTGGACGGGATACATCCCCGCATGTCAACAATGGCGTCATTAACGGAGACGGGATCGAATGCATGATGACACAAGATCGGTGGCGAGGTTCGCGGTGAGCCTGGAAGGCTATGACAGCCTGACCGTTCCGATACATCGCGCCTCGACAATCCGGTATCCGGATGCCGCGTCCTTCGCCGCCCGGTTCGAGCGCAGTGCTGATGGATATGTTTACGGGCTCTATGGAACGCCCACTCATCGGTACTTGGAGAAGAAGATCACCGAACTGGAAGAGGGCGCACGCACACTGCTGGTGCCTTCCGGTCAGGCTGCTGTCGCTTGTTCCATGCTGGCCCTTGTTGCCGCACACGAGAAAGTACTCATACCCGACACCGTGTATGGCCCCGTGCGCGATTTTGCCACCCATGAGTTGGCGTCGCTTGGCATTGAGGCCGTCTTCTACGATCCCGTCGACTTGCGCGCACTGGATTCCCTGATTGATGCGCGCACGCGCCTCGTCTGGACAGAGTCTCCAGGGTCAATAACGCTGGAGATGCAAGACATTCCGGCGATTGTCCTGATAGCTCACGCCAAAGGCGCACTCGTCGGGTGCGATAACACATGGGCTTCTCCCCTCAATTTCAGGCCGATCCGCCATGGCGTGGATATTGTTGCGGAAGCTCTCAGCAAACATTTCTCCGGTCACTCCGACCTGGTCTTGGGCTCGATCACCACAAGGGACGACGCCTTGGGCCTGAAAATCAAAGCCTCTCTTGGAAGACTGGGCATCGGCACGTCGCCTGACGACTGTGTGCTTCTGGCTCGCGGACTGGAGACCTTGGCAATACGCCTCGCAAGATCCGACACATCCGGCCTTCGCATCGCGGCTTGGCTAGCCGAACATCCATGCGTTGAAACGGTGATCCACCCTGCGCTGCCTGGCAGCCCTGGCCACGAAATCTGGAAGCGAGATTTCAGCGGCTCCTGCGGTGTCTTCACGTTCATACTGAAGGAACAGTATGCGGGCCAAGCATTCGCTGCATTGGACGCCTTACAGATAATTTCCATTGGCGCTTCTTGGGGAGGAACCAAGAGCCTGATCGCGCCATCAACCGTGAAGGCACTGCGAACGGTTCGGCCTTGGACGGGTCCGGACTACCTCTTTCGCTTGAATGTCGGGCTTGAACACCCTGACGATCTTGAGGAAGATTTGCAGCGCTTCTTCGCGGTGTTGATCGACGGCGAGAGAAATGAACCGCGCAGCGCCGTCCGCGGCTAGTTGTTTCCGGTCGTCGACGTGACTCATGGAGAGAGGGGAGAAAGCTGGTGCGCCCGGACTTTCTCCGCAGGCATGACAACGCGATCGAGGCGAGACCGGAGCCAGCAGGCCGCTCCCCATTTGCGATCCATTCTGGAAGCGCACAGTTCCTGTCGGTCACGCCGCCTTCAAATCGGTGCCGAAATGACACGCGAACTGACGTCCGCGGCCACCACTCTTCATCTCAGGAGGGGTCTGCGAACAAATGCTCTGCGCAATCGGACATCGCGAGTGGAACCGGCAACCGGAGGGAGGATTGATCGGGCTGGGGATTTCGCCCGCCAGCGTGACAAGTCCCCGTTCAGCGGCAACACGAGGATCCGATTGCAGAACCGAAGCTAACAGAGCCCGGGTGTAAGGGTGCTGAGGTGTTCGATAGACCTCCTCGCTCGTACCCTCCTCGACGATTTTCCCGAGATACATCACATAGAGCCGCGTCACGGCCTGTCGAACCAGCGCTAGGTCGTGAGCAATGAAAAGCATCGCCACCCCCAGATCACGCTGCAGCTCCAAGAAAAGATTCATGACTTGAGCCCGGATTGACAGGTCAAGAGCGGACACAGGCTCATCGCATATCAACACCTTCGGTTCGACCGCCAAGGCCCTGGCGATTGCGACCCGCTGCCTTTGTCCACCCGACAGTTCGCGAGGAAACCGGCTATTCATTTGCGAGGGTAACCCAACCTGATCGAGCAACTTGCCGACCTTGGTGTCGATTTGCTTGGCCGAAACCTTGCCGGCAATGACAAGTGCCTCGGCCAGGGTCTCACCGACGGTCTGACGTTCGGAGAGGCTGGCATAGGGATCTTGAAAGATGTACTGGATTGTACGTCGCCGATCTCGTAGCGCGCGCCCCCGGAGGGTTGAAAGATCGGTGCCGTCCAGCACTACGCTGCCATGCTGATGATTCTCGAGACCAACTATGGTTCGTCCGAGAGAGGATTTGCCGCACCCGGATTCGCCGACAAGTCCAACGATCTCGCCGGCATTTAGGTGAACTGAAACGTTATCGACAGCGGTGATCCATTTGTCCCGTTCCCCGCTTTTATAGCGGGTGGTCAGGTCCTTTACCTCGAGGATGCTTTTCACTGTCCTTACCTCAGTTGCTCGTATTTTACAGTGCACGCCATCGAAACAGATGATTGCGGAATGGAGTGCAGTTGGGGCCGGCCGTTGAGACAAACCGGCTGGGTAAATGCGCACCGCTCGGCGAATGCGCATGCCTCCAGAGGCGCTCCCATGATCGGCGGAAGCCCGGCAATTCCCCTGAAGGGTGACCCGGAAGGATCTTCCTCTCTTGGAATCGCGTCGACCAAACCACAGGTATAAGGATGGGAGGGTGACACTAGTACGTCCGCTACGGGGCCGTACTCCACAATACGTCCCGCATACATCACGGCGACCTGATGCGCGATGGCGGCAACGACGCCCATATCGTGCGTGATCAGCACGATACCCATGTTCAATCTTTTCTGAAGGCTTTGCAGGAGCTTGAGTATTTGCGCCTGGATCGTCACGTCCAGCGCCGTTGTCGGCTCGTCCGCGATTAGCAGAGGCGGCTCGCTCGCAACCGCAATCGCAATCATGACGCGCTGTCGTAGACCCCCCGACAGTTCATGAGGATATTGTCTCATGCGCTGGACTGGGTCCGACATTCCTACCAGGGAGAGCAATTCCTCAGCGCGCTTCTCAGCTTGCCGGGTGGTCAAGCCTAGCTGCTTTTGCGCCACCTCCGCGATCTGTCGGCCCACCCGCCTGACCGGATTCAGGGCGCTCATCGGATCTTGGAAAATCACTCCAACCGATTTCCCACGAACATGGCGCAGGCTGGAAGGCGGCAAGGCTGCAATATTAGTACCGGCGATGTTGAATGAACCGCTGATCTGGACCGCCAGCCCAACTGGCATAAGGTCGAGTGGCGCGAAGTTCATCACAGTCTTGCCGGAGCCGCTCTCGCCGACAATGGCTAGCGTCTCTCCCCTGCGCACGCTGTAGCTGACCCGGTCAACAGGCCTAAGTGCACCATTCTTGGTGAAGAGATCGACACTGAGGTCTCTTACCTCCAGAACTTTATCTGTGCTCATGTCGCAATCCGCTTTTTCGGATCTTCGATTGGTGCTCGTTCCCATGAGGCAGCGACAAGCCGGCCGCGCCGCAAAACCCAACGTCGCAAGTCGCGCGGCACACGGTTCAGTGCAATCGCTTCGCCAAGCAAGTTGAAGCTGACGACGACTCCTGTGATCGCAAAGCCGGGAAGCAATACCATCCACGGATTGAGATCGAGGTACGGCAACGCATCAACGAGCATCTGCCCCCACTCCGGAGTGGGCGGTTGTATGCCCAGTCCGAGAAACGAAAGAGTCGCAATTGATAGTGCAATCCCTCCTGCATCCGCTGAAACATAGACCAGCACCATTCCTAGCGTTGATGGAAGCAGATGACGGAAATAGATTCGCAGCGGGCTGGCCCCAAGAACCCGGAGTGCTTCGATATGCGGCCGGTTCAATATCCCGATCGCCACGCCGCGGGCGACGCGAGTGGAACCTGCCCAGAACGCCAGGATCAGCGCCAGCACCATGTTCCAGTAGCCCGTTCCGAGCATGCCGATGATTGCGAGAGCTATGATGAGCGACGGAAGCGCCATGAAGAGTTCCACGAAGCGCATCAGGATCTCTTCGGTCCGACCTTTGACGAAGCCGGCGAAAGTACCCAGCGTGACTCCGATAAGGAGCTTGAACGTCACGACAATGGTCATTGCGACGACTGTTGTTCGAGCCGATACAATCAAGCGCGAGAAGACATCGCGGCCGATATGGTCCGTCCCGAGCCAATGATCGGCTGAGGGACCGGCGAAGCGAGCAGTAAGATCCTGTAGGTTGGGGTCGTGGGGGACCAGCCACGGACCGAATGCTCCTAGAAAGAGAAACAGACCTACCCCAATCAGCGCGGACTTTGGAAAGTTGCTGAACGCCTCTCCAACGGAATGCCAAAAGCGCTTCATGCCACCTGCCTCCGCAGCTTAGGGTCCGCCGCAATCATCAGCAAGTCGGCTATCAGGTTCACCAGCGAGACATACAGTACAAACGCCAGGAGACAGGCCTGCATGACCATGAAATCTCTGGTGCGAACGCCTGATACAAAGAGCTCGCCTATGCCGTGAAGGGCGAAAAGCGGTTCGACGATGATCGCTCCGATAGTCATCGAGCCGATCATGTTGCCCAGCGCGCTGACATATGCGGGAACTGCATTGGGTAAGGCATCGCGGAGCATGATATGCAGGACCGAGAACCCCTTCGCGCGCGCCGTCAGGGCATAAGGCCGTGTCATCGCTTCGGAAATGCCGATCCGAAGCACACGAGAAAGCACAGCAGCGGAAGGCGCCGCCATCGCGATTGATGGGAGTACCCAACTCAAAATGGAGCTGTCGCCAAACGAAGGCAACCATCGCAAATTGACGGCGAAAATCAGGATCAGAACTGCGCCTCCGAAAAACACTGGTGTCGACGCGCCTAGCAGAGCCATGAGCCGCACTATGTGGTCGGGGAAACGTCCTGGCCAAGCCGCACCGATCAGTCCCATCGCTGCCGACAAGACTATCGTCACGATGCTCCCCCCGAGAATGAGTTTCATCGTGGTCGGAACCCTGTCTCTGATGGCGTTGCCGACATCTTCGCCTGTTATATAGGCAATGCCGAAGTCACCTTGAGCGACGCCTTGCAACCAGTGCCAATAGCGAACAGGAACAGGATCGTTCAGCCCGAGCTCCTGCGCGACCTGGTCTACCATAGCCTTGGATGCGCCCGGAAAGCGCAGCTCGGCGATGAGCTGAGCGACGTTTCCCGGGGCAGCCACGACGAGCCCGAAACACAATACTGACGCCATCAGCAGCAGCAGTGCTGAGTTTCGCAATCGGCGCCTCAGATAAATAAACATGAACAAGCCACCTCCCCGAAACTAAGACTTCAACACGATACCTCGATAGGGGAATTCTGTATCGGTGGGAGGGACGTTGAAGCCTTCGACCCGACTCGAAGCTGCCCAATATGTCGGCGGGTAGAGGACTGGTGAATATAGGACATCTTCACGAAGCTTGTCGTAGAAGACCTGCAATGCGGCCAACTGAGTTTCACCTCCCACCGCTTCAGTGGCAGCTGCGATGAGTGGGTCCAGACTTGGATCGAGCGCGACCTTGCCGTCGGACCCGCTTTCTATCGTGGATAGGAACAGAAGTGTCACCGAGCCGAATGGATCATAGGGAGCGCCATAGGTCTGAAAGATTGCGATGTCATATTCGCGCTTAGGAATCTCGGAATGACGCGAGGCATGGTCGACGGAATGCACCGTGACGTTTATGCCTATTTCACCAAGCTGCTGCTGAAGAATTTCGCCAAACACCTTGGAGCCGGCGATAAAATCGTCTGAAACTAGAAGCTCCAAGGACAAGTTCTTGCCACTCTTCGAGCGGTACGGCGCGCCAGTCCAACCGGCGTTCTCGAGCAGTTGCTTCGCTTTCTCGACGTCGCGAACGGGTGCGTCATGCCTCGTGCCAGACAAGGGCACGGTGGGCCCGAGAAGATCACCAGCCGGAGCGGCGTCGCCATTGAAGAGCACAGCTGATACGGCAGTCCGGTCGTAGCCAACATCAATCGCCTGTCGTACGGCCTTCTCCGCAAGGGCGGGGTTCCTTTGAGTATTGAAGGAAAGCACCATCGTCATCGAGCCCTGCGCGGTGATGACGTTGATTCCCGCCCGCCGCAAGGTGTCCGCCTCCTGCGATGTCAGCGCAGCGGCTCCGCCGCCGACAATGTCCAATTCATCAGAACGCATGGCATCAACACGGGAACGAGAATCCGGCATAACGGTAATCTCGATCCCGGAAAAAGATGGCTTATCTCCCCAATATTTATCATTGCGGATGAAAGAACTGCCGGAGGTCGAATTTGCTTGAACAATCCACGGCCCAGTTCCAACCGGTGCCTTGAGGGTTCCGTCCTCGTTGACGGAAATGGGAGACAGGAAACGTACGGGCCGAACATAGCTGAGTTCATACATGAGCCCCGGTACGGGCTGCGTAAACTTGATCTCGATCGTGTGCTCGTCGATCTTCTGGACACCCGAGAAGAACTTGGAGGCGTTGATCCAGGAATTGTCCGCAACACCCATCCAGAGTTTCAGGTTCCAGATAGCCGAATCCGCGTCGAAGGGATGCCCGTCGGTAAAACTTACATTCTTCCGCAAATTCAGCGTCAATCGAGTGTCGTTGTCGGAAAGGCTCCAGGATTCTGCGAGGCAGGGTACCGGAGCACCCCTTTCCCCATATCTGATCAATGGCTCGTAAATGAGATCTTGCAGTTGGAACTGGGCGACATAGTCACGCGCGTCCAGATTGGCGGACGCTTTGGCCACCGCGACACGCAAGGTTCCCGTGTGGTTGTCGGCCATGGCAGACCTGATCAGGCCGTCCAACCCCAACAGGAGTGGTGCAGTGGCGAAAGACGTTAGAATGTTGCGACGCGTAAGTGTCATTGAGCTTTCTCCATCGCCCTTTTCCCCATTTTACCTCGCGAGCCGGACGGGCTGCCTCCGCGCGGTTCCGATCTTTCCTCTTGCCGGATTATTTTGGTGAGTCGCCGAAGTGGTGTTGCCGCGATCGTTTCCGCAAACGCCGTCCGAACCAAGGGCAGAACCTCTTTCCAATTCGGCACGGCCGGTATCCACTCCAGCTGTCACATGTAATTTTAAGGAAGGTGACATGGCGCAGATCATGCCGTCTAATATTTTTATCAGCATGAGCTATTCTCGAGGGTTATAGGATGGGATCATCGACGTTCATAAAGTCGGGGCAATGAGGTTGCGTTGACCCTGGCAGAATCTCCCATACCGCAGGGATGATTGGCCTCCCTCCGCCCGCTCTCCGAGGTAACGGGCAGGCGAAATGGCGAGGCATTGCGCCAAGCGCCCGTGAGGTTTTCTCCGATTTTGTGTGATCGCCGATCAGGATCGGAAGGCTTGCGGGCGCATCCTTGAGGCAGCGCGGCCACAACGCTCCCTCATGTTCGCCTGCAAAAAGGGCCAAAAATACGAACGGCTGGCAATGATCTCATTATCTATGAACTGCTTGCATGAGATTATTCCCCAAAGTTATTAGTAGAGACACTCGCCTGGCCTTAGCGTCAAGTAACTGGTTTTTGATAACAAGGGTGGTTCTGGATGGGCAATCAAAGTGCCACTGATCCAGGGAAACACGAGGAATTCACTCCCCGCGAAATCGAGGTGTTCGCCTCGGTTATGCTGCACGGAACAACGACGAAGGCAGCGGACGCTCTGGACATCACGCAACCGGCCGTTAGCAAGATGCTGCAGCACCTTGCGGAGAAGGCCGGCTTCCAGCTTTTCAGGAAGACCCGGCAACGTCTCATTCCGACGCCGGAGGCGCATATGCTGCACGCTGAAGTGCAACGGGTTTTTGAGTCGGCACGAGGTATTTCGCGTGCGGCTAGAGATATCCGTGAACTACGCAGCGGCCGGCTGAACGTATGTGCATTACCAGCTTTTGGACTCACGCTACTTCCGTCGCTGATCACCAGCTTTTCCCAACTTCATCCATCAGTCTCGATCTCGCTGGAGATCCGGAGCTCGATAACCGTTATCCAGCGGGCGAGCCGTAACCAGTTGGACATCGGAATCGGCGTTACCTCATCGGAAGAAAACCCATCAATCGTTCGCCGCGCCTTGACGGCAACTCCGCCGGTTTGCGTGATGCCTGCCGGCCACAAGCTCTCACAATTGCAGGTCATTCAGGCGGACGATCTCGACGGCATCAACTTCATTTCGATGGGATCATCAGATCCAATGCGGCGGCAACTCGACGCCTTGTGCGTGGAGCGTGGGGTGAACCGTTCACTCAAAGTGGAGTCGAGCCTTTCAAGTACCTGCATCAGTCTTGTGGCGTGCGGCATGGGCGTAACCGTCGTTGATCGCTTGTCCGCCTGGACGGCGCGCGACCTACCGATCGAGATCAGGGATTTCCGGCCTCATCTCGATCTCAATCTCAGTGTCTATCGACCATGGGGCGTGATCGCATCCACGGCAGCCGATGCGTTCACCGAACATCTCATCCAGGGCACGCGCAGCTATATGAACGGGGTAGAGGAAGGCATCCTGAACCTCGTGCGCTGAGTTCATAACTTTTCGCCCGATCCGTGCGGCCCCAACTCAATTGACCGATTTTGATCCCGAAGCGACTGTCGCCGCATCTGGCGGCAGCAAAAAGCTAGTTCAGCAAGCTCTGGCCGCCGATGCAACAGCAATGGAAACCAAATTGATGTCAGACATCCAAAGGCTAGAAACAAACGAAAAATTGAGCCGTGTGGTTATCCATCAGGGGGTGGCATATCTCTCGGGCCTGACAGCCGATGACAGAAGTGCCGATGCTTTCGGGCAGACTCTACAGGTGCTGCGGAAGGCTGACGCGCTTCTTGGCAAGGCTCAGTCGGACAAATCGAAAATTCTGTCAGCGCAAATTTGGATGCGCGACATCAACGAGTTTGATGAGATGAACAGGGCGTGGATCACGTGGCTCGAAGGCACGGTTCCTCCCGCACGCGCTACCGTGGGCGCGACCTTCGCGCTCCCGGACATCCGTGTGGAAATCCAATTCACTGCCGCCGTCTGACCGTGTCAGCGAAGGGGAGGGGTCTTGCGGCCCCGCAATTCATGCAATAGCTGCGAAGAGGCGCTTCACATCCTCTTCGTCGTTATAGACGTGAGGAGAGATCCGTAGTTTCTTTCCACGCACGGTCGCAAAAATTCCCTGGCTCTTGAGGTGTTCGGAAAGTCCCTCTATCGGCCTGTCGCCAAGATCGACGATTGCAATATGCGGGGCTCGAAAGCGGTTGTCAGACACCGTTAGATCGAGCTTCGCAGCTTCGTCCCAGATCAATTGGTTGAGGTAATCAAGCCGGGAAAACACGGTTGGGACGCTCCACTCACTCAAGAGGCGAAGAGAAGCGGTCGCAACTGGCAGTACCGCGAAATCGGAGCGTTCGCCCATGTCAAATCGCCGGGCGCCTGGTAGAAACTCAGCCACATCTACCGCATAGAAGTCCGATTTATCGCCGCCTACACGGTTCCACGAATGGTGTTCGAGAGGCTTGCCTGTCGAATGCCATCGGCGGTCCGCGTAAAGAAACGCAAGCCGATATGGCCCGAGAAGGAATTTGTAGGTCGCGAAAACGAGAAAATCCGGACGCACCGTCTTGACATCGAAAGGCAGCGCTCCGACCCACTGGGTTCCATCGACGACGACACAGGCGCCAACCTCCCGTGCGGCGGATGCGATTGCCTCCAGGTCAACCGACATTCCCTCGAACCAGTGCACCATCGTACCTGCGACGACAGCGACCGGCACGCTGGACGACCCGATCGTCGAGATGATCGCAGACGTCCAGTCATTGTCGGCGGGCCGTTTCGCGATTGTGATCGACGCACCTTTTTTCTCCGCCAGTTCGTACCAGACATACCGATGCGACGGATGTTCGTTCTCCATGAGGATGATCGTCGAGCCGGGCTCCACAGGCACGTTGGCCGCGGCAACTGCTGTACCGTAGCTTGTGGCAGCAACGATTGCGATATCGTCCGCATCCGCGTTGATCATCGAAGCGGCCAGTGTCCGTGCATCCTCGACCTCGTCGTAGTACGACCCGATGGACATCTTCCAGGGCGACGCTTTCACCGCCGTCCCGGCTATGCCAGCCTGCAGCGATATTTTCGGGATTGGAGACATGTATGCGGCGTCGAGATAGGAGATCGACCTTGGGAGATCGAAAAGATTACGTTGGCAGTCCAGCATACGATCACACCTCGAAATCAATGGGCGTGCCAAGCGACTTTTCGCGGGCAACGCAGTAAACGAAATTCGCAAGTTCGATATCCTGCGCCGGGACGCCGAGAGAACGGTATAGAGTGATCTCCGCATCGGTAGTGCGGCCGGGGATGGCGCCTTCCAACATCGCGCCGACTTCTCCGCGGATGTCGTCTCGGCTAGCAACCCCGAGCTTGAAAGCTTCGACCATCTCTCCGGCCGCGATGAGCGCCATTGGCATGTAGTCGACCCAAATGCTCGATCTGCGCACGCATTCCAGGTCGAGTTCGCGGCATTGAGACACGCTTGCGCCGACGGCGTTGATGTGAATCCCCGGAGGCAGCCATTCGCCGAAAAGTACCGGCTCCTGCGCCGAGGTTGTGGTGCAGACAATGTCCGCTTCTACCAGGGCGTCTCTTGCGGATGGGAAGACCAATGTCTGAAAGCCTGCGCTCGCCTGTTCTTCGGCGAAACGCGACGCCTTCCCAGGATTTCGCCCCCAGATGTGAAGCCGCTTGATAGGCCGCACCTTCGAGATCGTTTCTATGTGGCGTCGCGCCTGTTCGCCATATCCAAAGATCGCAAGGATTGAGGAGTCGGCGCGAGATAGTGCTCTGGTAGCGACGGCACTCGCTGCCGCTGTGCGCCAGGCGGTCAATTCCCCGCCATCGACCAGTGCAACCGGACTGCCATTTTCCTTATCAAAGAGGATGATAGCTCCTCGATGAGAAGGCAGCCCCAGGGCGAAGTTGTCAGGAAAGATAGAGAGGACTTTCGCACCGAACAGGTCACGGTCGGAGAGCGCCGCGTACATTACGGATAGGCAAGTTCCTTCCGACCCAGGCAGCGTCAGCGTTCGTCGGACATCTTGGCTCGCAACGCCGTTCGACGTCTTGCGTAGCGCTGCTTCTGCGATCTCGAGCGACAGTTCGATCGAGAGCGCAGCTCGAATGGCATTTTTGTCGAGCACCATAAAAGCTGGTGCTTGATGATCGGCACTCATGATGCATGCGTCCCCGGGCAATTTTCGTGCAGCCTATCACCGGCACTCCCGGACTCATCCGCGAAGTTCATAACTTTAAAGCATAAACCACACGTTGCTGGATCGTTGACGATGCATGTCGCTCTCAGCAGAATACGCCAGCAGAGACAGCCGCTTCCAAGACGAACTCGGCTGCATGCTGAGATGCCGAAAGCATTGCTGGGATAAAGCGCTCGGAGCAATAATATATGCGTGCTATCGTTATAGGATCCGGAGTTATTGGTACCTCCGTTGCATACGAGTTGGCGAAAGCTGGAGCGAAAGTTTCTGTCCTTGAGCAGGGTAGAGTTGCTTCTGGCGCTTCCGCGGTAAGTTTTGCTTGGACCAATGCCAACGGCAAAAGACCTCGCGAATACCATGCGCTCAATGTCGCTGGTATGCGCGCCTATATCGATCTCGCCCGTGAGTTCGAGGGCGCGGGCTGGTTCAACCAAACAGGCAGTTTCGAATGGTGGACCACGGAGGCTGCACAGGCAAAGCAGCTGGCGGGAGTAAAGCTTGAACAGGAATGGGGGTATGGCGTCGATTTCATCTCCCGGGATCGCGTTGCCGCGATGGAGCCTGACCTCGATGTTCGGGCGATAGGTGAGGCGCCTATCGTCTATTACCCCGAAGAGGGCTGGATCGATCCCGTTCTGTACGCAGCTTGCCTGTTGCGCAGTGCGTGCGAACGCTGGGGCGCGCAGGTGTACACCGGCACGCAAGTCAAGTCGTTGGAGACGCGGTCTGGACGCGTTTCAGGCGTGCGCACGGCGGCCGGCGAACGATTCGAAGCTGACATTGTGGTGAATTGCGCAGGGGGGGCATGCAAAGAAAGCTTGGGCGAGATTCCCGGCATCCCAATGACGTCGTCAATCGGCGTTCTGGCGTTCACTCAGCCAGTGGCGATGACCTTGAGACGGCAGTTCCACGCTGACGATCTCGATGTCCGTCCCGACGGCGCAGGCCGCCTGATGCTTCATAAGATATCAGTCGACGATCAGCTCTCCGAACCGAAACTGCTTCGGCCCGATGGCATCGAAGCGACCACCATTCTCAATGCTGCACGTGAGCTGCTTCCAGCGCTCGAGGCAGTCAGCATCGAGGCCGTCAGGACGACGGTTCGTCCGATTCCCGGCGACGGATTGACCTGCGCCGGCCCGATGCCGCAAGTCGATGGGTATTATGTTGGCGTGACACATAGCGGTGTCACGATCGCCCCGCAGATGGCCCGGTTGCTGGCCGATGAGATTGTTCACGGGAACATCCGCGAAGAACTCGCCATGTTCAGACCAGCGCGCTTCTTCGGCGGAGCCCCTGGCAGCGTCGTACCCAAATCCGCGGTTGCCGGCCCCAGCCACGACTGAGCATTCAGGCAAGTCAAGCACCGAGGTGTGGCGCTGCCGTAGGAGATCAACCAGTCCGGAATTCGAATCGAACAAAATGAGCGCAGCCTCGGAAAGGGGCGACAATCAAAAGGAAGCGCAAGGGTCGAAGGCTACGCAGAAGACAGGTCATAACCATAACAGGGGAACTCAGATGACACTTCTTTCACGCAGAACTCTATTGCTGGGATCGGCGGCCATTGGCGGCCTCTTGGTCACCGGTGTTGGCACGAATCAAGCTTCGGCAGAAGAAGGCAACACGTTGCGACTGCCGATCGGTCGCGCAGCGGGAAATCTCGATCCGCAGCGTTATGTCGGCATCTTCGCCGTGCAGGATATGATCTTCGACCCGCTCGTGCACTACTCTTCAGGCGGCAAGATCGAACCGGCTCTGGCTGCCTCGTGGGACAAGTCACCCGATGACAAAGTATACACGTTCAAGCTTCGCCCCGAGGTGACGTTCACGGATGGCGAGCCTTGGAACGCCGAAGCGGCAAAGTGGAATATGGATCGCTGGCTTCCGAAGGAAGACTACAACTGGATGCGTATCAGCGCGAATCTCGACAAGATCGAGATCGTCGACCCGATGACGATCGCAATCCATTTCAAGCAGCCGACTCCCACGGCTCTCGTAGAGTTTTCCTATGTCAGGCCCGTAAGGTTCCTGAGCCCTAAAGCAGTTGATGGAGAGGGTAAGTACGCATCTCCTGTGGGAACCGGTCCGTGGAAGATCGAGAAGGACGCGCCTGAGGGCACCGACCTCATTCCCAACGAAAGGTACTGGGGGGCAAAGCCTTCTGTTGACAAGGTTTCGCTGATTGTCATGCCGGACGCACGCAGTCGGATGTCGGCGCTACGAGCAGGCGACATCGACGCGATGGGCGGACAGTTCATCGCTCCCGTCAGTCCTCAGGATGCGAAGACCCTTGAGTCTTCCGGCATGACCGTGGTGACCGACACGGGCACGGATACGATTGTGCTCGGCTTCAACCCGCGCATCGATACTTTTAAGGATGTGCGTGTTCGCGAGGCGTTCAACCTGCTTATCGACCGCGAGGGCATCTGCAAGGCAGTGATGAAGGGTTTTGCCACGCCTACGATGAACCTTTATCCCGAGGTGATCGCCTATTCGGGAACCCGATTTGAAGTTCCGAAGCGTGACCTGGAAAAAGCTAAGAGCCTGCTCGACGAGGCCGGTTGGGTTGGAGAGCCTGTCCGATCCAAGGACGGCAAGCAGCTGAACATCGATCTTGTCATATCCGAAGACGCGGTCCCGAGCTCCCGGGCCTTAGGCGAGGTTATACAGGCGTTGCTTTCGGAAGCCGGTATCGGTGTGAAGTTGCGCAACGTCGACCACGCTACGCGTCACGGTGATATTCCGGAGTTCAAGTATGATCTCTCGCTGTTTATAACCAACGGCGCGCCGTATGACCCCTTCAATTCAATTGGTTTGATGGTCCTCTCGACGATCGAACCGGGAACGGATGGAAAGATCTACGAGGACAAGGCGGTTGACCCACTGATCCTCAAGGCACTCTCGGCTCCGGAGCCCGAGCGGGCTGAGGCATTCCAGGCCGTTTTCACCTGGCTGCATGACAACTGGGCGATGATGCCGCTGTTCCACGCCCAGCGAATCTGGGCGCACAATGATCGCGTCAAGGCTTTTGCCATACCCGCGACAGAATACGAGATGCCGCTGAAAGGCACATCTCTTTAAGCTGTACCTGTGCCTCGGCTTCGCGCCGAGGCACCCATAGTCTCAGGAAAGCCAAAGGTTCGCCATGCTGAGAATAGCCATGAAGCGCGGTGTTTCCGCCGCCATCCTCATCGCCATCGCCTCTGTGTTCTCTTTCATCTTGATCGCAGCGTTTCCCGGAAACGTGGCCGCGCTCATAGCTGAGTTGAGAGGCGGCTTTGTGTCGCACAAGGTCGTTGAGCAGGTGGCGATCGAATACGGCCTGAACGATCCGCTGCCATTGCGATATGTGCACTGGCTCGGCGATGTGTTGCAGGGCGATTTGGGAAGGTCGCTGCGAACCGGTCAGCCGGTCTCAGAAGCCATAATGGAACGCCTTGAGCCCACTCTGGTTCTTATTGCTGGCGGCGGCATTGTCATGCTGATCGTTGGTGTCGGGCTCAGCTTCATGGGTGCCATGTGGCCTAACGGAACGACAGACCGGATGATCCGCGCCTTCGCCGTTTTGAACGTGTCGATCCCAAAATTTTTCCTAGCCTCAATGCTCATTTATGCGTTCGGCGTGACGTGGAACGTGTTTCCCACTTTCGGCTTCAGGGGACTTTCCAGTTGGATTTTGCCGAGCATCGCCATTGGGGTTGTTCCAGGTGCGCTCCTCAGCCGCGTCGCACGGGTCGCGCTGGAGGAAACTATGAGCAAGCCTTATGTCATTACCGCGATCAGCAAAGGCTTCAGCAGACGAAGAATTCTTTTTCGCGACGCCTTGCCGAATATCGTCCCGGTCGTTTTGACAGCGTTTGGAATGGCGCTGGCCCAGATGGTGCCCAACGCGTTCATCATCGAACCGATTTTTTCGTGGCAAGGTCTTGGCGCCTATTTTGTTGAGGCAGCTCGCTTCCGGGATCTCCCAGTACTGCAGGCGTGCCTGCTGATCTTCTCCGTGCTGTTCATTGTGGTGAATCTCGTCGTCGACCTGATCGTCATTGTCGTCGATCCGCTTCAACGTCGGGCTGCGAGGGCCTGATCATGATTTCGATAAAATCATTCTTTCGCAGCGTCGGCTGGCCGATCTCGCTGATGATCGGGTTCTTTGTCTTCATCGCGATCTTCGGCTCACTGGTCAGCCCTTATGACCCGAATACGCAAAACCTTCTTGCTCCAACTGAATCGTTTTCAGGAGTCTATTGGCTGGGCACCGACAACCTCGGGCGCGACGTGCTCAGCCGACTTATTGGGGGTGCCCAGACCACGCTCGTGGGTGTGACTATTGTCCTGTTTCTTGCCGGCATATTCGGAATGTTGGTTGGGACCATATCCGGCTATTTCGGTGGCTGGATCGACGAAACCCTCATGCGTATGGTCGACTTCGGCCTCAGTGTGCCTAGTCTCGTGGTGGCGCTGGCGATCGTTGGTGTATTCGGCCCTAGCTATTGGAATATGATCATTGCGCTGGCGATCGCCTGGACGCCAATCTATGCCCGGCTGACGCGAGGTGTGGTGGCGGCGGCAGTAAACCAGCCGCATATCGAAAGCCTTCGCGTTTTGGGCGCCAGCCGACTCAGGATCATATTCAAACATCTGGTGCCGGTCGCATTGGGATCCGTGCTGATCTACGCGAGCGCGGACGTCGGTATTTTGGCCCTCGCGATCGCTAACTTGAGCTTTCTGGGGCTCGGTGTGCAGCCGCCGCAAGCGGAGTGGGGACAGATGCTGGTTTCGAGCCTGCCCTATCTTGAAGAAGCACCGCGCCTGGTGATCCTTCCGGGGCTCGCGCTTACCATCATGGTCGTAGGTTTCAACCTGTTCGGCGAGAAGATCGCGCTGTCCAAGAACCCGCGCCGGATGACCAAGCGGAGCTTGGCCGCCCGCAAGAAACTGTTCATGAAGGAGATCGCGACATGAGCACTGGGAGTTCCCCAACACCTGCATTGCTCGAAGTCTCCAATCTGTCGGTGACGCTCCATACGGCGAGAACCAGCGTCAAGCCGGTCGATGGCGTGAGCTACCGTGTGGACGAAGGCGAGGTCCTGGCGATTGTCGGCGAAAGCGGCAGCGGCAAGACCATCCTCAACATGGCGCCGCTATCTCTGCTTCCGACGGGACTCGACGCTGAAATAGAGGGGACGGTGAAATTCAACGGCCTCGACATCCTGCGAGCGCCTGAGCAACAAATGCGCAAACTGCGTGGCGGCGAGATCGGCGTCATATTTCAGGATCCGTTGAGTTCTCTCAACCCGGTCCGACGCATTGGAAGGCAGATCGCCGAGGTCTCGGAATTGCACCTTGGCATGACTGCGGCGCAGGCCGACAAACGAGCCGCCGAACTGCTGGCGTTGGTCGGGCTACCCGATCCACTAAGCCGACTGCAGCAGTATCCGCACGAGCTTTCCGGGGGTATGCGCCAGCGCGTTGGCATAGCGATGAGCATTGCCGGCGAGCCCAAGCTCCTCATAGCGGATGAGCCTACCACCGCGCTCGATGTCACGGTTCAGGCTCAGATCGTGGAGCTGCTGAAAGACCTACAGAGGCGCCTGCAGATGGCCATCGTGATCATCACTCACGATTTTGGTGTGGTCTCCGGCATGGCGACCAAGGTGGCGGTGATGTACGCCGGCCGGCTGTCAGAACTGGGTCCGGTGGACGACGTGCTGATGACGCCGGTCCACCCCTACACCAAAGGTCTGCTCGGTTCAGTTCCATCGCTAAATGCAGACATTGGTTCGAAATTTATTGGTCTTCCTGGCCAGCCGCCAGATCTGTCTCGGTTGATACGCGGTTGTGCGTTCACGCCACGCTGCGCTTCGGCGCTGCAGAGCTGCAGCGCCACTCAACCGCACTTGCTTTCCGTACCAGGAGAGTCGTCGACGCACGTCGCCGCATGCCCGGTCATCATCAACAAGCTTGCGCGAGTGATGGAAGATGCCTGAGAACCTCATTGAGATCGTCGATCTCAAAACTCACTTTCGCGACCGCCACACAGGGGCTGAGATTAAGGCCTGTGATGGCGTGAGCCTGAAGATTGGCGCGGGCGAGATTGTAGGATTGGTCGGGGAGTCGGGATGCGGAAAATCGACACTGGGTCGGACGATCGTCGGTCTCGAGAGCGCCAAATCCGGAGAGATCCGATTCAAGGGCGAAAATTTCCTGGCTATGAGCGGCAAGCATCTGTTCGAACGAAGGCGCAAGATCCAATACATCTTTCAGGATCCGCTTTCCTCGCTGAGTTCCCGACAGACGATTGGTCAGGCGATCGATGAAGCGCTGCTCATCAATGGGGAGAACAACCATTCCGCGCGGGCGGCACGTGTCAAAGAACTCTTGGACCAAGTGGGGCTGCCCGAACAGATAATGGAGCGCTATCCGCGCGAGATGTCGGGTGGCCAACGTCAACGCGTGTGTATCGCGCGATCGCTTGCTGCCAACCCAACCGTACTCATATGCGATGAGCCTGTCAGTTCGCTCGATGTCTCCATCAGAGCGCAGATCATGAACCTGTTTCTGAAGCTGCGCGATGATTTCGGAATGTCATGTCTTCTCATTGCGCACGATCTGGCCATCGTTCGCCAGGCCGCACAGCGCGTCTACGTGATGTATCTCGGCCGCGTCATGGAAGAAGGTGAGAGCGGCGCGCTCTATAGCCAGCCCGCACATCCGTATACACAGGCGCTGCTCAGCGCGGTCCCGTCGACAAATCCAGTTGAGGAGCGCGAACGTCAGCGGATCATTCTAAAGGGAGATGTGCCAAGCCCTGTGAATCCGCCGACCGGATGCCGTTTTCGTACGCGCTGCCCTGCCGTGCAAAGTGTTTGTGAGACATCGCCTCCGGTCAACAGCTTGTCGGAATCGCATCTCGCAAGTTGTCATTTCGCTGGTCGGATCAAAGCGGGTATCCTGCAGGAATACGACGTGAGACAAGTCGGATAAACCGGCGTGGGAGACGGAGAGGCCCAGGTTCTCCAATATTGATGCGTACTCGCGGCGCCGAATACGGCTTGGGGATCTCCATGCCAGTAGCCGGAGACCGGATTCCTCTGGTCAGCACAGTCGCAACGTTGCGTCGGCGCGATCGGTGCTTCAGTCGGCATTCAGCGGTACATACATCGGCTACTTGGGTTTCTCCTCAAGCTTTTCATCCCCGAAAGAATTGCCTCCCAGGTGCGGCTCGATATCCGAAGCTTGACGATTCTATCCCACATCCGCCTCACGTCCGCACCCTCAGCGCCTGCTCCAGCCTGTCGGCAATCTGTGTGACGATATAGGCAATCACCATGTAGATCACGACGGCAATCACGAAGGCTTCGAGGTAGTAGTAGTTCAGGGCGGCGGTCAGCTGGGACTGGGCGAAGATATCGACGACCTCGATGGCGAATCCGAGAGAAAGCGCCTTCATGATGACCATCATCGAAGTCGTCAGGTCGGGAATTGCGGTGAGGGCCACCTGGGGAAACAGGATACGTCGAAACAGTTGGCCGCCCGTATAGCCGAGCGAATGGGCCGCGTCCGACTGACCGGTGTCGAATGCATTCAGGGCTCCCTTGATAATCTCGGATTGGAACGCGGCGACACAGCCGGTAATCGCAACGACAAGAATGACCCAATTGGGGGTTTCGTGAGCGTTGAAGTTGATCCCGAGCAACGAGAACAGGAACTGAAATGCGGGCGGCAGACCGAAATAGGCGAGGAAAATCACGATGACCATTGGAACGCCCTTGAAGACGATCTTGTAAGTCATGATGAGCTCTCGCAGAACCGGCACCCGTCTGTATTCGATCAGCGCGAATATGCTGCCGACTATCGTCGACAGGACGAAAATCAAGAGTGCCATTCCAACGGTCACGGGTACGGCACTCAGAATTTCCTGCGTGTCCTGGAGCAAAATGTCGGTATCAAACATGGTTGAATACCCTTACGTCAGACGCTCGCGAGGAGCTCGTTCTTGATCGGAGTTGTTGTCGTTGCCTCTGGCGCTTGCATCGGTGATCGAAGCTCGAAGAAGCGCACGATGAGCCATGCGACCAGGCACATCAGCGAATAGATGACCGCCAGGACGAGGTAGGTTTCGAACTGGAACTGGTTGTAGTCGCGCTCCATGATCAAATGCGCAGTCGCCATGACGTCGGCGGCGCCGATGTACATGACCAGCGCAACGTTATGGATCAGGTAGATGACGGAGTTCCCGTAGCCCGGTAGTGCGAAGTGCACCGCTTGCGGGCCGACGACGCGAGTAATTTTCTGCCGGAACGTATATCCAAGGCTATCGGCCGCATCGTGCTGGCCGCGATCGACGGCAAGATATGCAGGCCGCATGACTTCCGACAGATATCCTCCATGGTAGAGGCTCAACCCCACCATGGCAGCCATCGTCGGCGAAATAAAATCTTTGGCGCCGAACAGGATCACCAACAGCGGAAGCCCATAAAACGCGACGAACAGCTGCAGGACGACAGGAACGCTCCGGGCATAGGACACGTAGAGGTCCACCAGGTGACTGATCAGTGGCACCCTGCGAACACGGAGTGTTGTCGCGATAAGAGCCAGACAGAACCCGGAAATGAGGGCCGTAAACGTGATGGCGAGCGTCAGCGGCAGTGCCGAGAGCAACTCGGGAATCATAGCAGATACATCCACTTTGAAACGCTCCTTCTTGCAATTCAGCCTTGCCGCTGACTAGCGAATATGGCCCTAAACGGCCGTGCTATTTCATGTACTGGACGATGCCCTCGCCGAACCACTTCTGCGAGAGCTTCTCGATCGTGCCGTCGTCTTTCAATTCCTTGAGAACCTTGTTCACATCGTCAGCCAGAACCTTGTTCTCGTCTGATCTGTGGATCAGCATGTAGGTGTTGTTGCTGAACACTGGTTCGGACGCCACGATATCGAGTTTCTTTTGCTCGATGACGGTCTGCTCACCGAGATTGGACGGCAAGACGAGAGCGTCGAACTTGCCGTTCTGAACTTCGTCCAGCCGGTTCGGGTAGGGAATGCCTGCACTCGATGCCGTGACATCGAGCTTGTATTGCGGGTTTTCTTTCTGCCAGTTCATGATGAACTTGTAGGTTCCACCGCCGGCCGTGGTCGGAACGATCCTCTTGCCGACCAGGTCTTTCATTTCCTTGATGCCGCTGTCTTTCTTGCTGTAGATCTTCATCAGGCTGGCGCCCATGGGATTTTCCGGAATGAAGAACTGCTTGGAGCGCTCGGGCGACTTGTAGTAGCCACCCACCGCGATGTCGTACTTGCCCGTGGCGAGGCCAGTTTCCTGCGCGATGTCAGAGACACCTTCCATCTCGAACTTGTATTGCGGCAGCTTTGCGTTGATCGCCCTCAGGAGATCGGGCTCATAGCCTTGCGGCTCGACGCCGATCGCGCCCCATGCCAGCGGCTTGGATTCGGCAGACGTCGCGATCTTGATTGTCCGAACGGTCTGACCATAACTGACTCCTGCGGTTGCAAGGGCTATTGCGATGCCGCCGACGACAGCCAGGGCATGACGACGGGAAAAGCGGGATGTGATTACAGACATTTCTTAGGTTCCCTTGTTGTTGGATTATTGAAAAGCGAGTTCTGACTGCAGGAATTGAGCAAGTCGTGGGCTGGAAGGCGCGTCGAAGATATCAGCCGGGCTGCCATCGGCGGCGACCACGCCACGGTCCATGAAGACGATCCGGTTGGAGATGTTCCTTGCGAATTGCATCTCGTGGGTCACAAGCAGCGAAGTGATTCCTGACGAGGTGACGTCCTTGATCACCTTCAGGACTTCACCGACGAGTTCTGGATCCAGCGATGACGTAGGCTCATCGAAGAGTATCACGTCGGGACGAACCGCCAGGGCGCGCGCAATGCCGGTGCGCTGGAGCTGGCCGCCCGACAGTTGGGAGGGATAGCTGTCTCGCTTCGGGGTGAGGCCGACCCGCTCGAGCTCCCGCAAGGCGATCTCCCGCGCCTCGTCCGCGGACTTGCGCTGCACGACGACCAGTGGATCCATCACGTTCTGCAGGACCGTCATGTTCTTGAAGACGTTGAATTGTTGAAAGACCATCGCCGTTCGCAACCGGATCGCCTGGACAGCGACTTTGTCGGCACGCTGGTAATCCATCCGGATCTGATCGAACGCGATGGTTCCTGACGACGGCTTGGCCAGGTAGTTGATGCATTTCAGCAACGTGGTCTTCCCGGTGCCGCTGGGGCCGATGATCGAAACCACGTCACCCCGCTTTACCGAGAGATTGACGCCGTTCAGAACCTGCGTGCTTCCGTAAGACAGCTTTACATCTTTGAGTTCAAGCATTGCTGGTTGTCCCTTCGGAAAGTGTGAGACGGACTGCTTCGACCGCATGCGACATCATCACCCGCTCTCCGCATGGCCGAGAACGTGCATCAGCCGGTTTGCCCAGCCGAAGATCGATATGGCGTGGATCAGGTCGATAATCTCGCGGTCGTCCATGCCGACTGATCGAAGCGCGGCGATATCGTCTGCCGTCGCTTCCGACGGGGCCGCCGACAGGCGGCGGGCAAAACTGTAGATTGCCGCATCGCGTGGGCCGAGCGCTTCAGGTTTATCGAGATAGAGCGCGGTGACCACTTCGTCGTTCTTGGTCAGCTCTGCATGCCTGCGGGCGTGAACAACGGCGCAGAATTTGCAGCCATTGACGATGGACGCACCTAATGCACCAAGCTCGCGGTCAGGGCGGGCAAGCCCGCCTTCGACATACATGATGGCGTTGAACAAGATGGTGCGGGCAAGGTAGCTCTCAGGGTCATGCGCAAGGGTGCGCACATATTCCGAAACTTTCTTGGCTGATGGCGTGACCTTCATCGCTTCAAGCTGTTCCGGCGTGGCCTCGGATAGCTCGACCGGCGCTATGTACGGATGCCAATTCAATGGCTTCAGGCGCACCGCGGAAATCATGCCGTCCTCAACAATCGCAGGCCGGTTGCCACCCGCGTCTGGAAATTGACGAAGGCGATGAGCTCGGAAAGGGCGACGATCTGAGGATTGTTCAATCCAGCTTGGGCGAGCAGGGCGATGTGGCCCGCTTCCGCCTTTTTCGGTGTCAGCGTAATCAGGTCCACATGACGTGCGATGGTCGCCAATGGCTCTTCCAAATCCGTTTCCCCCTGGGCTAAGGCCAGAAGCTGCTCAGTCGGATCGAGCTGAGCCAGCTGCACATCAAATTCGGCCATCAGGACCGGATCGGCATTCAGAGCGGCCATGCGACGGGCCAGAGCAACCCGCAAATTAGGCGCAAGCCCTTGGTCGTTTGCTGGCTGCAGGACGGAGAGGCGACATTCCTCGGCCCCCAGCACGAATTCAGGCCGAAACCGACGCGCGCTGAATAGCGCATCGTGCGGTGATAGACCGGCGGCCTTGTCCATTGCGTCGATCACAGCGCGGCCTCCTTCTCCAACAAGGGTGTTGAATCGACCCATTCGTCGCCCAGAAGTTCGGGCGTGTCGTAAGCGATCAGGTTGGCGAAGTGGGTTTCGACATCTTCGGCAAACAGCGATGCGGCAATGCCGCGGACCAAACGGTCGGCACCCGCGCTGACGGCTGGGATATCACCGGAGACCTTGCCGTGCGTCAGCATGGCGGCGTCGTTGAAGCAGTGGATATGCGACAGCATCGGGCAGGAGCCGGGGACGCGCTCACGAAACTCGAAGGCGGGACCTAGGTCCGGTGCGTCGGACATGCCTGCACGCGCCGGCCCCATGTCCGGTGTATATCGGCCATCCGACCAGGTGCGGATATGTGGCGCGATGGCTGCAAATTCCGGGCGGCCGTTGAAGTCGTTTGAAAAGCCGGTTGCCGCGATCAGGAAGTCGTAGCGCATCAGCCCCTGGGTGGTTTCGATAAGCAGGCCTCCCGCATCTTCCGTGACCGCGACGATGCCGCAGTCGAGAAAGAACCGGGCATTGGGGTGGCGAGAAACGCGAAGCGTCGATGAACGAGGCGGCGGCGTCTGGGTTGAGGCGGTGTAGTCGAAGAACTTCCACTTCCAGGCATCGGGCAATTGATGCATGCCGAGTACAACACCCGGACTGCCGATTCCGGTCAGCTTGTTGATGCGCGGCATTTCCTTGCGCCGGATCAACATGTCCACAGATCCGGCGCCCGCCTCGAGTGCGGTTGCGGCATTGTCCATGGACGAGGCACCGGCGCCGATGACCGCCACACGCTTACCTTGCAGCGCGTCGAAATCGATCTCGTCCGCAGAATGGGCCCAATAAGCGCGATCGATGCCCCTGAGGAAATCGGGCACGGCAAAACCGCCCAGACCAGAGCGGCCGGTGGCCAGAACGAGATGACGGGTGAGAACCCGGCCAGATTCCGCGCCTTCGATATCGATCGCAATCAGATCACCAACCGGTGCGACGCCGGTCATGCGCACGCCGTTGCGCACAGGCAGAGCAAGAACCTTGCGGTACCAGACCAGGTAATCCATCCACTGGCCCTTGGGGATTTTGTCCAGCGACCGCCAGGCGTCGACGCCCCATTGCGCCGTGAACCAGGCGCGGAACGTCAATTGCGGCAAGCCGAGCGACGGACCGTGCAGGGTCTTCGGCGACCGGAGTGTTTGCATGCGGGCAAACGTTATCCACGGTCCTTCGAGCCCAGCCGGCGCCGCATCATAGGCGACGACATTGGTGATCCCTGCCAGCACCAGCTTTGCCGTGGCAGCAAGTCCGCACATGCCAGCGCCAATGACCACGACATCACGGACCGGGGCGCCCTCATGCATGCGTGTGGGGACCCAGGGCTTGGCGGGCAGCTCGACAAAGTCGAGATCCTGCGCGAGCTGGGCTTCCAACGCGGCAAGGCCCGTCGATGCTGCCGGGGTGGGAGTATGCTTCATATTCCAGTTCCGTTATTTGTGCCCGACGCGGGATCGTTCACCAATTGGCTGGCCAAAGCTGGATCGAGCTTCTTGAAACCGACGATCGACCGTTCAGCCACCGCTTCGACCGCATCCATCAGCGCCTGCGCGACTGGGCGAAGGGGACGTTTTGAGGCAGCCACAACGCCCCAATAAAAGAGAACGGTTACATCGATCGGGCGAATGACGACCCCAGGCAGGGCGACGCCATAGGCCGTGAGGGGATCGATGACGGCCGCGACACCAGTATGGCGCACGATCTGCAACGCGCCGTAGGCAGTATTGGTCCGGATCACCGGGCCGGTGTCGATGCCCCGGGCAGCGAGTGCCTTGGCGACATGCAACTGAAACCGCAGCGGATTGAGCAACGTAGCCACGCGACGACCCGCAAAAGCCGAAAGCGGTATGACATCAAGTTCAGCCAGCGCATCGTCCTCCCGCACGGCAGCAACATCAGGCGCCGAATAGAGCCGTAGGACATCCAGACCGGGCGTATCGAGCGGCAGGCTTGAAAACCCGATCTCGGCACGTCCGCTGCGCACTTCCTGGGCGACGATCGAGGGAAGAAACTGCCCGAGATGCGTCTCGTGCGGAAGCTCGACACCCTTGAGCTCGGCCAGGGCCGCCGGGATCAAGCCGGTGCCGATCGCGGAGGTTGTGACAATCTGCAGGATCCGCCCACGGCCGGCGGCGATCATCTTGGCCCGCGCTGCAAGTTCGGTGAAAGACATCAACAATCGCCGCGCCTCTTCCTCGAAGGCGACGCCCTCTTCAGACAGCTGCACCCGTCGACCGATCCGATGCAGCAATTCGAAGCCAAGTTCGGCCTCGAGCTCCTGAATGGTGCGTGTCACCGAAGGTTGGGAACGCCCGAGCATGTCAGCCGCCTTGGTAATGCTGCCGCTGGCAGCAACCGCAAGGAAGGTCTGAAGGTCCCGGGTTTCCATGTTCTCCCTACATGCGTAATTCGTATGATTGACATCGTCTCATTCATTTTTGATATATGTCAAGCGGAAACTAATAGTCGTTGCGGCGTTTGCCGGCTCAGAGCCGGAGTCCTGATCGAACGGCTGATGGCAACCGACGTGACTTCAATTCGGATCCTCCCGATGAAAAAACTTGTAGGCGGGGACGGCAAGGATTCTCGAACCATAAAGCCGGCGACAGGAGGAATGTTATGCGCGTGAGTATTCTGGGCGCTGGAGCAATTGCCTATGGCCTTGCGGCCTATTTGGCACAATCGGGACATACGCCAACACTTTGGTCACCGTCGGGAGACCGCACCAGAACGTTGGCGACTGGCGAATCATTGAAGGCGACGGGGGATATCGAGGCGACGGTGCCGGTGCGTATTGCCAATGATTGTAAAGATGCCATCGATCACGCGGATGTGGTGGTGATCGCGCTTCCCGCTTACGGCCACAAGATGGTGATGGATGCCGCCGTCCCTCACCTGGCAGATGGTATTCCTGTCATCGTCAGTTCGCACAGTTCGTTCGGCGCGCTGTATCTCTCCAAGCGGTTAGCCGAGCGCAAGGTCAGGTTGCCGATCGTCGTTTGGGGTACAACGCTCTTGACCGGCCGCCAGCTCGGACCAACAGAAGTCCAGGTCACTTCCATTCGCCAGAAGCTTGATGTTGCGACGCTGCCTTTCGATGCGCTCGATCAAGGGTACAAGCTTTGCACGGCCTTGTTCGGCGATCGTTTCGTCAAGCGCGATGGTCTGCTGGCAATTGCGCTCAGCAACCTCAATCCGCAGAACCATCTGGGAATTGCCCTTCTCAATCTCACACGAATGGAGAAGGCCGAGCGATGGAGCCAGGGGGGAAATGTCACTCCTGCCGTTGGTCGCTTCATCGAGGCTCTGGATGCCGAACGATTGGCCATAGCTGGCAATTTCGGTATCGCGGTTCGTACCGTCCAGGAACATTTTTCATTGTCGTTCCACGTCCCCATGAGCACCGTTTCGGAAATGAACCTGGAGATGGATCGCCAAGGTCGTGGCGGCTTTGGCCCGACGACTATCGAGAGCCGCTATATTCTCGAGGACGTTCCGTTCGGCCTGTTACCAACCGCAGTCCTGGGGAAGATCAGCGGAAATCCGGCGGTTCTCCATGAATCCGGAATTTCCATATTGTCGGCGGCTTATGGCCGGGATCTCAAGGGAGATAATGATATTCTTCCTGGGCTCGGCATCGAGAAAATGACAAAGACGGATCTTGAAGCCCTTTGCCGCAATGGGTTTTGAGCGCGCTCGCGGCCAATGCGGCGTGATTACGCTTTGGGGAAGGTAGCGCGACGCTCCTGTTACATCATTGCGAGCTGATTCTAACCAACGACATCCGAAGGGGACCAACACAGGTTGGATATTATCAAACTGTGTTGGTCCGAGTTGGCTATTTCACCTGCTTGATCTCCCCCGGCGCCAAACGGCGCCGGATAAGACGTGCCGTATCGATCACATCATGCGTTTGATGTCGGTGTACGCGCCATTCGTCTTCAGCGTCACGGTGACGTCGGCACCGGTGCGGTTGCGCCAGAACCAACCGTGATTGCCGTCAAAGGCTGCTTCAAGTACGCCCTCGTCCTCTGCAGCACCGCGTCCCTTCTCGTATGAGATGTTTTCGCCGCCGCCGTCACCATGGGTGTCGAAGTTCACCGCCGCGCCATTGGCTGTCCAAGAGTAGTTTGCCTTTGCGCCCTTGGCCATGACGAGCTTGATCTCAGCTCCTTCGCCGGGCTTGAGGGTGACCGACATTTCGTCCGTCCGCAGTTCCTGGGCAGAGGCGGAACCAATCACCAGTTCAGCGAAGACGCGCTCCAGAAGACTCGACTGCTGATCTTGGCCTGGCACTGCGGTCGGCGTGCCGTTTTGCAATTCGCGAAGGCGGTCTTGCTCGGCCTCTTCGGCGAGTTGTGTCTTGATCTCGCCCATCTCGGTGAGCTCGAGCGCTCGCCCAACGCCGGTGGGATCGATGGCGTATTCGGCCGGCAGCACGATGGTCACAAGGATGGCCGCTGCCGCGACAATGGCGATGAGGGTAGATCGGAGGAGCTGCATGGATGTCGGCAGTTCAGCGCGGGTCGGGATGTCTGTGTTGTACATGGGAGAATTCCTTTTTTGATCTTTACTTGGAGGTTCAGGAGACGACCCAGCCGGTGAGCTGATAGCCGATCAGCACAAACCCGGCGGTCATCATGATGGTGTTGGCGGTGTATGCGTGGCGCCAGAAACTGTCGGTCCGGCGCCAGTAGCCCATGACGATAAGGATAGCAGCGAGCGCCAGAAGCTGACCGACCTCAACGCCGACGTTGAAGGCAAGTAGGTTGGGCACGAGCCCGTCGGGCGAGATGTTGTATTCGATGATCTTCGTCGACAGGCCGAAGCCGTGGAAAAAGCCGAAGATCAGCGTCGCGATCTTGGTGTTCGGCTGGAAGCCGAGCCACCTCTGGAAGGCACCCATATTGTCGAGCGCCTTGTAGACGACCGACAGGCCGATGATCGCGTCGATGATGTAGCTGTTGATGCCAACGTTGAAATAGACGCCAAGCAGCATGGTCGTGGAATGGCCGAGCGCGAACAGGCTCACATAGATGCCAATGTGCTTCATCCGGTAGAGGAAGAAGATCACGCCGAACAGGAACAGGACGTGGTCGTATCCCGTCACCATGTGCTTGGCGCCGAGATAGATGAAGGGCAGCAGATTGATGCCCGTGATCTCCTGGATATAGCCCTTGTCGCCCTCGGCAACGGCATGGGCGAAGGCAGTCCCCCCAAGCAATGGGAGGGTCAGGAGAGCAATGAGCACAGGAAGGGCAAACCGCCAGCGCGCGCAAGGCGTGCGTAGCGGACCCTTGTAGAAGGATCCTTGCATGAGAATTCCAATCGTCGTCGTTGAGGATGGCCGCGCGTGCGGCCGCGATCATGCGATGACGATCTGCCTGGGAGGGCGCTCAAGCCGGAAACGGATTTCTAGGTCGGCAAACGAAGGCGGGTAAACCAGCCAGCTCCGGCCTATCGGCGGTGCTGGCTGCGCGAAGCCCGGAAGCGTGCTCGCCGTTTCATGGGTGTGGTCGGCCGGATTGTGGCCGTGGGTATGACCAAAGCTCTGCTCATCGGCTTCGCCATCGTCATGGCTGTGGCCGTGTTTTCCGATCTGTGATGTCAGCTCTGCGTGACGCGCTGCCTCGGCGGCAGCGAGCGCAATCGGGCTATGCGAGGCCGAACTACCCACTGGGGAGAGCAGCACGCCGAGAGTCATCGCGAACGCGACGATGAGACGAAAGGCTGTGCTAGGGATCCAATTCGGCATGCTTAACGATTATTCTCTAAAATCCTAACGAATGGTGGCATGCACCAGAATCGAGGCCACTTTGAGGCTTGGAATATCCTCTCTGGGGGGATAGCATCAAGGGCATGAATGAGCGTCCCCACGTCCACGAAACCCATCCTGCCATCATCAAGCGGCTGAAGCGCGCCGACGGCCATCTGCGCGGGATCGTCGAGATGATCGAGGCCGGGCGACCGTGCCTCGACATCGCCCAGCAACTTCATGCCGTGGAGAAGGCCATCGCCCAGGCCAAGAAGACGCTGATCCAGGACCACCTCAACCACTGCCTTGAAGACGTCGTCGGACCGCTGGCGCTCGAGCAGCGCCGCTCGATCGACGAGTTCAAGGATATCACCAAGTACCTGTGAGAAGCGCCATGATGGACAAAGTTCGCGATTGGTTCGGGTTCGGCCCGATGACGCAAGGCATGGGCGGCCACGGACATGATCACGGCGAGGGCGGCCATGGCCACACGCATGGCGTCATCGACCCGACGATCGCCACGACGACGCGCGGCATCTGGGCGATTAAATGGTCATTCGTCGTTCTGGCCATCACGGCGGCGCTGCAGTTGGTGGTTGTGTTCCTCTCCGGCAGCGTGGCGCTGCTGGCCGACACGATCCACAATGTCGGCGACGCGGTCACCGCCATCCCATTGTGGGTCGCCTTCATGCTGGCCCGTCGCAAACCGAGCAAGACGTTCACCTACGGGCTGGGCCGCGTCGAAGATCTGGCCGGCATTCTGATTGTCCTCATCATCTTGTTCAGCGCCATCGTTGCCGGCTACGAGGCGATCGACCGGTTGATCAATCCGCAGCCGATCGCATTTCTTGGCTGGGTCGCCATAGCCGGCATTATAGGTTTCTTAGGCAACGAGGCTGTTGCAGTGTTCCGTATCCGGGTCGGCCGCGAGATCAACAGTGCGGCGCTGATCGCCGACGGCTACCATGCGCGCACCGACGGCTTTACCAGTCTGGCGGTTGTGCTGGGTGCTATCGGCGTATGGCTGGGGTTTCCGCTGGCCGATCCGATCATCGGGCTCTTGATCACGGTGGCCATCTTCGCGATCGTCTGGCAGTCTTCGAAGGCAGTCCTCACGCGCATGCTCGACGGTGTCGAGCCCGGCATCGTCGATGAAATCCATCATGCCGCCGAGCATGTGTCCGGTATCGAACGTGTCCAAAGCGTGCAGGCGCGCTGGATCGGCCATCGCCTGCATGCCGACGTCGCCATCAGTGTCGTCGACGCGGCGACGGCCAAGGACGTGATGGGCGTCACCGAAGCCCTCAAGGAGGAACTGTTCGCCCACTTGCCGGCGTTGGCTGAAGCGAATGTTCGTCTGGAGAGTTCGGCCGGGTCTGCCGCGACGGGCACGGAACCCTCTCACTCACATGGTCATCATGCGCCGGAGCCCTTCAAGGTCGACTGCGATCTGGCTGCCGGGACATTGGAAATCGTCGACACGCCGGCTGGCGAGCGGATGCGGCTGACCATCGACCGGCATGCCGACGATCTGATGGCAACGGTGAGCATCGATAGGCCTGGCGGGCCGGAGACGCTTCGCCTCGAACCCGTCGCCGACAACCATTATCGCCTTGAGAGCACCGTGGCTCCTGCTGAGCCGCATGAGTTCCAGGCGAGGCTGGTCTTGGCCGCGAAGGGTCGCGAGCAGGTGCTGCCGTTCAAAATGGTCGAGCCGGAAGGCCACCATCACTGAGATCAGGCCCGCCATTCAATCGCCACGGATCAACGACCCATCGCTCCTCCAAGAAGACAGACATATGCTGCAAGTCCTTGCCAATCGCACTTATCGCCATCTTTTCCTGGCCCAGGTCATCGCCCTGATTGGCACTGGCCTTGCCACCGTGGCGCTCGGGCTGCTGGCCTATGACCTTGCCGGCGCCGATGCCGGCGCGGTGCTCGGCACGGCGCTTGCCATCAAGATGATCGCCTATGTCGGCGTGGCGCCCGTTGCCGCCGCGTTCGCCGAGCGCCTACCACGCCGTACCATGCTGGTTTCGCTCGACCTCATCAGGGCAGGGGTTGCCGTATTCCTGCCCTTCGTCACCGAAGTCTGGCAGATATATCTTCTCATCTTCATCCTGCAGTCGGCGTCAGCCGGCTTCACCCCGACCTTCCAGGCTTCGATCCCTGACGTGCTGCCCGAAGAGAAGGACTACACACGGGCCTTGTCGCTCTCGCGGCTTGCCTACGATCTGGAGAGCGTGGTCAGTCCGATACTGGCGGCGGCACTGCTTTCGGTCATCAGCTTCCATAGCCTGTTCGCAGGCACGGTCATCGGCTTCCTGGCGTCGGCCGCGCTGGTGGTGTCGGTGGTTCTGCCGAGCCCGAAACCCTCTGAGCCGCGCGGCATTTACGAGCGCACCACACGCGGCATCCGTAACTATCTGGCGACGCCGAGATTGCGCGGCCTGCTGGCGCTCAACCTCGCTGTCGCCGCCGCCAGTGCCATGGTGATCGTCAACACGGTCGTGCTGGTTCAGGCAAAATTCGGCCTTTCCCAGAGCGACACGGCATTTGCCCTTGCCGCCTTCGGTGGCGGCTCGATGATCGCGGCGCTGGTCCTGCCGCGGCTGCTGGACAGCATCCCGGATCGGGTTGCGATGTTGTCAGGCGCCGGCCTGCTGGTTGCCGGCGTGTTCGCAGGGCCGTTCGCCATCAGCTATCAGCTGCTCTTGCCGCTCTGGTTCGTGCTCGGGCTCGGCTATTCGCTGGCGCAGACCCCGTCTGGGCGGCTGATCAAGCGCTCGGCCGATCCCGTCGACCGGCCGGCATTGTTTGCCGCGCAATTCGCGCTTTCGCACGCCTGCTGGCTCATCACCTATCCGATCGCCGGACTCGTCGGCGCGGCGATGGGCCTGCCCTTCACCTTTATCCTGCTTGGCGTCATTGGCGCCGCGGCACTCTTTGCCGCGATGTGGTTGTGGCCGCGTCACGATCCCGACGTTCTCAGCCACGCCCATGACGATCTGTCTGACGGGCATTCGCACCTCGAGGACGCCGTCTGGACCGAAGCAGGCTTCGAGCATGCGCATGGTTATGTCGTTAACGATAGGCACCCAAAATGGCCGAAAGCGAGCTGAGCGGCCCCAATGCTGCGAGATGTTGGTGCCTTCGGCGCGCTGTTCCTCACCGCGTTCGCCGCAGCGACAATTCTGCCGCTGCAGTCAGAGGCGGTGCTGGCCGGCCTGCTGCTGACCGGAAGCCAGTCACCGGCGGCGCTGATCCTGGTCGCGACGATCGGCAACGTGCTTGGTTCGGTTGTCAACTGGCTGCTCGGCCGCTGCATCGACCGCTTTCGCGACCGCAAATGGTTTCCGGTCAAGCCCACTGCGCTCGATCGCGCCGCGGCGCGCTACCGCCGTTACGGACGATGGAGCCTGTTGCTGAGCTGGGTTCCCGTCATCGGCGATCCGCTGACGATGATGGCCGGTGTTCTGCGCGAGCCGCTCTGGAGCTTCGTTGCGATCGTCACGATGGCGAAAGCCGGCCGCTATCTCGCGCTCTCGGCGGCGGTGCTGAACTGGCTGTAGGCCGCAACCGCGACCAAGTGGGTCGCTGGGGTAAAACTCTCAAACGGTTTTCCGACTTTATGTCTTATGTCTATACAAATTAGCAAGCGTGCACATGATCGTTGCCAATCAAACAAAAAGGGGAACTAACATGATGACTCTCGACCGCCGCAATTTCCTGGCCTCCACAGCCGGCCTGGCCTTCATTGCCGCGTTTCCACGCGCCGCGTACTCGGAGGGGCATGAAACGTTGAAGGTCGCCATTGCCGCCGAAACCGGCGATCTCGACCTGCTGCAAAACGTCTCCACGCTGAGTTCCTACACGGTCGTGTTCGACGCCCTCATACACTATGGCCAGGACGGCGCGCTCGAGCCCGGGCTCGCCACCAAGTGGGCTGTCGCCGACGACCAGCTTTCGATCGCCTTCGACCTGCGCGAAGGTGTTGCCTTCAGTGACGGCACGCCCTTCGATTCGACCGCCGCCGAATGGAATCTCAAACGCTGGCTGGGCGTCGCGGATTTCTCATGGATCGGTGTGTCCGACGGATTCGACAGCATCGTCACCGATGGACCCAGCAAGTTGACGATCAAGCTGAAGCGTCCGGTGCCCGCCGCCTTGCTGGAGCTCACCATCGTGCGTCCGGTGCGCTTCCTGTCGCCGAAGGCTGTCGACGCCGGCGGCAAGCAGACCGCTCCGGTCGGCACCGGACCGTGGATCGTCGAAAGCTACGATTCCTCCGGCACCGTGCTGGTGCGCAACGACAAATACTGGGGCGAGAAGCCACTGTTTGCTCGCATGGAGCTGAAGGTGGTTCCCGACGAACTCGCTCGCGCCAACGCCCTGCGTTCCGGCGACCTCGACGTGATCGGCGGCGACTGGGTGGCGACGCTGTCGCCACGCCGCGCCCGCGCGCTTGAAAAGGACGGTATGAAAGTGGTGGCCGAGGCCGGCACCGCAACCATGCTGCTCGGTTATTCGCCGAAGGCCAAGATGATGGCCGACAAGGCCGTGCGCGAGGCCATCTATGTCTCGGTCGACCGCGCCGCGATCGCCAAGGTGTTGTTCGAAGGCTACGCAGATCCGGCGGCGGATCTCTTCCCGGCCAACGTGCCTTCGTCGGGCAAGCGGCATGACGTGCCGGTACGCGACGTCGCCGCGGCCAGGAAAATCCTTGCCGATGGCGGTTGGAGCGCAAGCGGAGGCGCCTGGAGCAAGGAGGGCGCGCCGCTGGCGATCGATTTCCTCGTATCGGAGGAATCGCTGCCGGGTTCGCGCCGCATCGCCGAGATGATCCAAGGTCAGCTGTCCGAGGTCGGCTTCCAGGTTCAGGTCTCGTCAGTCGACAACGCCACCATGCACGACCGTCGCCCGGCATTCGAATATGATCTTGCCTTCTTCACCACCTATGGCGCGCCCTATGATCCGCACGGCACGCTCGGCAACGCGTTCGTATCCACCGCCGACAGCGGGCCGGACGGCAAGATCTATGTTTCCCCGGAGCTTGATGGCGTGGTCAAGGCCGCGCTCGAAGCGAGCGGCGACGAACGCGAAGCCAAGATGCAGGCGCTCTACGACTGGCTGCACGACAACCGGGCGATCTGCCCGCTCGTTGTCAGCCAGCGGCTGTGGGCGCACAATCCTCGCGTCGAGAACTTCGCGCTTCCCGCGACGGACTACGACCTGCCGTTCAAGGCGATCACGCTGAAGGCCTGAACGCCTCGAACCTCCTGGGGGAGTTCCGATGAGACGCACGATTCTGCGAAGGATGTTGCTTGCCTGTCTGCTTGTCGTGGCGGCATCGGCATTGACCTTTACCCTGGTTGCCGCGGCGCCGGGCAACGTCGCCGCGCTCATGGCCGAGCGTGCGGCAGGCCCGGGCGCGGATGCCGAAATGATCAAGAAGATCGGCGAGGACCTCGGGCTCTATGATCCGCTGCCGGTCCGCTACGGCCGATGGCTTTTCAGCGCCATCACCGGCGATCTCGGCGTCTCGCTGCGCACCGGCAAGCCGATCGCGCAGGAATTCGCCGCCAGAATCCCGATGACGGCGGCGCTGCTTGCGGGCGGCGGCATTCTCGGCTTTTTCCTGTCGCTGGCGCTCGGCGTTGCCGGTGCGGTCAGCAATGGTGGCGCGTTGGACCGGTTCCTCCACGCCTTCTCGCTGGTCGGCGCCTCGACGCCGAACTTCTTCGTGGCGGCGCTGCTGGTCATCGTCTTTTCGGTGATGCTGGGCTGGCTGCCCACCTTCGGCGTCAGCGGCTTCACCTCGTGGCTCTTGCCGTGGGTGACAATCGCCCTGTTTCCGGCATCGGTGCTGAGCCGCGTCGTCCGCGTCAACCTCCAGGAGGCCATGTCGCGACCCTTCGCCACGACGGGCTTCGCGAAGGGCTACACGAGGACACAGGTGCTGATGCGCGAGGCTCTGCCCAACATCGCCATCCCGTTCCTGACCACCTTCGGCGCCCAGTTCACGCTGATGATCATCGGTTCGATCGTGGTTGAAACGGTGTTTGCGCTGCGCGGCGTCGGCGCCTTCTTTATCGATGCAATCCGCTTCCGCGACTTCGTCGGCATGCAGTCGGTTCTGTTGCTGTTCGTGGTGTTCTTCGTTGTCGTCAACCTGATGGTTGACGTGATCTGCATGTTTGTCGACCCGCGCATGCGTAGGGCGAGAGGAGCTTGATCCGATGAACACGTCCTTGTTCAGGAGCATGAAGGACTGGCCCTGGCTGGTGCTGCTGCCAGTCGTCTTCTTTGTCGCGGTCGGTGTGCTCGGTCCCTCGATCATGCCTTACGATCCCGGCGCGCAAGACTACGACGTCACGCTTGCGGGACCGAGCTGGGCTCACTGGCTGGGCACCGACTATCTCGGCCGCGATATTCTGAGCCGCATCATCGGCGGCGCCCGCATATCGCTGATGGCGATGGTGATCGTGCTGGTGGCCGCACTTGCCATCGGCGTCAGCATCGGTTCGTTCGCCGGTTATGTCGGCGGGCGCGTCGAGCTGGTGTTGATCAGCCTCATCGACATCGCGCTGGCGCTGCCAAGCCTGGTGATCGCGCTGGCGCTGATCGGCATTCTCGGCACCGGCTACTGGTCGATGATCACGGCGCTGACGCTGGCGTGGTGGGCGAACTATGCCCGCATGAGCCGCGCCGTGGTCACCGCCGAATTGCAACAGCCCTATATCGAAGCGGCAAGGGTGATGGGCGCCAGCCATCTGTGGATCTTTGTGCGCCATATCCTGCCGCATGTCCTGGCCCTCGTCGTGGTCTATGCCAGCGCCGATGCTGGCGCCCTTGTCCTGGCCATCGCGACGCTGAGCTTCCTCGGCCTGGGCGTCGCGCCGCCGGCGCCGGAATGGGGCCAGATGCTGGTCGACGGCATGAGCTACATCGAGGAATACCCAAGGCTGGTCGTCCTTCCGGGCCTTGCGCTCACTTTGGTGGTGGTCAGCTTCAATCTGCTGGGCGAGACCTTCGCGTTGCAAAAGGTGCCGAGGCCGGTGCGCGGCGATTTGCTGCGCAAGCGTCGCAAGGCGCGCGCCGTTGAGGAAGCGGAGCGGAACGCCGTCGAAACGGGAACAGCCGCGCCATGAGCGACGAGCCGATCTACTCCATAGAAAACATGGTCATTGATCTCTACGCCACGACCGTTTCCGTGCGCGCGGTCGATGGGGTGTCGTTCAACGTCCGTCCCGGCGAGACAGTCGCCGTCGTCGGCGAGAGCGGTTCGGGCAAGACCGTCATGACGCTTGGGCCGCTCGGCCTGCTGCCCGAGGGCGTCACCGTTGATATCAAGGGATCGGCGCGAGCCGAAGCGAGCGAACTGGTCGGAATGGAGTCCAGGCGCTTGTCTGACCTTCGCGGCCGCTATTTCGGCGTCATTTTCCAGGACCCGATGAGCGCGCTGAACCCGATGCTGAAGATCGGACCGCAACTGGCGCGCCAGGCGCGCCGCTTTGCCAATCTGTCGCATGCGGATGCCCGCAAGGAAGCGGTCTCGCTGCTCGCCCGCACCGGCATCCCTGACCCGGAAGACCGCTATGATCGCTATCCGCATGAAATGTCTGGCGGCATGCTGCAGCGCGCCATGATCGCACTGGCCCTGGCAAGCCGGCCGCGCGTGCTGATCGCCGACGAGCCGACCACTGCGCTGGACGCCACGGTGCAGGCGCAGATCCTGGAGCTCATCCGCCAGATCCAGCGCGAGGAAGGCATCGCGGTCGTGCTGATCACGCACGACATCGGCGTCGTCGCCTCGGTCGCGGACCGGGTCATGGTGCTCTATGCCGGGCAGGTGGCGGAGGAGGGGACCGCGATGGATGTGCTGACGCGGCCGACGCATCCCTATACACGCGGGCTGCTTGCCTCTGTACCGGATTTCCGCGCCGACGAACGCGCCGCGACCAAGGAAATACCAGGTTTGCCGCCGAACCAGATCAGGCTGGAGCCGGGCTGCCGTTTCGCTGCCCGCTGCGAACTGGTTGAGCCCGAATGCCACGTGCATCGGCCGCCGCTCCAGACGATCTCGACGGGCGGGACGCCGCACAAGGTGGGATGCCCGGTGGTGCTGAGGCGGGAAGGGATAGCGGTCCATGGCTGACATTGCGGCGATTGAGGTCAAGGGCCTGAAGGTCCATTTCGCCAACCGCTCCGGCACAGGCGCCGTGCGGGCGGTCGACGGCATCAACCTGACCATTCCGCGTGGTGCCTTCCATGGCATCGTTGGCGAATCCGGTTGTGGCAAGACCACGCTGGCTCGCAGCGTCGTCGGCCTGCAGAAGGAGACTGAGGGTACGGTGCTGATCTCGGGGCGGGATCGCGCCCAGTGGCTGAAGTCGGACCGCAAATCGTTCAGCCGCGAGGTCCAGTTCGTCTTCCAGGATCCGCTGGGCTCGATGAGCCGTCGCCAGACCGTTTACCAGACGCTGGAAGAGCCGCTGCAGATCCATCGCCTCGGATCTTCGGCCGAGCGCCGGCGCCGTATCGGCGAGCTGCTGGATCTGGTGGCGCTGCCAGCGACCGTGCTCGACCGCCTGCCGCGTTCGCTTTCCGGCGGCCAGCGCCAGCGCGTTTCGATCGCTCGCGCGCTTGCGCTGAAGCCATCGATCCTGGTTTGCGACGAACCGCTCAGCGCGCTTGACGTTTCGATCCGGGCGCAGATCGTCAACCTGTTCACATCATTGCAGAAACAGCTTGGCCTTACCATCGTCATCGTTGCGCATGACCTGGCGATCGTGCGCGAGGTCTGCTCAAACGTGACGGTGATGTATCTTGGCCGCATCGCAGAAGCCGGCGTGACGCGGCCGCTGTTTCGCGAGCCGGCCCATCCCTACAGCCAGGCACTGCTTTCGGCGGTTCCTTCGCCGGATCCTCGTATCGAGGCCGGCCGTCGCCGAATCATCCTCCCGGGCGATCCTCCAAGCCCCAGCGCGCCGCCACCGGGATGCCGCTTCAACACCCGCTGTCCTGTGGCGATCGATGTCTGCCGGGCCGAGGAGCCGATGTTGCGCTCGGTGCCGCATGGCGGGGTCGCGGCCTGCCACCTGGCCGACGGCGAGCGGCGGCCGGTGATTTGAGTGCCGACTTGATTGCCCAGGCCGCCGCGGGCTTCGGTCACTCAATTCGTTGGTTTCATGTGGTATGCTGGCGGTATTCCGCTTCAAGGTCGGCGTGATCCCGGTGTTAGCGGCATGTTCGATCCTGGGCGTGCTTTTCGGCGTCGCGGCGGGCTCGATCTAGGCCGATCTTTCTGCTCGGATGCGAGCATCGCAGTCTATTTCGTATCGGGGCTGTCTGATGGGCGAGCAAGTAGGAGGCGAGGTATAATGGGCACGAGGCGAGTGGCTGTGGTCTGGCGCGGTAACCGGGAGGCGCGTCGCACGGCGACACCGCAGAACAACCGGTTTCATCGCGTGTTCGAGGAACTCGCTGCGATCGGTGTTCACGCCGAACCGGCCGTTTATGACGAAGAGTTTGCCGAGGAGGTTCGGACCCAGCTCCTGGCGACGGACGGCGTGCTGGTCTGGGTCGATCCCTTGCACGAGGGAAAAACCCGTGCGGTGCTTGACCCGCTGCTGCGCGACGTGGCGGCACGCGGCCCCTGGGTGAGTGCACATCCAGACGTGATCCTGAAAATGGGCGTGAAGGAAGTTCTGCACCGTACGAAGCATCTCGGATGGGGAACCGATACCTACCTCTACGGCTCCGCCGAGGCTTTTCGCGAGGCGTTTCCGGAGCGGCTTCGAACGGCCGGTCCACGGGTGCTGAAGCAGAACCGCGGCAATGGCGGCCAGGGAGTATGGAAGGTCGAGCTGATCGGTTCGCTTCCTGGCGGAGAGCCGGCGGTTCGGGTGCTGCACGCGCGACGCGGCAGTACGCCGGAAGAACTCGCACTGCCGGATTTCATGGCGCGCTGCGAGGTGTATTTGACACCCGATGGCTGCATCGTGGATCAGCCATTCCAACCGCGTTTACCCGACGGGATGATCCGCTGTTACATGGGCGCCGACAAGGTGGTCGGCTTTGGCCACCAGTTCATCAAGGCCCTAATCCCACCACCTCCTGAAGGGCCAGATTCCGAGGCTGCGCAACCAGGGCCGCGGATAATGCATCCCGCCACGGCCGAACCGTTTCAGGCGCTGCGGACCAATATGGAAACCGGGTGGACGCCGCAAATGATGGCTGTGCTAGGCATCGATGCCAGATCGCTGCCGATCATTTGGGATGCCGATTTTCTCTACGGACCACGGACTGTGTCAGGTGAAGACACGTATGTGCTTTGTGAGATCAACGTCAGCTCGGTCTTTGCCATCCCCGATCAAGCGCCGGCCGAAATAGCTCGACTCGTTGCCATGCGATTTTGAATCGACGAAGATTGGCGGTCCGAGTGGGGCTCTGGCCGAACGCGGTTCGGCGGTCAGTCCGATGGTCGCCGGACCCCTGCTTGCCGTTTCCGGATTCGGCTGACCAATTCTCATCGCGGTGGCTTGAACACCATCTACGAAATCCTTTTGCTCACGACGTTTCGCAAGATTCGGCCGCCCGAGGAACGTTAGCCTCAACCGGCGCGAGATCTGGATTTGGAAGCTCTTGCTAGGGTGACCGACCCGGAAGAGCTGAACCCGCCATCCGCTGGAACAGGTCGTCGACCTGGGCCGGCGAGAGGCTGGCGTCCTCGGCGATCCACCAGGCAAGCACCGAGAGAAAGGCTCCCGATATGAACTGGACGACGAATTCCAGCGGCACGCCCGCGTCGCCGATCCGCTTGCCAGACAGTTCGGTTCGCACTGCGCGCCGTATGCGTTCACGCAATTGATCGTGGATCGTGTCGCCGCTGCTCGCAAGTAGCGCCTTGTGAAGCGACCGGAACGCCCGCGCGTGCTCGAACATCGGCAGGCTGAATTCGAACGGGCGGTTGCCTGTCTTTTCGTCTGCCGACACGCGCCTGCTCAGCGACAGCAGATGCGCCTCAAGGGCCGCGCTGCGCAATTCGTCCTTGCCGGCATAGTGCGTATAGAAGGTCGACCTGCCGACATCAGCTTTCTGGCAGATGTCTTCCACGGTGAGAGCCGCATAGCCGCACTCTGGGATCAGGGCAATCAGCGCGTCCTGCAGCATGGCGCGCGTGCGCGCGACACGACGGTCGATCGTACCCCTGTCGTCGGGCCGCTCGATTTTAATGGTCATTGCTCTTTCCACCGTGCGGTTTCGGACGTTCAGCGGTCCGTTGTCCAGCAACAGCGCTACTGGACAATCTGTCCAGTATGATACGCCAAGTCCAGAAGCTCAAGAATGCCTTGAGCACTCCGGAAACGGACGAGGAGGCAAAAGGAAATGCACCAATTTGGTCATCGGGCTGGAAACGGACAGCATTCGCGAAAGGGCGTTATTATGCTTGCCGTGCTCGTCAAACTGTCGCTGGTCGCCGGTTTTCTGCTAATGCTTCATTTCGGGGACGGCTATCTCAATGCCGGTGCTTGGACGGCTGCAGTCCACGGCCTCATCCTCGCCGCGGTCGCGGCATTCGCACTCTGGGGCGGCTTTCGTCACATGCGGACCGCCGGCGCGCATGGCGCCGGCGAAAGGGGCATCGGCATCGTCCTGCATAGGGCGGTCGGCTATGACCTGCTTACGCGCGTCCTGACTTGGGGCCGCGAGGACCGGTTCCGTGAATTGATGCTGCGTCTGGCAAGGCTCCAGCCCGGCGAGGCGATGCTCGATGTCGCCTGCGGTACGGGCACGCTTGCCATAGCCGCGAGACGGTTGGTCGGAGCGGTCGGACGCGTCACGGGCGTCGACGCATCGGTCGAAATGGTCGAGAGGGCGCGCGTCAAGGCTACGCGAGCCGGCGTTGATCTGACCTTCGTCCAGGCGACGGCCCAGGAACTTCCCTTCGAAGATGGCCAATTCGACATCGTGATCGGTACGCTCATGCTGCATCACCTGCCGAAACCCGACCGATCGACCTTCTTTCGTGAAGCGGAGCGGGTTCTGAAGCCGGGAGGCCGACTGCTGCTTATCGACTTCGGAAGGCCGCTGCACGAATCCACATTGCCGAGGCTCCATCGGCACGGGCATATCGACATGAATGCGGTCGGAACTCTACTGGTCGAGACAGGCTTCAGGGTCGACGATACCGGCGCCGTCGGTACCATGAACCTCGATTATGTGCGCGCGACCACGGACAAGATCCTGCCTGCCTGAGCGCGGCATGCCGCGGCGACCGGACCGGGCGCGCCGCCGCCAGGAAGACGCGCGGGCCGGTAGTCGCGGGCCGCGCTGCCTTGTGTGCGCAGCCGCCGCGGCGCTATCTTGCCGATTGGCTATCCCGGCCTGCTTCGATACGCGAGTCTACCGAATGCCCAAGACCTACTTGTCCTTGACGCTTGCGGCCGCATGGTTGGCATCACCGCTTGCGCATGCCGATGGCGTCGACCGGGCGCTGGATGCCTTCCACGCGACATGCCTGGCGCACGGCCCCGACTTCGAGCGAACCGCGACATTGGCAAAGACGCGCGGATGGACGCCGCTCGTCGACGGCGCGGCACTTGCTCCTGTGGATGCCATGAAGGCGTTCCGCGGATGGCAGGTCACCGGCGACGACCTTCCGGCCGGAACGATGGTCGCGGTGACCAGGGCGACCATGGACGGCAGGTCCGTCCAGACCTGCTCGCTCAAGCTTTTCGATGTCGACCGCGCCGAGTTTGAAAAACGGTTCTTCCACCGCACCGACGCCGAAAAAATCGGCGAGGAGAGGAAGGGCAGGCAGGTTTCCCGGCTGTTCATACTGATCGCGGGCAATCGCAAGCAGCTCGTGCATTTGACGTCGCCAGCCGTTCGGGGCACAGCGAACGCCATCATAGCAAGTTCGATCGTCGATGATTGAAAAGGCTTCGCGGGCCGCGTCCCAATTTAGCCTGCTTGCGCTGCCAGATCACTCGGTTGGCGCGCAATGACGAGAAAGCGAGCGCAAATGCGACTGACCAGCACGATTTTTGGCGTGGCGCTCCTGCTCGCCTCCACCGTCGCGGCCGGCGCTCATCCTCATGTCTTCGCGGAAGCCCGTTTGGACCTAACGGTTGGCGCTGACAAGTCGGTCAAGTCGCTCAAGCATCTCTGGCGGTTCGACGAGCTCTTCTCCTCGACGGTGCTGATGGAGTTCGACAAGAATTCCGACCTTACTCTCGACGCCGAAGAACTCGACGCCGCCGCCCTCACCATCCATGCCTCACTGGAAGAATACAATTATTTCCAAATGGTCACTGCGGAAGGCAAGGACGTGGCGATGACGCCGCCGGCGAGGCTGGTCACTAGCTACGAGAACAATCAACTCGTCATCCAATTCGAGACGCAGCCGAAAGACACGTTGGCGCTCGCCGGCAAGGTGAGCATCGGCGTCTACGATCCGACCTTCTACACCGCGATCGATTTCACCGATGACGATAAGATCGCCGTGGCTGGCCTACCGAAAGATTGCACGAGGGCCGTCGTCCGCCCCGATCCGAATACCGCAATCGCACAGAATCAGACGAAATTGACGGATGCCTTCTTCAGCGATCCGACCGGAACCGATCTCGGCAAGATATTCGCGACACGCCTTGAATTGACGTGCGGTTGAAGCGGCGGAACGGATAGAACGTGTTTTTCCAAACCCTGGTCGAGTTTCAACGCACGATATACTTGGCGCTCGCCGAACAGATCAAATTGCTGTCAGCCGGGGGCGACTGGCTGGCGTTCACTGCCTTCCTGCCGATGGGTGTCCTGTTCGGAGCTGCGCATGCTTTGACACCCGGACACAGCAAAGCCGTGCTGGCTACCTATTTGGCCGGATCGGATGCCAGCATCCGTCGCGGCCTACTGGTGTCGCTGACACTCTCCTTCACCCATGTCACGATTGCCGTTGTGATTGCAGCCCTCTCGTTGCCATTGGTCTCGATTGCGCTGGGCAGCGTCGGCCGGGCGCCGCTTTTGGAGGATGTCAGTCGTGGCCTGCTCGGGTTAATTGGTCTGTGGATGCTTTGGCGGGCGCTCAGCCACGGTCATCACCATCAGCATGAAGGCGAGGTTGTGGGCGTCATGGCCGGTTTGATCCCATGTCCATTGACGCTCTTCGCGATGACCTTCGCGATCTCAAGAGGTGTTCCGGTCGCGGGCATACTCTTTGCAATCACCATGATGGCCGGCGTGGCACTGACGTTGTCTTGCGTGGCAGTTCTGTCGATCCTGTTTCGGGAACGGCTGGTGCATTTCTTCGACCGTCGGCCGCGCCTGTTCGATGTGATATCGCGAACTATCGAAGGTACCGCCGGCCTTATTCTTACTGGCGTGGCTGTCTGGCAAATCTCGTCGAAATGAGAAAGTTTGACCGACCGCCAAGGCCACAGCGATTCTCATAGGGATCACATTGCAATTAACGACGTCGTGCCATTAAGTGCCGGCACGCGTGGTTCGGGTTTGGGTTTAGAACATTGAGCGACCGTCAGAAGATCATTTGGATGATAGCGCTGGCGATCCTCGCCGGCATCGGGGTGATATTGCTAAATCACTGGATCAAAGGCGATCTCTACGCGGCGGGTCCATTGACTTCCACTACCCAGACGCCACATTTAGTTCGGCCGGCATGACCGGTTCTTTTTCTATCCGATTTCTGGCCCGCCGGTTCGCGCCGGCGGATTTTTTGTGGGGGTAGGATACTCAGCGCGGATTTGGCTATCTTGCCCCTGATTGTCAGAGGCGGAGCTGCGGTGATCGCTCCGCAATGATGGCCAACGGCGGTTCCACGACGGCGGCAAACGCGCTTGAGAGATGAGAGTGGCTGTTTCATAAAGAGGATATCATGCCTGCGGACGATGGTAGTCTACGCGACATTCTTGGAATTCTGTTGGTTCTCCTACTCGTAGGCGCCAACGGCTTCTTTGTCGCCGCCGAATTTGCGCTGGTCGCGGTTAGACGAAGCCGCGTCGACGAATTGGCTACAGCTGGACGCTCGAACGCCAGCCTCCTTCAACGGGCTTTGGTGAATCTCGATGCGAACCTTGCAGCAACTCAGCTCGGCATCACCATCTCATCGCTGGCGCTCGGTTGGGTCGGCGAGCCTGCACTCGCTCATCTGATCGAGCCACTCCTCTTGGGAGTGATGGGGTCGCTGGCCACGGCAGCTTCGCACACCATTGCCGTCGCAATCGCCTTCATCATCATAACCGCGCTACACATTGTCCTGGGTGAACTAGCGCCGAAAAGTCTGGCGCTCCAGCGCAGCGAGAGCACGGCACTTCGGGTCGTCCGCCCTCTCGGTCTGTTCCTGTTCCTGCTCAGGCCGGCGATCCTTGTTCTCAACGGTCTCGGCAATCTGGTGCTGCGTCTGTGCGGTCTGCGTCCGGGCACAGGCGAGGAGTCCTTGCATTCGCCCGAAGAGCTGAAGCTGCTCGTGGCGGCAAGCCAGGAGGCAGGGCTCCTTCATCAGACACAACAGGAACTGGTCGAGCGTGTCTTCAACATCGGCGATCGGCGCATTGCCGACATCATGACACCGCGACGCGATATCGACTGGATCGATACCGACGACATCCCTGACGAGATTCTGCGCACCATCCGGCAATGTCGCCATGAGCAGCTTCTGGTCGGCCGTGGGGGGATAGACGAACCGCTTGGCATGATTCTGAAGAAGGACCTTCTCGACCAGGTGCTCGACGGCAAAATGCTTGACCCGATTGCGGTCATCCGAGAACCTTTGATCGTTCACGAGGCAACGCCGATTTTCCGTGTACTCGATCAGTTCAAGCGGACGCCGGTGCGCCTGGCGATCGTCATCGACGAATATGGCGCTCTGGAGGGGATCGTCACCCAGACCGATCTGCTCGAAGCCATCGCAGGCGACCTTCCTGACCTGGACAATGAGGACCCTGATGTCATCGAGCGCGATGACGGGTCCTTGCTCATCGACGGAATGATGCTGGCGCACGATGCGTTCGCTCGCCTAGGATTCCGATCGGGGTCTGCCGAAGGGGATTTTCACACGATCGCTGGGTTCGCCTTGTCCCGCCTTGGGCACTTGCCGGAAGCCGGTGAGCACTTTGACTACGAGGGCTGGCGCTTCGAGATCCTCGATATGGATGGAAGGCGGATCGACAAGCTGCTCGCTCGCCGTGAGCCGCCTACATCCAAGCCGGCAACCAGTTGAGACTGACCGCGCGACAGGCCGGTAAGCCGGCCGGCCTTTTGCGCGCGAATATTCCCACTTTTCGAACCCATGCTCCCACAGTAGTCCCTATCCACAAACGCCCGTCAGTTCGCCCAGGACGCGTATCCGCTGGAGTCACAGTGACTGGTGAGCGTCTTCGCGTCGCGCTATGTGATCAATTGAACCGGCAGTTGAGGGTCTAAATGGACGCCAAGAGCGCCGTCTGGCTGATTATTGGGGTCCTGGTGGTGCTAGTGGTGGCCTTTCTCACCGCAATGGCATTCGGGCTGCTATGAGTCAGCCAGGCTGATCGAAACTCGCCACAGGCCGTTGTGGCGCCGGGGCGGTGGCACCCCCATTACCACAGCGACTGCGCGACGGAGGGACATGTCGGTTGCGTGTCGACGAACGACCACAGATGCGGCATTTTTTTGCGGCGAAGAATGATTTTTGAATCGTGTACAGAAGTCATGGCCAAGACAAATCCCAAATCCCCTGATTTTCCGCCGCCGCGCCGTTGACCCGTTTTGAGAAAGCCGAGTTCGCGAAGCTTTGCGATCCGAAAGGCCGTCGCAAATCAACTTGCGCCGACAGATGCCTCGCTGGTCTGTGATCTGGTAACGGCAGGTCGCGCTCATCGCCATGCGAGCCCTATTCAAGCGCGCTGTGGCCGATTGCAGCGACTCGGAATTTCTTTCGACGAAACGACATCTGCTGTCGATCACCAGCGGCATTGACCGGACAACGGCGGCCACGCAAAAGATGGCCGCGCAATTGGGCGTCTAAGCCCGTCGCTCGCCATTTCATCGGCCGATCTTGATGCGCGGGAGCAATATTGGATATTGAAGATCGGCACTTAACCAGTAGGTAATTTGCAATCAGCCAGTTGTGCTAACTCCGCGATAGTGCTCTTCTGTCCGAATTATCTTGGAGGGCGATATGAAATCTACAATTCTTGCCGCCATGGCGGCTTTGACCATGTTGGCATTTTCGGTGGATACCTTCGCACACGGCGGCGGCACCGATGCCAATGGGTGCCATACCAACCACAAGACTGGCGAGTATCACTGCCACTGATATCAGGACCAAATTGCGTGATTTGGGTTCGTGCGAGTAGGCATATTCGCGGCGCCTAGATAGCAGCGTTGCTCACCATGGGGGGCGCAGATGAGAATTCGAAGGCTGTTCCACTTGGGCACATTGATGCTTGCGGCGGCATCAGCTACGCCATGTCATGCGCAGGGGACTTTCGGAGGAAATGACTGCACCGAAGATTGTTCCGGGCATAAAGCTGGCTACGACTGGGCTGAGCAAAATCAGATTTCCAACGACAGCGACTGCAGCTCAAACAGCCAATCATTTAATGAGGGCTGCCAAACATTCGTCGAAGACCCGTCTCGCGGTTCGGACGAAGACGATGAAGGCGAAGAGATAGACGACTGAGATACAGCGCTGATTCGGATAAGGATCCAGCCGGCGGCTCCGTCGTGTAGGCGCGGTCGCTTTTGGTGTGGCATCTTTCGTCGGCTGCGCTCATGCCGAAGACGCGTGCGACCCAAACTACGCGGGAGCCTGCGTTCCAATCGCCAGCGACGTCGATTGCTCCTCCGGAAAGGGCAATGGTCCGCCTAGGTACGCGGCCCGGTCACTGTTGTCGGCACGGATATCTATGATCTGGACCGCGACGGCGATGGGATCGGCTGCGAAAACGTCTAGAGCCACGCTACGGCTTGGACGGCCCTGTCCCGTTCCACTGGATGAACGCCACTTCCTTCCCGGTGACTTCCCGCACGGCTTTCAACAGCACCTCATGCAGGACGCGCGTCTGCCGGTAGTGGTCGCTATGGGGCGATATAAACGGCTTGATGATACTTAAGTGCAGTGCCTCCGCTGCCGTCACAAAGCGCTCAATTTCAGCCTGTGATAATTGCTGCGAACCTTTCGACCTGGCCATGTCCTATCCTCGAAATCTCTCTGTGTGCCAGACGACCTTGCCGTCGATCTTCATCGGCTTGTGGATCATCAAGCGCTTCGGCAGATGCTCGGGATGCACCTCCAGCAAGGTAATTTTGATCTGTGGCTTGCAGCGGTTGCAGTCGAATTTCAGCTTCTGAGGATCGACGCCTCCGCCATAGACCATCATCAGGTCGGCCGACCGGCAGTAGCGGACGTTGCCGCAACTGCACTCAGCCTTCACAAGCATGTTGTGCCGGGTCGCCTTTCCCAGCGTGTCGATCGGGTCGTGCGCCATAACGCCTAAAAGAGGAACATATTCCTCATCAGTCAAGATCATCTTGACTCTGTCGTTCTCATTTTGTTCACTGTCGGCACGATAGCCACAGGATGCGAGCCATGCAGCTCAGTTTAGAGATCAAGGGCGCTCTGCCTGAAGAAAAACAGCGAGGGATCGAAGCCGCAAAAGCTGTCTTTGCCGCAGCTGGGATATCGCCTGAGCAGGCGGCCGATGGAATGTTCGCGTTGGAAGGCTGGGATGACGCCAGCTTTTCGGCCGACGAAGAGCCTAATGATGATGACGACAACGCGGCGAGCGTTTGGATGGATGCGAACAAGGCGTCAATTGCTGCATGCTGCGCCGATTGGCCTGTGGAGGCAGTCCCGGAAAACCACCTTTTCTTACAACTGGTAGAGTGACACCAGCCGCCGGAAGCCGTGGCCGCAGCGAAGGAGAGAAACTAATGATTGAGGTGCTTTACACCGCCGAGAAACGGCAAGACGAGCTGATTGCCAATATTATGCGCGACCGCCCGGAAATCGAGAAGGCGGTCAAGAAGGCATGCAAGGTCTTAAACAAGCTTACTCCGGACGGTGCCCTATATGCGAGTGGCTGGATTATTGCCGATCTAATCGTCAGCCTCATGTCTAGCGAGGAAGAGGCAAGGGAGTTGTCCCGCATCGTGCAAGGCCAGATCCAACGCGAATTCAAGACCGCATACGCTAACTTGGCGCGCGGGACTGTGAATTAGCGGGGTTTGCGAAATCAGGGGCAAGTAATGTGCGGTCGCTTCACCAGATACCTGTCATGGTCTGAAATCCACCGGCTCTACCGACTGACGGCGCCGGCAGAAACCGGCCGCAATGACGAGCCACGCTACAACATTGCGCCGACCCAGGATGTCCCGTTCGTAACAGCCGGCGAAGACGGCAATCACAAGCTCCGCGAAGGGCGCTGGTGGCTGGTCCCCTTCTGGGCAAAGGAGATGCCGAAGGCGGCGATGTTTAATGCGAGAATTGAGGGCATCGAAACAGCTCCGGCCTTTCGCGACGCCTTCAAATCGAAGCGCTGCCTGATCCCGGCGGATGGCTTCTACGAATGGACCATTTCACCGGCGGACGGCAAGAAAGATCCATGGCACATTTACCAGCCAGACCACGCGCCCTTCTCGTTCGCCGGCCTCTGGGCCTACAATTCCAATCTCGACATCACCAGCTGCACCATCATCACAGAGCCTGCGGGCGACCCGATGAAGCAGTTGCACGATCGGCAGCCGCTCATCCTCGACCAAGCCTACTATGACGCGTGGTTGGATCCTGCGACACCCAAGGACAGTCTCAAGGACATTCTCCGCCACGACATCGACGGCGAGCTTCAATTCAATCGCGTTGGTCGTGAAGTGAATACGAGCGCCGTCAACAAATTGCCCAACGACTATCCCGGCCTGGTCGGGCCGATCAACCCGTTATGAGCGACGAACCGAGCCGGCTTGCCGAAGGCATGACAGCGCCGCCGCGCGACCGACGACGCGTTGCCAATCGTCCGTGCGAGCACCCCGGCTGCGATAAGGATGGAGGTTTCGGCTTTGCCCGGCCGCGGCAGCCATCGCACTGGTTCTGCCTGAAGCATCGCGACGACGGGGAACGGTTCCTCTAGGAGGTTTGAATGTCGGACAATATGCTGCCCACGCAGACTAAGCCGAAGCTGATTGTGGTCGTTGCGTTTGATCGAGGCGAAGACGGCGAGCTTTTTGCCGCTTACGGTCCCACCGACCAGCAGAGCGAAGAACGCGCAGTCCGCACGGCTAAGGCTTTGTCGTCAGGCCACGTTGGTGTCATAGCCTGGAGCCGTGATGCAGACCCAGCGCTCGGTGACTATGGGCCGCCCACGACGCTATTCGTCTGCGGCGACGTTCCGGACATGGAATAGCCAGACGTCAAACGGGTCGGGTCGGCCCAAGGCCTATCGTGCGTGTGTTGCCTGGTTTGCCGACCTTGCGAGACTCGGCCGGGCCAGCATCGCCCCGCCAGTGGTTGATGCTGCCCCACATGTGCCTCATCTCACACGCCGCTGCACTACCTCCACTTCGTCGCCGACCTGCTGCACCTCAATGGCCATGACGTGCGAGACTCTTTCATACCAACTCGCCGATGTATCGGCCAATCCTATCGTCGCCGATCAGCGGCGACACAGTCGAGAAAAGCAAATGCGCGCGAACGATGCCGGTCGCATCCATATCCTGAATGCAAACGATGACCGCCGCGGACGGGGACAGTCGGTCCCGCGTCCCGTCCTGCGGCCGGCGCTATGCTGACATGGGGTAATTGCGGGCGATGCTAGATTCTTCGCCGTCACTGATTCTCAAGGAGGCCAACATGGACCAATTTGTTGGGTTAGATGTCTCGCAGGAGATGACCCACCTGTGCGTTATCGGCAGCGACGGTAAGATTGTCTGGCAAGGAAGGTGTCTATCGACGCCAGAAGACATAGCCGGAAACATCAGATCCAAGGCACCAGATGTTGTACGCATTGGGCTCGAAAGCGGTCCCCTGTCCACCTGGCACTGGCACGCGTTGAAGGCGATGGGGCTACCGGTGCTGTGTCTTGATTCCCGCCATGCGCAGGCGACCATGAGTGGCCAGGTAAACAAGACCGACAAGAATGATGCACATGGATTGGCCCAGATCGTCAAGGCGGGCTGGTATCGGGAGGTCGGGGTAAAGAGTCTCGACAGCCACGCGGTCCGCTCGATGCTTGGAGCACGAGCTCAACTCGTCGGAATGCGGGTAGAGGTCACCAACCAGATCAGGGGCATTCTCAAAACGTTCGGCGTCGTTCTGTCAAGACGAACGGGCGAGCCGTTCGAACGGCTCGTGGATGAGGCGTGCGACAATAGCGACCCCATGCTCAATCAAACCGTGCGGTCGATGCTGTGCGTCCATTCCTGCCTGAAGGAGCAGATTCGGCAGCTTGACCGCCAACTGATGAGCCGTGCTCGAGCGAGTGCTGTGTGCCGGCAGCTTATGGCCATTCCTGGCGTGGGCGTCCTCACGGCCCTCGCGTTCGTGACAGCGGTCGATGATCCGTCCAAGTTTGCGAAATCCAGAAGCGTTGGCGCGTACTTCGGCCTGACACCGCGATGTTATCAGTCGGGTGAAATTGATCGCAACAGGGGCATCTCAAAATGCGGAGACAGTCTTGTCCGTACCTATTTATTTGAGGCCGCTGGCACGCTCCTGACGAGGGTCGAGAAGTGGTCGGCGCTCAAAGCCTGGGGCCTCCGGATCGCCAAGCGGAGCGGCTTGAAGAAGGCAAAGATCGCCGTCGCACGAAAGCTGGCAGTAGTCATGCACCGCATGTGGGTGGATGGCGTATCCTTCCGATGGTCGGCCGCTGGAGCGGAGGCAGTCGCATGAAGATGGAGGTGAACCCGAAGAAATCCGTCGCTCGACGGTAATCTTGTCCCTTGCCGGGACGAGCAGCGGCAAACCCGCCAGGAGCTATGCAGCCCTTCCATCGGAGCGGACTGCGTTGCTGACATTGGGAGCCGCAGCGTCCGATGCCATGCTGTGGCGAGCACTGTTCGACCACGAAGAGAACGCTGAAACCGGCAGGAGGCATGTCATTCGTCCAAGCCCGGTCATGCGGTTGTAGACCGCTCCCGCAAGGCGCATAGTCGCGCCATGAAGCTGCCAGTGAAGGCCGATCTCGCAAACGACAACGGCAAGCCAGAAGATCACCTAGCAGCCGCAACCACTGCGCTGCACAAGGCTGTGGCAGGTCTGGACGCGTCGGCTGAATTGCTAGCCGCGATCCTCGCGGCGCCGAACCCAGCCAAGCCGACAATTTCAAACTGAGACACCGCTACCGGACATCGGATAGGTTAGAAAACGGTTGACCCCAGACCCGCAATTAGAGAACGCTCCTACGGCTGTCCTGTTAACCGCCCGCGGCGGGGGCGAATTTCCTCCGTCCCGCGCGCGACAATGTCCGCATTCGCGGACGCGCGCAGGACTGCGGCTTATACGCCGTTCTTCCTTTGAGCGCCGACGATCGCCGGCGCGGGGTGCTTGGGCATGGAACCGAATCCCAGGCAGGGTATTGAATCGGACCATGGACCCGAGATCCGCATGTCGGCTGTAGATGGCACCCTCAGCATCAGCAAAAGGCGCACACGGCGCAGAGACTCAGAATCTATCCCTACATATCCGCTGCCGGCATTTCGGTCCTTCCAGCTCTGCACATTGACTGACCACATACCGGTGGGCGGGGATTGGCTCTTCGAGATGAAGTTCGATGGCTATCGTGCCCAAGTCGCCATCTCCGGCTCGAACGTTGTCGTCTATACCCGCAATGGCCACGACTGGACCCGACAGTTCAAGGTCATCCTGCCGCCGCTTCAGAGACTGACCAAAGGCGCGGTTCTGATCGATGGTGAGATCGTCGCCATCGACAGCCAAGGCCGCTCGAACTTCTCCATGCTGAAAACCGGCATTGCCGCGGGTATGCCCCTCAAGTTCTACGCCTTCGATCTGCTTGAATTCGATGGCGAAGATCTCTCGACCCTGCCGCTCCTTGAGCGCAAGGCGCGACTTGAGTCCCTGCTGGGCGCGCGCCGCCCTGACGACAGCCTGCAATTCTCCAGCCACATCGTCGATCAGGGCAGAAGGGTGTTCGACGCCATGTGCGAGGGCGGCCACGAAGGCGTCATCGCCAAGCGCGCCGACAGCTCCTACGTCGGCGACCGCACCGGGAGTTGGCTCAAGATCAAGTGCACGAAGCGACAGGAATTCGTCGTCGGCGGCTACCGCCCAAGTGACACAGGACGTGGCATGGCATCGATGATCCTCGGCACTTACGAGAATGGCAAGCTCATCTATCGCGGCCGCGTCGGCACGGGGTTCACCGCGGCGATGCGCAAGGACATCCTCGCGAAGCTCGAGAAACGCCGTGTTGAGAAACCGGCTTTCGTCTCCGTTCCGAGAGACATTGCCCGCCGTGCCAAGTGGGTGAAGCCCGAGCTAGTTGCCGAGGTCACCTATGCCGAAGTGACACCGGACGGCAGCTTGCGGCATCCAAGCTTCGAGGGCATGCGCGAAGACAAGCGAGCCGACCAGGTGGTGATGGAAATGCCGAAGACGCCGGCAACTCTTGGCTCCGCCAATCTGGACCCGGGAACCGGCAAGGAGATCGCCGCTGCTGTCGGCGTCAAGCTGACGCATCCAGACAAGGTCATGTATCCCGGGACCAAGGTGACCAAAGCCACGCTCGCCGCCTACTACGCCCTCGTCGCCGAGAAGATGCTGCCGCACATCCAGGATCGACCGCTGTCGCTGGTGCGCGATACCGATGGCGACCTGCAGCAGACCTTCTTTCAGAAGCACAGACTGCCCGGCATGCCCAAGGCCATCCATGACGGCCAGTTGGAGAAGATGTCCGGGAAGGAAAGCCGCTTCTTGTGGGTCGATGACCTGGCTGGGCTGATCGCAGGCGTCCAGATGAACGTGCTCGAATTCCACGTCTGGGGAAGCCTGCGCCAGCAGCCGGATCTGCCGCATCGCATGATCTTCGACATCGACCCCGACGAAGGCTTGGGCTTCACTGCCGTCAAGCAGGCAGCCCTCGACATTCGAGGCATTCTGGAAGCGCTTGGACTGCAGTCGTGGCCGTTGCTGTCCGGCGGCAAGGGCGTTCATGTGGTCGTGCCGCTCGTCCCCGAGGCAGACTGGGACGAGGTCAAGAGCTTCTGCCAGGACTTCGCCGAACTGCTGGCCCGTACAGATCCGTCGCGCTTCGTCGCCAACATGAGCAAGTCGAAGCGCAAGGGCCGAATATTTCTCGATTACCTGCGCAACGGCCAGGGCTCCACTGCAATCTGTCCGTGGTCCACTCGGGCACGCGCGGGGGCGGCGTGCGCGGTGCCCGTCAGTTGGAAGGAATTGCCCTCCTGCGAAAGCGCCAACGGTTTCGATGTTTTCGCCGCCGCCGCGCGGGCTCAGTTGCCCGAAGCCTGGGAGGGCTATTTCGACGTCGAACAAACGCTTACCGATCGCATCCGCCACGCAGTCCGGTAGCAATAACCAAACCAGATGGTTAGCGACATTTGATTTGGCGCGGACCGCCTTTGCCCAAATTCGAGAGCGTCCCCCTTCTACGGGAGGTCCCCGCAACGCCGTCCAGAGTGAGAGTACGGACCGGTTTGCCGTGACGGGTTGAGGGCTGGAGGAGAGGCCTCCGGCGCCCGTCGCGGAGAACCGCGATGTCCAGACATTACGCTCGCGCCGGCGCCGACCGGACAAGCCTCTATGACGATATCACCAACAAGATCATCGCGGAGCTGGAAGCCGGCCGCCTCCCCTGGGTGCAGCCCTGGGGAACGACGGCGGGGCAAGCGCCCCTCGCCATGCCGGCCAATGCCACGACTGGCCGCGCCTATTCCGGGATCAACGTGCTGATCCTGTGGGGTGCGGTCGTCGAGCATGGCTTTCCCGTCCAAAGCTGGCTGACTTTCCGCCAGGCACTGTCGCTGGGCGGCCATGTCCGCAAGGGCGAACACGGGACCACCGTCGTCTATGCTGACCGCTTCATTCCTGACGACGAGAAGCATCGCGCGCGGGAAACCGGCGAGGCAGCACAGGCCATACCGTTCCTTAAGCGCTTCACCGTGTTCAACGTCGCGCAATGCGAAAATCTGCCAGACGATCTGGCCGCGGCTCCGCCTGCACCGGAACCCGGATTGATCGAGCCTACAGTCGAGGCGCTGATCAAGGCGACAGGTATCGATTTCCGCATCGGTGGCAGCAGTGCCTATTATGTGCCGGCGCAGGACTACGTGCGGGTGCCGCCCCCGCAGGCCTATTTCGAGACCATCGACTGGCACCGCACCGCCCTGCACGAGCTTGGCCATGCGACCGGCCATCCCTCCCGCGTCGGCCGTGACCTCGGCGGCGCCTTCGGCACCAAGAGATATGCTTTCGAGGAACTGGTCGCAGAGATGAACGCAGCCTTCTGCTGCGCCTCGCTTGGCATCGTGCCAACCGTGCGCCACGCCGACTACCTGGCCTCCTGGCTCGAGGTCCTGCGCGAAGACAACCGCGCCATCGTGCGTGCCGCCTCCCAGGCCAGCAAGGCGGCCGACTGGCTGCTCGCCTTCCTGCCGCAACCTGACCGTGCAGCCAGGGCAGGCCCGGCCGACGTCGATGAGGCCGAGATCGAGAGGAGGGCGGCATGATCCTCCTCACCGACGAACTGCGCAAACGCCTGCTGGCCAATGGCCGCAACGCCGATCACGTACCGGTCGTGAAGCTCTTCAATCCGCTCGACGAAGGAACCTGGCTCGCAACCGAGCTGAGTGCCGATGGTGACACCATGTTCGGTCTCGCCGGTCTCGGATATCCCGAGCAGGGCAGCTTCTCGCTCTTCGAGATGACGTCGGTCCGGCTGCCTATCCGCATGGGCATCGAGCGCGATATCCTCTTTACCACCGACCTACCGATTTCGGTCTGGGCAGAGGCCGCCCGCCGGGCCGGAAAGCCTTCGCGACGCGGAACGCATCCTCTACCACGCCGCCCAGTCTGGCCGAGACGGCGCGTGAGATCTCAGCTTTAATCCGCAAAGCCGCAGATGCGCAAAGTCGTGTCTGCGGCCCTGTCCCCACCTCTGGATCTTCGGTGCGGCGCGGTCCTCAGAGTGAGAGGGCTGCGCCCGTCTTTTTTGACGGGTTTGGAGGTCGAGAGAGTTTCGGCCGCCCGTCGCGGAGATAGTCCACATGGCTACGCCCAAGCAGAAGATCACCCTCAACCCTTCACGTGACATCCCCTTCAACAAGCTGATGCTGAGCCAGTCCAATGTCCGGCGCATCAAGCGCGGGGAAACGATAGAGGATCTCGCCGCGTCGATCGCTCGGCGCGGCCTGCTCCAGAGCCTCAACGTCCGGCCAGTGTTGGACGGCGAGGGCAACGAGACCGGCATGTTTGAGGTGCCGGCTGGCGGGCGCCGCTATCGCGCGCTGGAGCTGCTGGTCAAGCAGAAGCAAATGAGCAAGACCGAGCCAGTTCCCTGCGTCATAAGCGATGCCCACAGCGCGGTCCCGATCGAGGAGGATTCGCTGGCCGAGAATTTTCAGCGCGAAGATTTACATCCCCTGGATATGTTCCGGGCCTTCCAGACCTTGCACGACCAAGGCGCCAGCCACGAGGAGATTGCGGCACGCTTCTTCGTGTCCGCTAGCTTTGTCCAGCAGCGCCTACGGCTCGCAAAAGTTTCGCGCAAGCTGCACGAGGTCTACGAGCAGGAGGGCATGCAGCTCGAGCAGCTCATGGCCTTTACCGTGACCGACGATCACGCCCGTCAGGAGGAGGTCTGGGAGGCGCTCGAAAACTCCTGGTCGAAGGAGCCGCATCACATCCGGCGCATGCTGACGGAGACCACCGTGCGGGCAAACGATCGCCGGGCGCTGTTCGTCGGTGTCGAGGCCTACGTCGCCGCCGGCGGCGTGGTGCTGCGCGACCTGTTCGAGGCCGACAACGGCGGCTGGCTGCAGGACCCCGCGCTGCTCGACCGCCTGGTCCGCGACAAGCTCAAGTCCGCAGCCGACGAGATCGCGGAAGAGGGCTGGAAGTGGATCGTGGTCGATGTCGATCTGCCTTACGGCCACAATCACGGCCTGCGGGCACTCGCCGGCACGGCTGTCGATCTGACCGACGCGGAGCGGGCGGAACGCCAAGCCCTGCGCGCCGAGCTCGATCGACTGCAAGCCGAGTATAGCGAGGTCGACGAACTCCCCGACGCGGTCGATCAACGTCTCGGCGAGATCGAGTCTGTGCTGGAGGCGTTCGAGAGTCGCCCGATGAACTACGATCCCGCCGATATCGGCCGCGCCGGTGCCTTCATCAGCATCGACCGTGACGGTGACCTGGTCGTCGATCGCGGATATGTGCGCCCCGAGGACGAAGCGCCGGAAGCGGTCGACGGCGACGCCGCCGAGCCCGACGGTGCGATCGAGAGCGAGGACGGCAGGGACGATCCTTGGGTTCGCCGCGCCACCATCACCATCGGCGCGCAAACGTCCGAGCCCGATGAGGATGACGGCGACGCCATCAAGCCGCTGCCCGAACGCCTGGTGATCGAGCTCACCGCGCATCGCACGTTGGCGCTGCGCAATGCCGTGGCCGAGAACCAGCATGTGGCCATCACGGCGCTGTTGCATCGGCTCGTCCTCGACACCTTCGGTCATCGCTCCGCGACCGGCTGCCTCGAGGCGTTCGTCCGACATGTCAACTTGCCGACGCAAGACGCCGAGCTGAAAGACAGCCCCGCGGCCAAGGCGATCGATGAACGCCATGAGGCTTGGAAGGGCGACATCCCGCTCGGTGACGACCAGACTCTGTGGACCTGGCTCGACAATCTCGATGAAGCCAGTCGGCACACGCTGCTGGCGCATTGCGTCAGCTATGGGATCAACGCGCTGTTCGAGAGGCCTAACCCCTATGGCAGCGGCGTTTCCCAGCACGGGCTGGAGCAGCGCTTGCGCGAAGCCGACCGGCTCTCCCACGCGACCGGGCTCGACATGGTCGGTGCGGGTTGGCGTCCGACGGTCGAGAACTATCTCGGCCGGGTCACCAAGTCCCGCATCCTCGAAGCCATACGTGAGGGCGTCGGCGAGCAGGCTGCTCAACTCATTAACCACCTCAAGAAGGGCGACATGGCCAAGGAGGCCGAACGCCTCCTTGCCGATAGTGGCTGGCTACCCGAACCGCTCCGTCTGATCGATCAGGACGCACCGCCCGCGCAGCCGGGCGAGGGCGAAGAACCTGACCTGCCCGAATTCATCGCCGGCGATGACGAAGACGACTCCTCTGCAGCCGATGAGGTCATCGCTCACGCGGTAGCTGCCGAATAGCACCCATCGACGGGGCGGCTCCGGTCGCCCCGCTCCCCTTCACCTCACGGCCCGGCTCCCCGCCGGGCCTTTTTCATTTCAGGAGACATCCATGTCCGCCCACATCGTCTATGACAACGCCCCGCTCGGTTCGCTGATCCGCTATTCCGACGGCACGCCCAAACCGCCGGCGCGCTTTACCCGCAAGCTCGCGGACTGGGAGCGTCGCAACGGCCTCGGCCGCCTGGTCCGCAAGGCACCTCCGCGCGACCGTCCGACCTACAGCGCACCGGCCGCGATCACGCTCAACGAAGGGACCTTCTCCTCCGGCGGCATCATCCTCGTGACCGTTATGCGCACCCACTCGGTCGACAGCGACCTCTGCTTCAAGATCGTCGAGCAGCCCAGTATCGGCATGGTTCGGGTCTTGCAGCAGATCGGCGACGATGACGAGTTGCTGTACCTCGCCGAGAGCCGGGAGGCGGCCGCACTCTGGTTGGCCAAGACCGGATATTGCAATGCGCGTCTTGAAGACGTCACCGCCGACGAGGTCGGCGCGGATGTCGTCGAGGGGAGGGCGGCAGCGTGAGCCGCATAGCGTCACACCCGCGCGCATAGAGCAAACCCTCAAAACACCAAGGCCCCGGCTCGGAGACGAGTGCCGGGCCATTGTTTTTCAGGAGCGGCACGATGCCCGAATTTACCATCGAGACCACCTACCATCTGCCGGTCTTCCGACAATCAACCTATTCGGCCGACACGCCTGAGGCCGCCTGCCGGCTCGCCATCGAGGACAATGACTGGTCCGGTCAGAAGGAGGACTACGAGTCCTCCTGCGAATCCCATGTCACCGGCATCTCCGAAGGAGCCGAGGCCGCCTATCGCGGACAGGCCATTCCGGTTCCTGCGCATTTCGAGGAGGAAGTACAGCGTAAGGCACAATTCGAACTCATGCTGGGCATGCTCAAGATCATCGTCGGCGATGCGAAGGCCCGCCGACCGCCGCCGCCGGGGTGGCTCGGCAAGGCCGAATGGGCGATCGCGCGCGGCGAAGCGATCGTCAAGGGCGCCCGCGATCCAGTTGAACCCGTGGATGCGAAGGACTTGCCATGAGCATTCCCGACCATGCCCGCAGCAACTTCCACACGCTGCTTCGCGCCGCCAGCGACGGCAACCTCGCGCTGTTGGAGTGCGCCGACGCTACGACCGGGCAACCGCGCTATGTCATCCCGGTCGGACGAGACGACACGGACTACGTGTTCACGCCGTTCGGCCATCTTGCCGATGGCAATCCCTATGATGCCTACCTGCCGCCCTTCCCCGATGACGCCAATGGTTTCCTACAGAAGTCGGAGCCTGACGGCGGAATATGATCGGATCGGTTGATACCGGCGAGCGCTCCACCTCATGGCGGGGCGCTTGTTTCATTTTAGCTTCGGCGGGTTCCTGAGAGGGAGAGGCTGGCCGGGATGGGTTTGAATCCGCGCGATCCAGAGAGAGCGCCGCGCGGCTCGATCCTGTCCCCGCTCTCCCGAGGTTCACACCATGTACATGATCTCGCCCGCTGCGACGGTTCCCGCTGCCGCGCCGATCCCGCTCGCCCAAACCCGTGCAGCCGGCGCTATCTTCGCCGCCGCCGGCCTGCTGCTTCCCCGTCTCGAACGCGGCGAGTGCATCGACGTGCCAAAGCTGCGCTCGGCGATGGAAGCCGCATTCGGCGCCTCCGACGCCGCCGGCGCCTGGGACTGGAAGCAGGCCTACGATGCCTGCGAGGCCGCGACGGTCCTTTTCCTGCGCAAGTACGGAAAGGCGTTGTTCCGCAAAGCCGCGTCGCCGGCTCTCCGGCTTTCCGCATTGTCGAAGATTGCCGGGCTCATGCCGACGCATACCCGCCGATCCGAAGAGGCGCAGACCTTCCAGCAGTTCTCGACGCCGATTCCGCTCGGCCTGGTCGCGGCAACGGCCGCCGCCATCACGCCCGCCGACCGTGTGCTGGAGCCTTCCGCCGGCACCGGGCTGCTCGCCATCCTGGCCGAGATAGCCGGCGCCTCGCTCGTCCTCAACGAGCTTGCCGAGACGCGCGCGGCACTTCTCTCCTGCCTCTTTCCGGCGGTCTCCGCCAGCCGCTTCGACGCCGCCCAGATCGACGACCATCTCGATCCATGTGCCGTGCCGAGCGTGGTGCTGATGAACCCGCCCTTTTCGGTCATGGCCAATGTCGAGGGCCGCATGGCCGACGCGGCCTGGCGGCATATCGCCTCGGCGCTGGCGCGCCTTGCGCCCGGCGGGCGGCTGGTGACGATCACCGGTGCGAACTTGGCGCCCGACCGTCCGACCTGGACCGCCGGCTTCACTCGCCTGCAGGAGCGTGGTCGCGTGGTCTTCTCCGCCGCCATCGATGGCTCGGTCTATGCCAAGCACGGCACGACCTTCCCGACGCGCCTCACCGTCATCGACAAGCTGCCAGCGGACAATCCCACCGTCTTCGCGGATGCTCCCGGCATCGCCCCGGATGCCGCGACGCTCCTCGCGTGGATTGAGGAGCGCCTTCCCGCGCGGCCGCCGGTCGTGATGGCCGCCGTTTCCAGCGCGGCATCGGCGGTCGCCGCGCCCCGCACCGTGCACGGCCATCTCACACGCGCGGCGAGTACCACGCCACGCATGTCGATCGCCGAACCGGAAGCCATCGACCTCGCCTATAAGGCTGTCGACTGGCAGGCTGCCGAGGGGGCCCAGATCAGCGACGCCATCTATGAGGCCTACGGGCTTCAGGCGATCCGCATCCCCGGCTCTCGGGCTCACCCCACCCAGCTCGTTCAATCGGCGGCCATGGCCTCGGTGGCGCCACCCAAGCCAAGCTACCGGCCGCGCCTGCCGAAGAACGTCCTTGACCTGCTCTCGGATGCGCAGCTCGAGACCGTCATCTATGCCGGCGAGGCTCACGCCGAGTATCTCGCCGGCGCCTGGACGCTCGACGATACCTTTGACGTGGTTAGCGTAGCGGCCGATGACACCGCGGGTGCCGTGCGCTTCCGGCAAGGCTTCATGATCGGCGACGGCACTGGGGTGGGCAAGGGCCGCGAGTCCGCGGCCGTAATCCTAGACAATTGGATGAAGGGCCGTCGTAAGGCGGTCTGGATCTCCAAGTCCGACAAGCTCATCGAGGATGCGCAGCGCGACTGGTCCGCGCTCGGCATGGAGCGCTTGCTGGTCACCCCGCTCTCCCGCTTCCCGCAGGGCAGGCCGATCGTGCTGCCGGAAGGCATCCTATTCACCACCTATGCCACGCTGCGCTCCGACGATCGCGGTGAGAAGGTTTCGCGGGTCAAACAAATTGTCAAATGGTTGGGTCCGGATTTCGATGGGGTCATCATTTTCGACGAGGCGCACGCGATGCAAAACGCCGGTGGCGGCAAGAGCGAACGGGGCGATGCCGCCCCCTCGCAGCAGGGCCGTGCCGGCCTGAGGCTGCAACACGCGCTGCCGAATGCCCGCATCGTCTATGTCTCGGCGACTGGCGCCACCACCGTCCACAATCTCGCCTATGCCCAGCGGCTCGGCCTCTGGGGCGGCGAGCATTTTCCTTTCCCGACGCGGGCCGAAAGCAGACACTCGTTCAGCTTAGAAGCGAATGTTCGTTTCGTGCTTTCCGACAGCGTCAGCATCGCCGCGACTTAACTGATGCGGTCCCTTTTCGCACCTACTCAGCCCTCGTCCTGCCACCTGCGCAGAGCCGTCTGGTCATTGTAGGCCATGCGATCCGGCGTGGTGATGAATTCCATCGTCGTGCCCCATGGCATGCGGCAGTAGCAGACCTTGTTTCCAGGACCTTTCTCGGTTGCATAGGGAATAGCGCGCGGCGCGGTGAGGGGTGTGCCTCCGGCCTTTTCGAAGCGCTCGACCGATGCGTCGATGTCGTCGGTGTAGACACCGAAGTGTGTAATGCCGAAGTCGCTCGCTCGAACCGGCTGGGCTTGTTCGGGGCCGTGCATTTCGAAGAGCTCGATATCGGGTCCGGTGCCGATCTTGACCATAGCCTGCGCACGCACCACGGTTCCGGGAAAAGCGCCAACGGCCCGCTCGAATTCGGGTCCCTGCCGCGGCGGATCCTGCGGTCCGAAGGACTGGTAAATCACCTGGCCGCCAAAAGCTTCCACCAGGAATGATTTTGCTGCTTCGATGTCCGGCACCGTGATGCCGATATGATTGACGCCGCGAATGACAGGTGCGGTCATGACAATTTTCCTTTCTTGTTTATTGATCGAATGCGACAGGTGCGGGTTGCAACTCGCCCGCAATGTCGTGATCCGCCCGCCCGCGACGGGCGGTGCAGAATTTCAATTGGCCTTAAGGAAATCGATCAGAGCGGCCGCCACTTCGTCCGGCCGCTCGTCCGCGACATAGTGGCTGCACCGCGCAATCGAGCCGCCCGTCACATTGCTCGCGAACTCCTTAAGCATTGGGACCATCTGCGCACCGAAGCGCTGCTCCCCGCCGAGACCTAGCACCGGTATCTCGAGCGGTTGCTTCTTGTACTCGAGCGCAGCCGCATGGTCGGCGGCGAGGGTGCGATACCATTCCATGCCGCCGCGGGTGCGACCAGGAAGGGCCATTGCTTTCGCGTAGATTTCGATGTCCGCCGGATTGAACGTGCTGTGATCGTAGAACCGCTCCGCCATGAAGCTCGAAACATAGTCATATTCACGGCCATGGATCAGGCGCTCGGGCAGATCCCGGTTCATATGGAAGCTGAAGTGCCAGATCCTTGCAGTCGTCGCCTCCCATTGCGTCCAGCCGGGAAGCGGAACGTCGAGGACGGCCAGGTGGGTAACAGCCTCCCGATAAATGGCGGCCTGCGGCAATGCCACCATTCCGCCAATGTCATGGCCACAAACAGCGTAGCGCTCATGCCCAAGGGCAATCATGACCTCGTGTGCGTCATGCGCCATCGTCGCCTTATCATAGCCGTCAAGCGGGCAGTCGGAAAAGCCCGCGCCGCGCAGGTCCATGGTCACCACGCTGAAATGCTCGGCCAGCAGCGGCATCACATGGTGCCATTCCCACCATGTTTCCGGCCAGCCGTGAAGCAGAAGGATCGGCGGGCCAGAGCCTCCCGTGACAGCGTTGATCTTGATGCCATTCGCCGGCACCAGCTGCTGGGTAAACCCCTTCAAAGTTGCGATCATGATCGCTTTCCAATCGAAGTTGACGTTCAAAGAGAGCTCGCGGCCAGCGCTTAGGGCTGGCCGAAATCGGTGGCGATCGAGACGTCGCGCCAGGCGTCGATATCGCTGCGGAATGCAGCCAGCTTTCGCTCAGCGATCGCGTGCGCGATCGGACCGAGCGGCAGATGAAGCGGGGCGTTATCGGCACCGACTGCCTGCAGGATGACCGCGATCGCCTTGTTGGGATCGCCCGCCTGATTGCCGTTGTTGGTTTCGCGATAGTGCTTGCGCGAGCTCGCGGCGTATTCCGGCATCTCGTTGGCCGCCGTCGTGATCGAACGGCCAAGAAAATCGGTGCGAAACGGCCCAGGCTCGACGATCAGCACGCGGATGCCGAAAGGCCCCAGCTCGCCGGCGAGCGCCTCGGAAATCCCTTCCACGGCGAATTTGGCGGCGTGGTAATAGCCTCCGCCGCCGCGGCCCTCGATGCCCGCGCCGGACGACATGTTGACGATCGTTCCCCCCGAACGTCGCAGGACGGGCAGGGCGGCTCTGGTGGTTTCGATCAGACCGAAGACGTTCACCTCGAACATCGGCCGATATTCCTCGGGCGTGCCTTCCTCGATCGCGCCGAACAGTGCGTAGCCGGCATTGTTCACGAGTACGTCAAAGCCGCCGAATGTCTCGACCGCCTTTGCGACCGCGGCCTTGGCTGCCGCCGCATCGGTCACGTCCAGTGGCAAGGTGATCATTCGGCCACCGAAAGGCGCGGCCATTTCCTCGATCGTCTTGACATTGCGGGCCGTCGCGATGACCCGGTCGCCGCGCTGTGCTGCAGCGAGCGCGAGCCGCTGGCCGAAGCCGCTTGAGCAGCCTGTGATGAGCCAAGTTTTCATTACTTCTTCTCCGAGTTGTTTTCAGACGACGCAAAGCTGTCGCCGCCACGAACCGTCATGTCGGCCATGATCGACCAGTCCTTCTCCCCGAGGCCCGCCTAGACAGCTTTGCTGAGCTCCTCGCGCACAGCTTCAAGCATCGGGAGACCCGCGCCGATGAGTTGGCCGGTCGCGATGCCGAAGCCAGAGGAGTGGCTTCGGCGCATGGGTCACGAAACTTTCCGCAGCCCTGAGCCTGAACATCAGGGCATCGGCTTCATCTGCTCGCCGCTTCGGCGATGACATCGGCGACTTCGAGCGGATGCGAAATATAAACCGCATGGCTGGCACCGGGCACCTCGGTGACCTTCGCATTTGCCCGCTTGTACATGGACCGCTCCGCCTCGGCGCCGACAGCCATGTCCAGCCCGGCCACGATGCCGTAGCTCGGCTTGGTCTTCCAGGCCACGTGCTGCGTCTTGGTTCCGAGGATCTTCGCCGAAACCGGCACCTGCGAGTTAGTCATGAAATCCGTCTCGGCCTTGGACAGGTCAGCGGCGAATCCCGCCCGGAACTTCGCGGGATCGAACAGCAGGAAGCCGTCAGAAGTCGGCTTGAACGCGTCCGTGGTCGGACTCGGCCACTTCTCAAACACATCGCCTACGCCCTCGCCAGCATCCGGGACGATGGCCGCGACATAGACAAGTGCCGAAACCTTCGGGTCGACGCCGGCTTCGGTGATGATCTGACCACCATAGCTGTGGCCGACGAGGACGACCGGCCCATTTTGCTGCTCGATAGCGCGATGAACCGCCTGAACGTCATCCGCCAGCGAAGTGTTCGGTTCCTGAACGACCGTGACTTTCAAGCCCTTGACGACCAGGCGCTCATATACGCCCCTCCAGCCGCTGCCATCGACCAACGCGCCATGGACCAAGATCACATTTTGGGCCGGCTGCGCGAAAGCGGAGGGCGCGCCGAACACCACTGCAAGAGCCGCAGCACCGAGATAGAGAGACTTGAGAGACATTTGCCGATCCTTCCAAATGACATGAGGTGATACACGAGAGACGGCCCGATTGACCGATGATGGGAAATCTAGGTGCTTAGATTTGTTCTTTAACTGACATAAATGTATTCTCGGCGTTCATTTTTGTATGGGCGCTCGCGATGGAATGGAGTGACGTCAGAATTTTTCTTGCTATTGCGCGATCCGGCACGCTCGGCGGCGCCGCGCGTTCTCTTCAGACAAGCCATCCGACCGTCGGCAGGCGCCTTCGCGCACTTGAGCAGGCGATCGGTCACACGCTCTTCCAGCGCACAGCGGACGGTCTTGTTCTGACCGACGAGGGCCACGGGATCATCGCGCTGGCGGAGCAGATGGAAGAAGGCGCGCTGGCCATGGAGCGCCGGCTTGCGGGGCAGGAGCAGAATCTCAAAGGCAGTCTGCGCATTTCGTCAGCGGACTGGTTTGGGGCCTATGTCCTCCCGCCTATCCTGGCGGATTTCTCAAAAGCCTACCCCGATGTCGACGTCGAGATCTTGACTGGCACGCGCCAGTTCAACCTTGCCCAACGGGAGGCCGACGTCGCTTTTCGTATCGTGCCGTTCGACACTGCCGATATCGTTCAGCGGCGGCTCTTCAGGCTTGAATACGGCGTCTACATCGCCGAGGAGGCGGCTGATCCCAAATATGGCGATGGGACCGGTTTCCGGCTGATCACCCATGACACATCCACGGGCCATTTTCCTGACATCGCGTGGCTCATCGAGAGTTTCCCCAACGCAAGACGGGTCCTGCGATCGAACAACCGCAATGTCCAGGGGCGCATGTGCAGGCAAGGCGTCGGCATTGCTGTCCTGCCCCGCGTAGTCGGCAATCAGATCCCAGGTATTCGCAGACTGGAACTGCCGACGCCACCGCCGGCGCGAGACATTTGGATGGGATACCACCGGGACTTGCGGCGTCTTCAGCGTCTTCGCGCGTTCATCTCGACCGTATCGGGCCACCTCGTGAACGCGACCGCATGATGTGCGGCCTGGAAATGACTCAAGATTCCCGGAGAAACCGCAAGATCGCTGCAGTCGTCCTGGTCGCTCCGAGGCGGTCCAATGCGGTTTCGTTGAATTCGATCATCGTCGCATGCGGCGTCCGCTCCCCCAGCCGTTCACCCGAAGCGGACCGGCTGCTTACGGCCCCAAAGCGGCCATTTCGGAACATGCAAGCCGAATAAGTGGCGATTGGAAATCAATAATCACTCGTCGCATGGCAGTGTGGAATTGTGAGGGAAATCTCCAGAAATCGGAACTCATCCCATTCAAGGCTTCAGCTCTGACGAATGCCAGTTCCCATGTGATAGGAATTGTCATCAACGCGCTTTTCATGCTTGCTAGGCCGATGTCTCGTCCTCGCTTGCTGCCCGAAAATAGTCTTCCGATCTATCCGTACCTGCCTGGCAAACATCCGCATCCGGTACGTGATGCCTCCTGCGAAACGAAGCACCCAGCACCGCTTTCTTCAAGGGACTGATGCTATTGGCGGCGGCCGGGCTGAAAATCCGCGAGGGAAGCGGGTCGCTGCCGTGCGCCATGGGACAAGAGCTGCCGCTGCATTCGGCAACGACGGCAAGCGCGCGAGCAAGCCTTGAAGCGAAGTGGAAGTAACCCGCCCTTTGTCAGCCCTGAGGCGCGAATGATCTCATTGAGGGAAGCAGCCGCGTAACCAAGCGATTTTACCCGATAGGTCGATGTTCAACTTGCTTCTCCTGAGAGATTGGCCTGGCGGCGCGTTCATTGCGCCGCCACCAGCGTTCTGGACAGAGCCGGTGCCTCCGACCCAGTGATTCCGATGTTCCGTCGGGCGACGCCGGAGTGGCTTACGCCGCCGCATCCAGCGTATTGAAGGCGGCCCGGTGCGACGTGACGAAGTCCTGAACGGTCATCGGCGGCACGCCTGTGACTTCGGCGATGATCTTGTCGGCGCCCGAGAAAATGCCGTTCTGGTAATCGAGGGCGATGGCGCAGAAATGCTGGATCAAAAATTCCGGCAGGCCGAACTTTTCCAGGCGCTCGCGATAGGCGGGGATGGTCAGCGGCTGATAGCTGATCTTGCGGCCGAGCACCTCGCTGATGGCTGCGGCGATGCCCGGCTGATCAAGCTCGGTCGGCCCATGAAGCGTGTAGGTCTTGCCGACATGGGCGGCCGGATCGGCCAGCAGCACTGCAATCAGGCGGGCCTGGTCCTCGGCAGCGATGGGAGCATGACGACCAGCGCCATAGGGTAGGTCGATGATGCTCTGTTCGACGATCGTCTTGCGCGCGAACGGGTAGAGCAGCCATTGCGAGAAAAAGGTTGGCCGCAGGTGGATGGCGGGAACGCCCGACCAGTCGAATATCCGCTCGGCGATCCAGTGATCGCGCGCTGCATGACTCTCGGAGTCCTCGCGCGCGGAGATCTGCGACATGTTGATCACGGCCTTGAGGCCGGCGCGCTTGGCCGCATCGGCGAAATATGCCGTCGTCTGGATGATGCCGGGACGGACCGGATAGCAGAAGTAGGCGGCGGTGGTGCCGGCGGCGGCGCGGATAGCGTCGTCATGCTCGAACAGATCGCCGACCACGACCTCGGCACCTTCGCTGCGAAGCGCCTCGGCCCGCTGGTCTTGCCTGTGGACCAATGCCCTGACGGCATGGCCCTTTTCGAGCAGGCGTTGGACGGTGTAGCGGCCGGTCTCACCGGTCGCGCCGGTAACGAGGAACTTGTCAGTCATTTCAATCTCCTTGTGTTTGGTCGCGTCAGTATGTGTGTAATTACACACTTATGGGTAAAAAAGGGGAGTTACCCGCCGAGGTTCAGTTCCAGGATTTCATCGCGCATGCGTACGGCACGGTCTTGTCCGACCTCCCGCTCAAACGCGGCCTGGGCGTCTTCCCAGAGAGGAATGGCCTTCGCCACCTTTGCAACGCCCGAGGGGGAGAGCGTGACATCGAAGGCCCGGCCGCTATCGGCTCTTCCGGCGACAACCCATCCGGCCGCCTGCAGCGGCTTCAGCGCGCGGACAAGAGTGGTGCGCTCCATGCTCAGCATTTCGGCGAGACGGGTGATCTTGAGGCTTTGGTAGGCTTCCAGCAGAGATAAAATCGAGAATTGCGAGACCGACAGTCCGGCAGGCACCAGATGACTGTCGTAAAGACGGCTCAGATGCCGCGCGTTCTGGCGGGCGGCAAGGGCGTAACAGAGATGAGGACCAGTAGGTGTCGGCATGGGGCATATCTAAATGTGCAATTGCACAGTGTCAAGTCCGAACCTCGGCGCTCTACCTGCAATTGCCAGAGTCGGCACAACCCGGCTCCTCGGCTCATTGCTTGAAGTGCAATTACACACTAAGTTCGGGGAACGTCGCAGTTGAGTCTGGATCGCGCTCACGCGGCCATCCCAGAAATCACGCCATCCGGAGAAACGACATGTCGAGCAGCAACGGAGAAAAGCATCCATTCCTCGATGATCTTGCCGATAACGCCGAACTGAGAGGGACGGTCCTGCGCCGTCCGGTTTCGGGTCGAGACAAGATCAAGCACCTGGTCGAGGCCGTCGGCACGCTCTACGCCTCGCAGACGCCCATCTTCTATGGGGCGATCGATCAGCGCCATTTCCTGCAATACAAGGCAACACTTCGCACCGGCCTCGATCTGGAAGCGGTAGGCGTCATCGAGCGTGACGGGACCGGGCTCGTCCGGCGCGTGATGATGACATTTGCGCCTCTGGACGCTGCGCTGTCACTGTCGGCAGGACTGGGCGGCATCATCGGGGAGAAGTTTGGTGACGATCTCTTTTACAACGCCCCGGTGAACGAGGTCGCCGGGTCCTGATTGCCAGATCAGCATACGATCACACGCAAAGGCGGGGGGCCCGGCTACGGCCAGCCCCCGGCCTTTTGCACGCCATCAGCCGCGAAGGAACGCCAGCAGGTCGGCGTTCAAGCGGTCCTTGTCGACATGCAGCAGCCCATGGGAGCCGCCTTCGTAGACAATGAGCTTGGCGTGCGGAACGAGCCCGGCGGTCAGTTTCGCGGAGATTTCCAGCGGGACGATCTGGTCGTCACTGCCGTGGACCACGAGCGCGGGAACGGTGATCTTCTTGAGGTCGTCGCGGAAATCGGTTTCCGAGAAGGCGCCAAGCGCGTGATAGGCAGCAAGAAACCCGGTTGCCTGTCCCTGACGCCAGTAGCTCTCCCGCAGGCCTTCCGAGACGTGCGCGCCCGGACGGTTGAAACTGTAGTACGGCATGGTGACGTCGAGATTCCACTGCGACCGGTTTGCCTGCACGGCGGCGCGGAACGTATCGAACAGCTCCTTGGGCGCGCCGTTCGGATTGGTTGCGGTCTTGAGCAGGAAGGGTGTCACCGAGGAAACGAAGGCGACCTTGGCGACGCGGCTCTGGCCATGGCGCGCGATATAGCGTGCGACCTCGCCACCGCCCATCGAATGACCGACGAAGGTCGCCCCGCGCAGATCGAGTGCCTCGACCAGCTGCGCCAGATCATCGGCGAAGGTGTCGTAGTCGTAACCGCCGGACGGCTGGCTCGATCGGCCAAAACCCCGACGGTCATGGGCGATGACGCGGTAGCCATTCTGCAACAGGAAGAACATCTGGTCCTCCCAGGCGTCCGACGAGAGCGGATAGCCATGGCTGAACACCACGGCCGGACCGGTGCCCCAGTCCTTGAAGTAGAGGCTGGTGCCGTCTTTCGCGACGAGGCGATCGCCTGTGGCCTTGCCGGCGCGGGCAGGCGCGGGGGTCTTTGCATCGGCGGGGGATGCGCCGGCGCCAACTGCTGCAAGCCCGACGCTGGCGATGGCGACCCCTTTCAGCAGGTTGCGCCGGGAAGCGCGGTCGGTTGAGATCGTGGACATGAGGGAACTCCGTGAGGTTATGCCGCCTGGCGGCACGAGTGGCGAATGTGGTTGGACGTGTCGGCGCGATGTTCAGGTCGCGTGCGAGATTAGAAGCCGAGCCTGCGCAGATCCTCGGCGACGAACATATGGCCGCTACGGTTCTTGACGCTCGGCAGCTCGGAGACCTTCGCGCGCCAGGAGTTGAGCGCGGAATGATCGTTAGGGATGGCAATGCCGGCGGCGTCGGCGAACATCAGCCCGGCAAAGACTGTAATGTCGGCCATCGAGAACACATCGCCGGCGACGAACGACTGGTCCTGCAATACTCTGTCGAAATACTTCATCCCCGCGAGCGCCTTGTCGCGCTGACGATTGCCCCACTCCTGACGGCCGGCCCATTCCGGGCTCTTGAAGGCCTGCAGCTCGTCGCCCAGGCCCGGCGTCGCATGATGGAAGTAGTTGCCGACCGCATCGAGCAGCTCGGTCTCGGCCCGCTTTTGCATCATGTGGATGACGGCCTTTTCCTTCGGCGTCTTGCCGGTGAGCCGCGGATCGCCGTCGACATTGTCGAGGTATTCGGTGATGGCGGTGGCCTCAGCGATGTAGGTGCCGTCCTCGAGCTGGAGGACCGGGAGAACGCCCGAGGGGTTCTTTTCGAGGAAAGCTGGCTGTTTGTGCTCGGCGCCGATGAGGTCGACGGAGACGAACTCGACCTGCGGTACGAGACCCTTCTCGGCAAGCACGATGCGGATACGAGCCGGATTGGGAAAGCCGGGGCGATCGAAGATTTTCATAACAGGGTTCCTTTAACTGTCTATCGATAGATAGGTGACGCAATGCCGTTTATCCCTTCCCTTTTCCGGCGTCAACAACTATCTATCGGATGATAGGTACGGAACGACAATGGCTAGAACCAAAACGGATATGCGAGAGGCGGTCATGACCGCCGCAAAAGCGACGGTGCAGTCGCATGGCTACAACGCACTCAGCTTTCGCGAACTGGCGAAAGAGGTGGGGATCAAAAGCGCCAGCGTGCATTACCATTTCCCTACCAAGGGCGACCTCGGCGCCGCATTGGCGCGTCGCTATACGGAGGAGGGGGCAGCCTTTCTGGCGAAGCTCCTTGCGACGTCCGAGGACGCGACCTGGTGCATGAACCGATACACCGAAATCTTCCGTTCGGCCCTCGCCAACGACAATCGCATGTGCCTGTGCGGGATCATGAGCGCGGAACTTGACGATCTTCCCACGGAGGTTCGAACCGAAGTGGACAGGTTCGCTGAGACGAACGTCGACTGGATCGCGCAGGTCTTGGCGCGGGCCAAGCCTGCGGCGAGCGAGCAACAATTGCGGGAGCATGCGATGGCAATCTTCGCTGCCATCGAGGGCGCTCAACTCGTCGCACGCGGCTGCCAGGACATCGCTATCTATGACCGTACGATCCGAGCCTACCGAGCGACAGGTCTCATCCCGTAACGATTGACGGCACGCCTAATCAGACTTTGCTCGCCGCTGATTGAGTGCGCGCGAGAGTTTGTGTGCACGTGAGTTGGTCTTAACGCGCGAGCCGCTCAATTAGCTTCACTCTGGATCATGGCTTGAATCGCTCGACCCCGGTGCTTCACGCTTCTGCACCGAGATTACAAGGCGTTCGCCAAGCAGGAGGCAAGCGTGCAAGCGGCCGAGCATAGCAATGAGGCGCATCTAGATTGGATAGCGGGCATCACCGCATTCAAGGGGGTGGTGCTCGAAGGACGTAAAGTCGTCTTCATCGCGGTTGCCGTGCACGGCGGAGAGACCGGCGCAGATCCTCGCGAATGGCCTCGCCGTGCTTGGGGTCGCAAACAGGCGGCGCAACGTCACCTGGATACGCTTCCGTTCGCCCTTCTGGGTCAGCACGTCCTGCATCGGGCCCGTGGATATTCCCCTCAGGTTTCCGAGGCGACGAGTGGTGCGGGTATAAATTAAGTTGGGATTCAAGAATCCGACGCTCGGCAATGACTCGCCACCCTCGGCGCTTCTCCTGCGCTCGAAGCTGGTTGACGCTTCCTGTCCGCTCGCAATGACAAAGAGCGTTGTTCAGGGAGGTTATCGTGACAAGATTCTATAGACATGCGGTATCGATGCTTGCCATTTCTACGCTCGCTATCGTTGCCAGCGGAGCCGGTCATGCGAAAGCCGAGGCGCTGAAGGTCGGCATTCTGGCCACGTTGGAAGGAACCTACACCCTTCTCGGCCAGGATGGCGTGCGCGGCATAGAAGTGGCGCTCGGCGCTGCCAAGAAAATGGCTGGCGGCCGAGAGATCGAGACGATCGTCGCATCCACCGATACGACACCTGACAGTGCCGTTCGGGCGGCACGCAAGCTGATCGAGCAGGACGGGGTCCAGATTATCATCGGACCGGTTTCCGGCTCGGAAGGCATTGCGATCCGTGACTACGCCAAGACCAAGCCCGATGTCACCTTTATCAACGGCAGCTCTGGCGCGATGGAAACGACATACGTGGATCCTTCCGCGAACTTCTTTCGCTTCAACACTGACGGCGCGCAGTGGTCCGCAGGACTTGGAAAATACGTATATGACAAAAAGGGCTACAAGACCGTGGCGACGGTCGGAGAAGATTATTCCTTCATCTATACCCAGGTCTTCGGCTTCGTGACGGAGTTTTGCGGCGCCGGCGGCAAAGTTGCCAATCGGTTCTGGGTTCCGCTCGGAACGAAGGATTTTGCCTCAATCATCGCCGCGCTGCCGGACGATGTCGATGCGATCTATCTGGGGCTGGGAGGCGGCGACGCTGTAAACTTTCTCAACCAATATCAGCAGGCCGGCGGCAGCGCCAAGCTGATCGGCGGCACGATCATGGTTGACGGCACCGTGCTGACCTCGCAGGGCAAGGCCAAGGAGGCCTTGATTGGAACCCCATCGTCTGGACCGCAAGCCGATACCTGGAACGACCCGAAATGGCAGGCCTGGGTCAAGGAGTACCAGGACTTTTTCCCTGCCGACAAACGTTTTCCAACACCGTCGCTGTTTGCGACGACATACGCGAATGCGACCAACGCCATGCTCCAGTGCCTTGAAAAGACTGGTGGGGATCTCTCCGGCGGTCAGGCTAAGTTCCGCGAATGTCTTTCGACGCTCACACTGGACGCGCCAAACGGACACATCACGCTTGACAAGAACCGCCAAGCGGTGGGCTCGAACTTCGTGACCGAGGTGGCGCAACTCGCCGACGGGAGCCTCGCCAACAACCTGGTCGAGAAGGTCGACAACGTCAGTCAGACTCTCGGCATCGATCCGGCGGCCTTCGCCAAGATCGGCTTGCCGAGCCGCGACGTGCCGGAGTGCAAGGCGTCCTACTAAGCCATAGCCAGGCTGCCTCAAGCGCCGGTCGCGACGTGCGGCCGGCGCCGCTCTAGATGACGCGGAGATGCCTAGATGACGCTGATCACATATTCTTCGCGCGTGCATTTCTCGGACGGCATAACAGAAGAAGCGATTTTCGCGGAATTTGAAAGTTCCGGCATTCACCGCCCCATTCTTGTCGGGGACTTTGCATCTCTCAGTCCGCAAGTTTCAGAGCGGCTGATCGCAGCATTGCCTGCCTGGCGGCTGGGGAGTGCATTGGATATGCCTGTTGACGCCGCTGGCGCTGCCCTAGCCTCCAGAATAGTCGAAGCATTTCGTGACAGACGCGCAGATGCACTGGTTGCAGCCGGCTCTTCGCGAGCACTTGAGATCGTGCGACAGGCACATCAAGAATTTCGAAAAATTGCGGGGAGGGGTCTGCCGCCAATGCTCTTAATCCCTTGGGTGTATGGCCTTCCAGATCCACAAGACCAAGCGGCACATTCAGGGCGCGAACAACATCCCGAGCTCAAAACGTCCACGGTGATCATTCTCGACCCGACCTTGACGAGCGACGCAGACCGACACGCGACCGCATCGGGCTTGGCCACGGCGCTGTCGCGCGCCATCGAGGCCTTTCTCTCGCCGGCGTTTCATCCTCCGGCCGACGGTGTCGCGCTAAGTGCTGTCCGCTCAGCAGCCCGCGCGCTTCGAACGATCGACCAACGCGCCGACATTGGCTGGCGCCGAGACGCGATGGCTGCGAGTTTCGGTGCAACCCTTGCGCAGGAGAAAGGCGCTGGTCCGGTACAGGCGCTCGTCTATGCGCTGTCCAGGCATTTGAAGGGACCGGCGGATGGAGGTGATCTACGGGCGGTCCTGCTGCCGCGTGTCTTGGCGGTGAGGAACATTCCGGCCGAGCAGGCGCGACTGCTCAAGGAGGCACTCAATCTCGATGGCGATGCCTTGATCGCAGAGGGAATTGCAGAGCTTCTGCGTCCTCTAGGCTTCCCACAACGGTTGTCGGATGTCGGTATCGCTGAGACGAACTTGGAACTCGCGGCCATAGATGCAGAAGAAATGGTCCATCTCTGGCCTCGAAACGCGACCCTCATGGCGGGCGCGAAGTCGCTGCTGGCGGCCGCTCGTTGACTTCCAGCGGTCTTTTTTCGTTACTGAGCGTCTGATCATCGTGCTGTTTGGCTTGCGTTGCGAGGAGTTTCTCTTGCGCGGCAAAGAAAACAGGCCACACTCCGAACCTGAAAAAGAGTATGGCATCTGGGAGGAATGTCATGAGCGAGGCTTTGGCCGTCAGCCATGCCGCTTTTGGGCGAGCAACGTTATATCGCCTCGATCGGCCCATCATCGTACATGCCCATCGCGAGGGGCATCTGATCTTCTATTTGTCGGAAGCGACAGCCCGAATGGCAGTCGGCGACGCCAACGTTTTGCTCGATAAGAGCACAGTCGTTGCGGTCAGCCCCTGGGAGCCGCATAATTTCCAGGTCGATAGCGCGTGGGCTGGCGCGGCGTGCATATGTCTGGTGCTCTACATCAAGCCCGTTTGGTTCCTGGAAAATGCGCAGTCAGCCGAGTACGCATTGAGCTTTGGCCGCTCCGACATTCGTGTCACGCCATCCCTCTTGCATCTTGCCATGCGGCTTGCGGCCGCGCTGAGAGACGGCATCGAAGATGTCGACGTCGAGCCGCTGTTTTTCGAAGTCACCCGCCTTGCGTATCAGCTCTCCTGGGAAGACGGGCAAACGACGTTGGTTCGACCCCATCATACGAACGCGCTTTGTGACTTTCGCGTCAGGCGATCACTGCGCTTGCTCAAGGAATTCGTCGGCGACGAGATCGAAATAGAAAGCGTCGCGCGGGAAGTGGGGCTTTCGCGTCCGCATTTCTTCAAGCTCTTCAAGCAACAGGTCGGGATCCCGCCGACCATGTACCTAAACACACTGCGCAGCGAGCGGGCGATAGAAAGCCTCATCACAACGGACCGCACAGTCGCCAACATTGCCGACGACCTCGGCTTCTCCAGTCAGGCCAGCTTCAGCCGTTTTTTTGCGGCCAACGTTGGCATTCCGCCGTCCGAGTATCGTCGCGTCGCTCATCACGTTTGAGCCGCAGCCCCCGCGCGGGCACCTTTTTCCGATCCGCTGCGTCGTGACGAGACTTTCGGGTAAATCCGTCGGCGTCGACTGATCCTAATTTACATTCACAGAGAAAGAGGGCGCGGCTGCGAGCATCGCCCCGAGGAGGAACTGTGTCCGGATTCGCCAAGTCGCTAACTGTACCCGACGTCTGTGCGGAAGACGCATCGTGAGAGATTTTGCTGCCCGTCGTCCCCTGTCCACAGGGCTCATCGGGCTCGCCTTGCTCGCCCTGATCTGGCTGATCTTCGCCGTCTGGCCTGCAGGTCTGGAGGACGTCATAGGGCGCAAGAAGGTATTTTTGAACGCCTTCTTCAACGGCATTACACTTGGCGGTCTGTATTTCCTCGTTGCCTCTGGCTTCACCCTGATCTTTGGCCTCATGCGCAACGTGAATATGGCGCATGGTTCGCTCTACCTGCTTGGCGGCTACGTCGGTTTCTTTGTGTCCGGATGGACGGGTTGGTGGCTTCTCGCCTTCCCTGTGGCGTTCGTGGTCGTCGGCGCGCTGGGCGTCGTCATGCAACTTGTCGTCTTCCGGCCGATCCAAGGTCAGGACCTGCGTCAAACGCTGGTGACGATCGGTCTGTCCATAGTGATTGCGGATCTCATGCTGTGGGGTTTCGGAGGCGACTTCTATAACATCCAGGCGCCATCATGGCTGGGTGGGCCGATGGCCACCTTCTTCGTCACGGCGGTCAAGCCTTCGGGCGATGCTGTCTATCTCAGCTATCCGCTCGTGCGGGTCGTCATCTTCGCCGCATCTGTCGTCGCTGGCATTGGAATATGGCTACTGCTCAATCGGACCCGTATCGGCATGGTGATACGTGCGGGGGTTGACGATGGCGAGATCCTAGAGGCCATGGGGGTACGGCTTCAAATTGTGTTCGTCGGCGTTTTTGCCTTCGGCGCGGGGCTCGCCGGTTTGGCCGGAGTCGTGGGGGGTACTTTCCAGTCGCTGGCTCCTGGCGAGGACATTCGGTTTCTGCTGGGCTCACTCGTCGTGGTCATCGTGGGTGGCATGGGTTCCATTCCCGGAGCAGCGATCGGCGCCCTGATTATCGGTCTCTCCGAACAGTTCGGGTCCGTCTACTTCCCGACCTATGCGGTGGTGGTCACCTTCATCATCATGGCTGTGGTGCTTGCGTTTCGGCCACAGGGCCTGCTGGGGAGGGCGTAATGGCTTTCAATATCGACCAGCCCCGTACCGAACCGTTGCTCCTTGAGCGCGTTCCGCCCGCGTATTGGATCATTGGGTCGCTTCTTCTGACGATGCCCGTTTTCGCCGGCCCTTTCGTCCTGTTTCAAATCTTCGGCTGGAGTTTCGCCCTTGGCCTGATTGCGCTCGGGCTCACCGTGCTGGCCGGCTACGGCGGCATGGTTAGCCTGGCGCAAATGACCGTTGCGGGCTTTGCCGGCTATATGCTTGCGATTTTCGGCAACAGCGCCGTCGTCTCGATCAGCCAGGGTTGGCCATGGTATGTGGCAATTCCGCTGGCGATCATCCTAGCTGCTTTATTCGCGACCGCCATCGGCTGGCTGGCGGTACGAACAGCCGGCATTTACACGATCATGATCACGTTGGCGGTGGCCGCCGCGTTCTTCTATTTTACCCGGCAGAATTACGACATTTTCAACGGCTTTACAGGGTTCAACCACACACTGCCGCCGGAACTCTTCGGCATAAATTGGCGACACCCGGTCCCGTTCTATTACCTGTCTCTCGCCATGGCGACGCTGTTTTACGCCATTGTCTGTTACGTCGTGCGCGCCCCATTTGGCATGGCCCTGCAAGGGGTGCGCGACAATTCCCGGCGAATGGCGGCCCTTGGCTATTCGGTTACCGCTCATCGGGTCTCAGCCTATACGTTCGCCGCCATACCCGCTGCCATCGGCGGGATATTGCTGATGTGGGGTTCAGGGCAGATTTCGCCTGGCACTGCGGGCATTGGACCGGCGATCGACATGTTAATCATCGCAGTCGTCGGCGGCCTTCGTCACCCTATCGGTCCCTTCATTGGTGCGCTGTTGTACGTCGTCCTCAAGACGTTTGCGATCGACATCCTCATGGCGCTTGGGTTGGGCGCGGAGCGGTTCAATCTCCTGATCGGTGTTGGATTTCTTGTCATTGTGGCGCTTTCTCCAGACGGCATTCTCGGCCTTTGGGACCGCTGGCGCGATTCACGAGGGGTCGACCGCCTGACGGGGAGGCGATCGTGATGGCCGTGGCCCCAAGCATCGCCGCTGGCGCAGCAAACGCGCTTGAGCTACGCGGATTGTCCAAATCGTTCGGTGCGCTGGCAGCACTGGCCGATATTGATCTGGTCGTAAGCCCCGGTGAACGTCGTGCTGTGCTCGGCTCCAACGGAGCCGGAAAGACAACCCTCTTCAATTGCATCACTGGCGACTTTCGGCCAACGGCCGGTGCCATCCGTTTCTTTGGCGAGGACGTCACCGCGTTTCCGGCTTACGAGCGCATTCGCCGCGGGCTGCGCCGGACCTATCAGATATCCCTTCTGTTCGGCGGGCTTTCTGTTGCCGACAACATCTACCTTGCTTGCCGGGGCGTGTCGCGCGGCAGGTTCTCGATGCTGCGGCCCAGACGCGACGACGCACTAGTCGCTGCTTCCGAAGACCTCGCCCGCACCGTCCACCTTTCGGATGTGAGCGACAGACGCGTAGCCGACTTGTCCTACGGCCAACAACGCCAGCTCGAGATCGCCATGGCGTTAGCGGGCGCGCCTCGCCTGGTGCTTTTTGATGAGCCGGCGGCCGGACTGAGCCCGACCGAGCGGCGGAATCTGGTCGACATTCTCACCGGTCTCCCAAGCCACATCGGCTACATCATCATCGAGCACGACATGGATGTGGCGCTACGCGTCAGTGACCGCGTCACCTTGATGCACAACGGCCGCATCTTCAAGGATGGCAAACCAGCCGAGATTGAAGAAGATCCGGAAGTGCAGGCGCTCTACCTCGGCGGAGGCGAGCATGGCCACTCCTGAGCACGGGATTCCAGCGCTCGAAGTGCGCGACCTCAACGTCTATTATGAGCGCAGCCATGCGTTGCAAGGCGTCAGTCTGACCTTGTCGCGCGGAGTCATGTCCGTTGTCGGCCGCAACGGGATGGGCAAGACGACGCTGTGTAAGGCGATTATGGGCATTTTGCCCGCAGCATCCGGATCCGTGGCGTTCCGTGGCTGGCAGACGAGTGGAGCTCGTCCGGCCGAGATTGCGCGTGCCGGCATCGGCTATGTGCCGCAGGGGCGGCGCCTATGGCGTTCGCTCACCGTTGACGAGCACCTGCGGCTCGTCGCAACGAAAGGCGGCGCCTGGACGCCTGAGCGTGTCTACTCGATTTTTCCTCGTCTTGCGGAACGCCGGCAAAACGGTGGTGCCCAGCTTTCGGGTGGCGAGCAGCAGATGCTGGCGATCGGGCGCGCCCTTCTCACAAATCCGAAGCTTCTAGTGATGGACGAGCCGACCGAGGGGCTGGCGCCTGTGATAGTCGATCAGGTGGCCGAAATGCTTGTCGATCTCGGCCAGCAGGGCGACATCGACGTTCTTGTGATCGAACAGAACATCGGGGTTGCTTGCGCGGTCGCTCGCGACGTGGCGATCATGGTCAACGGCCGCATCAGCCGGATCATCGACGCCCATGTTCTCGCCGGCGATCGGGATCTTCAACAGACATTGTTGGGGGTCGGACGCCACGCGCACGACGAGATCGCGCCTGCTGCCGAGCCAGCCGCCTCCATCCCTGCAAGCTCGACTAAAATATATGTTTCCAACCCGGTGGCGCCGACACGGTGGACCCCTCCCGTCCCCGTCGGACTCATCGAGGGCGCGGCCCGTACGATGACGCCGGTCGCAACGATTGGCTCGGGCCGCGCCGACCCTTCCGATCGACGGAAAACTCCGAGTGGCGGTGTAGTCTATGTCTGCGGCACCCTGGATACCAAGGGCATCGAACTGTGCTTCATGCGCCACATTCTCAAGGGCCATGGTCTGAATGCCCGGCTCGTAGATCTGTCCACAACCGGAAAGCCATCCGGCGCCGAGATTCCGCCCTATGTGATCGCCGCTTTACACCCCCGCGGTGCGGCAGGAGTCTTTACCGGGGATCGCGGCTCGGCCGTGGCGGGCATGACCTTGGCGTTCGAAGCATGGATGAAGAGGCAGACCGACATCGCTGGCCTTCTGGCGGCAGGTGGGTCAGGGGGCACAGCTATGGTCGCTCCTGCCTTCCGGGTTCCGGCAATCGGCGTGCCAAAGCTGATCGTATCTACGGTCGCCAGCGGCAATACCGCGCAATATGTAGGTCCGGCCGATATCATCATGATGCATTCGGTCGCCGACGTTCAGGGTATCAACTCGATCACGCGCGAGGTCTTGGGCAACGCGGCCAATGCCCTTGCCGGAATGGTCAAGGCACGTCTGGTTGAAAATCCGCCGGCGCCTGCCAAGCCGGCCATAGGCCTGACGATGTTCGGCGTCACGACTCCCTGTGTCGACGCGATCACGTCGGCCTTGAGCGCCGACTACGATTGCCTCGTCTTCCATGCGACCGGCACGGGCGGACGGGCCATGGAGAAATTGGTCGATTCGAAGCTTCTCGACGGCGTCATCGACATCACCACGACCGAGCTCTGCGATATGGTCGCCGGCGGCGTCTTTGCGGCGGACGAGACACGTTTCGAGGCCATGATCCGGTCTGGCCGGCCGTACATAGGCGCTGCCGGCGCGCTAGACATGGTCAACTTCAATGCGCCGGAAACGGTGCCCGAACGCTATCGCGATCGGCTGTTCTACCGGCATAACCCGCAGATCACACTGATGCGCACAACGGTCGAGGAAAACGTAGCGATTGCACGTTTCCTGGGCGCCAAGCTGAACCGGATGACTGGCCCGGTCCGGTTCTTCCTGCCCGAGGGCGGTCTTTCGCTGCTGGACGCGCCAGGCAAACCCTTCTGGGACCCAGAAGCCGACGCGGCCCTGTTCAAAACTCTTGAGAACGTGGTGCAGCAGAACGCGAACCGGCAACTGATCCGCGTCAAAGAGAACATCAACGACCCCGACTTCGCTCAACTCGTTGTCCGCACGTTCCGCTCCCTCCACACACAAACGCCTGCCGCCAGAAAGGGCGCGTGAATGTTCCCTCGTAATGAGCTTCTGAAAAAATTTCGCGCCATGCGTGACCGAGGCGAGCCGATCATCGGCGGCGGTGCGGGTACCGGTCTGTCGGCGAAATGCGAGGAAGCGGGCGGTATCGACCTGATCGTAATCTACAACTCCGGCCGCTACCGAATGGCCGGTCGCGGCTCACTTGCTGGTCTCATGCCGTATGGCGACGCGAATGCAGTCGTCATGGAGAGGGCCACCGAGGTCCTGCCCATCGCCAGAAATACCCCGATATTGGCTGGTGTCTGCGCTACCGATCCGTTTCGGCTGATGGACCGTTTCCTGGATCAGGTGAAGTCTGCTGGATTTTCCGGCGTGCAGAACTTTCCGACAGTCGGCCTGATCGACGGCAATTTCCGGGTCAATCTGGAAGAGACTGGAATGGGCTATGCTCACGAAGTCGAGATGATCCGCATGGCGCGGGCGCGCGAACTTCTGACGACACCTTACGTCTTCAGCGAGGCCGACGCCCGGGCAATGGCTGAGGCCGGAGCAGACATCATCGTGGTGCACCTGGGGCTGACGGTCGGGGGTTCGATCGGCGCCGGCACCGCGGTCAAACTGGAAGAGGCGCCCGCAATAACCGACGCCTGGGCCGTGGCTGCGCTCGACGTCAATCCAGATGTGCTCGTGCTGGTTCACGGGGGCCCGGTCGCTACACCGGAGGATGCCGCGTTCGTGTTGAACAACACCAGGCATTGCCATGGTTTCTATGGCGCATCGTCAATGGAGCGGCTCCCCACGGAGCAGGCGATGACCGAGCAGACCTCGAAGTTCAAGAAGATCGTTCGTCAGACGGCCGGGAGATAAGCCACATGATAGGTCAACTTATCGGACAACTCATACTCTGGCTCATACTGGCCGTAATTGTCGTCTTCGTCCTCTTCTGGGTGATGCACTGGCTCTATCGCCGGTCGACGAAAGAGGTGGCGTTCGTACGCACCGGCTTCCTCGGCGAAAAGGTGGTGATCGACGGCGGTGCATTTGTTTGGCCAATCGTCCACGACATCACGCCCGTCAGCATGAATTCCATCCAACTCGGTGTTACCCGCGATCGGGAGCAGGCGCTCATCACCAAGGACCGGCTTCGCATCGATGTAGATGCGGAGTTCTATATTCGCGTCAAACAGGATCGGCAGAGCGTCAGCCTGGCCGCTTCGACGCTCGGGCGCCGCACACTTGAGCCGGAGCGTATCCATCAACTTCTTTCCGGCAAATTCGTTTCGGCGCTGCGCACCGTTGCCAGCCAATTAACGATCGACGAAATCCATGAGAACCGCGACGACTATGTCGCGCGGGTGCAAGCGGTCGCTCAAAACGGATTGGACAAGAACGGGCTGGAACTTGAAGCGGTGGCTATCACCGACATCGACCAGACGGACATCGCATATTTCAATCCATCAAACCGGTTCGACGCAGAAGGCTTGACGAGCGTCGTCGAGGCGGTCGAAGGGCGGCGGAAGCTGCGCAACGACATCGAGCAGGAAACGATGACGCAAATCCGGACTCGAAACCTGGAGGCGGAACGGAAATCGCTCGACATCGAGCGCGCAAGCGAGGAAGCCCGGCTCGAACAGGAACGCGAGATCGAATTCCGCCGCGCCGCGCAGCGATCCGAACTGACGCGCGAGCGTTCTGAACGTGATCGAGACGCCGAGCATGCGACCCTTCTCTCCCGGGAGGCGGTCGAGACGTCGCGCATACGGATCGAACAGCAGATCACCGAGGCACGGATCGCTTCTGAGCGTGAGGTGCGCCAGCTTGAGATTGGGCGGAAACGCGCGATCGATGAGGCCGAGATCGCGACCGTCGAGGTTATCGAGAAGGCGCGGCTGACGCAGCAGCAGGAGATCAGCGCGACCCGTATCAAGAACCAACAGAGTACCGATGTAGCGGAGATTACGGCTCTCGAGACTGTGGGAAAGGCTCGCATCACCCAGGAACGAGTCGTCACGGAAGCGCGGATCGCGAACGATCGGGAGACGCAAACGCAGGAAATTGAACGGCAACGTGCAGTCGACGAAGCCGGGATCACCGCGCGTCAATTGGTCGAGACGGCGCGCATCGCCAACGAGCTACACATCACGGAGGCGCGCATCGGCATGGAAAGAGCGACTCGCGAAGCCGAGATCGCACGCAACCAGGTCGTGGACGAGGCCGAGATCAAATCAAAACACGTCACAGAAGAGGCTCGGATAGCACGCGAAAAGGCGCTCGCTGCGGATCGCATTGCCTATGAACAGGATTTCAAGGAACGCGAAATCGCACGGAACCGCGCTGTGGAGCTTCTCGCAGTTTCCGCCGATGAGGAAGTGCAGGCGGCCAAGATCATGGAGCAGGTGCGGTTGCGCACGGCCGAGATTGCCCGCGACGGCGAAATTCGCTCGCGTGAAATCGCGAAGAATGAGGCAATCGAAACGGCCGAGATCAGTTCGCGCCGACAGGTCGATAGCCAGCGAATTGAGGAGGAAGGCGCCACCGCGGCGGAGAAGATCGCCCGTGACATGCGCGTTAGGGAGTTGGAGATCGAGCGAAACAAGTCCAACGATTCTGCTCAACTCGTCGCCGACACAGCTGTCGAGACAGCGCGGGTGACGAAGGCGAAGACCATCGATGCCGAGAAGATCGGCGCCGAATTGGCTCTCGATACACGCAGGCTCGAGCGGCGCAAGGCGTTGGAGCAGCTGGAGATTTCGCGCGTCCAGATCGTGCGCGAAGCCGAAATCGCCAGCCAGGAGGAGATCGAACGGGCCCGGATCGCTTCGGAGCGCGGGCTCGACGACGCTCGCATAAGTCATCAGACGGACCGTCGCAAGCTCGAGATCGCACGGGAGAAGGCGGTGGAGGAGGCCGCTATGGAGAAGGCGATCGCGATCTACGCGAAGTCGCTGCAGGAAAGTGCGGCCGCCGTCGAAGCCGAACAGGCACGAGCGCTCGCTGCAGGGGCCGCCGAAGAGGTGGCCACGGCGCGCGAGACCGCCGCCGCGAAGCGTCGCAAGGCGGTCGATGTGACGATGGCCGAGAAGGAGGCGGAACAGACGAAGATCGCCGCCGGCGCCGACAAGATCCGAGCGGCTGTCGAGGCCGAGGCGCAGAAGCTCATCTACGAGGCCGAAAACGTGCTGTCGGATGGCGCCCGCTTCGGAATGTTCCGGCGCCGGCTGCTCGAGCGGATCGAGGGCATTGTTGCGGCTTCGGTGAAGCCGCTAGAGAAAATCAACGAGATCAAAATCGTGCAGCTGGGCGGCAGTGGTGCTCCCGGTTGGGGGGGCGAAGGCGATGCCAACCGCCCAAGTCCCACCGAAGAAGTGATCAACTCGGCGCTGCGCTACCGAGTGCAAGCGCCGATGATCGACAGCCTGCTGGCCGACATCGGCATAGACGGGTCGAACATCGCGCGCCAGGGCGGCTTGATCCGAGATGCCGCAGACATGCAGCGCGTCGCGGCGGACATTGCCAAACAGAAGGCAGCGCCGAAGACCGACGGCGGGAAGTCCTGAGATGGCGCGGGTCTATGCATCGTCTGTAATCGGCGCCCCGGCAGCCAAGGTTTGGGAGCGTGTGCGCGACTTCAACGGGCTGCCGCGCTGGCACCCGCGCATGCGCGACAGCCGTATCGAAGACGCGCTGCCTTCCGACAAGGTCGGCTGTATTCGCAGCTTCCAACTTCAGAACGGTGACCGGCTGCGTGAACGTCTACTCGGTCTCTCCGACTACGACATGTTCTGCACCTACGAGATCGTCGAGAGCCCGATGGCGGTGACGGATTACGTCGCCACCCTTCGACTTACGCCCGTGACCGAAGGAGACCGCACGTTCATCGAGTGGTCGGCCGAGTTCGGGTGCGACCCGAAAGACGAGGACGACCTCGTCAAACATATCAGCCGAAATGTCTTCATGGGCGGCTTCGAGGCGCTCAAACGCCATTTCGCGGGCTGATGACGTGGACTGAAAACCAAGTTCAACAAAGGGAGGAAGACAATGCAACGCATAACATGCCTGATAGCAGCGAGCCTGGCGACCATGATCAGTGGTGCAATGGCGCAGGACAAGAAGCCGACACTGCCGCCGCTAAAGGTCCAGTCCAACGCAGAGATGGTCGTCGTCGAGCATGTCGATGCGCTGAGCAAATGCGACTGGAATCGGCTCATGGCGCAGTACCCTGAGGAGATTCTTTTCATTCTGCCGAACGGCGGCTCGGTCGAAGGCCGGAACGCGGTCGGTGACCTATTCACCGGCTTCTGCAAAGAGCGCGCCGCAGGCGGCTTCAAGGGCGCGGTCTTTAGCCCCGAGAAGGTCAAGACGATCGGCGACACGGTCGCCGTCTCTTGGCGTGTGGATGCGCCCTGGCTGGCAGAGCCTTACAAGGGCGCCGACGCCTATATCACGAAGGATGGCCTGATGTACACGCAGGTCACGACCTTCGATCCCGCCGGCATGAAGTTGAAGAAGTAAAGGCGGCATAGGTCGTGGTCAGGGTCGTCCGCAGCACCATCGTCAGCGCGCCAATCGAGGCGGTCTGGGACGTCGTGCGTGACTTCAATGGCCACGACCGCTGGCACCCAATTGTCGTGGAGAGCCACATTGAGCGCGGATTGTACTCTGACCGCGTCGGCTGCGTGCGGAACTTCCGTTTGGCAAACGGCACGGAAATGCGTGAGAAGCTGCTTACGCTGTCGGACCTGGAATGGGCGCTCAGCTACTGCCTCCTCGATACCCCACTGCCGATCTTCAACTATGTGGCGCACGTGCGCCTGCTCCCCGTGACTGACGGGCATCACACCTTCTGGGAATGGCTAGGCCGGTTCGATGCACCAACCGGTCGAGAGACCGAGTTGGCCTCCATGATCGGCAACGACATCTACCAAGCCGGATTCGACGCAGTCCGCAGCCAATTGGAGGCTAGCACGTCGTGACAACGATAGAGCGATTTCAGACAATAGCGGAAGCGGCACGTTCCGGCCGTGCCAGGGACGTCCATGTTCTAGGCGGCGGAACGCTGCTGATGCGGCAGTTGAACTACGCGCCCCAGAGTGTGGCCCGCATTCTCGTGGTTGAAGATCCTTCTATGCGTGAGGTGACATCCGCGGGCAACCGCATCCGGATTGGCGCTGGGGTTACCTTTGCCGCAATCGCCTCAACCCCCGATCTTGCGTTCCTCGCGCCGGCTGCGCGCGCTATCGGTGGACCCGCCATCCGCAACATGGCGACAGTCGGAGGCAATCTCTTCGCGCCGTCTCCCTACGGCGATTTCACCACCGCGCTCCTGGCGGCAGGGGCGGACGTGGTCATGGCGGATGGCCGCACCGAGGCGCTAGAGACCTTCCTTGCTGCGCGCGGGACTGTAATGCGCGGCCTGGTCGCTGCCGTAACCGTCCCACGGCTGACGACTGGCGAGTTCCGCTTCCGAAAGGTTACCCGGGTAAAGCCTAAGGGGATTTCGGTCATGAGCATCGCCGCGCACCTACCGAAGACGGGGACGCGTTTCGGCGAAGTGAGGATCGCGTTCGGCGCCATGGGACCGCGACCCCTCCGTGCACGAGCCGCCGAAGCAGCTCTCCGTGGCGCCGCTTCCGACCTCGCGGGAGTACAAGCCGCCCTCAGGGTCACTTGCGAAGGTCTCGAACCAGAAGATGATGCGCTCGCGAGTGCATGGTACCGCCGCGAAGTGGCTGCGGTTCATCTCGGGCGTCTGCTGATAGAGGGGCAAGGCGCCTGATGCCAAAAACCGCACTTTCCTTTCATCTCAATGGCACCGAGCGATCGGTTTTCGTGGACGATGGAGCAAACCTGCTTGATGTATTGCGTCGCGGTGCCGGCGACCTGTCGCCGAAATACGGATGCGGGCAGGGCACGTGCGGAGCCTGCTCCGTGCGGATCGATGGCGAGCTACGCCTGGCCTGCCTGACCTTGGCCGAAACCGTGGCCGCTACACATGTGCAGACGCCGGCGGGCCTCGCCGATGGACCTGCCCTCCATCCCTTGCAGACCGCGTTCATCGAAGGCTTCGCCGCGCAATGTGGTTTCTGCACTGGGGGCATGCTGATGGCCGCCAAGACACTGCTCGTCCAAAACCCCCGGCCAAGTCGAGAGCAAGTGGCCGAGGCGATATCCGGCAATCTATGCCGCTGCACCGGCTACGAGCCGATTATCGACGCCATCCTGGCAGCAGCCGCTCGCGCGGGAGTGAATTCCTTATGAGCTCCATCGAATTTCGGCGCGACCTCTTTGCCGATGAGCGAGACGACACGCTCAAGGTAATCGGCAAGCCGCATTTGCGCGCTGACATCCTCGGCCACGTGACCGGCCGCACTCGATATTTTGACGATCACCTCTTTGACGGAATGCTGCACATGCGCGCCGTTCGATCACCGCATCACCATGCTCGAATTCGCGGCATCGACACGTCGGCGGCCGAACGCATGACCGGAGTTATTCGGATCGTGCGGGCAGCGGATGTGCCGCGCAACCTCAATACGCTGCTGTCGATCATCGGGTTCGGGCGAGACGACGAACCGCTGATCTCATCGACGAAGGTAGCCTATCGGGGCGAGCCGGTGCTGGCCATCATCGCTACGAGCGAGAGCCAGGCCCGTACCGCCTGCGACGCGGTTCGCGTCGATTGGGAGGTGCTGCCGCACGTGCTCGACGTCGAGGAAGCAATCGCTCCCGGTGCGCCGTCCGTGCAAGAGGCCTATCCTAACAACACTTTCGACTACGGTCCTTACGATCATCAGAAGTTGCGTTTTGGCGATGTCCAGGCCGGGTTTCGCGCGGCGAAGCATATCGTCGAGGCGACCTATCAGATGTCGCCGATCGAACAGGCGCCGATGGAGACTTGCGGCGCCATAGCCGCGCCTGAGACCAACGATCGATATGTGTGCCACACCAGCACCCAGGCCCTGTTCTTTTCACTCGGGACGACGGCCAAGATTCTCGACATCTCGTCAGCGCGGCTTCACTTCATCGGCGGCACCGTCGGTGGTGGGTTCGGGGGCAAGGTGGACAGCATCACCGAGCCGATGGCCGTCCTGGGTGCCATGCTCACCGGACGCCCCGTCAAGTTTCAATGGGACCGCGAAGAGGAGATGCAGGTCGGCGCGCCCCGTGGTGCGGAGCGCTGGGTTCTGAAAGATGGCGTTGCCTCGGACGGCCGCATCTTGGCTCGCGAATTCACCGGCTATTTCGACAGCGGAGCCTATACGCGCCTATCGTCCTATGCGGTACAAAAAGGGACGGGCCACCTGCCGGGGCCCTACACGATCCCCAATGTCGCCGCCAACGTCTATATGGTGTTCACCAATCGTACGCCGGCCACGGCGATGCGGGGCTTCGGCGTCACCGGTGTTGATTTTGCGATTGAATGCCACATGGACCGGGTCGCCGAGGTGGTCGGCATAAACCCGATAGAGTTGCGCATCCTCAACGCCTATCGCGATGGCGACATGAAGGCGCATCGGCGCGTCGCCAAGAACACGGCGCTGATCGAGTGCTGCCAGGTGGTGGCGGGCAAGGCCGATTGGTCACTGCGGCCCGAGTTTCTACAGGCGTCGAGCCTCTCTGGTGGCGGGACACCGGAGCGAGCCGTTATCCCCGAGACCGCGCTCGACACCGAGGGGAAGATCGGGGAGCGTCGGCAGGGCAAAGTCTTGATGAACGGACCATCGCCGCGCGCGAGCAGGATGCTCCCTGCTGGAACCGTGCATCCACAGGATGCGCGGGCGTTGGTGCAAAATCGGGACATGGTGCTTGAAGCGGGACGCGTGGGTCACCGGACTGGCGCGCCGAGGCTTGCTCCTGAAGCGACAGCCGGTTCGCCACCGGGCCTGCCACCAGTAGTGCCGCGTGTCGCCGTGCCGCCGGCAGCAGCGGGTGTAGCATCCCCCGCCGGCAGCAGACAGCCGCCGCCCATCCCATCAACACCTATGGCACCGCTACCGCCGCCGTCTTCTGCACCCTACCAGCCGGATGAGGCATTCACACGTGGCGTGACGCGGCCGGGTGCGTCGCGGTTTCTCTCGGGCATACGGAGGCGATGAATGTCGATCCACAAGGGCCGCGGTTTTGCTTGCATCAACTACCCGATCGGAATGAACCTCGGCGGCGACCCGTCGCAGGCGCTGGTCCATTCCAATCCCGACGGCAAATTCATGGTCACGCTGTCCGCGATCGATCTCGGCCAGGGCATGAAGTCGGTCGTTCGCCAGATCGCGGCCGAGGCGCTGGGCGTGCCGATCGCCGACGTACAGGTCGACACGGCCGATAGCGACACCGGCCCTCACGACATGGGATCATTCGCTTCCCGCGGTACGCATCGCGTCGGCAATGCAGTCATCAGAGCTTCCGCCGAAGCACGCAAGCAGATGTTGGAAGCGGCTGCGGAAGAATTGGAAGTCGCCGCCGCCGACCTCGACACGGACGGTAAGGGCAACATCATTGTGAAGGGGTCCCCCTCCCGGTCCATCACCATATCACAGACCGCTATCGCTGCTCAGTTCAAGCAGGGGCGCACCTTGTCCGGGCGCGGCATTTTCTTGATACCGCCATCTCCGGTCGATGCCGACACCGGCGAGATGACGCCCGTTACGACGTTTGCTCATGCCGCTCTGGTCGTCGACCTGGAGGTGGACGATGAGACCGGCGAAGTCGTGGTAACCGAGATCAATTCCGCCTACGAGCTCGGCCGCGCTCTAAACGAGAAGCTGGTCGAGCAGCAACTTATCGGCGGTGCCTGGATGGGGGTTGCCCACGCACTGTACGAGACCACAGAACCTTACTACCCTCAGCGCACTCATTTGCCGCTCGATTTCAACACCTACCTGATGCCGGGTCCAGCTGAGGTCGTTCCACATCATATCGCGGTGCTTGAGCGTCCCGCCGAGGATGCGCCCTTCGGCGGGAAAGGCCCCGGTGAAATGTGCGCCAACCCCGTGTTGCCCGCCGTCGCGAATGCCATCTACGATGCTGTCGGCGTGCGCTGCGATGCACTGCCATTCACACCTGAGAAGATACTTCGTGGTCTGCGCGCCAATGGCGGCGCTAAAAAGCGGGCTGCGTATTGATGGCGATCAGGGCATCGACCTCGGGCATTTCATCTCCCATCGAGCTCCGCGAGGCGCTTGTTGGTGCTCAATACCTGGCCGGTGACGACTTGGCTACGGCTGCCTATCTCGCGCTGGCGCTCGGCAAGCCCCTCCTGCTGGAAGGCGCGCCGGGCGTCGGCAAGACCGAAGCCGCCAAGGCGCTTGCTGGGGTGTTGGGTCGTCGCCTCGTCAGGATGCAGTGCTATGAAGGGATCGACGCCTCCGCCGCGCTCTACGACTGGAACTATCCACGCCAGATGCTCGCGATCCGCCAGTCGACAGAGGCCGGCCTCAATCTGTTTTCTGAAGAGTTTTTGCTGGTTCGGCCGCTCTTGGACGCTCTGCGTTCACCGCGAACGACCCTGTTGCTGATCGACGAAATTGACCGCGCAGACGCCGAATTCGAGGCCTTTCTGCTTGAGTTTCTATCCGACTTCTCAATCTCGATACCGGAGACCGGAACGGTACGCGCGGACGAACCTCCGGTGGTGGTGCTTACCTCCAACCGAACGCGGGACCTTCATGAAGCTCTGCGGCGACGCTGCGTCTACCACTGGATTTCCTATCCGGACGCATCCCTCGAAACTGAGATCGTGATGGCCCGTGCCTCCTCGGTCGCGCGAGCGACGGCCGAGGCAGTAGTTGCTTCGGTCGGGCTCATGCGGCAAGAGCCCCTCGCCAAACCTCCCGGGGTAGCCGAAACGGTCGAATGGGCGGAGGCAGCCACCCTGCTCAACGCACAAGGCGCCCGCTGGCCGGACGCTTTTCGCCGAGCGATCGGGGTCGCCGTCAAGGATCAGGACGACCTCCTGTATGTCGCCCCGATGCTGGACCGGCTTCTGCCCGGTGAGGCCGTGCAATGATCGGCCTGGATCCATTCCTGTCTTTCGCGTCGCTCTTGCGCAGCGCCGGCTTCGCGGTCGCGCCCGATCAAACGATCGGGTTTGTCGCGGCGGTCGGTGCGCTTGGCCCGCAAGGACCAGAGGATATTCGGCGTGCGGGCCTGGCGTTGTATGCGATACCGCACGAGCGCATTCCCGACTACGACGCGCTCTTCAGGGCTCATTTCCTTGGCCACACGCTGCCGACAGGGGATCTTGTCGATGAGGATGATACCGGCGTTGAAGCGCATGAGCCTCTGGGTACCCAAGCCGATGTGAGCCACGAGGAGGAAGGTGAGCCTTCGGGGGAAGCCGCCAGCTTCGAGGAGCACCTGGGCGTGGCGACGCTTGGCCAGGGGAGGGACGATGGCGGCCTTCAAGGATTTGACCAAGTTCTGCGGCGGCGCCTTCCCATGCGGCGAACATTTCGGCGCACCCCGCACAAACGGGGTGATGACATCGACCTTCGGCGGACGCTCAAGGGGGCGATGCGGCATGGCGGTGAGGCCATCAGGCTGCACCGCACGAGCCGCCGCCTTCGGCCGCGTCGTCTGCTGCTGCTCATAGATGTCTCGGGTTCCATGGCGGGCTACTCCGAGCCGGCCCTGAAGATCGCCCATCGCGTTGTTCAGGTGGCCGAGCGTGTCGAGGTGTTCACACTTGGCACGCGGCTCACGCGTGTCACCGCGGCGCTGTCACCTCAAGAGCAGGAGATTGCTCTTTCGAGAGCATCACAGGTCGTGGCGGATTTCGAGGGAGGCACCCGGCTCGGCGAGGCGCTTGGAATATTCCTGGCCGTGCCGCGCTACGCCGCGTTGGCTCGCGGCACTGCCGTGGTCATCGTTTCTGACGGTCTCGAGCGTGGTGATCCGGCAGAACTCGCCGAGATGGTGCGCCGTCTAACGCGGCTTTGCTGGCGCACACTGTGGATTTCTCCTCTCGCCGCCGAACCCGGCTACCGGCCAGAAACCCAAGCCATGCGAGCGATCGCGCCAATGGTCGACAGACTTGAAGGGGCCGTCGACCTGCGCGGCATGAGCCAAGCCATTCTTGGGTTGTCGAGGCTCGCATGATCGACGCGCACCACCACATTTGGCGGCAAACCGATCTGCCTTGGCTCTTGGGGGCCGAACGCCCGCGCATTTTCGGCGAATACGCGGCTATCCGGCGCGACTACCTCGTGGAGGAATTCCTGTCGGACATTGACGGCAAGGGAATCAACAAGTCGGTCTACGTCCAGGCGAACTGGGCACCCAACTGGGCAGCGGACGAAGCAGCCTGGGTGCAGGCCACCGCAGACCGCACTGGCTGGCCGCACGCGATTGTTCCTTTTGCCGATGTGACGGTTGCGGACGTGCGTCCTGCGCTCGACAAACTCGCCCGCATCCCGCTCGTGCGCGGCATCAGACAACAGCTGCATTGGCACGAGAATCCGCTCTACCGCTTTGCGTCCCGTCCGGACCTTTGCACGGATCCGAAAGTGATGGGCAATGTCGCCCACCTGGCCGACTATGGCTTCAGCTTCGACCTGCAGGTTTTCGCCAGCCAGATGGAAGGTGCAGCAGCGCTCGCGAAGGCCTGCCCGAATGTCACTTTTATGCTCCAGCACGCTGGTATGCTGGAAGACATCAGCCCCGAAGGTCGGGTCGCCTGGAAAGACGGCATGAAGCTGCTCGCATCATGTCCGAATGTAGCAGCAAAGCTCTCCGCCTTTGGCACCTTCATTCACAGGAACGATCCCGCCTTCATCGCTGACATGGTCGCGACAACCGTGCGTCTGTTTGGCGCCAATCGCTGCATGTTCGGCTCAAACTTTCCGATCGAACGCCTCTGGACGACCTATGGCGAGCTGCTTTCCGCATTTCTGGAAGCCGCTTCCGGTCTGCCCAAGAAGGCCCGATCTGCAATTTTCAACGATACCGCCGCTCGCCTCTATCGGCTTGACTAAAACAGGGAGACCGCAATGGCACTCACGATCCACGTTCTGGACTTTGGTGATATCGAACTCGAAACGAGCTTTCTCGTGCTTGGCCATGAATGCGGGCGTGTCCGCCGCGTGCCGGTCTACGGCTTCCTCATTCTTGGAGGGACCTACCCGGTCGTTGTCGACACCGGTTACCGCGACAACGCCATCATGGAGTCGCTTGGCATGCGCGGCCTGCAATTCCATGACAACATGATCGAGAACCAGCTAGCCAAGCATGGCGTGAAAATGGGCGACGTGCGGTACGTCTGCCATACCCATCTCCACATCGACCATGCCGGCAAGGATGACCTGTTTCCGATGAACACGACCGTCGTGGTCAATCGCCGCGAGCTGGAATTTTCCGTGTCGGGCATCATGTTTCCGCAATACCCGAAGCCCGACATCAAACACCTGATCGACCGCCTGTATGAACCCGAGGCGCTCCGTTTCCTCGACCTCGACATTACCGGAGCCGAGGAGATCATCCCGGGCGTCTGGTGCGAACGAGCTGGCGCCCACACGGAGGGTTCGATGAATGTGATCGTTGAAACCGCCGACGGCCTCGCCTGTTTGTGCGGCGACGTCATCTACGACTTCAACGATCAGATCGTGAATCACGTCTACACTAACAACCATATGGAACCGCGAACCACGGGCAATCACTCCAACACCAAGCGCGAGGAAAAGGGCGCGATAAAGAAACTGCTCAACAACTATCGATACCTGCTGCCGGTACACGACCGGCCGGCAAAGATCGAACACCAGCGCGTGGTGGGCCGGCTTGGCATGACTGTACCAGGGCCGTTGACCGAGACAGTGCCGAACCGCCCTTGGTTCCCGGCGTAGGGCAATGGCACACGAGGCGCTCGATCCGCGCTTCACGGCGATCGTTGATGAACACGCGCCCGTGCGCCTGCTGGCGACTGGGCTCACGTTCGCCGAAGGTCCGGTTTGGCACCCTTTCGAAGGGCATCTGATCTTTTCCGACATGCCGGCCGACACGAGACGCCGTTGGACTTCCGGCAGGGGCGTCGAGGAGATCCAAAAGCCTTCGAACAAGGGCAACGGCATGACCTATGACGCGGCCCTCAATCTTCTTGTATGCGAGCACTCGACGAGTTCGGTGGTGCGCCTGCGGAGGGACGGCACGCGCGAGGTTCTCGCCAGCAAATGGCGAGGGCGCGAGCTGAACAGCCCCAACGATATCTGCGTACGCGCTGACGGGTCGATCTACTTCACCGACCCCACCTATGGCCGCATGCCGCACTATGGCGTTGAACGCCCTGTGGAACTCGGGTTTCAAGGCGTCTACCGCCTGCCGGCTGGACACAAACCAGGCGACGAACCCGAGCTTCTGGTCGACCGATATCTCTTCACTCAGCCGAACGGTTTGTGTTTTTCGCCCTGCGAGAGGTGGATGTGGGTCAACGACACGGCGCAGGCCAATGTTCGCATGTTCAATGTCTCCGCCGACGGCAAGTTGGGTGAACCGCGGATATTCGCGGAAGGCATCCGCGACGACCGCCTTCCGGGCGTGCCGGACGGGATGAAGGCTGATATCGACGGAAAGGTCTACGTGACCGGCCCTGGCGGCATTTGGGTCTACGACTTTCATGGCGTCCTGCTCGGCAAAATCAGCTTGCCCGAAATGCCAGCCAACCTGCACTGGGGCGGGCCGGCGTGGTCGACGCTGTACATTTGCGCGACAACTTCGCTTTACGCTGTCGAAACAAAGACGCGAGGCCGGATCGAACCTTTCATGCTGGCCACGGCCCGATCCGTTTCGGCGGATACGCAGTCAGCGCGAAATTCGGCGCAGGAGCAAGGCCGATCGGGCCGGAAATCGTCCTTGGCGCCGACCTTAAGTCGGAGTGAATTGCTGCGCATCGAACCGGCGCGCACAGCATTGATCCTGCAAGATTTGCAGAACGACGTGATGATGGAAGGCGGGGCATTCGCATCGACCGGCGCCCCGAGGCATGCTCAAACCCAGAATGTGGTAGCCAACGCGCGACGGCTGGCCGACGCCTGCCGCCGCGCTGGCGTCATGGTCATCCACGTGTGGATGATTTGCGAGCGCGGTCACCCATTCCTCGCCCAGCATGCATCTCTCTTCCAGGGGCTGAAAGGGCAGAATGCCTTGGTTCGTGGCACTTGGGGTGCCCGGCCGGCAGAGGGTCTGGAGCCAGCCCAGGGAGATCTCGTCGTTGAAAAAATGTCGATGAGCGCCTGGGAAACCTCGCGGCTTGAAAGCTACCTGCACCATGGGCAACGCGATACGATCATCAACTGCGGTGCCTGGACCAATATGAGTGTGGAACATACGGCTCGTACAGGTGCCGACAAGGGTTTCCGGATTATCGTTCCGGAAGACGCGTGTTCGACAATGAACGCCGAGTGGCACAACGCCTCGATCGCCTATGCGATGGGGAATGTGGCTGAGATTGCGTCCGTTGACGCGGTGATGGCTGCGCTAATCTGAAGGTGAGCCGAGATGGAGCAGACAAGATGATCCGCCATACATCGTGGTCTTCACGCTGAAGCATGCGCCGCACTCGCTGGAGGAAAAGGAATTCTTGACCGACGCCAACACAATCCTCACCGCGATAGAGGACGTCACGCTTTTCGAGCAGTTGCGACAGGTCAGCCCCAAGAACGACTATCGTTTCGGCTTCTCGATGGAATTCGCCGATCAGGCCGCCTACACGCGGTACAATGACCATCTAGACCACGTCGCTTTTGTCAGTGACCGCCGGGTCCCCGAGGTCGAGGCATTCGACCGATTTCAACACATCAATGCCCTTGCAGCCGACGGATCGCAAGCATCCCCTCGCGATGCGATGACAATGGTATCCAAGATTACTGGAATCCGCGCGCAATGGCCTCGAAGTTGTCGGAGGGTGTTGTTGAAGACGATATGGGACGTTGGCAATTGCGATGCGCTGGCCCGGTCCTCCTGAAAACTCGTGCGAATCTTGCAATATGCTCTTCTCCAAAGCCACATTCTGCAAGTGTTTCACGATCCGCGCGGTGCGCGCGCCAGCGTAAGCCATACAACGTGATGAAGCTTCGCCATCAAGGAGTCATCCAGCTCACCGCCATTGCTCTCTCAGAAAATCAACAAAACGCTGCGTCTTCGCCGGCAGCAGTCTGGTTTCAGTAATGGCATTAATGGCGATAGCTGTGGCCTGCCAGTCGGGCAGAATTCGCTGCAGGGCTCCATTGGCGACATCGGCGGCGGCAACGCGTTCGGCAAGTACCGCTACGCCCATTCCAAGCGTGCAGAGACGCTGGATCATGCCAACGTTGTTCATCATAAATCGGCCGCCCACTTTGGCGTCGATAGTATCGACGCCGCGATGCAGCTTCCATGTATCGGCTTCGCTAGTGTGCAGTCGTAGACATTGATGCTGCTTCAATTGGTCCGGATGACTGGGCTCGCCGGCATGTTCGAGATAGGCCGGCGCGGCGTAAAGCATGCGCGGCAAGCGAAACAGAAGGCGCGAGATGAGATTGGAGTCAGGAGATTCACCCATCCGGATCGCCACATCAACGGGCTCGCCCACCAGGTCCACCCGGCGAGGGGAAAGGTCGAAGTCGAAGGTGATGCCCGGATAGCGACGTGCAAAATCAGCTATCAGGGGCGCGAGAAATATCTGGCCGAAATCGACAGGCAGAGTGACCCGCAGGAGGCCTGTAGGCTGCGCTAGCATCTGGCCGAGTTGCTCGTGGGCAAGCCTGGCCTCCTGCACGATGCGCTTGCAGCGTTCGTAGTAGATTTCTCCTGCCTCTGTCAGCTCGATCTTGCGTGTTGTCCGGTGCAAAAGACGCAAACCGATAGCGTTTTCCAAGCGAGAGATGCGTCGGGAAAGTGTCGAGTTAGGTATTCCCAAGATTTCCGCGGCACCCCTAAAGCTCCTTGCCTTAGCGACCTCCACGAACAATGCCATGTCGTCCAACGATCTCATCGATTGCTCCAGTAATGGCATATTCCATTCCGCCAGACCCTATTTATCTCGAAAATGATATCGATGACAATGCGCTCATCAGCGATCGAACGCCCCACGGTGAATGTTGCTGGAGTTTGGAAAACCAAGTCACGGAGAAGCGCAATGACCTACGAGAGACTGAAAGCAGAAGACGCCGCGATGCTGCTGATCGACCACCAGGTTGGCACCATGGGGTGGGTTGGCTCCACGACCTTCGAGGAAATGAAGAAGAACGCGATCATACTCGCGAAGGCAGCTAAGATTCTGAACATCCCGACCGTATTGACCTCCAGCATGGAGGACGCTCCTCAAGGACCGCTGCTAAGCGAACTCGAAGACATCCTGCCAGCAGAATTCTCTGCCCGCATCAAGCGGGCTGGCGTCGTCAATGCGATGGATGACGACGCGTTTGCGGCGGCCGTGACGGCGACCGGCCGCAAGAAGCTGATCTTGGCCGGAGTTACCAACGACGTGTGCACGGTCTATCCGGCGCTGACGCTCGTTGGTCGCGGCTATGAAGTGCAGGTTGTCGCCGACGCCGGTGGTTCGCCCACCAAAATCGCCGATGATATTGCCTTGCGGCGTATGGAGCGCGCTGGCGCGACATTGACGAGCACCAATCAGCTCATCGCCGAGTTGGCCGGTAGCTGGAGCACGGCCGAAGGTGGGCAGCTCGTTCATGCTCTGATGGGCTGAGACCCACTCTTAATACCACAGCGAAGCGTCCTTCGGCGCCCTCCCTCCCGATGCTGTTTTCACGGCAGCATCGGAAGTCCTCCACCAAGCATCTTGAGGTAACAACATGACGGACATCTGGCAGTCTATTAAACTGGGTCGAACTGAGTTGGCCAACCGCTTCGCAATGGCGCCGATGACCCGCAGTCGTGCCAAACCCGACGGCACACCCGGCGATCTCGCGGCTGAATACTATGCCCAGCGTGCCGCTGTTGGTCTGGCGATTAGCGAAGGCACGCAGCCGTCGGATGATGGGCAAGGCTATCTGTCCACGCCTGGCATCTACACCGATGCACATGTTGCCGGATGGCGTGCGGTCACGTCCGCTGTGCACGCCAAAGGCGGTCGCCTGTTCATCCAGTTGATGCATGTCGGCCGGGTCTCGCACCCGGACAACACACCCCATCACCGCCAGCCTGTGGCCCCTTCGGCGATTTCGCCCGGTTCTCAGATGTTCACGATGAAGGGGATGCTCGACATCCCGGAGCCACGCGCCCTGAGCATTGAGGAGATTCGTCAAACCATCGGGGATTTTAGGTTGGCCGCGCACCGCGCCATCGAGGCCGGAGCGGACGGTGTGGAAATTCATGGTGCCAACGGCTATCTCGTCCATCAGTTCATCGCCCCAAGCGCGAACGTCAGAATGGACGAATACGGTGGGTCAATCGAGAACCGCGCCCGCTTCGCAATCGAGATAGCAAGGGCCGTCGCGCAAGACATCGGGTCAGAGCGTACAGCTATTCGGCTGTCGCCGGGCGTTCCCATGAACGGCATCGATGAGGGTGCCGATGGTCCGGATCTATACCGCTATCTGATCGAAGAGTTGGACCAGCTGAATCTTGCCTACCTGCACCTCTTGCATGTGGGTAACGAGCCTCTTCTCCGAGACATCCGCAAACTGTTTAAGCGAGTGCTGGTTGTCAACCGACCGGGCCGGCCGCGCGAGCAGATAGGTTCAGACGTCAAGTCTGGTCTTGCAGACATGGAAGCCTATGGTCAGGCCATTCTTGCAAACCCCGACTTCCTGAAACGACTCAAGAAGAACGCTCCTCTGAACGACGGTGACCGCAACACCTTCTATGCCGGCGGCGCTACTGGCTACGTCGACTACCCGACTCTTTGACCATACCTCGCGTTGGTGGGCAGCGCTCCCGACGTTTGAAGAAAGGACATCGCCATGAACCAGCCTATCAAACTAGAGCGTTCGATGAAGCGCAAACACGGCTCTGGCGGCTTCGGCATTGAGATTCTCTGGCCGGGCCTCGCGCGCAGGGACCAAGGCGACAGTGGCATTGGCGCAATCGGTCGGATCGATCATGCGAGGGTCCTGCCGGGGACAGTGGTATCCATGCACCCGCACAAGGACGACGAAATCCTTACCTACCTGCGCAGCGGCAGGGTACTCCACCTGGATACGGAGGGCCATTCAGAGCCGGTCTTCAATACCCGCCTCATGCTGATGAGCGCCGGGCACACCTTCCAGCACGAAGAGCAGGTCCAGGTCGACGGCGGTGTTCTGGAAGGACTGCAGATCTTTGTCCGCCCGAGCGAAAGCGATCTTGATCCTATTGTGCAGTTTCACGACTTCGCCTCCCCATACAGCGAAAATGCCTGGCGGCTCATCGCGGGTCCATCCGATGCCCCCCTCACGTTTCGTGCACCGGCCTGGGTGCACGATAACCGCATCAGCGCAGGTCAAGTAACGGGGCTGCCACCAGCGCCCGCAGGTGAGATCAGCAGGCTGATTTATGTCTTCGTGGGTCAGGTCTCTGTCGGTGACTTCACTTTGAAAACAGGTGAGAGCCTGCTCATTGATGGAAGCGAGCGCGAAATCGTCGCCCAGCAGCAAAGCGACCTGGTTTTGTTCACCACGGATCGCGCGGCACCTACATTTAAGGGAGGAATGTTCAGCGGGAACGCATTGGCGGCGTGACAGCCCTCGTTCTGCCTGAGCCTCATCAATGTCTCGCAGTCGAGGAACTCGATGAACAATCAGTCTCAAAGCCGTAGGCCCATCGTCTCGCTCCCAACCCTGCAATGCGGTCGCGCGAATAGACCAAGTGCGGCGCGGTCGGCGGCAGGAGATACGAATGGATTTATTCGGAGCTTGCTTCTGTGCAAACGAACGCAGCCCGCCTCCTCGAAAAGAGCGATGCCATGAGCGAGCTTGGCACGCTTCAAACCGGATCACCGCCATCGGGCGCGGCGCCTCAACCGCTATTCAGCACGCGTCTGGCGCTTGGCCTCATGGGGATTTTGCTGGCTGCGATGACGGCTGGTCTTATCGGTCGGGTGCCTGGTCTGGTTCTGTCCGATATCCAGGGAGCTCTTGGGGTTGGACGGGATGACGGATCGTGGCTCACCACAGCCTATTCCGCTGGTGAACTGGCTGCCATGCCGTTTGCAAGCTGGTTCGCGATTACGTTTTCCATGCGGCGGTTCCATCTGACCACGCTGGCTTGTGCACTGGCGATATCCGCGATCATACCCACCATTGAAGATCTAGATCTCTTGTTGGGACTACGCGCATTTCAAGGGATGGTCGCAGGTGCGATGATACCTGTGCTGATGATGGCCGCGTTGCGCTTTCTGCCGCCGCCACTCAGGCTTTACGGGCTGGCGCTATTTGCGCTGACAGCGACATGCTCACCCAATGTCGCCCTGTGGATTGCTGCCTTATGTGTTGATCGTCTTGAAGACTGGAGATGGGTCTACTGGCATGTGATTCCTCCGGGTCTTTTGGCAGCTGGACTTGTTGCCTGGGGCATTCCCGAAATGCCGCTTGAGTTACCACGACTGAGGCAAGGAAACTGGCTAGGCATGGCTCTAGGAATGCCCGGCCTTGCCCTGCTCGTCGTTGGCGTGGATCAAGGCGTGCGTCTGGAGTGGCTACACTCGCCTTTGATCACTGCTGCTCTTGGGGTCGGCACCGTTTTCACTGCGCTGTTTCTGGTCAGTGAGTGGCGGCACCCGGCCCCCTTTATACGCCTCCAACTGCTCGAGCGTCGAAACATATGGTTGAGCTTTCTGATCTTTTTGTTCCTGCTAATGACGCTTTCTACCAGTGTGACTTTCCCGGCGAATGTACTGGCTAACCTTCAGGGGTTCCGCATCGAGCAGAGCGCTTCAATTGGCCTGATCGTCGGGTTGCCGCAATTGGTGCTCGGGCCATGCGTTGCACTGCTGCTCTATCGCAAATGGGTCGACGCGCGTTATGTGTTCGCCTCTGGATTGGCCTGTATCTCGGTTGCCTGTTGGCAGGCCTCAGGCATCACTGACGAATGGATGGTGCAGCAGTTCATCACGGCTGAGGTCCTGCAAGCCGTTGGTCAGCCCATGGCGGTAATCTCGCTGTTGTTCCTAGCAACGAGCGTGGTTCAGCCTAGGGAAGGCCCCTTCGTCGCGGGGCTTGTCAATATCCTGCGCGTCTTCAGCACCACGCTTGGTGGTGCATTGATCGGCCAGGTGACAGCGGTGCGCAGCCAATTCCATTCAGAAATGCTGCTCGACCATGCAGGTCATCAAATGGCAAGGCTGCCATCGTCAGACGCGTTGTTTAGTACGTTGGGCGATGTGGTGACGCAGCAGGCCAGCGTTCTGGCGACAGCGGATGTCTACCGGATATTCGGCATACTGGCCTTGGTTCTGATCCCGCTGGTCCTGTGCCTTCGATACATTCCTCCCCCGACAGTGGGCGGTACCTCCCAGACTGCGCCGCCGCTCCTAGCGGCGGGCGTATCCTCGTGATCCTTACTTTGAAAAGCGCACCCATGAACACCAGCAATCGCTTTCGCACCGCTGTCGGCCTTATTGTCGTCGCCACCTTGGCCGGAGCGTACTTCATTCTCAATCGACCTGAAGCCAGCGCGTCCGAGCAAAGCACGGACGATGCATATGTTCAGGCCGACTTCACCATAGTCGTCCCGCAAGTCACGGGCCTCATCACGGAGGTGGCGATCACTGACCATCAACGGGTGCAGGCCGGCGCTCCCCTTGTCAATATTGATGAACGCAATCTACGTATTTCCCTCAACGAAGCGCAGGCAGACATTGCCGGAGCCGAGGCGAATGTCGATAGCCTAAAGGCTCAGATCGCGCGCCAGCAAAGCACTATTGAGCAAGCTCGGTCGGCTGTTGCTGCCTCAGAGGCTAATCTTAGATTTGCGGAGGCTGATGGCAACCGTGCCATTAGCCTCGCCCGCGCAGGGACAGGGTCCGTCCGGTCCAGGGAAGAGGCTCAGGCCCAGTGGGATATCCAGCGAGCCGCCTTTGATAGAGATGTCGCCGGTCTGCATTCATCGGAACAACAAACCGGCATTCTGAATGCCGACCTGGAAAAGGCGTTAGCCGATTTGTTGGCGGCTCAGGCGGCGAAAGCGACTGCAGAGCTGAATTTGTCATATGCGCGGGTGACAGCGCCTGTCTCCGGTGTGGTGGCCCAGCTCGAGGCTCGTGTCGGTGGATACGCTCGCGTGGGCGAGGCATTGCTAACGCTGGTTCCTCTGGATGCGATTTATGTGGAAGCCAACTTTCGCGAGACGCAATTAAGCCGCATGCAAGTCGGTCAGCCAGTCCTCTTGAGTGTTGATGCACTTCCGGGCGTAAGGCTTAAGGGACGGGTTGAAAGCCTTGGACCTGCCAGCGGGGTCAGTTTCTCGGCGGTGGCGCCTCACAATGCGACGGGAAACTTTACAAAAATCATACAACGGTTGCCAGTACGCATAAAGCTGGATGACGATCAGGAAGATGTTCAGCGGCTCCGTGTAGGGATGTCGGTCCGTCCGACCATAAATGTCAGCGTCAACTCTGGTGGCGCCAGCTAAGATCGACATAACTATCTCGGCGATGGTGTCGTACGTCAACAGCACGTTCAAGAAACTCAAGGAGTGGATAGAGGAGCCGACGGGAATCTGCGGTGGGTTGTTAAGGCACAACTGCGTCCGCAGCCTTCACCCGCATACCTGCCATGCCCTCAAAACCCAAAGAGCTCGCGGAGGGGCAGCTTGCCGGCCTAGACAGCCAGGTACCCGCCATCGATCGGAATCGAGGCTCCGGTTACGAAACTGGAGGCGTCCGATAGCAGCCAGAGCACGCCGGCGGCGATTTCCCCCGGTTGCGCGAAGCGGCCCATTGGATGGCGTTCGCGCATCGCTTCAAATTGAGAGGTGAATGCTGGTTCGGTCGACAGTCGCATGATCATCGGGGTCTCGACGATGCCGGGCAGTACGGCGTTGACGCGAATGCCCTTCTTGGCATAGTCGATCGCCGCAGCCTTAGTCAGCCCGATCACGCCGTGCTTGGCGGCGATATAGTCGCAGGCCGCCTCGGCCGCGACGACGCCAAGGCCGGAGGCGGTGTTGACGATCGATCCGCCTCCGCTGGCGAGCATAGCGCGGATCTCGTGCTTCATGCACAAGAAGGCGCCGGTGAGGTCCACCGCGATCACCTTGTTCCAGGATGCCAGCGGCAATTCATGCAAGGGCTTGTTGCTTTGCTCGATGCCGGCATTGTTGAATGCGCCGTCGAGCCGTCCATAACGGTCGACAATGCCGTCGATCACATCGGAAACCTGGTGCTCGTCTGTAATGTTGACTGTGATCGGTTCGACCACTCTGCCTTCGGCGGAGATTTTCGCAGCCGCCTCGGTCAAGGCCTGTTCGTTGAGGTCAAGCATCATGACCTTGGCGCCCGCTGCGGCGAAGAGAGCGGAAGCTTTCTGTCCGATGCCTCCCGACGCCCCCGTAACTAGGATGATTTTGTCTTGTAACGCGCTCAAGTCATTCTCCTACCAAGGTGGGGTTAGTCTTCCCCAGGTACAGCAGCAGCCGCGTCTCACACAGACACGTCACCGACGGGACAAGGCTGAATATGAGCCCACGCGGATTCGGGATAAAGGTGGAAAAATTGAATTCACCGATCCACAATTGCAGCAATGAGCAAAGAACTAACGAACGTTGTGGCGATATCCGTCGAAGTCGTGAAAGCCAAGGGCTTCGCGGGCAGCGGATGCTATCGACATCCCCACTCTTCGCTGTCTCGACGGATTAACGCATTAGAGAAGGCGATCGGCCTGCGTCCGCTCCACCGAACGACGTACAAGATTGAGCTGGCTGAAGCGGGCGAGATCTACTTCGACGGTTGTAACCGCTCGTCGACGAGGCTTGGCCGGCGCATGAGCAGCTCGGCGAGATGCTGGCTCAGCCTGGCAGGGTCTTGCTGGCATCGATGCCGGGGGCTTCGCCAATGTGTTCCTGGCCCCGCTGATCGCCGAATTCTCCCGCCTCTATCCCGGCATCAGCTTCGAATTCGACCTCACGCCGCGGCGAGTTGATCTGGTGAGCAAGCCCATCGATGTAGCGATCCGAATGGGGGAGTCGCCCAGTTCCGGCCTGATTGCACGTCAGATCGCTCGGCTGCCCGAAACACGCCTGCTGCCGGCGAAGACGCAGCGCTTCATCGATTTCCTGCGGGAGCGGTTGAGGGCCGAGTAGATGTGCCGGCTCATACCCGCTCGGTGAAACTGCTCACGAGCCGCGGCAATTTTCAAGGCACAATCGCGGTCCGACACTATTGCGCCGCGTCGGCTATCCATCCGCTCGCTTGTTCGAAATCAAAGAATTGCTGGATGGCGAGCGCCGAAGCTCCCCGCGACCAAATGTTGTTTTCCCAGTCGACTTCGACCGGCGGCGGCGTCTCGAAGCAATATTCCTGAATCGCGGCGATCATCGGATCGACCAGGGATTTTCCGAAGCGGATGGCCTCGCCGCCCACGATCACGACTTCCGGATCGACGAGATCGATCATGGTCACCAACCGCATGCCGATGTCGTGTCCAGTCTGCCCAAGATAGGCCACGGCACGCGGGTCCCCGGCCAATGCAGCCTCCTGCAGATCGGCAGGGCTTTCACCGACATTGCGAGCGCGAATGTCCTGCCACGCCTTGACCATCGCGGGTTCCGAAAAGCGGTTACCCCAGCTCTGCCGGTTCTCGCGCGGCGCTCCGAGCGCCGCGGAATCGACTGCAAAGCCAACTTCGCCGGCCGCATAGCGCGCGCCGCGATGGATTTGTCCATCGAAGATCAGAGCGGCACCGACACCCGTGCCGATGATCAAAACCAGCGCGGAACTTCGATGGCGGGCATGGCCGAAAAGCTGCTGCGCGATCGCGAATGCATTGGCGTCGTTGTCGATCCACACTGGAACATGAAGGCGTTCCGCCAGAAGCGCGGCGATGGGCACCTGCTTCCACCCGAAACGGTGCGAGATCAGGCAGACGCCGCTTTCGATGTCGACAAGGCCGGGCATGGCCAGACCAACCCCGATCAACTTGGTTTTTCGCTCACTTTCCTCAGGCAGCAGATACTTGACCGCCTCGTCTGCCGCAGCGGCCACCCTTTCCGGCTGAAGATCAGCGAGGAGCACGACGCAGGTGGCAATCGCAGCGGTCGAGAGGTCAGTCAGAACCGCCTCCAGCCTGCCTTCCATCAGTTTGAGCCCGATTGAAAAACGGGCGCCATATTCGATGTGAACCGGTGTAGGCTTGCGACCGCCACTGCTCTGGCTACTTTCTCCTTCCTTCAAGAAACCTTGCTCCATCAAATCGCCCACGACGCCGGTAATCGCCGCATTGCTGAGCCCGGTTCGAGCGGCGATTTCTCCACGGCTCAACCCGCCATCGCGCCGGAGAAGATTGAGTATCAGTCGCCTGTTCATCGCCCGCGTCGTGCGTTGGTCGCCCTTAAGTGCCATTCTAGATTCCGTCACATTTCTTTTTTCAGTAAGTGAAATATGTCTTGCGCCGGACCGCATCCTGCCTTAGAAGGGTTGCAAGGATCAATCGCTGCTTTTGGAATTTTATGGCGCGTCCGGGAGGAGTTCCGGACATCCTGAGCCGGGCGAGGGCGTCGGCGCATAACAAATAGGTTCACAGCATTTTGCGTTTCGCGGCGCGCGGTCATCCGTGCGCGCGGACGGGCACCTGCGCACTGAAGGTCCAATGCCATGTCTCCTAATGGGATTTCGTCTTCCCCAACTGAACAGTGGATCACGCACGAGATCGCACGAGCGGATGCAGACGGCCCCCCAACGCTGTGGACCGAGGGCGTCGTCCTAAAGAACTTCAAGGGCTTTGGCGGCTGCTTCAACGAGCTTGGATGGCGAGCGCTGGCGTTGCTGGACGAGGATCAGCGGAAAACGGTGATTGCCGAATTGTTTTCAGCGGGTGGCTGCGGTTTCAATTACTGCCGAATGCCGATTGGGGCCAGCGACTACGCCGAAAGCTGGTATAGCCATAACGAAACCGAAGGCGACTTCGCGATGCAGGCGTTCTCGATCGCTCGCGACCGCAGGAGTTTGATCCCCTACATCGAGGCGGCGCGCGCTGAGGCCGGCGAGGACTTCTATCTCTTCGCCTCGCCCTGGAGCCCGCCGACATGGATGAAATTCCCACAAGCGCATAACTACGGGACGCTGGTCTGGGAACCGCGCTATCGAAAAGCCTACGCCGACTACTTCGTCCGCTTTGTGGAAGCCTATGCCGAGACGGGCATATTCATCGACGCAGTGCATGTCCAAAACGAGCCGAACTCAGACCAGAAGTTCCCGTCGTGTTTGTGGACCGGCGCACAGATGCGGGACTTTATCCGCGACCACCTGGGCCCGGCCTTTATGGCCGCCGGCCTGGCAACCGAGATCTGGGCCGGTACTATTGAACGCGGCGACTTCAACAGTTGGGCCGGTACCATCTTTTCCGATCCTGAAGCGGCCGCCCATATCAAGGGAGCCGGATTCCAGTGGGCGGGCAAGCACGCAGTCCAGCGTACCCGTCATGCATTCCCGGAACTGCCGATTATCCAAACGGAGAATGAATGTGGCGACGGAACGAACACCTGGCAACAAGCACACTACGTTTTCGATCTGATCCAACATTACCTCTCCAACGGCGCCGAAGCCTATGTCTACTGGAACATGGTGCTTGAGCCTCGAGGTACCAGCACCTGGGGCTGGCAGCAGAACTCGTTGATTACCATCGATCCGGACCGCCGAAAGGCGATCTACAATCCGGAATTCTATGTGATGAAGCACTTCAGTGCCTTCGTTCGCCCAGGTGCCCAAGTGCTGAAGACAGCAGGCCCGCTCGCGAGCAATGCGCTGTCCTTCCAGAACAGTGACGGAAGCCAGGTCCATGTTATTCAGAACCCGTTCGACGCTCCGACGACAATCACGGTCCGGGGCGACCGTGAAGCTGTGTCACTGACCCTCGCTCCACTTTCTATCAGCACTCTAATGCTCTGAGGCGTTGCTGCCTCATTCACTTTGTTCTCTGGAGGAGAAACGATGAAACGGTCCATCAGCATGCGCAAGCTCGGCCTTGCAGCCCTTTTGATTTCGCTTTGCTCGACAGCAGCCTTCGCGGACGCAACCGTGAAGGTTCTAAGGCCTGAGGTGCCGAGCAACGAGAAAGCTTACTATGAAAAGGTGATCACGGAATTCGAGAAAGCCAACCCTGGCGTCCACGTGAATTTCGAATACATCGCCAATGAGGCTTACAAGCAAAAGCTGACCACATTGCTGCAATCAGATCAGAAGCCAGATCTGATCTACAGCTGGGCGGGCGGCGTTCTGGGCCAACAGGCAAAAGCCGGCGTGCTGCAAGACATATCCGCATCCCTGACCGGCGACTGGGCCGCCTCGCTATCCAGTTCCGGCACGGCGGCCTTTACTGTCGGCGGCAAAATCTACGGCGTGCCGGTGAATGCCAGCGACGTGGTGTTCTGGAGCAATCTCGATGTCGCGAAGAAGGTCGGCATTGACGTCAACGCCATCAAAACCTGGGACGATTTTCTCGCAGCCGTCAAGAAGGCAAAAGACGCAGGCGTCACCCCCATCATGGTTGGTGGAAAAGACAAGTGGCCGCTGCATTTCTACTACGGCTATCTGATGGTGCGGGAAGCCGGCAGGGATGGCATGGCTGCAGCGATGGACGGCAAAGGCGATGGCTTTGCCGCGGCTCCCTTCATCAAGGCCGGAGAAGATTTCAAGGAACTCATCGCACTCGAGCCGTTCGAGCCGGGTTTCATGGACACAACTTTCGAGCAGGCAAGCGGGCTGTTTGGTGATGGCAAGGCCCTGTTTCATCTCATGGGCGATTGGGACTACGGGGTCTCCAAGCAGAACTCTGTGAGCGGCAAAGGCATTCCCGACAACAAGCTCGCTACGATACGTTTTCCTGCGGTTGCCGGCGGCGCCGGCGAAGCAAGCGATACCTTTGGGGGCATGAACGGTTTTGCGGTGATCGCAGGCGCTCCCCCCGAAGCCGTCGAATTCCTCAAGTTCCTGACCTCCGCAGACAACCAGAAGGTTGCTGGCGCTGAGGACGTGTTCATCCCCGTCGCCAAGGGGTCGGAGGCGAACATGACCAATCCCTACTTCCGCAAAACAGCCGAAGCCCTTGCCCAATCGAAGTTCCATCAGATTTTCCTCGATCAGGCGCTGGGCTCGGATGTCGGCGCCACGATCAATGATGCCGCCGCAGACCTGGCCCAGGGAGTGGTCACGCCGGAGGAAGCAGCCAAGTCGGTCCAGGACGCCTGGGCGATGCGCTGAACCAATCCCATCGGGCGTCAATTGGCGCCTAGGAGGGCATCTACTTTAGGGAGGATATCATGATGGACGTCGCAATCGCGGGTCCGGCAGTCGAATTGCGCCGCAACACGCTCTTTACAAATAGGGTTGGCGCAATCCTTCTCATGCTGCCGCCGGCGCTCGTTCTCTTTACACTTTTCGTCGCGTCACCGCTGATCGATGCCGCCTACTACAGCCTCTTCAAATGGGACGGCTATGGCGTGCCAACTGACTTTGTCGGATTCGACAATTTCAGACAGGCACTCGGACACGCGGTGTTCTGGCAGGCGCTGCGCAACACCCTCGTGGTGCTCGCCGTGTCAATATTCATCCAGTTGCCGATCGCGTTGGGTCTCGCGCTGTTGGTTTATGAGAAGACGCCGGCGAATACGCTCTTTCGGTTGATCTTCTTCCTGCCTTTTATCCTCGCTGAAATTGCCTCGGGGCTGATCTGGAGCTTCGTCTTCGACGGAAATACGGGAATTGCCGCGGCCCTGTTTAGGGCGCTGGGAATGGAGCCGGTGTTCATCCTTGCCGATCGTCACTGGGCATTTGCAGCCATAACACTCGTCGTGGTCTGGAAGTATTTCGGTTTCCACATGATGATTTACGTCGCGGCACTGCAAGGCGTGCCGAAGGAACTGCTTGAGGCGGCACGGCTCGAGGGGGCCGGGCGGTGGCAGGTCGTTCGGTACGTGCAGGTCCCCATGATTGCCTCGGCGATCGGCGTCTCGGCCTTCTTCGCGATTGTCGGCTCTCTGCAACTGTTCGATGTGGTGATCCCACTCACCAATGGCGGCCCGTCCAACAGCAGCCATACCGTTGTGACGTATCTCTACAGCTTTGGTCTTACCCGCACCCGCATTGGCTTCGGCAGCGCAGTGGGCGTCATGCTGTTCGTCGCTGCCGTCGGAATTGCCGTCCTTTATCAACGCCAGAGCAGCAGGGGTAACAGGCTATGAACGCTTCTCGTGTCCTTCCTGGCCTTGGGAAAGCAGCAGTCCTCATGTTCTTCACCGGCTTTGTCCTGGGACCGCTGACGGTTGCGGTGTTCGGCGGGTTCAAGAGCAATGGCGAACTCCGCAGCAACCCCTTCGGGCTCCCCGCACAATGGAATCTGGAATACTATTCCGGACTCGTCGGCGATCCATCGTTCTGGCGTTATCTTGGAAATTCGCTCTTTATCTCATTGGCGACCGTGCTCCTGACCATTATCGTCGCCGCTTCCGCTGCTTATGTCTTCGCCCAGATCCGCTTCTTCGGCTCGCGCATGATGCAGTCGTATCTGCTGGCTGGCCTGGTATTTCCATTCGCCACCGCGATCTTGCCGTTGTTCATCAAGGTTCGCGATTTCGGATTGCTGGACAGCTATTGGGCCGTCATCCTGCCACAGACTGCCTTCGGCGTTTCCCTTTCGATCCTGCTGTTCAAGAGCTTCTTCGAACAGTTGCCGAAGGAATTGTTTGAGGCAGCCTATGTTGAAGGCTGCGGCTACGTCCGCTTCTTCTGGCAGTTTACCCTGCCACTTTCCACGCCGATTCTGGCGACCGTGGGTGTGTTCGTCTTCGTCCAGAGCTGGAACAATTTCCTGCTGCCGCTCGTCGTGCTCAATTCAAGAGAGCTCTTCACTTGGCCGCTGGGGATGATGCAGTTCCGCGGCGAGTTTCTGGCAGAATGGAACCGCATCCTCGCGTTCATTTCTCTGACCATTCTGCCGGCGATCATTTTCTTCGTCGCCGCTCAGAAATATATCGTCGCCGGCCTCACTGGCGGCGCGGTTAAGGGATGACTGTCGCAAGTTTCACCAACATTTCGGGAGGAAAATCATGGCCAATGTCGAGCTGACGCACATCAACAAGACTTTCGGGGCAGTCGAAATCATACCGGACCTGACGTTCTCAATCCCGGACGGCTCGTTCACGGTTCTGGTCGGCCCTTCCGGCTGCGGCAAGTCAACCTTGCTCCGGATGGTCGCCGGCCTGGAACAGCCAACCCGAGGATCGATATCCATCGGGGGTCGAGACGTCACCCATGACGAGCCGTCGAAGCGCGGCATCTCCATGGTGTTCCAATCATACGCGCTGTTTCCGCACATGACGGTGGAACAGAATGTCGATTTCGGCTTGCGGCTGGCCAAGGTGCCGGCCGAGGAGCGGCGGGCACGTGTAGCGGCCGCTGCCGAAGTGCTGCATCTTGGCCCTCTCCTCAAACGCAAACCCGCGGCGCTTTCTGGCGGGCAACGCCAGCGCGTCGCTATCGGCCGCTCGATCGTGCGAAATCCGGACGTTTTCCTGTTTGATGAGCCTCTATCCAATCTCGACGCAGCACTGCGCACCCAGATGCGTGTCGAGTTGGCCGACCTTCACGGGCGGCTAAAGGCCACGATGGTATACGTCACCCACGACCAGGTTGAGGCCATGACGCTCGCAGATCAGATTGTCGTTATGAACGCGGGGCGCGTGGAGCAGATCGGATCGCCCATGGAACTGTATTCGAAGCCCCAGACGCAGTTTGTCGCCAGCTTCATCGGCTCGCCACGGATGAATCTCATTTCGGGAGAACCCGCGCGTCAGGAAGGGGCCACAACCATTGGTTTCCGTCCAGAACACGTGACGATCGACAATGAGAAGGGCATGTGGGGCGGCAGGCTGCGGATTGCTGAACATCTTGGCAATGAGACAATCGCCTATGTTGAATCCGACATCGGTGAGATCATTGTCCGCCTCGGCGGTCACCAGCAGATGAAACCGGGGGATGCCGTGCGGATGACCCCTGATCGAGATCATCTGCATCGCTTTGACGATGGTGGGGTGAGATTATCTTCGTAACGGTCGCGATCCACTCGACACGCGAGCGGCTCAGCGAAAGCGATCACGAGCAAGTCAACGGTCGGCAGCCGTGCAGCAAGGCAGGAGCGCAAATTCAACATGCTGGTGACGCGACAAAGCTGTCAGAAGATTCCCTCGAACATGATGGCCCGGGACTTCGCCGCGCGTCGCGAAATTCGCCCTGTCCGATCCTTGCGGCCTGCAGCCGTTCTTGCTCGGATCGTTTTGCGTCGCGACCACGCGCACTTCGCCGTCCGGAGTGGAAATCGTCGCACCTTGCTCCAGAAGGCTAACCAATGGGCGAAGGCGGCGCGCATCAAGTCCGATGGCGAAGCCGTGACGCCCCCGGCTCTCCCGATGATCGGCATGGAAGGCCGGAAACGCCCGCAGGTTACTGTTGACGTAGGTTCGTGCAGGGTTCGGAACATCGACACCGCCGAGGGCGCGGAAATCTTCCGCAAGACCGATATAGTGTGGATGCACAACCAAGGGCCGTCTCTCGGTCTCTCGCTTCACGTAGACGATGAGCTCGCCACGGCGCAGTTCGACGAGCTTCTTGGTGACATGGGTAGTTGAGAAGCCGAGGTTGGATAAACCGCCAATCAACGCATTCTCGGCAATCGGTCCGGTCGCCATTGCGGGCTGTCTAGTAGAAAGCGGCAGCGTCAGACGTTCAGCCTTTCGTGCCCATGTTCGCCGGTTGGCGGGTGGCCAATCGACGCGGAGAATGCCGATACGATCGGAAAGCTCTGGGCGTGGTCGAGTTATGAAGATGTCGACGGGTTCGCCGCCGCGAGGTTTGTTGCCTCGATAGTCGCAGAGCCAGTCCGCCTGCCGCGTTCCGTCCAGGATCGAATCGAAGAGTCCGATGAACATGGTTTCATCGGCCGTCGGCTTTACGAAAGCAGCCCAAATCTTGCGCTTGCGGAAGATCGGCCGCCTGGCGTCCTGCGTCGACTGATAGCGCGTAAATCCTATGAGGTTGTCGCGCCACAGATCGTGGAGCGTCGCGAAGTCCTTTCCGCGCTCCGGTGTGTGGTGGCGAATGACGCAGACATCGGTCGGCCAGATTCCTACCGCGGTCAGCAGATCATTGAACGTCGTGGCCATAAGTGTCTTTCGGTGAGCCGATACTTGGAGGTCATTGTCAGCAATGATACGTATCGAGTGATGCCGCATCAAATCTTCTTCTCTTGGCAACTCGACACCCCGACCGCGACTGGCCGAAATCTGATCGGCCGGGCGCTGGATGCAGCGATCAGCTCTGTCGCTGAAGATGCCGACGTCGATCCCGCCGATCGAGAGCTAGAAGTCGACCGCGACAGCGCAGGCGTGCCAGGTTCGCCTCCGATCGTCGAGACCATTTTTTCGAAGATCGACCGGGCTGTCGGGTTCGTTTCGGATATGACCTATGTCGCGCAACGGCTTGACGGTCGCCGCATGCCCAATCCGAATGTTCTGCTCGAGCATGGTTGGGCCCTGCGAGCCCTATCCTGGCGCGGCGTGATCTCGGTAATGAACACTGCTTACGGCCATCCCGACGTCCATCCACTGCCTTTTGACCTAGCGCATTTCCGGCGACCGATCTTCTTCGATTGCCCTGAAGACGCAGATGTCGAGACAAGACGCGCGGCGCGGCAGACGCTCACCACCCAGTTTACGAACGCCTTGCGCGCGGTTCTGGACGACGAGGTGCTTCGACAAGCGCGCATTCCGGCACGGCCGGCCGAGCCGCATCCGCATGATATCGCCTTGCTCGAGCGCGTGCGGCGACAACTACCGGAGGCATTCCAATTGTTCCTCAGGCAGCATAGCTTCGGGGAGCCGTTGCGCCGCCGAATCCTAGACCCCCTATATGAGTTGACGGATGATTGGCACGGCGCCTCTTTCGAATTCCATGACTCGGTACTGCAGGCGCCTTTCACCAATATACAGCGTCTGGCAAGCGAACTGGCGGCTCTTAGCCTCGAACGGCTTTACGTGATGGATAACAATACCGAGCTCCTCTCGCCGAAGACCGACGTGGACCGGGCTCGCGGGACCCAGCCGAGCACAGTCGATACCGTTGTGGCAATGAACAGCAAGGCCACAGAGTTGAGCACGGCGATCGATGTGTTTGAGCGCATCGCGCGCGATCGGATTCGTGCCAAATTAGGCGGTAGCTCATCTCCTCGGCTGTCCGCTTAATCCCGGATATCGATTGCAAGCGGTCAGTCCGCTTTTGATGCGGTGGACGGCTCTCCTCCCTTCCTGCGGTATGATCGCGGGATTAGAGCTGGAGGAGCGCTATGATGAAGAACGTTACGACGATCGGTCTGGATATTGCGAAGTCCGTGTTTCAAGTCCACGGCGTGGATGCGGCTGGCGAGGTTGCAGTTCGCAGGAAGCTGACCCGTGGGCGTGTGCTGGCATTCTTCGAGAGTTTGCAGCGATGCCTTGTCGGGATCGAGGCGTGCAGTTCGTCGCATTATTGGGCTCGCGAGCTAATCGCACGAGGCCATGATGTGCGTCTGCTGCCGGCACAGTACGTGAAGCCCTATTTGAAGCGGCAGAAGAACGATGCGGCCGATGCGGAGGCCATCTGCGAGGCAGTGAGCCGGCCGACCATGCGCTTCGTGCCGGTGAAGTCGCCGGCGCATCAGGCGTGATGATGCTGCACCGGGTCCGATTGATGCTCAACCGCCAGTGCACGCAGATATCGAACGCCTTGCGGGCGCATCTGTCCGAGTTCGGGGTCGTGGCGCCGATCGGGCGGAATGGGATCAAGCAACTGCTTGTCGTCATCAATGATGAGACCGATCAGAGGGTGCCGGCCGATGCACGGCTGTGCCTTCGCATGCTTGAGGCCCAGCTCAGCGTCGTGAAGGAACAGATCCTGGAGAACGATCGCAGGGTTCGAGCTAGTGCGCGTGAGACCGAGCTTGGTCGCCGGTTGATGGAGATACCGGGCGTCGGTCCGCTGCTGGCGAGTGCTTTCGTCGCCACGATCGCCGATGCACATGCATTCAAGTCGGGCCGCTGCCTGTCGGCCTGGATCGGGCTGGTGCCCAAGCAGAACTCCAGCGGAGGCAAGGAGAAGCTCGGCAGCATCTCCAAGGCCGGCAATCGCTACCTGCGCCAGATGCTCGTGGTCGGCGCCATGGCGGTCATCCGCTATGCCGAGCGGAACGGGACCAGGCGGCCATGGCTTGTACAGCTGATGACCCGGCGAACAACAAAGGTTGCAGCGGTTGCACTAGCGAACAAGACCGCCCGGATGGTCTGGGCATTGATGACCAGTGGCGAGCGCTACAGGGAGCCGGTCGTCGCGTAAAACGAGACCAGGCGAACGATCGCCAACGAGGTTGGGAAGGGCGGACAGGAGCTAATGCACAAAGCCGGTTGATACCGCCGGATCGGGAAAACCCACTGGGGCCGTGCACTTCGAGTGCGAGCTTCCGATCGGGACCTGACACGCGCGAATGGCATTATGGCCAGCGGCACATGAAAGGCCGCACCTATAGGTCGGATACATGGCCGCACCAACCAGCAACGGCAAAAGCTCAAAGAACCCCTTGCCAACGGAGAGCCGTCCATACACGGCCCCATTTCGGCCGTTCAACAATATCCTTCGCGACGCAGCTATCCGCCGTTTTCGGCGTGTCGCGCCTTAATACCACGACGTTCAGCATACTCGATCAATGCGAGCTCAATGACAGCGGTTACCGAACGACGTTCGGACTCTGCGAGTTGTTCAGCCAGAGCTAGCACAGATGGGTCCAAACGCGTTGTGAATGGCTTTTTTATCATTGTCGCTTTTCGGCTTGAACTTGGCGTAGAAAAAATGCATAACAAAGCACGTGCAATGCACATGCATCGCGCGTGCTACGACCGATCATAGTGTTCGAACACTCTGATCGGGCTGACCACAACCACGCTGTCAGGAGCTCGGATCATGGCTGATTCCGACAATACCACGACTTTGCCCCTCGTCACCCGCAGGAGGGGACTTGTGGCAATTGCGATTGCGAGAACCTGTCTTTCATTCAAACCGAAGGATCTAAGAGCCGTACACCCTCACCCTTTTGACTAGCGGAGAGGAATTCGACACCCGCTTTTATCAACGCCGCCTCAATGGCCTGCAAAGTGCTGATCCGGGAATCTACCTTGCCGTTTTCCAACCGGACCAGGGCATTCAGCGATACAATTGCCTTGTCAGCCAACTCCTGCTGCGACCAACCAAGCAAAGCCCGTGCGGCTCGAATCTGTCGTGGACTGACCATGAGTCCACAATCGGCAGGCCGATATTCTTTGCCACCTATAGGGTTATTTTACACCCTGTAAGGTATATAAAATGGCGATTCGGCTCGGGTACATCGACACGAAAACCTGGAGCGTACCGCGACAAACTCCCTGTCTGGCTGACTAATGGAGCATCGAAAGGCCTTGTTGAAACCGCAACGCTCCGTTCTCCTTCGGACGGGGCCGAAGCCGAAGATCGAGAGTGACCCTCATCCCGCCGACCGGCATGTCGGCAGGCAGATTGCGACCCTTCGAGTCCAGTCGGACGTCTCGCAGGCCCAGCTCGCCCGATCGATAGGCATCAGTTTCCAGCAGCTACAGAAATACGAGAGCGCGAGGAACCGCGTGAGCGCGTCGATGCTCTACGAGATCGCCTGCTCGCTCGGCGTTCCTGTCGGCCGCTTCTTCGAAGGCCTGCCGGGAAACGATGAGGCGTGCGTCGAGGCGCGGCCCCTGCCGGTCGATGAGCGCCTGGATTTCATTGCCAGCGCAGAGGGTCGGCGCCTGATTGAGGGGCTAGTGGATCTTCCGCCGCGTGTGCGCGGTCGGGTCTCGTCCCTGATCGCAGCGTTAGGAGAAGAACTGGCGCTGATAGACACGAAGGCGGATAGCGAAACCGCCGGCGAATCGGCGCCGGCCGCATGCAGGACCGTCTGACGGCGTCGGGCGCGTCAGCCGAATTTTCGTGCGGCGGGCACGGCGATGCGGCCGCAAGTCGAGGACACTTCGATTTCGACGCCGAACGCCCGCGATCGATTCGCGAGTCCCTCGAGGATCTCTCTCGCCGCGCTTCCCGTCACGGCGACGGGCACCAGTCTGCCTGTTGCTGATCCGAGAGACTGAGGTTCCGCGCCGATCACGACGGGCAGAAGGTCTATCGAATCGAGGTTTCCGCTCCCATCATAGCGGCACGCGGCGACAATGCTCTGCCAGACTTCCGGTGGATCCCATTCGGTTTCGTCGGGGTGCACGTGGAACAGGAAATTTCCGAGACCGTAGAAGATCGGCGAGCCCTTGTAGATTTCCACGGCCTGCAGCACCGGAGCGCCGTGGCTGACGAAGAGGTTGGCGCCGGCGTCGATGCACATCCGGGCAAAGGTCTGCACCCAGAGCGGGACGTCCTGCCAACCTGGTTCCCAATGATGGTGGTGCAGATAGGCGATCACGAAATCGCCTTGCGCCGCCGCCTGCCGGATCGCGGACAAATGGATGGCTGCGCTCTGCTGGTCGACTTCGATGAGGCGGCCGAAGTCGGGGGCTTGCGTGAACACGGTGCCGTAGAAATTGATCTCCTTGTCGGCCGACACCACCACCGGATCCTCCGGTTGCGCATAGTTGGCCAGTTCAAAGGGAGAGCTTTGCAAATGAGCGCTCAGCCTAGCCAGTCTACCGAAATGTCCGTCCGGCACGCCGATCTTGCGAGCGGTGTTCAGACGATTGACGCCGGGCCGAGCCGGCCGGAAGGCCGTGCGGTCTTCGGCATACATGTTGGTCGGACCGGGCCCTGCATCCATCGCAAGAAGCGCGACCTCGCGCGCGCCCAGCCGGCGGCGGCCCGGTTTTCTGGCCTCCGTCTTGTTGGCCCCGATGCCGGCATGGAGGAAGCCGCGCGCTTCCACCTCCTCCAGCGTCGATAGGATGCCGCCGGCACCGAGATCGAAGGCGTGGTTGTTTGCGAGCGCAAGCGCGTTGAAACCGATGGCCTGCAATGCGTCGAGCACTTCAGCCCTGGAATATCCGAAGTATTTGCCCTTGGTCGGCCNGGCCTGCAATGCGTCGAGCACTTCAGCCCTGGAATATCCGAAGTATTTGCCCTTGGTCGGCCACCCGCCGTGCTTGCCCAGGATCGTCGACTCGAAGTTGGTGAAGACGACGTCGCCTTGGCCCAGGAAGTCCGTAACCGCGATGAAACGTTCGTCTTTGACGTCACGGATGTCGTGCTTGATCAGGGATTGGCCGGTGACGACCGCGCAGAACTGGTCTTTCATGGAACTCGCCTTGAAGGAGGGTAGGGCGCAGGCGCCGGCGTTCCGGCCAGCGCCACGTCAATGTCGAAGTCGGTTGCCNGAGATATCGCTCTTGAACCATTTCAGGCTCAGCGCCTTGATCGTCCCATCCTTGGTGGCCGCGTCGATGGCCGCGTTGAACTTGGTGAGCAACTCGGCATCGTCCTTGCGCATGCCGGCGCCGACGCCCGGCCCCCAGAGTCCGCCCTTCAGCTCAGGGCCGAAAAACACCATATCCGCGCCGGAAGGCGTCTCCAGAAAATCCCGCCAGGTGAAATAGTCGGCGAGACCGCCGTCGATGCGACCCGCGGCAAGGTCGAGCTTCATGTTGTCCTGGCTGTCATAACTGCGGATGGTCACGACATCGCCCAGCATTTCCTTCACGACGGCTTCCGAATTCGACGACCGCAGGGCTCCAATCGCCTTGCCGGCGAGTGTCAATCTGAGGCGCTCGATGGTCGCCTTCTCCTTGTCCCCGATGGTCGAAAGGTTGACCTTTTCCTTGGTGTCGCCGCCGTCGAGACCCAGCTCCTTGCGCACCACGAACTGGTTGAAGCCGGTGGCGTAGGGGATCGAGAACGCGATCGACTGCTTGCGTTTTTCCGTGATCGCCATNACGAACTGGTTGAAGCCGGTGGCGTAGGGGATCGAGAACGCGATCGACTGCTTGCGTTTTTCCGTGATCGCCATCCCGGACATGATGACGTCGAACTTGCCGACAAGCAGTGCCGGGATGATCCCGTCCCAATCCTGCGGGACGAAGGTACATTTGATCTCNGACGTCGAACTTGCCGACAAGCAGTGCCGGGATGATCCCGTCCCAATCCTGCGGGACGAAGGTACATTTGATCTCGATGCGACGGCACAACTCCTGTCCAACATCGATATCGTAGCCGTAGAGTTGACCGTTCGCGTCAGTGCTGTCCCAGGGCGGCGAAGCACCTTCGGAGGCAATCGTAATGACGCGCTCGCTTTGCGCGCTCGCCGGGAATGCCGACAGCAGCGATGCGATAGAAACAGCAATAGCCAGGGGTATGCGCATGATGCACCTCTTCGTTGGTTTGGATGGAACGGGGAGCCCAGAACCTACGGAGTCAGGGCAGGGGCGTCGTGATCTCTGGGTCAGGTAGGGCGGGGCGCAATCGCGCCTTTCGTCGACGCACCGGTTGGCCGTCGGTCGAAAGCCATCGCTCCAGCAACTGGATCGCTTTCACCGCGATCGAGGTGAGCGATAGGTAGATCGCTCCGGCGACGATGNAGCCATCGCTCCAGCAACTGGATCGCTTTCACCGCGATCGAGGTGAGCGATAGGTAGATCGCTCCGGCGACGATGAAGATCTCGTACGGGGCGAACGTGGTCGACACCATCTGTCTCGCCATGCCGGTGATCTCGAGCAGCGTTACGGTGCTCGCCAGCGACGAGCCCTTGATCATCCCGACGATCTCGTTGCCGTAGGCCGGAAGCGAAATCCTGAAGGCGATCGGAAAGGTGACCAGGCGAGCGATCTGGAAGCGTTTCAAGCCGAGAGACGTGGCCGCCTCGGTGACACCGTTGGGCACGGACTGAAGACCGCGGCACAGGATCTCGGTGGTGTGTGCCGCGCTGTTCAGGGAAAATGTCAGAAGGGCGCACCAAAAAGGATCCCTCAGGATCACCCAGAAGACGCTGGTTCGCACCGCCTCGATCTGAGCGAGGCCGTAGTAGAGCAGGAAGAGCTGAACGAGCATCGGCGTCCCTCGGATCACATAGGTGTATGCGAGCACCGCGAGCGAGAGGCCGGGACGTCCAAACGCGCGAATGAAGGCCAGCGGCACGGACAGAAGGAACCCGGCCGTCAGCGACAAGATCGTCAGGGTCAATGTGAGACCAATGCCGGAAGGCAGGACAACCATTGCGTCAAGCATCAAGCCGGGGTTCATGGTTCGCTCCCCCCTACCGGCCGAGTGCCGGATAGCGCCGCTCAGCCAGCCGGATCGACAGCAGCGTGAGGGTGGTTAGCGAGAGATAGAGAGCGGAGGCCGCAAGGTAGAAGGTCAAAGGTGCGCGCAAGGATCCGGCACCCACATACGCAACGCGCATGATATCGGTCAGGCCGACGATGGAAACCAACGCGGTATCCTTGAAGAGCGAAATCCATAGATTGCCGTAGGCAGGCAGCGCCAGCCGCAGCATCTGCGGTCCGATGACGAACACCCAGCGCTGCCAGGCGTTCAGCCCAAGCGAATTTGCCGCTTCGGTTTGACCCGCAGGCACAGCCGCAATCGCGCCGCGAAACACTTCGGTCGCATAACCGCTGAAAACGACCGAGAGCGCGACAACGCCTGCGGTGAATGCGTTCACCTCGACATACCGGCCGGCGATCTTGCTGGCGAGCGTGGTTCCGCCGAAGTAGATGNCCTGCGGTGAATGCGTTCACCTCGACATACCGGCCGGCGATCTTGCTGGCGAGCGTGGTTCCGCCGAAGTAGATGAGCAGGATAACCAGAAGTTCTGGTACACCACGGACGACTGTGGTGTAGGCGGTCGCGACCGCGTTGAGGCGCGGTTTTGCCGTGCCCTTCGAAATCGCCAAAAACAACCCAAATGCCGTACCAAGGCAGCCGCTGACAAGGGCCAGGCTTATGGTCACGGTGAGTGCGACAACAAACTGACTAGTAAAACCACCCATGGGGCGCGTTCCTCGACTCGCATTTACCGCAGGATACGCGGACCTTTGTCAGTCAGACCAAGTCGTATAACCCAGGGTTGCGAATTGTTATATTTGTAATTTGGAGTTAAGTTGAGATATTGGCTAATTCTAGCGCCTGAAATTAAACACTCAATCTATAATTTTTATTATTTAATCTATAACGCACCGTTATATACTGAGGCCGTTCGTTGCTCCAAGGTTGGCGTTATCCGCTGCCCGGGTAGCGTTGTCAGGGCAAGGTGCGCAGGGAATGGAGTTGTTGCAGAGCGACCTCAAGCTCCGTCAGCTGAAGGTCTTCCGGGAAGTGTTGCGGGCCGGTTCGACACGGCGAGCAGCGGCAGCGCTCGGGATAAGCCAGCCGGCCGTCAGTCAACATGTGAAGCAGCTCGAAACCACGCTCGGCATCACACTGTTCAAGAGATCAGCCAACCGCATCGTCCCCTTACAGGAAGCCTGGGAACTCCTGCGAAACGTAGAACTTGTCCTAACATCCCTTGATCGGCTGGAAGCGTCGATCTTCGCAATGAAGAACGAGGAAAAGCAACGGATTGCGATTGCCGCGCCCTCTGTTTTCGGTTTCGTCACCTTGCCCAAGGTTGTGGCGATTATCCGCTCAAAGACCGCTTCTAACGTCCGCTCACTTTCGGGAAGCTACGAGCAAATCGGAGAACACATCTTGGCTGGGCGGGCGGATCTCGGGATCTCGAGATTGCCGCTCGACCCAAATCTGTTCGAGTGGGCGCCGCTTGGGTCGGCACGAAACGTATGCATCTTTCATCCCGACCACCGCTTTTCACAACAGACCTGTATCGAGGCTCACGACCTGGCAGGCGAAACGATCGTCGATATCGATCCGCAGTTCGCCGCCCACCAAATGAACTTCAATGCCTTGCGCTTCGCCGGCGTTGAGCCAGACATACTGGTGGAATTCGATTGCAACGGTCACGAAGCCGGATACGTTTCGGCTGGCCTGGGCATTTCAATCACCAACGAGATCATCGCGCGTGAATACGCGGCGTTTCACCTGGGAATAAAGCCAGTGGAACCATCCGCCCTCTATCACTACGTTGCGATTTGGCAGAAGGGCAGGACCTTTTCGAATGCACTGAACGTGTCACTCGAGGCGATCATCGCGGCGTTTTCCCAGATGCCGTCTGCGAGAGGGTGATCATCCCTTGAGGGATGGGTGTCCTCGGCAGCCGCTGCCCTTGAACAAGGGGCAGGGGTTCTTTCTGACGGAAAGCAATCGGCCCGCGCCCATTCAACAGAATGCGGGTTTTTGCGCAAAATAGCCCCGCTGTCAGGTTGTCTTGATGCCGATCTTGCGGCGCTTCGTTGGCGCCACCTTAGGCTCAGGCGCGGCCTTCCGTCCCAGGCCGATCGCCTTCGCCATCGCCGATCGCACCGCGGCATAATTCGGCGCAACCATCGGATAGTCGGAGGGCAGGCTCCATTTCGCACGGTAGGCATCCGGTGACAGATCGTAGTGAGTGCCTAAGTGCCGTTTGAGCGATTTGAACTTCCTGCCGTCTTCCAGGCAGATGATGAAATCGGGCGTCACCGATTTCTTGATCGGGACAGCGGGTGTAGGCTTCTCTTCCGCTTTGGGTGCGGGTGCTCCCTGCAGCTTGCTGATCGCTCCATAGGTATCGGAAATTACGCGAGCGAGTTCCGTAACTGGAACCGGGTTATTGCTGACATAAGCGGAAACGATGTCGGCGGTCATCTCGAGCAATTCCGCGTCGGACTTGATAAGATCGTCAGGCATTTGGCCAACCTTCATTTGCTCTCCAATTGCGTAGCCCCGATCTACGTCAGCAGCTTCGCTACAGCAAAGCCCACAGGGTGCACAAGACAAGAAGTTACAAAGAGCAACGCGGCGGGGCATGGGTCATGAAACTCTGCATGAACCAGTTCGAGCGCGGCACCGCCCAGCGATGAAGGTGCGAGCGCAATTGGGCAGGAGGGCGGATGCTGGCGGCCCGGCCGTGCATGATTGGACGCTCTTTTCTCTTTTCTGATGTTCAACGAAAGCAACAGGTCAGACGGGCAGGTTTCCGAATAGCACGCCACGCTGTCCGTTTCTGCGACGGACCGCTTTAAGTGCTTCCGTCATCTCGCGACTGGATACATCTTGCTAGGTATGGAGAAAGATCGCGGCCTCGGTTGGCTCAAAGGAGTCCACGCATCTTGCGGAAAGCTGTCCGCGTATTTTTCAAGTCCATCGCCATTCTCGACCCGTACCGGGCACTACCCGCAATGGTGGTGAAAATCCACAATCAGGCCTTGCATCGGCCGCCTGATAGGGCGATTCTTCGTCTTGCAAGCGCTCTCGCGCGCCAAGCCGCCCGCGAGGATCACGAGCGTCAACAGGCCGAGAAAACACATCATGAATCGAGCCGCGATCTACGCACGCTTCTCAACCGACCTTCAGAATGAGCGATCGATAGACGATCAACTCGCACTATGCCGGACGTACGCAGAGCGTGAGGGTTTGAACGTTGTCGCAACGTTTGACGATCGAGCCCGCTCCGGCGGTTCGGTGTTGGGGCGTGATGGTCTGCTGCAGCTCATGGACAAAGCTCGTGAGCACGAATTTGATGTTCTCGTCGTGGAGGCGCTTGATCGGCTCTCTCGCGACATGGAAGACCTTGCAGGCATTCACAAGCGCCTTTCATTTCTTGGCATCGAAATCCGTGCGGTTCACGAGGGTGTGGTCAATACGGTCTTGGTCGGGCTTCGTGGCCTTGTCGGCCAACTATACCGCGAGGACGTTGCTCACAAAGTCCGCCGAGGCCAAGCAGGGCGCATCAAAAATGGCCTTCACGCCGGTGGATTGACCTATGGTTACGCTTACGTGTTGGGCGATCCTGGGAAGCGCATGATCGTAGAAGAGGAAGCGCGGATCGTGCGTCGCATCTTTGGCGAATATGTCGAGGGTCAGACGCCACGCGATATCGCCCACAAACTCAACAAAGACGGCGTGCCGCCGCCTCGCGGCCGAACCTGGAACGCCTCAACTATCAATGGCAATGTGCAAAGAGGTACGGGGCTGCTTCAAAATGAACTGTATGCCGGTCGCTTGATCTGGAACAGGGTCCGAATGGTCAAAGATCCTGATACTGGCAAGCGTGTCTCGCGTCCAAATTCCAGGGGCGAGTGGCAAACAGTCGAAGTTCCCGATCTTGCCATTGTTTCGGCTGCGTTGTTCGATGCAGCACAAGCAAGGAAGAAGGCGCGGGCAATCACTCATCCAAGCCATCAGCGCCGACCGCAGCACTTGCTAACGGGACTCCTTAAGTGCGGTGCTTGTGGTGCGGGTATGTCATCAAAGGGTATCGACAAGACCAAGCGTGTTCGCATCCGCTGTTCCGCCGCCACGGAAAGCGGAATTTGCTCTGATCCCAAGACGTTCTATCTGGATACCGTCGAAACTGCGGTCCTGACCGGCCTCGCCGCCGAGTTGCGCCATCCTGACGTAATTGCCCATTACGTCCAGACCTATCAAGAGGAACGAAGGCGCCTTGCAGCCGATACCGATGCACGGCGTGCTCGCCTGGAGCGACGGCTCGGAGAACTGTCGCGCGAGATCGACCGCCTGGTCACCGCCATCGCCAAGGGCCATGGCGATCCAGCAGTCTTGGGACCGCAATCAACAACGCTGAATGAAGAGCGGAAAGCGGTTGTGACGGAACTGGATCAGGTGCCCGCGGCGGCCACCGTGATCGCACTGCATCCTGCAGTGTTGGCACGCTACGAACAACAATTGAATCAACTGCAGGCCGGACTTGCAAAAGGCCTTATGGCCGGCGATTCCGAATCCCCAGAGGCGATGCGGGACTTGATCGAAACCGTGACCGTGTTTCGCGATCCATCAAGGCTCGGCGGAGTCGAAGTGGAAATCGCCGGACGTCTAATGGCACTCCTGGGGGAGAAAGCCTTCCCCAACGCCGTCAGAGCGTCGGGGGGTATGGTGGTAGCGGGAGAGGGACTTGAACCCCCGACCCCAGGATTATGATTCCCGTGCTCTAACCAACTGAGCTACCCCGCCAGGGCGGCGAAAGGCCCGAAATCCGCCTTAAATCGAAAGGCATTTCGAGGCGTTCGCCAAGGTCGCGCGGATATAAGGTTGGGAGGGCGAGCCTGTCAAGCATCGATGCGCGAGGGCGCCGGCATATTGTCGCCGGTAAAAGCTTTGCCGGGCTGGCATCTCCGGTAAGCCACCGGGGTTGAGTTCGACGGGGCACGCCGCTATGTCTCGGCCAAGAAATTAGAGTTTGAAGCTGATGAAGCCGCGCATTGCAGTCCTCGGTTGCGGATACTGGGGCAGCAACCACATCCGCACCCTCAAGGCGCTCGGCGCGCTACATGCGGTTTCCGATGCCAATCGGGCGCGGGCCGAAGGCTTTGCCAGCGAGCAGGACTGCCTGGCGATCGAGCCCGACCAGCTGTTCGTGCGTGATGATATCGACGCCATCGTCATGGCGCTGCCGCCGCAATTCCATGCCGATCTTGCCGTGCGCGCCGCTGAGGCCGGCAAGGACGTGCTGGTGGAAAAGCCGATTGCGTTGACCGTGCCCGACGCCGAGCGCGCCGTGCAGGCGGCCAGGGACAACGGCCGCGTGTTCATGGTCGGCCATGTCTTGCGATTCCATCCCGCCTTCGAGACGCTGAAGGCGCTGATCGACAATGGCGAGCTCGGCGAGGTTCGCTACATCCACTCGCACCGGCTCGGCCTCGGCAAATTCCACACCGAGAACGACGCACTGTGGGATCTGGCGCCGCACGATCTGTCGATGATCCTGGCCATCACCGGCACCGAGCCGATCGACGTCAGGGGCGAGGGGGCCGCACTCCTCGACAATCTCAGCGATTTCGCGCATCTGCACATGCGTTTTCCCAATGGCTTGCGCAGCCATCTCTTCACCTCGCGGCTCAATCCCTATCGCGAGCGGCGGCTGACCGTGGTCGGCACCAAGGCAATGGCGGTGTTCGACGATGTCGAGCCATGGGAGCGCAAGCTGGCCGTCTACCGCCACGCGGTGTGGCAGGACAGCGGCCAGTGGGCCTTCACCACCAACGAGCCGTCCTATGTCGCGGTCGGCCAGGGCATGCCGCTGACGCGCGAGCTCGAGCACTTCATCCAGTGTATCGAGACGCGGGCCGAGCCGCGCACCAGCGGCGAGGAAGCCATCAGGGTGCTCCGCATCCTGACGGCGGGCACGGTCACGCACACAAAGTCCTGAGACCGTTTCGAAACTCTGCCCTTAAGGCAGATCGAAACTAAAACTGTCTCCGAGAGGGGTAGTGTTTACTCTGCGGGAATCTGCGCCGGCCTGGCTGCGAGCCGGCTGAGCATGGCTTCGGCCTCGGCGCCGCGCTCGGAGCGCTCGATGAAGCCGCCGCCGAAGACGCGGGCTTCGTTGCCGTCGTCGGAATAGAGCACGCAGGCCTGTCCGGGCGCGATGCCGGACTCGCCGTCGACCAGTTCGACAAAGGTGCTGCCGGCGCGGTGATGCAGCACGGCCGGGCGCGGCGGCCGCGTCGAGCGGACCTTGGCGAACAGCTCCATGCCGGCGGCCGGAATGTCGGACAGCGCGCGATCGCCCAGCCAGTTCATGTTGCGCAGATAGATCTTGTGGGTCTCCAGCGCCTCGCGCGGGCCGACGATGACACGGGCCCGGTCGGCGTCGAGATGGACGACGTAAAGCGGCTCGCCCGAGGCGATGCCGATGCCGCGGCGCTGGCCGATCGTATAGCGCAGGATGCCGTCATGGCGACCGAGCACGCGGCCGTCGATATGGACGATGTCGCCTGGGTTGGCGGCAGCTGGCTTCAGCTTGGCGATGATGTCGGAATATTTGCCCTGCGGCACGAAGCAGATGTCCTGACTGTCCTGCTTGGCGGCAACGGTCAGCCCCATTTCTTCGGCGATGGCCCGCACCGCAGGCTTGGACAGCCCACCCAGCGGAAAGCGCAGATAGTCGATCTGCGCCTGCGTGGTGGCAAACAGGAAATAGCTCTGGTCGCGGTCGGCATCGACGGGCCGGAACAGCGCGCGGTGGGCGCCATTGGCCCCGGAGCGGATATAGTGGCCGGTGGCGAGCGCATCGGCGCCAAGGTCCTTGGCGGTGGCCAAAAGGTCGGCGAACTTCACCGTCTGATTGCAAGAGACGCACGGAATGGGCGTTTCGCCGGCGACGTAGCTTTCGGCAAACGGGTCGATGACCGCCTTACGGAAGCGCTCCTCATAGTCGAGCACGTAATGCGGAATGCCCAGTGTCTCGGAAACGCGGCGGGCATCGTCAATGTCCTGGCCGGCGCAGCACGACCCGGCCCGGTGCGTTGCGGCGCCATGGTCGTAGAGCTGCAGCGTGACGCCGACGACATCATAGCCTTCGCGCTTCAAAAGGCCGGCAACGACAGACGAATCCACACCGCCCGACATGGCGACGACGATGCGGGTGTTTTGCGGGCTGGCGGGAAGGTCGAGGCTGTTCATGGTTCTTTCGTTCTGCGCGGCGCTTCAATGGCAGTGGCGCGAATATAGGTCAACCACACCAGCGGCGCCAGCTTTGCGGCGGTGCCGATTTTGCGGGAAAATTGCGCGCCTGCCCGCCGTTGCCTCAAATGCCGACGAAAAGACTAACGCGGCGTTCATGATCCTTACCTACTCATTAGGGTTCGCTTAGGCAATTTTTAAAGCTGTGGCGGTAATGTGGTGGGGATTGGGTCTTTGAGTTTTTAGTAGAGAGTACGATGACCGATCTTGTTAGACCGCGAGTCAAATATGTTATTGGGCCTGACGGCAGCCCTCTTACGATTGCCGATCTTCCGCCGACGAATACACGTCGCTGGGTTATCCGGCGCAAGGCGGAAGTGGTTGCTGCGGTGCGCGGCGGGCTTTTGAGCCTCGACGAGGCATGCCAGCGCTACAAGCTGACCACCGAGGAATTCCTGTCCTGGCAAGCGTCGATCGACGAATACGGCCTTGCCGGGCTGCGCACGACGCGCATCCAGCAATACCGGCACTAGAGCCAGGACCACAATAGAAAAGGGCGCGGTAACCGCGCCCTTTTGCCTGTCGGTGATGCCTGCTGCTTCAGACCGTCAGCACCACCTTGCCGATCGGCCTGGTGGCGAGAAAAGCGTGCGCGGCGCCCGCCTGTTCGAGCGGAAAGCTCTTTGCCACATGGACCGCAAGCTTTCCCGCATCGACCAGTTTGCCAAGTTCGACGAGGCCTTCACGGTCGGGCACGACGGACATGCGCTCGACGCGGATCCCACGCGCAGCAGCCTTGGCTCGGGTGGTGTCGTGGACATTGAGCAGCGACACCAAGGCGCCACCGTCCTTCAGGACTGTCAGCGATTGGTCGGCATGGTCGCCGCCCATCGGCTCCAGCACCAGGTCGACGTCGCTGACCTCGGCGGTGAAATCTCGCTTGGTGTAGTCGACCACTTCATCGGCGCCGAGCGAGCGGACGAAATCGAGTTTCTTCGGGCTGGCGGTGGCGATGACATAAGCGCCGTGCGCCTTGGCGATCTGCACCGCCAGATGCCCGACGCCGCCGGCCGCAGCATGGATCAACACGCGCTGGCCGCGCTTCAGGCCGCCATGGCGGACAAGACCTTGCCAGGCGGTCAGACCGGCCAGCGGCAGCGCGCCGGCATGATTGTGGTCAATGCCTTGCGGCTTCGGTGCGATTTCATCGGCCGGGGCGACAGCGAGTTCCGCATAGGCTGCGGCCTGCTTGGGAAAATGCGGCATGCCGAACACGGCGTCACCGACCTTGAGGCCGCCATCGACGCCTGGGCCCACCGCCTCGACCGTGCCTGAAATATCCCAGCCCAAAGTGAAGGGCAGTTCGCCCAGCAAAGGATAGTAACCGGCGCGCACCGAGCCATCGACCGGATTGATGCCGGCGGCATGCACGCGCACGAGCACTTCGCCTGACTTGGGCGAGGGCGCGGGGCGATCGGCGATGACGAGGACGTCGGGTCCGCCGACTGAATTCTGGACAACGGCACGCATGGGAGGCTCCTGCTGGGGTTTCTGTGCCACTATCATTTGGATAGTAACATTCCCTTGTCCAGTATGTACCTTTTCCATATATAGGCACCTCATGGATAGTGATAATGATTGCGGCTCCGGCTATGACGCCTTCCAGCGGACGTGTCCTTCGCACGCCGTGCTCGAGATGCTGGCCAGCAAATGGGTCTATCTGACGGTTTGTGCGCTGCGCCGTGGCCGGATGCGCAATGGGGAACTGGCGCGTAAGCTCGACGGCATCACACCCAAAATGCTGACGCAGACCCTGCGCGTCCTCGAGCGCGACGGGCTGGTGCGGCGCGAAATCTTTCCGGTGATCCCGCCGCGGGTCGAATATGAATTGACCGAACTTGGCCAGAACCTGGCGGGGCTGCTCACCCAGATACGCTCCTGGTCGGAAGAGCATGTGCCTGACATCAAGCAAGCGCGGGCGAGGGCGGCGGCGAACCAGGACGGGGATTTGGCACGGGCCTGAGGCTGCGGCCGCCTTGCGGCCAAGTCAGCAGCGCTGGAGCCTTTTGGTCCGGAGCAAGAAGATCGGCGTCAGGCGGCGCCGGTCGGGCTCAAACCCTGCCGTCAGCCGATCATGGCGCTGCGACCGCCGAGTTCCGCGTCGCGGATCTTGGTGTCGCGCGATTCCAGCATCTCGGCCTTGGAAAGCTCCGCTTCAGCTTCGCCGAGTAATGATTCGGCAGCGCTTCGCTGCTGGGCGAGGTCGCTTTGAGAGTTTCTGAGGTTATCACGGCGCAGACGCGCCGCCTTGGCGAAGGTCGGATAGGCAAAATGATTGATGTCGGTGATGCCGGCCTTCTTCTCCTCGGCGGTGATCTGAAGCTCCAGTTCAACGGCCATGCGCTCGAACTCGGCGATCATCATGTCGAGCTGCAGCAGCTGCCGCCGCTTCTCATTCACCTGAAATTGCTTCAGCCGAACGAGGTTTTCACGTGACTTCATGATTCGGTACTCCCGGAAACGCACACCTGCACATATCGTCCAATCCGCCCGCCAGGGCCTGGCGCCGCCCGTATCCACCGGCATTCCCCGAACTATGGGAAACAAATCCCTAAAGTTTTTTGCCGGCGGTAACCATTCGTTTACGCGCATTGTTAATCATAAGGGCGAGGACTTAAGGCCGGGTAAAAATTCCGGCTCCCGATACGGAAGCCGGCCAGCGAGTCCCTTGAGTCACTTAGTCCAACTTATTAATGTGTAGCATTAGCGATTTGGTTCTGTGATTCATCATTAGATTCAAGAGGGTGTAGAAAGGGGTTAAAAAATCTGGTACCGTCCTTGGTGCGGAATTAGGTTTTGTTAACCATTCGATGGCAGCCTCTGTTCAGGCAATCACTGCTCCGGTCCCGGATGGGTCGTGACATGGTCCGGCGGCAGAAAAGGGGAATGAAATGCGCGTTCTGCTGATAGAAGACGACAGTGCAACCGCTCAGAGCATCGAGCTGATGCTCAAATCTGAAAGTTTTAATGTTTACACGACCGACCTCGGCGAAGAAGGTGTCGATCTCGGTAAACTTTATGATTACGATATCATTCTTCTCGACCTCAACCTTCCCGATATGTCCGGCTACGAAGTCTTGCGGACACTTCGCCTGTCCAAGGTGAAGACGCCGATCCTGATCCTGTCCGGCATGGCCGGTATAGAGGACAAGGTGCGCGGCCTGGGCTTCGGCGCCGACGACTATATGACCAAGCCGTTCCACAAGGACGAGCTGGTCGCCCGCATTCATGCCATCGTGCGCCGTTCCAAGGGCCATGCCCAGTCGGTCATCACCACCGGCGATCTGGTGGTCAATCTCGACGCCAAGACCGTCGAAGTCGGCGGCCAGCGCGTGCATCTGACCGGCAAGGAATACCAGATGCTGGAGTTGCTCTCGCTGCGCAAGGGCACCACGCTGACCAAGGAAATGTTCCTCAACCACCTTTATGGCGGCATGGACGAACCGGAACTGAAGATCATCGACGTCTTCATTTGCAAGCTGCGCAAGAAGCTCGACGCAGCATCCGGTGGCCAGAACTACATCGAGACGGTCTGGGGTCGCGGCTATGTGCTGCGCGAGCCGGAAGACATCCGCGTCAGCGCCTGAGCGAACATCATCCAATTGAATCAACGCAAAAAACCCGGCTCAGGCCGGGTTTTTTGCTGTCCTTCTTGGCCGAGGACGTGCCGAGTCAGGCGGCAACCTTCAAGGTACGAAAACGTTCGAGCAGTTGCGGCCGGTTGAACGGCTTCAACAGATAACCCTGGGCGCCGGCGCGCTTTGCCTTCATGATCGAGGCAACATCCACCTCGACCAGTGAGATCAGAATCTGCGGTTTGATCGTGCTCTCCATGGCGCGAACCTGGCGAATGACGTCGACCGCTTGCATGTCCGGCAGGGCGCCGTCGACGACAATCACATCAGGCATCTCGGCAGCGCACATCTCGACAGCATCAAGTCCAGTTGCCGCTTCGATCACCACCATGTCGGAGCCGCCAAGAATCCGTTTTGCAACCTTTCTGATGACGCTCGAATCGTCGACAAACATGCAGCGCTTCATTTCCGGGTCCTCTTTGCCATGGGGCGAACCGGCGGCATCCGGGTATCGGGATGCACACTAGGCCGATCTGGTAAAGAAGCAGAAAAGCCGTTAGGTAAAGTTTTTACAAACATGTCGTTTGCAGCCCCATTCGGCAGGGGCGTTGCCGGCGGTGAAACTTGCCTGTTCTGAATTGCCGCAAATATCAGCGGGAAAAGATACTTGATTGTTCTTGATGCTCGGCGTCCTGCCGAACGGCTTCGCTCAAGCCGCGGACAGCACGATCTCTTCGGCGGTCGCATGAATCGAGATCGTCATGTTGGCCTCACGCGCCAGCAGCAGCGTGTAGTAGGGCTGGACGGTATGGGCGTCGATAGGCTCCTCGGGCTTGTTGCCGGAATGGAGCTCGAGGAATTTCGGCGGCACGCGCAGCATCGGGCCGCTTGCGGCAAGCGCAAAGCGCGGCTCGGTGTCGAGGTTTTCCAGCGTGACCACCAATCTGCCACCGCGCGGGATGGCAGCATTGGCGACGAGCAGCAAATTGAGCAGCAGCTTGACCTTGTTCTTGGGCAGCAGGGCGCGAACCCCGTTCCAGATCAATTCCGGCTTCTCGTTCTTCAGGAAGGCGATGGCGACGGACTCGGCATCGCCGGTGTCGATCATCATGCCGGCCGAACCGGCGGCGCCGAAGGCGATGCGGGCGAATTGCAGGCGGGCCGAAGCGTTTCTGGCGCTCTGCCGGATCAGTTTCATGGCGTCTTCGTCGGCGCCGCCCTCGTCCAGGAGTTCAAGGCCGTTGTTGATGGCGCCGACCGGCGAAATGATGTCGTGGCAGACTCGGCTGCACAACAAGGCTGCGAGATCGGGTGCGGAGAGAGAGAAAAGCTCAGCCATCGGCGAAAAATCCCTGCTAAAATTCACTTCCTGGTGGCCGCGCGGCCGACAGCCACGCTCACCACCCGAATCACGCTCTCTCCCCCCAGGCATTCTGAATACACAGCGCCCGAGCGTGCAGCAACAATCCACAATTCTCGTGAGAAAAAACGGCATCTTTGCACAGGATGGGAGCCCGCGCAGACAGTCAGAAACAGCCTTCGAACCGCCATGTTCATGTGGGAGGTTAATGGTTGAAAAAGGATTACGGCATAGTTTGCCCGTAACAGTCATCCTTAACGGCCGCCTAAAGAGCCGGACGGGGTGCGAGGCGTCGGCGAAAGTGCTCCCTGACGGAGATTGGAAGCATGGTTTCCCGATTCTACGACCGGACGTTTGTCCGCGTCTTCTTCATGGCGATTGCCCTCATGGGCGCTCTCGCTTTCTCAGCCTCTGCGTCGCGGGCACAGGAATACACCGCTCAGGAGATCGTCGATTCCGGTCACAAGTTCTTCGGCGCGACGTCGGGCGGTCTCGCAACCGTCGTCGAGAAGATTTTTGCCTCCTACGGCCTGCCCAATGGCTATCTGCTCGGCGAAGAGGGATCCGGCGCGCTGATCGGGGGCCTGACCTATGGCGAAGGTACGCTCTACACCAAGAATGCCGGCGACCATAAGGTGTTCTGGCAAGGGCCTTCGCTCGGTTGGGATTTCGGCGGCGAGGGATCGCGGGTGATGATGCTCGTCTATAACCTCGACGACGTCAGCAATCTCTACAATCGGTTCGGCGGCGTTGCCGGTTCGGCCTATGTCGTGGCCGGCGTCGGCTTCAACGTGCTGCAGAACAACAGGGTGCTGCTGGTGCCGATCCGCACCGGCGTCGGCGCGCGACTTGGCGTCAATCTCGGCTATCTGAAGCTGACGCAGAGGCCGACCTGGAATCCTTTCTGAGCGATTCCGACCACACTTCGACCCGATCAACAGATTCTGACCCGATGCAGCTGCGGCAAACCCTTGCCGCAGCGCTGGATTTGCGTCATGCGAACATGGCAAAGTCCAGAGTGGCGGTTGCCGGATAGCGGCCCGCCCGTAACGGGTAGTCACCTTGGTTCAGTCGATCCTGTTCTTCGCCCTCGGCTTTCTGTGCGCAGGCTTTCTGGCGCTGCTGGTCGCGCCGGCCATCTGGCGGCGGGCGGTTGTGCTGACACGCAAGCGTGTCGAGGCGTCGGTGCCGCGAACGCTGGCCGAGATCCAGGCCGACAAGGACAGCTTGCGGGCCGAGTTCGCCATGACGACGCGCCGGCTCGAAATCAGCATCAAGACGCTGCGTGAGCAGGCGAATGAGCAACTCGTCGAAATCAATCGCGGCCGCGAGGCGCTGAAGGGCCTGGCGGTCGAGCGCAAGGACAAGAAGCAGGCGCTTTCGGAGCTCGGGGAAAAAAACGAATTGCTCCTGCATCGCGAGCAGCAGATACAACAGCTGTCTGACAGGCTTGCACAAACAGAGCGCATGATGGAAAAGCGCGCGCTCGAGCTGGAAAAGCTCGAGCATATGTACGACGACGCGTCCTTCTCCTCCAGCAATCGTCAGATCGAACTGGTGGCGCGCGAATCCGAGCTGGAAAAACTTGCCAACGACATTTCAGTGCTGCGCGGCCAGCGCAAGGAGGCCGACAGGCGCCATCAGGAAGTCGTCACCGAGGCCAAGGCCACGCGCGATGCCTTGAAGGCCGAAAAGAAAAGAACCGCCGACCTCGACAGAAAGCTCGAGCGCCTGCTCGCCACGCTTGCCGATCGCGAGGACAAGCTCGATCGCCGCGAAAAGGAACTGGCCCGGCTTCGCGAACGGGTGAAGGGCGAGGCTGCGGGAGGCGCCGCGGCTGCTGGCCTGGTTGGTGCGCAAGACAGTGCCCGCGCCAGGAACGAGGACATGGACAAGACGCTCGCCAAGCTCGAAGGCGACCGAGAGCGGCTCGAAGCCAGGCTGACGACGCTGGCCCGCGAAAACAAGCGGATGAAGGCGGAGCTTGGCGGTTCTGGATCCGCGAAGCCCGGGAATGGCCCCGGCAATGGCAATGATACCGGTTCTGCCTTGCGCGAACAGATGAACAATCTGGCGGCTGAGGTCGTCCATTTGACGGCCAAGCTCGAAGGACCTGATTCACCGATCGCCAAGGCGCTGGCGGCGCCGCAGGAAACGCGGTCGGGAACCACCAGCCTGGCCGATCGCGTGCGGGCGTTGCAGAAGGCAGATTTGCCGAGCTGAGTTTCAAGCCCCGGCTTGGAATTGCCTGACTACGCCTATCAGGGCGAAAAATGGTGCAGCGCAATGGCTGACGCGGCAGCAACATTCAGGCTGTCGAACCCTTCCGACATCGCGATCCGCACCGTCCGCAGGCGGGCAAGCAGGCTCTCCGGGAGGCCCTCGCCTTCGGTGCCGAGATAGAGCGCCAGTCGTTTCGGTCGCGCGGCATCACGAATGTCAGCCTCACCACGCGGCGACAAAGCGACCTGGCCGAAGCCCAACTCGCCGAGCTTCGCGATGAAAGCTTCAGTGTCGCCGAAGGACGCAAAGGGCACCTTCAACGCGGCGCCGACGGAGACGCGGATCGCCTTGCGATACAGTGGGTCGCAACAGGTGGCGTCGACGAAGACGGCATCGGCGCCGAAGGCGGCGGCATTGCGGAAGATCGATCCGATATTGTCATGGTTGGCGATGCCGATGAGAACGACGATCAACGCTTCGGCAGGCAAGGTGTCGAGCAAGGCCTCGGCGGGCTGTGGCGTGCCCTTGCTGCCGATCGCCAATATACCGCGATGCATGTGGAAGCCGGCGATCCTGTCCATGACGGCGCTTGCCGCAACGTAGACCGGCAGGTCGGCAGGGGCCTTGCGCAGGATGTCGTCGAGCCCGGCCAGCCGGTTTTCGAGGACCAGGACCGACTCCGCAGCAAAGCGTCCGGCTGACAGCAGGACGTCCAGCACCACCTTGCCTTCGGCAACGAACCGGCCATGGCGGCCGGTGAGATCGCGCTCGCGGATGTCGAGATAGGCGGCGACCCGCGGATCGCGCGCGTCGTCGATCTGGATCGGATCCATCAATACCTCGGCCGGCGAAAAATCGTCAGCGAGGTAAGGAGCGACCGGAGTCGCCAGTCAAGCCCTGCAGGTCAAGTCCCGGCGCGGCGCAGACGCGTTGCCATCTGGGACAAGTCGCCTATCCCGAAAATGCCGTCCAGCATGCGCAACAGTTCGCGCACCGCTTCGGACTTGCAGGAATAGTAGATCATCTGCCGGTCGCGGCGGGTCTCGACAAGATCGAGCGCCCTGAGCTTGGCCAGATGTTGCGACAAAGCGGACTGGCTGAGCATCACCTTTTCGGCGATGGCGCCGACCGACATTTCACCGTCGGCCAGATAGCTCATGATCAAGAGCCGCTTTTCGTTGCCCATAAGGGTCAGAAATGTCGCCGCCGATTCGGCATTGGCGATTAGTTTGGTCGAGACCATCGATGCCCCATGTTTTCCTGCTCATCCAAACGCTATGGGGGCAAATAGCGTTGGCTGCTATAATTCAGCTATGGATCACGCTGCTGATTCAGCGTCGCCTGAATCGTAGATCATTTCGCCCAAATCTCAAGACGTGCTTTTGATTCATGACGATTATCCTTGCGTAGCTGGCGCACGACCGGCTTTGGCCATGTCGACCAGAACCGGCCGCAGGTCGCGCGCGGTCTTCAATGGCTGCGGAAAATAGACCCTGCAAACGGTGTCGCCCGATGCCAGGTCCATGCCATCGGCATCGAAGCCGGTCATGGTCCAACCATCACCTTCAACCCTGGCGAATTGATGGGCATAGACGGCGATGGCGTCGAGATGGTCGGCATTCATGTGGTCGAGAGCGGATTGTTCGCTGGCGGCCAGCTCGTCGACGATCAACCCCTCGGTGATGAGATCGGCACGGTCGAGCAGGTAGGCCTTGCCGAAGCCGCCATTCAGGCTGGCGCGCTCCGGCTCAAGGCGAAAGATCGAGAAATCGCCGAGCTCGGCATAGAGCTTTGCTTTGGGATTGCGGTTGAGATAGCGCCGCTCGGCGCGGGCATGCGCGCTCGACCCGCGTTCCAGCGGCTGCGCCCGGCAGACCAGCGTTATCCTGGGATGCGCCAGCGGATCGCCCTTGCCGGGTTCGCCGACAAGCAGCGAGCAGCGCGGCTCGGCAAGGATGGCGCCGGTATGGGCTGACAGCGCCGAGACAAGGATCAGAGGCGTGCCATCGATGTCGGTGGCGACTCCGACCCTGGAGGCCAGCGGTGCGCCGGTCGACGGCTCGATCACCGCGAGGGCGCCGAAACGGGCGCTGCGAATCAGCGTTGCGGCCAGCCTGATCGCCTCGGCGTCCGTCGCGCGAATGACGTCCTTCTTCGGCTGGTCCAAAATGCCCACCAGGTAAGTTGATTTTCTAAATCCAGTTACTGGCCCAATCATGCCGGCTTTGACAAGCGCTTTGATCTCGGCTGTCGAAAAGCCGAAGCGCGCCAGCACAGTCTGGGGCAGCTGATCGTCATCTTCAGACATGCCGGCAAGCGCCGGCTGCGAGGCCGAGAAGCGTGGCGCGGGCGCGGGGCGCTCGAGCGCACCGGCCTTCACAAATGCGTGACGCGTCCGGTTGTGCGGATGATCCCTGGCTTCGGCCAGCGACAGAACCGGCGCCACGCAGGCATCGCTTGCGGCAAACAGCGCGTCCCAGTCGTCGCGTGTCTTCTGCCGGAACCGGTCGGCAATGGCCGCGCGCATGTCCGGCCACAACGCCTTGTCGTATTGGCCGCGGACAAAATCCTCGCCGAGCGGCAGCAGCCTTGCGAATGCGGCGAAGAAGCGCGGCTCAAGGCAGCCGACCGCAACGTGGCGTGCGTCCGCCGTCTCATAGGTGTCGTAGAAGGGCGCACCGGAATCGAGCAGGTTGGCGCCGCGCCGGTCGCTCCACAGACCTGCCGACATGAAGGCGTGTATGGGGGCCGCCAGCATCGAAGCGCCCTCGACCATCGCCGCGTCGATCACCTGGCCTTTGCCGGAGCGCGAGCGCTCGAACAGCGCTGCAAGCACCCCGGCGATCAGCATCATGGCGCCGCCGCCATTGTCGGCGATCAGATTCAGCGGCGGCACCGGCCGACCTTCCTCCCGGCCGATGGCATGCAACACACCCGAATAGGCGAGGTAGGTGATGTCGTGGCCGGCACGACCTGCGAGCGGCCCGTCCTGGCCGAAGCCGGTCATGCGGCCGTAAATCAGCGCCGGATTGCGCGCCAATGCAGCATCCGGGCCGAGACCAAGCCGCTCCATCACACCGGGGCGAAAGCCTTCGACAAACAGATCGGCCTTTTCGGCAAGGCGCAGCAGCAGTTCCGTTCCTTTGGCCTGCTTGAGGTCGACGCGCAGGATGGAGCGGCCGTGACGGTCGAGATTGTACGCATCGGAGAGGGGCAGCAGGGGTTGGTCCGAACCGGTGCGCTCGATGCGCAGCACCTCGGCGCCCATCTCCGACAGCATCAGCCCGGCCAGAGGCACCGGGCCGAGCCCAGCCATCTCGATGACTTTCAGGCCGGCCAGCGGACCGGTCTTCACTGCGCCGGCCGCCATGGCCGTCTATTTCGGCGCCATGCGGATTGCCCCATCGAGGCGGATGGTTTCGCCGTTCAGCATCTGGTTTTCGACGATATGCAGGGCGAGCGCGGCATATTCGGACGGCTCCCCGAGGCGGGACGGGAAGGGCACGGCCGCGCCGAGCGAATCCTGCACCTCCTGCGGCATGCCGGCCATCATTGGCGTCTTGAAGATGCCGGGCGCGATGGTGCAGACGCGAATGCCGGAGCGCGCCAGGTCGCGGGCAACCGGCAGCGTCATGCCGACGACGCCGCCCTTGGATGCGGCATAGGCGGCCTGGCCGATCTGGCCATCATAAGCGGCCACCGACGCGGTGTTGACGATGACGCCGCGCTCGCCGCCCTGCAGCGGTTCGAGTTTGGCGGCACGGTCGGCGACGAGGCGGATCATGTTGAAGGTGCCGATCAAATTGATCTCGATCACCTTGCGGTACTGGTCGAGCGGATGTGGACCATCCTTGCCGATCGTCTTCACGCCGATGGCAATGCCCGCGCAATTGACCAGGATGCGCGCTGGCCCAAGTCTCTTTTCCACCTCGGCGACCGCGGCCGCACCGCTGTCGGCGCTGCTCACATCGCACTGGATAGCGGCGCCGCCAATGTCGCCCGCCACCTTCGATGCCCGGTCGATGCCGATATCGAAAATGGCGACGCGCGCGCCCTTGTCGGCCAGCGCGCGGGCGGTTGCCTCGCCGAGGCCGGAGCCGCCGCCGGTTACGATCGCAATCTGGCCGTTCGGGTTCATGCTGCATGCTCCGTGCTGTTCCGGGTCATGCTACGGAGGTCGCCGCCATGGTGCAACCTGACCAATGGGGATCCATCGCGACCGGTGCCGCGACCGATCCTGGAGCTCAGGCCATCACTGGTGCCTGCTCCGCGATCCTGGCAAGGCTGGCATGGCCGACCTCGCCGGAGAGCCGCGCCACGGCACCGGGCACGATCTCGTGCGACAGCAGCCGGTCGAGGTCGACTGGGCGCGGCATGGAGATCTGGCCGCGGGGGATCTTTCTGAAGCCGAGCGGGCCGTAATAAGGCTCGTCGCCGACAAGGATCACCGCCGGCGCGCCGGCCTTGGCGGCCGCCTCCAGCGCGATCGCCACGAGCCGGCGGCCGATACCGAGATTCTTGAAGGCGGGCCGCACGGCGAGCGGCCCGAGCATCAGCGCGCGTCCGGCGCCGGCGGCGATGCGGGTCATGCGCACCGAAGCAACGACGATGTCGCCATTCATGGCGACAAAGGATAGCGAGCGCTCGTGGCCGCCGGTCTCGCGAATCTTGTAGGCGGCCAGCACGAAACGGCCGGGGCCAAAGGCTTCGTCGTTGATGGCTTCGATTTCGGGATCATGCGCCGGAGTTTCCGGCAGGTATTTCACGTCGGCAAGGCTCATGGTCTTCGCGGTCCGATAAAGAGGAAAGGTTGCTGCAAGCGGCAGCGTTCGCCAGTCAGCGCTTTCTAAGCGCGGGCGCCCTTTCGTCGTCGGTCAAACCGGATCAAGCCAAGATCGAACATGCGGAGTGTCCGCTAGCATCAATTTCCGGCGGCTGCAATCGGCTGTTTTCATCCGGCGTTTCATACGAGTGACGCTCTGTTCAGCAGATGACGGCTTCGACATTGCCGCCTTGCGACTACATTGGCCAAGGCACGCAAGGAGATTTCGTATGGGATTGCTGGTCGAAGGCAAATGGCAGGACCGTCCGGCCAATGTCGATAGCAGCGGCAGGTTCATCCGCGCCGAGACGCAGTGGCGTGACTGGATCACGCGCGACGGCGCGCCGGCGCAAGGTCGTACGCGCGGCTTCAAGGCCGAGCCCGGACGCTACCATCTTTATGTCTCGCTCGCCTGTCCGTGGGCGCACCGCACGCTGATCTTTCGCGCGCTGAAGAAGCTCGAAGACATCATCCCGGTTTCAGTCGTGCATCATTTCCTCGGTGCTGAGGGCTGGACGTTTTTGGCCGAGGATGGCGCCACCGGCGACACGCTCTACGGCCTCGACTTCCTGCATCAGATCTACACCAAGGCCGATCCAGCCTATTCGGGCCGGGTTCCGGTGCCGGTGCTGTGGGACAAGAAGGAAGAGACCATCGTCTCCAACGAATCCGCCGAAATCATCCGCATGCTCAATTCGGCCTTCGACGAGTGGGGCGATGCCGCTCTCGATTTCTATCCGCCAGGCCTGCGCGGCGAGATCGACAAGGTCAATGCGCTGGTCTTTCCAGCCGTCAACAACGGCGTCTACCGCGCCGGCTTTGCCACCACGCAAGCGGCCTATGAAGAGGCGTTCGGCGAGCTGTTCGCGGCGCTCGACACGCTGGAGGGCCGACTGTCAAAACAGCGCTATCTCACTGGCGAGCGTATGACCGAGGCCGACTGGCGGCTGTTCACCACGCTGGTGCGTTTCGACCCGGTCTATGTCGGCCATTTCAAATGCAATCTGCGCCGCATCGCCGACTATCCGAACCTTTCGAACTATCTGCGCGACCTCTACCAGGTGCCCGGTATCGCCGGCACGGTGAACCTGCACCACATCAAAATGCACTATTACGGCAGCCACGAGAGCATCAACCCGACGCGCATCGTGCCGGTCGGGCCTGGGCTCGACTATGGCGCGCCGCACGACCGGGCGCGGTTCAGGCAGGCGGCGTGAGCATCGGATTGACAGCCTACCAGTACGGCGATACCGGCTCGCCTTCAAAAACCTCGGCAAGCCGCCGCAGCGTCGCCGGCGTCGTGCCATGCGGCAAGCGGTCGAGCGGAAAGAAGCCTGCTTCGGCGATCTCGTGGTCCGGCAGTTTCGGCGCGGTCTGGTTGAAGGTTTCGATGAGATAGAGGCCGACATGGTCGCGGCGGCTGGAGCGGCGGTTGAAATGCATCGATTTCAGCACCGGCTGGGCTGTCAGCGCGATGTTGCCTTCCTCGGCCAGTTCGCGCACCAGCGCCTCACCGAGCGTCTCGCCGACTTCGACGCCCCCGCCCGGCAATTGCCAGCCGGGAACGTAGGTGTGGCGGATGAGGAAGACAGTGTTCGAGGCGCGATCGTGGATCAGGCCGCGCACGCCCAGCGTCATCGGCCGCCGCAGCAGGAAATAGAGATGGAACAGCCTTGCCCTGAGGCCTGCCCAGCCGGTCTGGCGAAACGCCTGCTCCGGGTCCGATATAGCCATGACTAGCGAAACCGTGGATGGGCAGGAAACAGTGAGTGGAAAGCGGGGAGCGCGTCGCCTATGAAGGAAGGATGTTCAGGCTCGCGCATATTTCCGATGTCCATCTGGGGCCGCTTCCCGGTGTAACCTATCGCGAACTCGCGTCCAAGCGCGTCGTCGGCTACGTCAACTGGCAGCGCAACCGCCGCCGCCATATGCACGATGCCGTCATCGACACCATCGTCGCCGACATGAAGGCGAGCACACCCGACCACCTCACCGTTACCGGCGATCTGGTCAATCTGGCGCTCGACGGCGAGATCGAGATGGCCAAGCACTGGCTTGAGACGCTGGGTTCGCCGGAGGATGTCTCGGTGGTGCCGGGCAACCACGACGNCGAGATGGCCAAGCACTGGCTTGAGACGCTGGGTTCGCCGGAGGATGTCTCGGTGGTGCCGGGCAACCACGACGCCTATGTGCCGGGCGCCTTCGACAAGGTCTGCCGCTCCTGGGCGGCGTGGATGAGCGGCGACGGCGTGACTGCGCCGATCGACCGCAACGCTTTTCCCTATCTGCGCGTACGCGGCAATGTCGCGCTGATCGGCGTTTCGACGGCGCGCGCCACGGCGCCGTTCATGGCCAACGGCTTCTTCCTCGAAGGTCAGGCGCAAAGGCTGGCGACAGTGCTCGACGCAACGAACAAACGCGGCCTGTTGCGGGTGATCATGATCCATCATCCGCCGGTGCGCGGCGCCGTCGCCCAGCAAAAGCGCCTGTTCGGCATCTCCCGCTTCCACAAGACCGTTCATAGGCATGGCGCCGAACTCGTGCTGCACGGCCATTCGCATCTGCCGTCGCTGTTCTTCATCGGCGGGCGCGGCGCCAGGATTCCGGTCGTCGGCGTCGCCGCCGCCGGGCAGTCGCCAGGCAGCAAGAACCCGGCGGCACAGTACAATCTGCTCGATATTGACGGGGAGAAGGGCAATTGGCTGATTCGCCTGACGCGGCGCGGCCTGACCGGGCCGGCCTTGCCGCCATCGGACCTGCAGGTCATTGAACTCGGCGCGCAGACACCGAGGCCTCCAGATCGTTGATCAGAAGCTGATCTTCATCGCCATCAGGCGATCCCAAAACAGCGCGGCCGCCACCGCCAGGCCAACAAGCGCGCCGGCGGCGACCAAGCCGAGACCGGAAAGGAACGTCGACCAGCCCCTGCGGGGCACGGCTGCTTGCAAGGGCGGCTCAGCTTCCGGCACGGCGGCGCGTTTCAGGTCGGCGACGGCCGGCTCGACACCGCCCTCCATCATGCGCTGACGCTCGACGATACGCTCCGCCACATAGCGCGTGACCTGATCGGCGACCGGTTTCATATCGGTCGATTCGGCGAGCACGACGCGGCCGATGCGGGTATCCCTGAGAAAGCGGTAGGTGCGGCGGTCGCGCCCCATGGCGACATGGCTGATGGCGTCGATCCACAGGCGGGGCTGCAGGCCGGAGGAGACGACGAAGTCGAAATTGTCCATGTCGGCGGGCACGTCGGCAAAGACCGGGGCGAGCTCGGCGGCGAGCAGATCAAGCCGCATCCGGTGCGCCTCGCGCATGTCGACCACGACATCGTCGCGATCGGCGAAGGCATTTTTCACATCGCGAACGGCGTCGGACAGTTTGCGGGAGGTGTCGATGGGGGTGATGTTTTCGCCAGTGTCCTTCATCGGCGTCGCCTCGCTGATATGGTTAATTGCGAGTTAACACAGGCGGCGGCAAAATGCACTGGCGAGATGCGGGGCGCAAGTAAGTTAGCTCGCCGCGGCCTCGAATGTCGGACGCAGGCGCCTGCCGCGGCGTGCCATGTTTCGGCGCACGGCCTGGGCGACCACATCAGGCACTTCCTCGACCAGCATATGGCCGGCATCGAGCACGTGATGAATATGAAAATGCGCCGGCAGACAATCAGCCTGGGTAAAGGGCAGCACCGGATCGTCCGTTCCCCAAACCACCATCACCGGCATGTCGAGGGTGTCCAGCTGTTCGCGGGGTATGACCCCCTGCCGCTCGTTCCTGGTCATGACGGCCGATATCTCAATCAGCTTGCGCAACTGGCCGGGGCGACGGCGTAGGTCCGCCAGGACGCCAACGATGCGTTCGGGCGGCGGGCTTCGCGGTCCCGACATGGCGGCAAGGCAGGCGCGGATTTCCCGTCTGTCGGCGGCCGCGGCGTAGCGGCGCAACAGCGGTCCGTTGATCTCGGGGCCAACACCGCCCGGCGCCAGAAGCGTCAGCGAGCCTATCCTTTCAGGCTCGGCAAGCGCCATCAGGGAGGCGACCGCGCCGCCCATCGAATGACCGGCGACATGCACCCTTGCTATCCCGCGTGCGGCGATATCGGCGAGAACCGCTCGCGCCGCTGTTTTGGCCGGGCCGCTGCCAGGAAATTCGAGAGACAGTCCGTGTCCCGGAAGATCGTAGGCCAAGGTCCTGACATCGGGCCCTAGCGACGCGGTCACCTCGCGCCAGATATCATGGCAACCACCGAAGCCATGCAGCAGGACGACCGTCTTCGGCCCGGCGCCCCGCTCGGCAACATAGAGGGATGAGACCATGAAAATGTGCGATTATTGCAAGACTGGAGAGGAAATTCGAATCGAGGCTGGATTGCTCCCAGTCCAGACCGATGGCCAGTAAAGTTTTCGCGATCCGGAAAGACTAGCTGGCGTTGCCGAGGCCCGCGGCGCGCAGCGCCTCAACCAGCCGGTCGGTCAGATCGGCGGGATATTTGCGCTCGGCGAAGGCCGCGCGCGGATCGGCGGCGAATTTCGGGAATTTGGTGGTCAGCTCATCCAGAAGCTTGGCTGCCAGCTGTTCGCGGCCGGCAGCCTTGGCGCCGATCAGCCGCGCCGCCAGATAATGCGATTTCATCGCCGTCGTGCGCAGCGACTCGCTGGCTATCGCGGCCTTGTTCATGTCGCCCAGCATGAATTGCCCGGCGAAAAGCCCAAAATCCCACCATGTCGGATGGCCGCTGAACGTCTCGACGGCATGGGTCAGGATGGGTGTTCCCTCGGCATATTTGCCGGCAAAGATCAGGCCATAGCCGTAAGCGGCAGCCATGCCGAGGTCGTAGGGGTTGAGCTCATAGGCCTTGCGCATCCAGCGGATCGATTCCTCGGTGTTGCCGAGGCGCGAATTGAGGTAGCCATAGGCGCGGTGCGCATAGGGGCTGGTCGGTCCCATCTGGATGGCGCGATGGGCGAAAGACATTGCTTGTTCGACCGTCGCGCCAGGCGGATAGGCGTAATGATCGGTGGCGGCCTCAAGGGTCAGGGAGGCCAGTTCCGAATAGACCAACGACGATTTCGCACCCTGGCCGGCGAGGTTGTCCAGGCAGCGATAGGCGGCCTCGTGCGTCCTGGTGCTCTGGTCGAGATAGTATCTGTCGTTGAGGATCAGGCAGCTCGTCAGCCCGGTCTGAATGCCGTTCTGTTCGATGTAGCTGTAGAGCGGGCCGGAGGCGGGAACGGTCGAGCTGAGGATGGCGGCGATACGATCCTCGACGGTGCCAGGTGCGCTGTCGGCGGCCGTCAGACTGCGGGACAAAAGCACGCGGCCGGTCGCCACGCTCTGCAGTTCGAGCGTCACGTCACCTGCCATTGGTCCCGGCAGGACATCGAAAACGAAGCTGGTCGGGTCGGTGCTCGGATCGCGCTTGCTGTCGGCGTCGCGGCCGATGAAGTCGATCGTGTCGAAACCGGCAAGGCCGGCGCGCAGCGAAGCGGCGACGCGGCCGGCCTCGGGGCCGGTGGCCTTCACCGCGATGTAGACGAGGGGCAGGGCCTCCATCGACGGCGATGCGATGCTGCTCGTTACGCCCGCGGTCTCGACCACCGCGGTAGGATCGCTGCTGGCAAGCAATGCGCCGCTGCCCTGGCGCAGGATGAGCACGCCCAGCATGAGAATGACCAGCGTCATGGCGACCCAGAAGAACTGGAGATGGCGCGCCAGCGAAGGCCCAGGTTCTGTAACCCCCGAAGCTGTCGCGGCAGCGGGAACGGCGTCAAGAGCCGCCTGGTCGGGCGATCCGGGCAAGGCGGCTACCGCCGCCGCAAGCGGCTCCTGCCCAACCGGCAGGCGTATGGCGTTGAGCTCATAGGACGGCACGTAGCCGCCGCGCGGAATGGCAATGCGAACCGGTTCGGCTATGCCTTCATTGGCGAAATAATGCTGGAGAAGTTCGCGCAGCCGGCCTGCCTGCACCCGGACAACGGCGTCGGTCGACGAATCGAAATCGCCGTCCTTGCCGAAGACGTCCATGGCGATGGAGAAACCCTTGAGCCTGTCGGCTTCGCCGGCCTGCTCGCGCTCAACAAGATAGCGCAGCAACTTGCGCGCGCGCTCGGAACGTCCGAACGTTTCGCTGGCGAGCAGTCGCTCCAGTGTCTCGCGCACTGCGGGGGCGGCAGGCGTGGCATGCTGCAAGTGTCGATCCTCTCGAAGTCGGCACAGGTTGAGGCGCAATCATATAGAGCCTGCACTTCCATACAAGCATGCTTATGTTATGCGATCGCGTAACACACCGGATAGTTGCCGGTGGTTGACACAAAAGACCGGAATTTCCCTCGGCAAATGGGGGATTTCCGGGCGCCGCGGACATTCGGCGCCCGGGAATATCAGCCGGCCTTGCGGCCGATTATCCGGTTGGCGGCCGAAACAACGGCTTCCAGCGAGGCGGCGACGATGTTGGTGTTGATGCCGGCGCCGAACAGCTTGCCGCCGGGATATTCCATCTCGACATAGGAAATCGCCGAGGCGTTCGAGCCGCGCTGGAGCGAATGTTCGGAATAATCAAGCACCGACATGTCGACGCCAACATGACGCGACAGCGCATCGACGAAGCCGTCGATCGGGCCGGTGCCGGAGCCGGCGATTGTCGTCTCCTTGCCGTTGTCGAGGATCACCGCCTCGACCACGCGCCGGCCCTTTTTCTCGGTATCGGGATAGGTGTGATGGTCGAGGAACTTCAGTCGTGCGCCGGGCTGGTCGACATAGGTTTCAATAAAGCGGTCATGGATGCGTTTTGCCGGCACTTCCTTGCCTTCGGCGTCGGTGATCGCCTGGATCTCCTGGCTGAACTCGATCTGCAGGTTGCGCGGCAGATTGAGGCCGTAATCGGCCTGCAGTACATAGGCGATGCCGCCTTTGCCCGACTGCGAGTTGATGCGGATGATCGCCTCGTAGCTGCGTCCGACATCTGCCGGATCGATCGGCAGATAGGGCACTTCCCAGACCGGCGTGTTGGCCTTCTTCAAGGCCTTCATGCCCTTGTTGATGGCGTCCTGGTGCGAGCCGGAAAAGGCGGTGTAGACGAGTTCGCCGACATAGGGATGGCGCTCGGAGATCTTCAGCTGGTTGGAATATTCGTAGACGTCCTTCATCCGGTTGATGTCGGAGCAATCCAGATGGGGATCGACGCCTTGCGTGTACATGTTGAGCGCCAGCGTCACGATGTCGACATTTCCGGTGCGCTCGCCATTGCCGAACAGCGTGCCTTCGACGCGGTCCGCACTCGCCATCAGGCCGAGCTCGGTGGTGGCGATGCCGGTGCCGCGATCGTTGTGGGGGTGCAGCGAGATCAGCAGGTTCTCGCGGTCGTCCAGGTTGCGGCACATCCATTCGATCCGGTCGGCATAGATGTTGGGCGTCGACATCTCGACCGTCGACGGCAGGTTGATGATCAGCTTGTTGTCGGCTGTCGGCTTCACGATCTCGGTGACGGCGTTGCATATCTCCAGCGCGACTTCGAGCTCGGTGCCGGTAAAGCTTTCGGGCGAATATTCGAAGCGATAACCGCCGCCGGCCTTGGCCGCCATGTCGGTGATCATCTTGGCCGCGTCGGTGGCGATGCGCTTGATACCGCCGACATCCTTCTCGAAGACGACGCGACGCTGCAACTCGCTGGTCGAATTGTAGAAATGCACGATCGGGTTGGTGGCGCCCTTCAGAGATTCGAAGGTGCGGGTGATGAGTTCGGGACGGCACTGCACCAGCACCTGTAGCGAAACATCAGCCGGCACATTGCCTTCCTCGATGCACCAGCGGGCGAAATCGAAATCGGTCTGCGAGGCCGAGGGGAAACCTATCTCGATCTCCTTGAAACCCATGTCGAGCAGCAGGGCGAACATGCGCGCCTTGCGCTCATGACCCATCGGATCGATCAGCGCCTGGTTGCCGTCGCGCAAATCGACCGAGCACCAGACCGGTGCCTTGTCGATGACCTTGTTGGGCCAGGTGCGGTCGGTGAGACCGACCGTCGGGTAGGGCTGGTATTTTCGGGCCGCGCCCGGCATGTGGCCGGCCGCGCGTTTTACGCTTTCGGCTTCGCCGGCGCGGATGTCTTCTCGTGCGTTCATCGTCTTGTTCTCCCGGCGGCTCGCGGATCGGTCTTCGGACGGATTCCAGGGCGAGCAGCGCCTTATCAGATTTTCGTTCGCTTGATGTGAATTGCCAATTTCTGAACTGGCCAAGGAGCGTGCGCGTAAGCGGCGGTTCGACCGCCGGGCGCTCCTTCAGCGAACCCGGCGATCGCCGATAAGGCCGAGAAGAAGCAGGGTCGATGCCAGCGCGCGCACGGTCTCGCCGGCAAAGCCGGTCGGACGGGAAGCGACGGAGGAGACGCGCGTGTTCATGGCGGGGTTCATACAGGAGCCGCCATGGACAGGCAAGTGGGCTGCCATTCCACCACTCGCGAGCACTCTTCCCCATGCGCGGCAAATGCGCCAGACTTGCGTGTAGCCGGGGCCGCAATGCTTCGCCGTCGGAGGGGTCATCCGTGAATTTTGTTTTCTTCTCGCCGCATTTTCCCGCCAACGGCGCCGATTTCTGCGACCGGCTGAAAAAGGCCGGCGCTACGGTGCTGGGCATTGGCGATGCGCCTTATGAGGCGCTGGACGGCAAGCTGAAGGCGGCCCTGTCGGAATATTACCGCATCGCCGACATGGAGGACTACGATCCGGTGTTCCGGGCGATGGGTCATTTCATCCACAAATGGGGCCGGATCGAGCGCTTCGAGTCCCTCAACGAGCATTGGCTGGAGCTGGAGGCCAATATCCGCACCGACTTCAACATCTACGGCACCAAGCTCGATTTCGTGAAGAATTTGAAGCGCAAGAGCCGCATGCGTGCATTCTTCCGCAAGAGCGGCGTCGACACCATCGCCAGCGCAAATGCTCCGACCGGGCCGGCGCCATGACCTTCATCCGCCGCGTCGGCTATCCCGTGGTGGTGAAGCCCGATTCCGGGTCCGGCGCCTCGAACACCTTCAAGATTTCCAACGCCAGGGAGCTTGACCAGTTTTTCAGAGACAAGCCCGAGGACGTGACCTTCGTCATGGAGCAGTTCATCGAGGGGCTGGTGGTGACCTTCGATGGGCTGGTCAACCGTGACGGCGAGGTGGTGCTGGCGGCCAGCCACCGCTACGACCAGAGCATCATGGAAGTGGTCAACAAGGATCGCCACATGAGCTACACCTGCTTTCCCAAGGTCCGACGGGCGATCGAAGAGGCCGGCCGCAAAATCCTCAAGGCGTTCGACGTGCGCGAGCGCTTCTTCCACATCGAGCTGTTCGAAACCAAGGACGACCGCGTCATCGCGCTTGAGGTCAACATGCGGCCGCCCGGCGCCTGGATGACCGATGCGATCAACTACACGTTCGACATCGACGTCTACGCGGCCTGGGCGGACATGGTGGTGAAGGATGCCACCGGTGGTCCTTATGAGGGCAAGTATTTCACCGCTTATGCCAGCCGCAAGCAGCACCTCCACTATTTGCACAGCCATGAGGACGTGCTAGCCGCGCATCGCGACAAGATCGTCCATCATCAGCCAATTGAAGAGGTTTTCAGCCGCGCCATGGGAAATTACGCCTACCAGATGCGCTCGAAAGACGAAGCAGCACTGCGCGCGGCCGTCGCCTACATCCACGCGGAAAAGGCTTGAACGCGATGGACATCTCCTATCACAAGCATTTCTCCGGCAATCTCGGCCGCGACATGGAATACAAGCGCTACGGCCATGCCGGCCGGCCGGTGGTGGTGTTCCCGACGTCGCAGGGGCGGTTCTACCAGTTCGAGGATTCCGGCGGGGTAGGAGCGCTGGCCGAATTCATCGACACCGGCCGCATCCAGCTGTTCGCGGTCGACGGCGTCGATTCGGAATCGTTCTTCAACAAGCATGCCGGCGCCGCCCACCGCATCGGTCGCCACGAGGCTTATTTCCGATATGTGCGCGAGGAGGCGCTGCCGGAGTTTCTGGCGACCGCTGAGCAAGCCAATGGCGGGCGCAAATTAAAGCCGCTGTTCACCGGCTGTTCGATGGGCGGTTATCATTCCACGAACTTCGTCTTTCGCTTTCCCGAACTCGCCAGCGGCGTCATCGCGCTGTCGGGCGTCTATTCGGCGGGCGACTTCTTCGGCAAGGCGCTGGAAGGTGATATCTTCTACAATTCACCGCTCGACTATCTGCCCGGCACCGTAGACCCAAAGCTGCTTGCCCGGCTGAAGTCGCTGAGGATGATCTTCTGCTGCGGGCAGGGCGCCTGGGAAGAGCGGATGCTGGTCGAGACCCGCAGGCTGGAACAGATCCTGCGCGACAAATCCATTCCCGCCTGGGTCGACTATTGGGGCGGCGATGTCAGTCATGACTGGCCATGGTGGCACAAGCAGCTGGTCTATTTCTTCGGCCGCTGGCTGGATGATGATCTGATGCACCGGCTCGATTGATGACCACACCCGAACCTATCCGCTATCGAGGCCACCAATGCGGGTGATAGCGAAGCCGTTCTCCACACGTTCACAGCCGACGCGTCCCTGACCGACTGGGGGCGGTCCTTCCAAGGCCGCCAGCAGATCGCGCGCTGGAACCAGTCGGACAATATCGGCGTGAAGTCCAATCTTCGCATTGTCCGCATCGCCGAGGTCGAGGGCAGCTACCGCGTCCGCATTGCCGTGAAAGGCAATGGCTTCAACGGCGAGGGTGACATGACCTTCGTGCTGGACGGCCACCGCATAGCGAGCCTCGTCATCTCCTGACGCGGCTCAGCTACCCTTCCTGGCAAACCGGCAGAGCAATGGTCTCGTGTTCCACCGCCGATCCACGGCGCAAGCCGAGAAAGACGACAAGGGCGGTGACGATGGTGATTGCCGCCAGCACGATCAGCAGCCTGTCGAACGCGATCTCATAGGCCTGGACCAGGACCGTGGCTCCGGCACCCGGCAAGCGGGCTGCCGCTTCGCCGATGTTGCCGGTCACCAGCAGCTGCGCGGCGGCGGTTGCATCCAGGGAAGACGCCGTTCCCTGAGCCGCCAGTTGGGCTGCCGTGAAACCCGACAGGACTGCCATGACGATCGCCAGCGCCACGCCTTCGCAAGCGACGCGGGTGGTGTTGAAGATGCCGACCGCCATGCCGGCACGCTCTTTCGGCACGACGCCGACGGCAAGTCCGTCCATCAGCCCCCAGGGCAAGGCGATGCCGACGCCTATGAGGATCAGCGGCGCCACCAGCGCTGCGACGACAGGCGGTGTCAGGCTCAGCCAGACAAGGCCGCCGGCGGCCACAAGCAGGCCGACACCGCAGATCGTTGCCGGAGCGATCCAGCGCGCTACCTGGCCGGCGAGCAGTGGCAGGATCAACAGCGGTCCCGACAGGCAGATCATCAACTGCCCCCCCTTGATCTCGCTCATCCTCTCGATGCCGATGAAGCGGATCGGCAACAGCACCAGCAGGACGACGAAGCCATAGGCGGGAGCGGCCGCCAGGAACTGGGCGCCGACGAAGCGGGGAAAGCGGAACAGCGAGAGATCAAGCATCGGCCGGCGCACGCGCCGCTCGACGACGACGAAAGCGGCAAAGCAAAGGGCGGCCGCCACGAGAAGCGCGATCACCAGGGGATCGGTCCAGCCGCTCTGCGGCGCTTGCAGCACGCCGTAGGTCAGCGATGCCAGCGCGATCGTAAAGGTGCCGGCTCCCGCCCAGTCGAGGCCGGTCGCATCCGGATCGCGCGATTCCCTGATGGTGCGCAGGCCGAGCAAAGCGGCTGCAATCGCGAGCACGGCCACCAAGACGAAGATCGATCGCCAGCCGAAAGCATCTATGAGCAGGCCCGACGCGATCGGCCCAAAAGCGAGGCCGATGCCGAAACTGGTGCCGAGGAAGGAGAAGGCGCGCAGCCGCAATGGCCCATCGAATTCCTGGGCAAGAGCGGAGGCGCCGCCGGCAAAGGCGGCGGCACTGCCGAGCCCTTGCGCAGCCCTGAGCACATCGAACCAGACGATATCAGGGGCAAACATCGATCCCAGCGATGCCAGCACATAGGTGGCGAGGCCAACAAGGAAGAGCCGCTTGCGGCCATGATTGTCGGCCAGCGCGCCTGATGCCATCAAGGTGGCGGCGAAGGTCAGCATGAAGGCGTTGGTCACCCAGTTGAGCGCGATCGGGCTGCCGCCGAGGTCGGCCGCAATGCGGGAAAGCGCGACGGCCGGGCCGGTGAAGGTCAAGGGCATTGTCATGGCGGCAAGGCATACCGACAACAGGACAAGCCATGGCGCGACCGCGCCGTTTGTGGTCTTCGAGGTCATGGATTTCCTATCTGAACCAGGATCCGCCGGCCTGCCGCAAGCTTGCTGCGCCGGTCGTAACGGGAAGATAGGCTCGCGACACTTCGAGAAAAATAGTGTTAGATCTCCAGATATACCGGACTGAAACGCTCGAATGGAGAGATGCGATGGAACGCCTCAATGGGCTCCTGGCCTTTGCCCGCACGGCTGAGTTCGGCAGCTTCATCGCTGCGGGCCGCACGCTCGGCATCTCGGCATCGGCCGTCGGCAAGAGCATCGCCAGGCTCGAGCAGGATCTCGGCGTAAGGTTGCTTCAGCGCAGCACGCGCCGCATCGGCCTGACCGAAGAGGGCAAGCTGTTCAACGAGCGGGTGCGGCGCATCCTCGACGACATCGACGATGCCGAGGCGATGCTGTCGCGGAGCCGCGAAACACCGCATGGGCGGCTGCGCGTTTCGACGCCGATCGTGACCTATCACCTGCTGTTCCCGGTGCTGTCGGAGTTCATGGCGCGCTATCCCGAAATCGAACTCGACATTGACTTCAATGACCGCATCGTCGACCTCATCGACGAAGGCGTCGACATCGCGATCCGGAGCGGCGACCTGCCGGATTCGCGCCTGGTGGCGCGGCCGCTTGCACCCTTCCGGCTGCTGTTGTGTGCGGCACCCTCCTATATCGAGCAGCACGGCAACCCGAGCCGCCCGGACGATCTCGTGAACCATTACGGCATCCGCTTCCGCTTTCCCAACAGCGGCAAGCTGCAAGGCTGGCCGTTCATCGGCGGCAGCGCCGAGCCGCAGGTCCGCTCGATGCTGACCTGCAACAACACGGAGGCGCTGAAGGGCGCCACGATGGCCGGGCTCGGCATCAGCTCGATGCCCGATTTCCTGGTCCGCGAGGCGCTGCGTGACGGCCTGCTGCGCACGGTGCTGGACGACCATGTCGACGGCCGCGGCCAGTTCCGGTTGCTGTGGCCGTCCAATCGTCATTTGTCGCCGAAGGTTCGCGCCTTCGTCGATTTCCTTCCCGACCGGCTTGCCGCGACGCTGGGCGGCTCTTGAATTAGTCCTTCGCGGCCGACGGCGATAACGAAGACAGCGAGGAATAGCTCTGCTTCTCAGTAGGTGGCGCGGCCGCCGGACAGGTCGAAGGTCGCGCCGGTGGTGAAGGAATTTTCGTCCGATAGCATGAAGGCGATCATCGCAGCCGCCTCTTCGACTTCGACGAACCGGCCTCGCGGCACCTTGCCCAGCATGTAGGCGACCTGGGCCTCAGTGAGCTGTTCGAGGATGCGGGTGCGGGCGGGCGATGGGGTCAGCGCGTTGACGGCGATGTCGTGGCCGGCCAGTTCCTTACCGAGCGATTTTGTCAGCGCGAGCACGCCGGCCTTGGCGGCGGAATAGGCGGCGGCATTCGGATTGCCTTCCTTGCCTGCGACCGAGGCGATGTTGACGATGCGGCCGTAGCTGCGCGCGATCATGCCGGGCACCAGGCGCTTGCAGCAGTAGAAGACGCCGTTGAGGTCGATGTCGATTATCTGGCGCCAGGCGGCAGGATCATAATCCGCCACCGTCGCTGCCGGTCCGGCGATGCCGGCATTGTTTACCAGCAGATCGACCGGACCAAGCGAGCGCTCGGTTTCCGTCGCGGCGCTGTCGACGGCCTCCATCAGCGATTGATCGCACAGCAAACCCTCGACCCGGCCGAGGGGGGCGAGTTCGGAAACGGCCTTCGCCATGGCGGTCTCGTCCACATCCCAGATGGCGACGCTGGCACCCGATGACAGCAGTCGCCGGGCGACGGCAAGGCCGATGCCTTGCGCGCCGCCGGTCACCACGGCGACCCGGCCTGAGAGATCGACGGCATTCACACGACGGTTCATGGGCACTTTTCCTCTTCCCTGCATATTTGAATCTCAGTCCCTGACGGCTCTCGCCACCAGCCGCGCTATGCTCGGCCCGGCGATGAGCACGACCAGGAAGCGGGCCGACTGCAAGGCCATGACGAAGGATATGTCGACGTTCTGGGCGGCGGCGGCAATGATGGCGACGCTGTCCATGCCGCCGGGGCTCGTCGCGAGATAGGCGGTCAGCGGATCGATACCAAGGACGTGGCTGATCAGCCAGGCTAGCCCGCCGCAAAAGGCGATCAGCACGACGATAGAGCCGACGATCTGCGGCAGCGCCCGTGTCGCATGACGCAGGATCGCCCGGGTAAAATTCAGCCCTATCGACCAGCCGACCATCGCATAGGAGAGCGCCAGCAGCCATGGCGGCAATTGCATCGCCGCGCCGAAGCCGAGATGGACGATGGTGCCGATGATGAAGGTGCCGAGGAAGAAGGGTGACGGCAGCCGGCACAACCGGCCGAGCAGGCCGCCGACCAGCGCCACGCCGAGCGTGGCGGCAAAGGCTGCCGGTTCGATCGGCGGGAACCAGACGATGGCTGGTACCTCGATGCCCGAAGTGTCGACCCACATCTTGGCGACGAGTGCTGCCGTCATCGAGACGAAGATGACGCGCAGATACTGCATGAAGGCGACGAGGCGCTGATCGGCGCCGAAGGCACCGGCCATCAGCACCATGGCAGTGGCAGCACCCGGCGACGAGCCCCAGACCGCGGTGGTGCCGGGCAGGATGCGCCAGCGGCTGATCAACCAGCCAAGCAGGCTGGACGCCGCAAGGGTCGCCAACACCACGACAAGGACCAGCGGCCATTCCTTGTAGAACACCGAAAAAATGTTGGTGGAGATCGACGCCGCGACCAGACAGCCGACCAAGGCCTGGGCGGCGGCGAACAGCGGCCGCGGCACGCGCACCGTGGCGCCATTGGTGCCGGCAAGGATCGCCGCCAACATCGGGCCGATCAGCAGCGCCGCCGGCAGTGCGGCGTATTCCAGCGCGCCGGCGAACAGCAGCGAGACGATCAGCAGCACCAGCCACTGCCGAACCGGACGCATGCGCGCCATGCGTTCGACGGCCGGTTGGTCTGGCGAAGAGTCCATGTTTGGGTCTTAGACCTGGAAGAGAAAAATGCGAACGCTGTCTCGGACGAAATTCACGACCCCGACCCCGCGTTGGGATGTCACTCGTTCTTGATGGCGGGCAGGCCGAAACCGCCGGCCGGATGGGTCTCGACCTGGAATTCGAAGCCGGCGATGATCGGCCGGGCCTTGGCGATCGCTGCCTGGACCTCCGGCAGCTGCAGCGAAGCCTTGTGGCTTGCGGCGTCGGTCCACACTTCGGTCACCCAGATCGCGTCGGCATCGGCCGGGTCGCGGGCGATGACATAACTCAGGCAACCCGGCATGGCGCCGGTCGAGGCGAGCAGCACATCCATGATCGCGTCGCGCTGGCCGCGCGACGCCCGCATCTTTCCGATCAATCCGTACATTGCCTCTCCCCTTTCTTCCAACCTCAGCAAACGTGCGCACGACATGCATGGTTGCGAGACGCAGTATGCAATTGCCGGCTCACGGCATCAACTGGCCACCGTTCACCTCGATCACCTGGCCGGTGATGTAACCACTCAGGAGATCGGAGGACAGGAAGAGATAGGCGCCGACGCAGTCTTCGGCCGTGCCGGCACGCCCTTGAGGAATGGTGGCGACCATGCCCTTCATCTGCTCGTCGGTGGAATAGCGCTCATGGAAGGGTGTCGCGATGGTGCCCGGCGCCACCGCGTTGACGCGGATGCCGAAGCCGATCAGTTCCTTGGCCATGCCGCGCGTCACATTGGAGACAAAGGCCTTGGCCGAACCGTACAGCCCGGCGCCGCCGCCAGCGCCATTGCGCGCCGCGATCGACGAGGTGTTGACGATGAAGCCGCCCTGCTTCTTCAGCCATGGCATCGCCTTGCGCGAGGCCGTCAGCACCGAGCGGGCGTTGAGGTCCATCACCGCGTCGTAGTGCGCCTCGGTCTGATCCGCATAAGGCACGCGGCCGAGCATGCCGCCGGCATTGTTGATCAGCCCGTCGAGCCGCCCGAATGTTTCGGCGCTCTCCTCGACTACCCGCTCGACATCGGCTGCCTGTGAGAAGTCGCCCTGTGTCAGGAACACCTCACCGCCGCTGTCGCGGATGTTTTTGGCCAGCGTTTCTGCGGCCTCCCGGCTCGAATTGTAGTGCAGGGCGACCCGGCATTTCTGGGCGGCGTAGGCCAGTGCAAGGGCGGCACCGATGCCGGTCGAAGCGCCGGTGACCAGCACCGCCTTGCCGGCAAGATCGGGGATGACGAGGGTGGTCGCGGTCATGAGCACTTTCCTTCGGGCTGTTTGGCCACCCTTCGTAGGCTCTCATGGCCTTCACGTTCAAGCCCGTGGCGGCTCAGGGCCGGAGATAGGCGTAGCCCTGGCGCTGCAGTTCGGCGAGCTTGACGACGCCGCCCTTGTCGGCGGCGTGGAAGCCCTCGAGCAGGTCGGCAAGCGTGATCTCCATGCCTTGCATGGTGTTGCCGCAGGCATGCGGCTCAAGGCCCTGCTGGACAAGGCCGGCAAAGCGTCCCGAGATCGCCGCCGATATGCCTTTCGACTTGAAGCCGGCGAGGGCCGGACCATGCACGACCAACACGATGTCGACATTGCCGCAGGTGCCTTCATAGTGGTTCTTGATGTTGCCGAGCACGAAGTTGACCTTATCGAGGTCGCTGAGGTGATAGGCGACCTTCGGTCTGTCTTCAGCGGCGGCGGCCCGGCTCAGCCCGAACAGGCCGGCGGCACCGGCAAGGCTGGCCCGGAACATGTCGCGTCGACGCATGGCATCCTCTCGGCTTGGCGCTCCCCGCAAATTGCGTGGCTGCGGCCATGATACTAGCATAGATTCACGTTACGTCCTGTCGATGCGAGGAGGGGGTCACATGGCGTTCAGGAAGTGGAAGGTTGTTGCCAGCGCTGGATTTGGCGCCGTGCTGCTCGGCGCGCTTGCGGGTTCGGCCGCGGCCGACGATGCGCTTAAATTACCCGAACTCAGCCCGAATGGCGCCGATGCCTGTTTCGGCCGCGTCTATGATGCGGCGCACCTCAAGGCGCATCCAAAGCAGAAGGTGGCGCGGATCTTCTTCCTCTATGGCCATGATCCGGTGAGCCATCCGAACGAGGAGCCGACGGCAAACGCCGACACCTCCTACAACGGTTTTCTCACCACCATGGTGCGCGGCGCCAAGGCGCCGCAATGGGCCGGCGGCTGGTGCAATCACGAGTCCGAGGACGGCAAGTCAGGTCCGATCCGCTGCGGCATGGACTGCGACCGCACCATGGCGTCGCTGAAGCTCGATGACAAAGGCCGCCTGATCCTCACCGACGTCTCGTCCGATCTCTATCTCGACGCCGGATCGGAAGACGAACTGGGCGAAGCCGAATATGACCGGCAGGCTCTGGGCTCGGAGGACAACAATTTCCGCCTCGACCCGATGCCGGCCGCAACCTGCCAGGCTGAATTCGCCAAGATCGACCCGATCGATCCGGCGCTTGGGGCTCCCTTGCGCGAGCGACTGAAGCCGGACCAGCCTTTCTGTTTCGGGCGAGACTACGATGCCGCGCATCTCTCCTCGCATCCCGACCAGGTGACGCAGTCGATCCGGGTCTTCCGCGGGCCGGTCGAACTCGCCTCCTTTGCCTCAGGCGATGTCGCCAACTGGCCCGACGGCTCCGATGTCGCCGTTTCGGTGACCACCAGGAAGAACGGGACGAAGGTCACGCAGACCTATTCCTGCCAGGGCGAAGCGGATCAATGGCGCTGCGCGGCCAGTTCGAAGATGAGCAACTTTTCCTGCGATATCGCGCAAAAGGAAATCTTCCTCAAGCGCGGCGCCAACGGCACCCTGATGCTGGCCAACCCTAATAGCAGCCTGGCGATTGTCGATCTGTGCTCGGCGGATGGCAAGACCAAGTCCGATGACAAGGTCTACCGTTTGGAGGCTATGCCGCAGTCGGCCTGCACTCGTTGAGTTCGATCTTGTCTATGACGCTACCATGGTATATATCTTTGCTATATCTCATTTGAGGATAGCACATGGACAAGGCAAAGGTGTTCTGGTCAGGCCGGTCACAAGCTGTGCGCTTGCCTAAGGAGTTTCGGTTCGAGGCAGACGAGGTTTCGATCCGTCGTCATGGGCAAACTGTCATCTTGGAGCCGCTTGCGCAGGATTGGGCATGGCTCGACCAGGTCATCGGACCGGTTGACGACGATTTCGTCCAGGGAGCGCTGGAGCGTCAGGATGGTCAGGATCGACCTGCTTTGGATGACCTCTTTAAGTGACCTACCTGCTCGACACGAATGCCGTCATAGCGATCATCGCGGGCGACGAGGGTCTGCTGGCTTTGCTCAAACGGCATGCACCACAAGACTTTGCTCTCTCGGCGGTCGTTTTGCATGAGCTGTACTACGGCGCTGAAAAGAGCCAGCGAAAGGTCCAAAATCTGGCGCGCATCGAAGCTTTGCAGTTCCCGGTACTTGAATTCGACCGAGACGACGCGAGACATGCCGGCGAGATTCGTGCTGGGCTTGCGGCACTGGGAACCCCGATTGGTCCCTACGATGCGCTGATTGGCGGGCAGGCACGTGCTCGGGACCTCACGCTGATAACCCGCAATATCCGGGAATTCGAGCGGATCAAAGATCTCACTATCGAAACGTGGTAACTCGCCTCACGCGAACGGCACCGCCGTCGTGCCTTTCGGCAGCTTCGCCTCGTCGTCCGGCTCGACATGGATGGTGACGCGCACGGAGGGGATTTCAGCCTTCAGCGCGTCCTCGATGCGGTCGCAAATGACGTGGCTGGCGCCGACCGTCATGTCGGCGTCGACGACCAGGTGGAACTCGATGAAGGTGGCGCGGCCGGCGATTCGGGTCTTGAGGTCATGAACCTCCAGCGCGCCCTTGCAATTGGCCGAGATGATGTCGCGAATGTGCATGTGTTCGGTCGTGTCCACTGCGCGGTCCATCAGCCCGTTCATCGACGAGCCGATGACGTGCCAGCCCTGCCACAGGATGTTGAGCGCGACGATGACGGCAAGCGCCGGATCAAGGATCTGCCAACCGGTCAGGATAGCGCCGACGAGGCCGCCGAAGACGCCGACCGAGGTCACGACGTCGGTCATGATGTGCCGGCCGTCGGCGACCAGCGCCGGTGATTTTGCGCTGCGCCCGGCGCGGATCAGCGTCCAGGCCCAGAAGGCGTTGATGACGGTGGCGACACCGTTGATCGCCAGGCCCTCCCAGGGTTGTTCGAGCGGGGTCGGCGTCTGCCAGGAGCGCCAGACCTCGTTGAGGATCAAAAGCGCGGCGAGCACGATCAGCACGCCTTCCAGCACCGCCGAAAAATACTCGGCCTTGTGGTGGCCGAACGGATGGTCCTGGTCGGCCGGCTTGTAGCTGACCAGGACCGCCCAATAGGCGGCGGCCGAGGCTATGACGTTGACGATCGATTCCAATGCGTCCGAATAGAGCGCAACGGAGCCGGTGACGTACCAGGCGGCAAGCTTGAGCGCGAGCACCACGCAGGCGATGACAATCGACCAGAAGGCAAGGCTGGCGATCCTTTGCCTGGCCGCTGCCTTCGCTGCGATCGCCGCCATGTTGTCCGTTGCCGCCATCGTTTCTAGGCGGCCTTTTCCTTGGCCTTGCGCGGCAGATGCGCAACGATGTTTTCGATGATGCGCATGCCGGCATTGTGGCCGAGCGTCATGATCGATTCCGGATGGAACTGGACGGCGGCGATCGGCTCCTTGCGGTGTTCGAAGGCCATGATGATGCCATCCTCGGTCTCGGCGGTGACGATGAAATCGTCGGGCAGCCGCACCGGATCGGCAAAGATCGAGTGGTAGCGGCCGACGGTCACTTCCTTGGGCAGGCCGGAGAAGATGATTCCGGGCTTGGAGACGCGGATGCGCGACGGCTTGCCGTGCATCGGCACGTGCAACTGCCTGAGTTCGCCGCCATAGGCCTCGGCCAGCGCCTGCAGGCCAAGGCAGACACCGAAGATCGGCAGGTCGCGGGCGCGGGCGTTCTTGATGGTCGCGGCGCAGTCGAAATCCTTCGGCGTGCCCGGTCCGGGCGACAGCACGACGAGATCGGGCTTCAGCCGTTCGAAGACTTCTTCCGGCACCGGCGAACGCACGGTCGAGACATTGGCACCGGTCTGGCGGAAATAGTTGGCCAGTGTGTGGACAAAGGAGTCTTCGTGGTCGACGAGCAGGATGTTGACGCCGTCGCCGACGCGCGCGGTGGTGCGTTCGGCGCCTGCGGCATTGCCCAATTTGGCGTCGCGAATGGCGGAGAGCATGGCGGATGCCTTCAGTTCGGTTTCGGCTTCTTCTTCCTCGGGGATGCTGTCGAAGAGCAACGTGGCGCCTGCTCGCACCTCGGCAATGCCGTCCTTGATGCGGATGGTGCGGAGCGTCAGGCCGGTGTTCATGTCGCCGTTGAAATTGACCATGCCGATGGCGCCGCCATACCAGGCTCGCGGGCTCTTTTCGTTCTGCTCGATGAAGCGCATGGCCCACAGTTTCGGCGCGCCGGTGACGGTGACCGCCCAGGCATGCGACAGGAAGGCGTCGAAGGCATCCATGCCTTCGCGCAGGCGCCCTTCGATGTGATCGACGGTGTGGATCAGGCGTGAATACATCTCGATCTGGCGGCGGCCGATGACGCGCACCGAGCCCGGATCGCAGACCCTTGACTTGTCGTTGCGGTCGACGTCCGAGCACATGGTCAGCTCGGATTCATCCTTCTTGGAATTGAGCAGCTTCAGGATCTGCTCGCTGTCGGAAATGGCGTCGTCGCCGCGCTTGATGGTGCCGGAGATCGGGCAGGTCTCTACGCGGCGGCCGTTGACGCGCACGAACATTTCGGGCGAGGCGCCGATCAGATACTCGTTTTCGCCGAGATTGATGAAGAAGGAATAGGGCGACGGGTTGATCGACTTCAGCTTGCGCGAGATTTCGGAAGGCTGCGTCTCGCAGCGTTCGTAGAACATCTGCCCGGGCACGACCTCGAACAGGTCGCCGCGCTTGAAACTATCCATCGCCTTGCGCACCAGATTGGCGTATTCGCCAGGCTCATGGTCGCCGCGCGGCGGGATGCGGTCGGCGGTCTTGAACGGTTCGGCGATTTCGTCGCGCGGCAGCCCCCCGGTTGAAAAACCGTCGCCGGAATAGTCGTAGCGGTCGGTCCAGGCCTTGGTCGAATAATGGTCGACGACCAGGATCTCGTCAGGCAGGAACAGCACGAGATCGCGCTGGCTCTGTTTGCGCTCGAGCTTGTAGTCGACCGGATCGAACTGGAAGGCGAGGTCGTAACCGAAGGCGCCGTAAAGGCCGAGATTGGCGTCTTCATCGGTCTTGAACAAAGCGGTGATGGCGCGCAGCACAGTAAACACAGAGGGGACGCGGCTGCGCTCTTCCTCGGTGAAGACGCGGCCGGGCTTGGCGACATCGAGGCGGATCAGCTTTTTCGAGGTTTCAGCAATCGTCACCTCGGAAATGCCGGCCAGCGTCTTGCCGATCACCGGCAGCAGCACTTCGCCACGGCCGTTCAGCGCCTCGATGCGCATGGCGCGGCCACGCGCGGAAATCACCAGCGGCGGATCGATGATGGCCGTATCCCAGCGTGTGTAGCGGCCCGGATATTCGTAATTCGAGGAAAACACCGCACCACGGCGCGAGTTCAAGCCGTCGACATAAGCATCGATCGCACCGGCGTAAGGCTTGTCGTGGCGTTCGCGGGTGATGGTGACACCACCTGCGGTCACGAAGCTTTCCGCGCCGTTTTCCAGAGCCTTCATCGTCATTGCCGTCTCCATATGGCTTGTTGGGGCAACGGACCCGGGAATGGCTTTGAAAAAACAAATGGCCGCCCGGACATTCCGTTGCGGCCACCCTCTATTTTCACGCGCACGCGTTCGAACAGGCCGCTGTCAGCGAGCCCACCACCAAATGGTCTTGATCGAGCGCATGTTCATGGGCGAAATCCATAGCGGCGAAAAGCCGGATGCGCAACAGGTTTGAAAGGCCTGTTTGTGGCCGCCGCTTCTGCAGCCCATGGCACATCGCCAAGGCTTGGGGTCCTGCCTAGACTGTTCGTCCAACATCGGAAAGACGGGAAGACAGCAATGACCGAGCAGATCGAGCGCGCACGCAGGTTCCATGCCCTTCATGTCAAGGGCAACCCGATCGTTCTCTACAATGCCTGGGATCCGGGCTCGGCCAAGATCGTCGAGAGGGCGGGCGCCAAGGCGATCGCCACCGGAAGCTGGCCGGTCGCGGCTGCTTTTGGTTATGCCGATGGCGAGAAAATTCCGCTGGAGCTAGCGCTGGACAACATCAGGCGCATCGTGGCGGCAGTCGACCTGCCGGTGACCATGGACCTCGAAGGCGGCTACGGCGTCGAGCCGGAGACTGTCGCCCAGACGGTGACACGTGCCCTGCAGGCCGGCGCCATCGGTTTCAATTTCGAGGACCAGATCGTCGGCGGCGCTGGTCTGCACGACATCGCGGTACAGGTGAAGCGGATCGTGGCGGCAGCGGCGGCGGTGAAGGCTTCCGGCATTCCCGCCTACATCAACGCCCGTACCGACATTTTCCTCAAGGCCAAGCCGGATGCGCATGACAGCGTGCTGCTCGACCAGGCCATCGAGCGGGCGCACGCTTATGAAAAGGCAGGAGCTAGCGGCTTCTTTGCGCCGGGGCTCGGCGACGAGGGTCTGATCGAGGCGCTGTGCAAGGCCACCGTGCTGCCGGTCAACATCATCGCGCTGGCGCATGTGCCGCCGCGCCAGCGCCTGGCCGAGCTTGGTGTTGCCCGTGTCAGCCACGGCCCGGTGCCGTACCGGCAAATGGCCGAATGGCTGGAGGCCAAGGCGCGGCTGGCGATTTCGGGTTAGCTCAGTCCTCCAGCGTGCCTGACCTCGCGTCGGCGCTCTTCTTGTCGCCGACCAGCTTCAAGAGATCCTCGCCGGCGCGGATGATGCGGCGCGAGCGGCGGGTCAGGATGACGCCGTCCTGCGGCGCCAGCACTTCGGTGCGGCCGCCGGCCTCGCCCGGTGTGTGGACGATGGTGGCGAGGCGTGCGCCCTTGGCGACGCGGTCACCGGGCCTGACGTCGTAGAGGATGGCGCCGGCCCGGGGCGCCGGCATCATGTCGATGTTCTCCAGCGGCGCGACGAGGCCCTTGAACGCGCCGGGTGCGGGAAGGGCGGTATCGGCGATGACGCCGCGCGCCGCCAGCAGCCGGTAAAGGCCTTCGGCATCGGAACTTGCCAGCGCGCCGTCGACATCCAGCATGCCACGGTATTCTACCGTGGTGGCAACGCGGCGGTCGAGCTTCGCCACGTTGGCGGGGACGTTCTGGTAGGGCATGATCGTGGCGCCCTCGAAGGTGCCGTCGGTGTCCTCGCTCCACAACACCACGGCGTCGATACCCATGGCGGCGGCGCAATCGGCCATCGCCGGCCACAGGCTGGCGTGGACGTAGAGATAGGCAAGGCCCTCGTCGTCGCAATGCAGGTCGAGCACGATGTCGTGGCCGAGCGACAGCTGCACCAGACGGGTCTTCAATCGCTGGTCGGGGGTGCCAAGCGTGGTGTCGGGCAAAAGCTTGGCGTCCGGTGCTGCGAGCAACGGAAAGCCGCGGTTGAAATTGTTGCGGGTGCCGAGATGAAAGCGGCCCTGGTGCTCGCCGAAATGATATTGCGCGCGGCCGATCGGATTGGCCCAGGGCACGACCGTGATGCTGCCCTTGATGCGGCCTTCCGCTTCGGCCTTGTTCAGCGCCGGCATCAGCGCGTCGATGGCGACGACACCAGGCAATTCACCGGCGTGGAGCGCTGCCTGCAGGTAGGCCGAAGGTGCTGCCTTGTCGGCGCCGGCGAAGCGGAACACCGGGAATTCGTAGGAAACGCCTTCGGTATCGCCGGCGATGCGTTCGATCGATTTCTGCATGGGATGCCTCCAGGATAAGAGGCAGAACACATGCACTTTTGCCGAAGGGCTGTCGATTGGTCCAGTTCGCGCCGCCATGGGCGCAATGGAATTATTCGGCGGCGGTCGGAACCGTCGTCATCGGCGCCGATCCTTCGAGCGCCTGCGAGACAACGGCTACGCTGACCGCCAGCAGGGCCAGCACCGCGCCGACCAGCGGCAAATGAGCATAGGAAACGCCGGCCGACAGAGCCACGCCGCCGATCCAGGCGCCGCTGGCATTGCCGATATTGAATGCGCCCTGGTTGAGCGTGGCGGCGAGGTTCGGCCCTTCCGAAGCCGCTTCGACGACGCGGATCTGCAGCGGCGGCACGACGACGAAGATCAGCAGTCCCCACAAGAAGACGACGCCGATGGCGACGCTGGCGATAGCGCCGAACTGCATGAAGCCGACAAACAGAACCGCCATCAAAAGCAGCGTGCCGATCACCGTCGGCATCAATTTCCAGTCGGCCAGCCGGCCGCCGATGATGTTGCCTATGGTCATGCCGGCGCCGAACAGCAGCAGGACCCAGGTGACCGCGGAGGTCGACAGGCCGGAGACATCGGTAAGGTAGGGCTTGATGTAGGTGAAGACGGCAAACAGGCTGGCCGAGGCCAGCGAGGCGATCAGCATGGCGAGCCAGACCTGCAGCTTGCCCAGCACGCGCAGTTCGCTGCGCAGGCCGCCGCCGCTCGGTTCGACGACATTGGATGGCACCAGCCAGGCGATGGCGGCAACAGAGATCAGGCCGATGCCGACGACGGCAAAGAAGGTGGAGCGCCAGCCGAAGGCTTCGCCAAGCGCGGTGCCGGCAGGAACGCCGAGAATGTTGGAGAGCGTCAATCCCGCGAACATCATCGCCATGGCGCTGGCGCGCTTGTTGCGCGGCACCAGGCTGGCGGCAACGACGGAACCGATGCCGAAAAAGGCGCCATGACCGAACGCGGTGAAGACGCGCGCGGCCATCAGGAGCCAGTAATTGGGCGCAATGGCGCAGAGCAGATTGCCGACGACGAACATCGCCGTCAGCGCGACCAACACCGGCTTGCGCGGCAGATGCGCGGTGGCCATGGCGACGATGGGTGCGCCGAAGACGACGCCCAGCGCATAGCCGGTAACCAGCAGGCCGGCCGAGGGGATCGACACGCCGAGATCGGCCGCAACCTCCGGCAACAGGCCCATGATGACGAATTCGGTGGTGCCGATGCAGAAGGACGCAATGGCAAGCGCAAGGATCGGCAAAGGCATGGAAAATCCAGACTGAATCGGTTCAATTCAGACTGAACGAGAAGCCTTGCCGCGCGCAATGCACATTGCTGCAACGCACCAATGCAGAAAGCGCTGAGCTTGACGCGGGGCTATGTCAGGCGAGCGGCTTCAGCTCCTGGGCGATGGTTGGCAACAGCTCCGAGACATTGGGGTGGATATGCACGGCGCGCGCCAGCGTATCGACCGGCGCCTTGGCGTACATCAGGTCGAGCACGCAGTGCACCGCCTCGTCGCCGCCGGGGCCGAGCACGGAGCAGCCGAGGATTTGCCTGGTGTCGGCATCGACCAGGATTTTCATGAAACCTTGCGTCTCGCCCTTTTCGATGGCGCGGCCGACGCGGGTCATTGGCCGCTGGCCGACCAGCGCCTTGCGCCCGGATTTCTTCACCGCCGCCTCGGTCATGCCGCAGCGGCCGAGCGGCGGATCGATGTAGAGCGCATAGGCCTCGATGCGGTCGCTGACCTTGCGCGGATCGTCGTCGAGCAGATTGGCCGCGACGATCTCATAATCGTTGTAGGAGGTGTGGGTGAAGGCGCCCTTGCCGTTGCAGTCGCCCATTGCCCAGATGCCGGGCGCGCTGGTGCGCAGCTGGTCGTCGACGGTGACGAAGCCGCGCAGATCGACCGCGACGCCGGCCTTATCGAGGCCGAGATCGTCGGTGTTGGGGGTGCGGCCGAGTGCCAGAAGCACATGCGAGCCGACCGCCGGCGGCTTGCCGGATGAGAAGGTCACGGCGATGTCCTTGCCCTGTCTGGCAAAGCGGATGTCGTCGGCGCCGACATGGACTTCTATGGCTTCGTTTTCGAGGATCGACAGGATGGCCGCCGACACGTCCTCGTCCTCGCGGCCGGTCAGGCGCGAACTCTTCTCGATGACGGTGACTTCAGAGCCGAAGCGGCGAAACATCTGCGCGAATTCAAGAGAGATGTAGCTGCCGCCGACGACGATAAGATGGCGCGGCAAAACGTCGAGGTCCATCATCGAGGAGTTGGTGAGGTAGTCGACGTCGTTGACGCCGGGCAGGTCGGGCACCGAGGCGCGGCCGCCCGTGTTGAGGAAGATCTTTTCGGCGGTCAGAAGGTCGTCGCCGACACGCACGGTGTTGGCGGATTCGAAGCGGGCATGGCCGCGATAAAGCGTGCAGCCCTTCATGCCGGCGATCCACGTCTCCAGATTGCTGCGGGAGTCGTTTGTGACCTTGTCCTTGCGCGCCTTGATCCTCTTGTAGTTCACGCCGACAGGGCCTGAGAACGTCACGCCGTAGTCCGCGGCACGCCGCGCCAGATGCGCGGCATAGGCGCTGGCGACCATGGTCTTGGTCGGCATGCAGCCGGTGTTGACGCAGGTGCCGCCGACCAGCTTGCGCTCGATCAGCGCCACGCTCATGCCGGCTGACGTCAGCCGGCCGGCGAGAGGAGGGCCGGCCTGTCCGGCGCCGATGATGATGGCGTCGTATGTCTTGGCGTCTGAGGCTTGGGCAGTCATACCACCGCCGCCACGATCAGCAGGCCGCCGATGATCGCCACCGCGTCCTCGATGAGGGCGGCAGGCAAATCCTTGCCGAAGGCGGCGGCCAACCGGCCGCGCGCTTCGGCGCCGCCATAGGTGCCGATGACGGCGCCGATGGCGCCGGCAATCAGGCCGCCAATGGTGGAACCGGCGGTGGCGCCGATCACCGCGCCGCTGAAGGCGCCAAGCAGGATGCGGGCGCCGAATTGCTGCGGCACCTTGCGGCTCGGCGTCGAGGGCAGCTGGTCGGTGACCAGTTCGACGATGGCGAGGATGGTGAAGATACCGACGGCGGCCCAATGGCCCATGAAACTTGCCCAGGTGCCGGCCACCGGCAGCCAGCCGAGATACGCGCCCCAGGCGATCGCGGCCGGCGCGGTCATGGCGCGAAGACCGGCAATGACGCCGATCAGAAGTGCAAGCAAATAGAGCATGTCGATCCCCTCGAAAGCAGGCCCGGGACTGGCCCACGAGGGCAAGCTAGCATAGGTCCTACGTTTGACCAGAGTCGGCACTGGTGCTTCTTCCATCAGTGAGCATTGTACTTTGGTAAACAGTCGAACACGACGAAGGACGGAGTCGCTGTGATGGCCGATAGCGAACGCACAAGGATGATTGCAGGCGAATGGTACACCTGCATCGACGACGAACTAGAGGCGCTGCGGGTGATCGCGCGCGATGCGGTGTTCGAGCATAATACGCTACCGCCCCAGCAACGCGGCAATATCGGTCCGGCGCTGTCGGTGCTGCTCGGCAGCACGGGCGAGGGCGGCCGCATTGAGGCGCCGTTCCACTGCGCCTACGGTTTCAACATCCATCTCGGCGACGGCGCCTTCCTCAATGCCGGCTGCACCATCCTCGACACCGCGCCGGTGCGTATCGGCAGGCGGACGCTTCTCGGCCCCAATGTGCAGATCTACTGCGCCGAGCACCACAAGGAGGCCGCGGGCCGTCAGGCGGGACTGGAGATTGCCCGGCCGGTCACCATTGGCAATGACGCCTGGATCGGCGGCAGCGCCATCATCCTCGGCGGCATCAGCATCGGCGATGGCGCCATAGTCGGCGCCGGCGCGGTGGTGACGCGCGACGTGCCTGACAACACCACAGTGGGCGGCAATCCGGCGCGGGCGGTCAAGCGGGGCTGAACTCGTCGTGGGCGGTCAGTATGAAGCCGTACGTGCCATGCGCTCGTCCGGACCGGCTCGCCGCGAGAATTCACGCCGGTATTGGGCCGGTGACGTCTTGAGCCGTGCGGCGAAATGCTGGCGCAGCGAGGTGGCGCTGCCGAAGCCGGCTTCGAAGGCCACCATGTCCATCGATTTTTCCGTCGCCTCCAGCAGCCGTTGCGCCAGTTCGGTGCGTTGGCCGGCCAACCATTCGCCAAAGCTGGTGCCGATCGATTTCTGGAAACGGCGGGTGAAAGTGCGCCGAGTCAGGCCCGCGGCCTCCGCGACGCGGTCGAGGTTGTGCGTTTGTCCGAGCGTTGCCCGCACCGTGTCCAGCGCCAGGGTGAAGCGGTCGGTGGCCGGGGTTTTCGCCAGCGGGCGCTCGATGAACTGCGCCTGCCCACCCTGCCGGTGCGGCGACAGTACAATGTGCCTTGCCAGCCGCAGCGCTACCTCTGCGCCATAGCGCGCGCGCACAATGTGCAGGCAGCAGTCGAGCCCGGCGGCGACGCCGGCCGAGGTGACGATGTCGCCGTCGTCGACATAGAGCACGTCGGCGTCGACTTCGATGTCCGGGTACAATGCCTGCAACCGGTCGGTGGAGGCCCAATGTGTCGTCGCACGCCGGCCCGCAAGCAGCCCGGCGGCGGCAATGGCGAAGGTGCCGAGACAGAGGCCGACGATCAGCGCACCGCGCCGGTGCGCGTGGGTGAGCGCTGCCAGGAGCGGCGGCCGAAGTGGGGCCTCGAGATCCTTCCAGCTCGGAACGATGACGATGTCGGCATCGTCGAATGCGGAAAGGCCATACGGCACCGCGATGGTCAGCCCGACATCGGTGTGGATCGCTCCATCGTCGAGCGCGCAGACGCGAAAGTCGAAACGCGGCAGGCCAAGCTTGGTGCGGTCGGTGCCGAACACCACGCACGGCACGGAGAGGTGGAACGGGCTGATGCCGTCAAAGGCGAGAACGGCAATGATCGGGTCGGCCATGCGTGTTTCCAGCAAGCGAAAAGCGGATTGTCCCAATTCTTTCGACTGATGTCAATCGGGCCACTTTTGGCAGTCGGGCGATTCGCCTATTTCCTGTCCCATTCAAGCTCGAAGGAGAACACCATGTCCGCCAATATCACGCCGCGCCGCGCACTCATCGTTATCGATGTCCAGAATGATTATGATGGCGGCAACCTCGCCATCCAGTGTCCGCCGTTCCGCGACAGCGTCGTCAATGTCGCGCGCGCTATGGATGCCGCCGCTGCGGCCGGCGTGAAGGTGGTGGTCGTCAAGCAGATGGCGCCCGAGACCTCGCCAGTCTTCGCCAAGGGCAGCCATGGCGGCGAACTGCATCCCGAGATTGCCCGGCGAAGCCGCGACCACTATGTCGAGAAGTCACTGCCTAGCGCCTTTGCCGGCACCGACCTCGAGGCGTGGCTGCGCGCCAATACCATCGATACGATAACGGTGATCGGCTACATGACGCATAATTGCGACCTGTCGAGCATCATCCACGCCGCGCATGTCGGCTTTGCGGTCGAGTTCCTGTCCGACGCCACCGGTTCGCTGCCTTACGCCAACAGCGCCGGCTACGCCTCGGCCGAGGAGATCCACCGCGTGGTGTCCATCATCCTGCAGTCGCGCTTTGCGGCCGTGCTCAAGACCGCCGAATGGATCGATTGCCTGAAGACCGGTGCTTTGCCCGAACGCGACACGCCCTATGCGTCCAACCAGCGCGCGCTGGCGCGCAACGCTGCATAGGCAAATTGCCGCGAAGGAACAGGGGCGCCGCAGTCTGCGGCGCCCCTTGGCGTTCCTGATCACGAACACCGGGGCGTGGCCTCGTTTGGAAGTCTTTTCGGCTGGGCCCATTCACTTTCGGGATGAGAGCCGGCTAAACGCAAGAAACTCAGATCGGGCTCTATCTCAGGATGGGGAACTGGAGAACAGAGTGAAGTCTTTCACAGACGAAGGCCTCTCTCCGAGGAACGGTATATCTGGATCAAGGGGTGGGACGGGGTAGACTTCCCCGGGAGAAACAAGTGAAAGCGCGAATTGCACGAACTACAGTCGTTCTCGCCTTGGCTGGTGCCGCGGCACTCTTGCCATGGCCCGCTTTCGCCCAGGTCCCTTCGCACGCGCCGGGGACGATCTGCTTCACTCAATCCTTCTGGTGCTGGGCGCAGCCGCCCGGCCCGCCCGGATATCCGTGCGGGTGCCCGTCGCAATACGGCTATGTGCCGGGCTATCTAGGCTAGTCGTCAGGCGGGGGGATTTCACGATGACGACGACACCGGCCGACCCTCTCGTTTCTGGACTCATCGCGGACGCCAAGCTGGTCGCCAACTACGGCCGCTACGGCGTGTTCAAGGACAGTTCCCTGTTTGCGGCCATCGGCAATGCCGAAAAGCTCGACGATGCGACGGCCAGCCAGCCTGAGGTCGTCAATCTTCAGACGGTTTTCAACGATTGTTCCGGCACCGTGCCATTTGCCACCCTGGCGGCACTGCGATCGGGCTGGTCGCCCGGTGACATGTCGCGCAAGACCGCGCTGGCGACGTACTTTCTCGTGGCTCTTTCCGTGCTTTTCATGGTTGTAACCGGAAGATTGACGTACATTTACAACAAGGGAGTCGCGATAAACTCCGAACTCATAGAAATCGACAACAATGATTTCAGCGCACGGTTCGGACAGGCGATACGCCAGGTTTGGGCGACGAAGAAACAACTGAGCTCGGCATCGTCCGAGCAGGCTTCGACCACGGATCTGACGCTTCTGAAGGACGCCTATTACAATTCGGAAGATAGCCTTCACGCTCTCGACCAGCGCTTTTCCTCCCTGGTGAGAAGAGCGCAAGGGTTCATGACTGAGGACGCGCAATTCCCGATCTGGGGAATGCAATGGATGTACTGCAAATTTTATTCAACCTCCACGGCAGATGGCGTAGCGGCGGGCCAGGCTCAGTATTCCCAGCAAGGTGCCATAGACCAGTTCTGTGACCAGCCGCTGGGGGTGAGTAAATCCACGCCTCCAGACAAGCTCAAGGAGCTCCCCAATCAGCCGGATGCCTATTGCGCGCAGATAAACACCGAAAAGAAAAACCCGAACAATCTTGAAGGTACGTCTTCGGAAAAAGTGACGGACGTGAATGCCGATTTCGACGAGGCAACGCGCAGCCTGCAGTGCGACGGAGTGATCACGATCGCGCCGAACTCGATCTACACGCTGACCGCGCAGATAAAGACGCTGGACGAGGTTCTCAGCCCATATGCCTTGTGGATACTCCCGGCCTTCTACGGCGCGCTCGGAGCCATCATGTTTCACATGCGGATGATCCTCAATCCGCTGCTGCCCAATCCACCGCTGTCGCGGCTGATCCACAGGATCGCACTGGGGGCGCTGGCCGGCATGGTGCTTGCCTGGTTTGTAGCACCGGGCACCAAGCTTGGAGAGGAGGCTTCGGGAATAGGCTTCAGCCTCTTCACCTTCTCCTTCCTGTTTGGGTTCAGTCTGGATATCTTCTTCACCATTCTCGACCAGTTCGTCAGCATGTCGGTCGCCGGGATCAAGAAGTTCGGGTCCTCGACAGTGGCGTGAGAAGCCCGGCAAGCAAAAGGGCGCCGCATCGCTGCGGCGCCCTTGGTTGTCGAGACAAATCTCAGAACAGGCCTTCGATCTGGCCGGCCTCGTTGAGGAAGATTTTTTCCGAGGACGGCGCCTTGGGCAGGCCGGGCATGGTCATGACCTCACCGCAGATGACGACGACGAAGCCGGCGCCCGCCGAAAGCCTGACCTCGCGCACCGGCACCGTGTGGCCGGTCGGCGCGCCGCGCAGGTTCGGGTCGGTCGAGAAGGAATACTGGGTCTTGGCCATGCAGACCGGCAACTTGCCGTAGCCGGCGTCTTCCCAGGCCCTGAGCTGGTCGCGCACCGACTTGTCGGCGATCGCCTCCGAGCCGCGATAGATGCGCTGGACGATGGTGTTGATCTTCTCAAACAGCGGCATGTCATCGGGATAGAGCGGCGCGAACTGCGACGCCCCGGATTCGGCCAGCGCCACCACCTTGTTGGCGAGTTCCTCGATGCCCGCGGAGCCATTGGCCCAGTGCTTGCACAGGATCGCCTCCTCGCCCATCGAGGCGACATAGTCCTTCATCGCCTGGATCTCGGCGTCGGTATCGGAATAGAAGTGGTTGATCGCAACCACCGCCGGCACGCCGAACTGACGGATGTTCTCGATGTGGCGGCCAAGGTTGGCGCAGCCCTTCTTCACCGCCTCGACGTTTTCCTTGCCGAGGTCTTCCTTCTTGACGCCGCCATTCATCTTCATGGCGCGCACGGTGGCGACGATGACGGCAGCCGCCGGCTTCAAACCCGCCTTGCGGCACTTGATGTCGAAGAATTTTTCGGCTCCGAGGTCGGCGCCGAAGCCGGCTTCGGTGACGACGTAGTCGGCGAGCTTCAGCGCCGTGGTGGTGGCGACCACCGAGTTGCAGCCATGCGCGATGTTGGCGAACGGGCCGCCATGCACGAAGGCAGGGTTGTTCTCCAGCGTCTGCACCAGGTTTGGCTGCATGGCGTCCTTCAACAGCACCGCCATGGCGCCGTCGGCCTTCAAGTCGCGGGCATAGACCGGCGTCTTGTCGCGGCGGTAGGCGACGATGATGTCGCCGAGGCGCTTTTCCAGATCCTTGAGGTCGGTGGAAAGGCACAGGATCGCCATCACTTCCGAGGCGACGGTGATGTCGAAGCCTGCCTCGCGCGGATAACCGTTGGCGACGCCGCCGAGCGAGCAGATGATTTCGCGCAGCGCCCGGTCGTTCATGTCCATGACGCGGCGCCAGGCGACGCGGCGGGTGTCGATGCCGAGCTCATTGCCCCAGTAGATGTGGTTGTCGATCAGCGCTGACAGAAGGTTGTGCGCCGTGGTGATGGCGTGGAAGTCGCCGGTGAAGTGGAGGTTCATGTCCTCCATCGGCACGACCTGCGCGTAGCCGCCGCCCGCGGCACCGCCCTTGACGCCGAAATTCGGGCCGAGCGAAGCCTCGCGGATGCAGACGATCGCCTTCTTGCCGATGCGGTTCAGACCGTCACCAAGGCCGACGGTGGTGGTCGTCTTGCCTTCGCCGGCCGGCGTCGGGTTGATGGCGGTGACGAGGATCAGCTTGCCGTCCTTGTTGCCCTTCACCGATTTGATGAATTCGGCCGAAATCTTCGCCTTGTCGTGGCCGTAGGGCAAAAGGTGCTCGGTCGGGATGCCGATCTTGGCGCCGATCTCCTGGATTTGCTTTTTCTTGGCGCCGCGCGCGATCTCGATGTCGGACTTCACTTCGGCCATGACGGCTTTCCTTCGGATTGGACGGTGGAGGGGACGGGTTTGATCTCACTCGCAGGCATGTTGAACCCGGGCGCGGGCATGTTCTAACCCTGTCGCTCCCGCGGCGTCAACTTGCATGCAACTATGTTTCCTATGAAGAAAGTGTCTCCGCGGCCGGCCGACCTGTCGCCGGTTCTTCCTGGCTCCGTTGCCGCGCCGTATAGAAGCCAGAGGACGCGACGTTCCGCCGTCTCAAAACAGCCGCCCAATGCACGGAATGCGACAGAGGCGACGGCGCAAATTCGCCATCGCTCGCCGGGAAAGCTGTGGACGCTACTGAGTCAGGACGTTGCTGATCTCGACCATGTTGGAGCGCACGCGAAGCACGTAGAAACCCATCGTCGTCAGGTGCGTCGGCATGATCCAGCCATCCTCGCGGCCATTGGCGATGATGAAGGGCTGGATGCGCAGCGCCGAGACGAATTGCGCATCCATCGTGTCCCACAGATTGCCGAGATGCTTTTCCTTGATGACGTCCTCGAAGTCGGCCTGGGCGCCCTTCATCAGGCCGTAATAGGCATAGAGCTGGCCATAGGCGAACCAGAAGCGGTCGTCGGCGCGGAAGTCGAACCAGCCATTGTTATGGTTTTCGGCGCGCTCCTTGAGGATCGCCGAGGTCGAACCGATGTCGGAGGAGATGCGGTCGATATACTGCTTCAGATTGTCGGCGCGGGCATCGAACGTCGCCTGGCAGCTGCCGAGGCGGGCGTTGAAGGAGCGCAGCTTGGTGACGGCATCGCGATAATAACTCGGCGTCGGCGTCTTGGGGCCGAACGGGTTGAGGCCGAAATACCAGGTCTCCTCGTCGAACTGCAGATTGCCGCGCGCATCCTGCAGGTCGCCGTCGATCTGCGATGTGGTGCGAACACGGCCGAGATTGTCGGCAAGCTCGGTGGCGGTACGCCGCACCGCCTGGTTGATGCCGCGCTGGAACGAGGCCTTGTTGTCCATGAACGGCGTGTTGTCCCAGTCGATGCCGAACAGGCCGAGTTTGTAGAGGATCATCGACGAGATCCAGGCATTCTGGTTGACGTTGAAGTCCGTCAGGTCGGCCGCCACCTGGGCGATGCCCGAATTGCCGCAGGTCTTGGCGGTGTCGGTGCCGGCGCCGGCGGCGACCTGTTCGCCGGCGGAAATGTTGCGGTTCTCGAAGGTGTATTTGTCGACGTAGTTGGGATCGAACTTGTTCCACCACTGGGTGGCGTAGAAGAAATTGGCGTAGAGGCCGATCAATACCAGAAGCGCGAGGCCGACCACAGCCTTCAGGATCCAGCCGCGCTGCGTATACCAGCGCCCAGCCCAGAGGAACGGCCACAGGATCGCGCCGATGACGAGGCCGATGCCGCGGCCGATCCATTGGAAGATGCGGGTGAAGAAATTCACGATCGGATCAAGCATGGCTCTCGTTCACCCCTCAGTCAGTCAGGCCGTAAAGGCGCGTGCGAAACGCCACTTTGTCTTTCAAATATGTGGTTTTCAGAACGTCCACAACATGCGACCGCCAGGCGTCGCTGTAGCCGTCATAGTCCTTGTAGAAGCCCGGCTTGTTGAAGACGTAACGCGAGACAAAGTCCTGCGGCACGAAATCCGAGATCAGCTGGTTGGTCAGCCAGGCGTCGGGATGGTCGGGCTTGCCACGCACGACCAGGAAGCGCTGTTGCGGAAACACATCCTCGATCTTGAGATGGCCGAGCTGGGCGATCTCACGCTTGGCGGCGTTGAGAAAGGGGAAATTGCCGTCCTTGGTGATCAGATCGGCATGGCCATGGATCCAGGTCTGCAGCCAGACCTTGTCGACCTCGGTCAAATTGCGGTTCGGCTCTGTGTCGCGGATGAGAGCGCGCACCACCATCTCGGCGCGATGCTCGAGATAGCCCGAGCTTTCGACCCATGACGCACGGGGCAGTTCGATGCGGCCGGTGCTGGCCAGGAACTTGAACACCTTGTCGGCATCGTTGATCGAGAGATAGCTGACCTGCCAGGGCCGCGAACGGCGAAAGCCGGGGGCGGCCGGGTCGCCGATGACGGTGGTCATATCAGGATCGACGAAGACGTAGACGCCGCCGAAATGGCTGGTCCAGTAGGCGTTGTGGCGGAAGATCACCTGGTCGGGCACCAGCGCATTCTCACGGATATCGCCGCAGACCTTCGCCAGCTCCACCATACGGCTCAGCATGGTGTTGTCGCGCCAGGCATCGGGCTCCTGCTTCAGCCGGTCGACCAGCTTGCCGAGTTCGGCGGCCTTGCCCAGCACGTCCTCGGCCGAAAGCACCCTGAACTCGACCTGGCTGATCGACAGCAGATCCTCGATGTCGTTGACCAGGGGAACGGAATCCTCGATCTCCCCGTAGATGACATCCTTGATGGTCAGCGCATCGATGGCGCGCTGGTTCTTGGACATGAACTCGAACATCAGCTGCGAGGTGTTGGAAAAGGCGGTGTGCACCACCGGCAGATCGATCTGCGACGGCGTCAGGATGATGAAGCGGCGGTTGACCTCGTTGGGATCGAGATAGTCGTAGTCGCCGCATTCCTCGGCCACTTCGGGCGAGAAGCCGGTGCGGTCGATCTGGAAGCTCTTCAGCTTGGTCGGTTTGAGGCCGAAGGCGACAAGCGCCTTGTTGTAACGCTGGATGAGGTGCGGCTCGTCGACGGTAAGCAAGCGGCCGTAGATCAGCTCATTGTCGCGGAGAAGGTCGGGCTTTTTGGCGTGGCTCATGCAGAACGTTCCGAGTGGCGTTGCCTGTTGTGGCGAAGCGCCAACGCTGACGCCTCCCTCTCCCCGTTCTGCACGGGGAGAGGGGGGCGTCAGCGTTAGCGCCAAGCCTTTCAGCACCCGCGGGCAGCGAAGGAAGCTCACGCATTCNGGGGCAGCGCTAGCATTCAAGGACATGTCTCCCCATGGCCTTTGGCGGCAATAAATCGAAGATCATTGGTCCGGATGTGCCGATCGAGGCGCTGTTCGATAGCTGCCAATATGGTCGTAGCGATCTGTGGTCCACGCATGCGCCGCCCCTCACCCTTGCCCTCGCCCCGTGAAGGACGGGGAGAGGGGGGCGTCAGCGTTAGCGCCAAGCCTTTCAGCACCCGCGGGCAGCGAAGGAAGCTCACGCATTCNACGGGGAGAGGGGGGCGTCAGCGTTAGCGCCAAGCCTTTCAGCACCCGCGGGCAGCGAAGGAAGCTCACGCATTCCACAGCCCCTTCTTCTTCATCTCCTCCATCTCGCGCCCCGCCCGTTCGCGCAGGCGTGCGTCGCGCAGCAGCTTCTCCACCGCGGCGTCGTCGGATTTGTCGGAATAGCGGAACTCCGAGTCGGCGTAGCGGTTGATCTCCTGCATGACCATGTCCATCGAGAACGGCCCACGCAGTTCCTCGATCATGGCTTTCTTCTCGTCGTAGCCCTTGTGCATGAAGGCTTCCGGCTTCTCGAACCAGTCGTCGGGCAGCTCGATGTCCATGGCGCGCATCTTGATGGCGTCGGTGACGTTCTTGATGGCTCGGCCGGTGAAGCGCGGCTCGGCATCCTTGATCAGGTGCAGATAGGTGCCGATGTCGGCCATCGATTTCGGCGCGCCATTCTCCTTCATGTAGCGCTCATAGACCTTCATCAGCCCGTCTTCCTGAGGCTTCTCGTGCTCCTCATAGGCTTCGGTCACCGCGCGCTGGATCTCCTGCGCGGCGTAGAGCTTGTGGTCGCCGAGTGGGATCTTGTGGTTCTTGCCGGCAAGCAGGACGAAGATGTCGATATAGTCGTCGCGGCTCTGTGGGCCGTCGACCAGCCAGCGGGCCCCGGCGCGCTGGCGCAGCGCATCGTCGACATTTTCGGGATAGTTGGAAAACATGCCGAACGAGCAATTGCCGCGCACCACCGTGCCGGCGCCGGCAAAGGCGTCCATCAAGACGCCGGTGATTTCCTGTTGGCCGGCCGAGGCGCGGTCGTCGGAGCGGCGGGCCGCCACCTGGTCGATGTCGTCGACGGTGCCGAAACCGATGACGCGTGGGTTCAAGACATTGTTGATGAACTGGCGGCAATTCTGGCCAGATTTGCCCTGGTAGGACGAGATCTGGTCGACGCCGAAATTCTCATAGGCGAAGGGATAGCCGGCAACCTGGCAATAATTGTTGACGAGGCCGGCGATCATCTGGATCAGCGTCGTCTTGCCGGTGCCCGGCGCGCCGTCGCCGATGAAGGTGAAGAGGAAGCCCCCGAGTTCGACGAACGGGTTCAACTCGCGCTCGAAATCGTAGGCCATCAGCATCTTGGCGAGCTTGACCGACTGGTATTTGGCAATGTGGTTGCCGACGACCTCTTCCGGCTTCTTGAAGGTCATCACCAGCGGCTTGGAGCGCTTGCCGGGCGCGACGTCGAAGCCGTCGAGGGTGAAATCGTCGGCGTCGATGCGGATATGGGCGTTCTCGAACGGACCGATGCCGTCGAAGCGGCCTTTGCGGGCCAGCAGCCCATCAATGGCGACCCGTGCAAAAGCTCGCGCGCGCGTCGTCAGGTCGCCATCGTCCTTGGAGCCTGCAATCGCCTTGTCCAACCCGGCGACAATCGACTTCACCGCGTCCTGCGGCGTGTCGAACAGGAAGTCCGGTTCGGCGATATCGTTGGGAGCCTCGCCGTCGCTGTCGATCAGCTGGAACAGGTAAGAGGCGAGGCTGAAGGCTGAAACGTAAGCCGAGGCTGACAGAAGCTTCTTGAAGGTCGCCGCCTCATCGCCCTCAAGAGGCGCACGGGTGTTCTTGGCCTGGAGGCTTTCGAGGTCGGAGCCCTCGGCGAAGACGTCGGAGATGGCGAGCGCTATCGCCAGGCCGCGGCGGGCGCGGAACAGCAGCGTGTGCTGCGGGATGCTCATCAACTGGTCGTCGGGATGGATCGCGGCGACGGTCTTGGTAAGCTCGACCTCGCGGGTACGGCGCACCGAGCCGACCGAGACTGTCGAGACAAAGCGGCGATTGGTGCCGGCAAGTGCTGTGCCGGATTCGCGCGCAGGGTCTTCCAGAACCACGACGCGGGTGATGAAGCTCTGCGCCGTGGCGCGGTGCTTTTCGATTGCGGCTTCCGGGATGGTGGTCAGGCCGGTGTCCATCGTATCAATCCTCCTCGCGACTCACTCTTGTGCCTGCCCTCGCGTGAGCAAAATTGAAAACATCCCGTCAAAGGGTTCGTGATCGGGAAAGCGTTCGGCTTGAAAGATGGCCTCTCCCGGCCCTCCAAGCTTGAAACGGCAACGCTCAGTCCGTGCAAGACAATAAGCGACAGCCTGGTACTCAGTTAGGTCCGCTAACATCGCGCTAACGCAAATCTGATTCGGTTTTCCGTTGTTAGATGGCGGTCCGAATTCAACACGGTCTTCTGGCTCAAATGCATATCTTTTCATCAATCTTGGCCAGTGATATTCGACAAGCTTTTGTCTATTGTCGCAAAAGAACTGAATCACGATTTTTACATTGTAGCTATATCTTGGTTGCCGACTCTGTCTTATTCCAACGATCGGACGGGATGAATTACGTGTTCGGACAGGTAATTTTTCGACCAGAACGAGCATGACGCCTCCGGATCGAATGTGACGGTATGCTTCATATTGATCCAATTCGTACCAATAGAAAGTACAGATCGTGTCACCGTCTGTATTTTCATCTTCAGACCGCGAAGTAACCGGTCTGTAGCCGAACCCGGAAAACCATTCGGATAAGCCGGAAATTTGTTGAAGAACAAAAAACGCGGCAAGCGCCGGGTCTGCAACATCGATATAATTGAAAGCTTCAAGCTTCCGCACCCCATCCGGTAATCCTCGATGACGCCACCGACTTTCAACGTGAACCCGGTGTCCGAGAATGCGCTCAAGGTTACGCAATGGTCGGGCGGTCAGTTTGTGCTTCTTGTAAGCACCGATATGCATATCGACATCCCACCAAGCGAGAACCCGGTAGGGCGATTCATTACTGCGGGAAGCAAGGTTATCCGTTTCGATCACAATCGCCTTCTGCCCCTGACCGCGCCCCGGAGATTGTCAGGCCCACCAAAAATGCCACCTCACACATCGCTGATCACCTGTCCGTTGGACAGAATATGGACCTTGTAGCCGGAAAAGATCTTTTGAGCTTCGCCGGCGGCGTAGAGTGCTTGATAGGCTTCGTGCGGGATCAGGGCGTGGTTCTCGTAGCTCGACACACCCTGGCGCGCGGCTTCGAGATCGTCGGTGTTGATAAAGAATTCCTGCGTCGTCTTATCGCTCGAAAACAGGCCCTTGCGGCCGGGTTTCTCGCCCTTGGAGTAGACCTCCTGGATGGTCCAGGTGAGCAGCCAGGCATTTTCCGGTTTGCGCACCTTGGCCAGCACCTCGGTCACGGTCGAATTGTTGTCCGTAATGCCTGCGGAATAAAAGGGGCCGAGCACGACGCGGCGCAGCTGCTTAGGGTGCAGCGGCTCGAAATCCTTGTCGAGATTGACCGCAATCGTTGCGGGCGAAAGCGTGTAGGCGGAATTCTTCTCGGTGAAATCGTCGAAGCGATGGGCGAGTTCGGGGTTGAGCAGGCCGTCCACCGGCAGCGGGATGTCGACCCGTTCATTGAGCTTGCCGCTGCTGTCAACGAGCTGCCGGATCATGCTTTCGGAGGAATCCTCCACCGTCACCATGTAGACCAGCGGCAGGTTGGCGCTGCCGTCGAAGCTCGCCCAGTGCACGAGGTAATAGGGGCGCCCGGTCTTTGGATTGACCGAGACCTTGGCCGTCTGCGCCAGCGAGAACGGGCCAAAAGTCTGTTCGCTCTTGACGTCCTCGAGATAGAGCCGCTCGGCCATCGACTTCTGCAGCGCTTCGGGGAATTCCTTGTGGCGCAGGATGAAGTCGGCCATTTCCTCGCGCAATTCGCCGGCCAGCGGAATGTTGGCCAGCCGCGCCTCGGCCTGGCGGCGGTCGTTTTCCAGTTCGAGCAGGTTCTGGAAGACGGGATAGCCGCTGTCGGCGCGCGAAATGCGGAACGTGTCCATGAAGCCGAGCCGGTTGCGCCAGCAGGAAAACGATTTGTCCAGCCGGGCAATGTATTCGGCGACAATCTTGGCGACGATGCCGTGCCGGTAAAGCGGCGAGCGGTCGTCGCGCATGAACACTTCGAGGCCGCTGAGTGCCGCCGTGATGGCGGAAAAATAGCGCGCCGCCGCTTCGTTTTCGGGAGTCATGCCGGTGTGCCCGCGTGCAGCCGCTCCTTACGACTGCACGTAGTTGGCCGAATTGTGCTTCTTCATCACGTCGTCGAAACGGCGGGCGAAGGCGTCGTCGGCGAGCTTCTTGCGGCGCTGGATGTCGGAGCTGGCGACCATGTTCTTCTCGTGCATTTCGAGGAGATCGCCGATGTGCTTTTGCGAGGCGGCGCCAATGCCGGCCATGGTCTCTTCGGCGGTGTTGTCAACCTGGCTGCCCAGCGTGTTGATCTTGTGGGCGACATCCTGCTGGGCGGCGGTCTTCAAGGAATCTTCCAGTGCCTTGTAGAGCACGATGCGCTGCTCGGTATCGATGGTCAGCTTGTTGATCAGCGTCGACTGCGCTGCGATCTGATTGTTGAGCGAATCGACGAAGGTCTGGAACATCGAGGTGTAGCGTTCCAGCGTCTGGCTTTCGGCCAGAAGCTCCTGCTCCTTGGCCTGCTTTTCATTGTATTCGGTCGCCAGTTTCGAGCGCTCGCCCTCAAGCTGCGTGCGCTCCTTCTGACTGGTAGAAGCGGCGATCTTGTTTTCGATGTCGAGCAGCAGCGGATTGACCTCCTCGATGCGCTTCTGCACCGCCTCGAGGTTGGTCATGGTGACCTTGCGGCGCTCGATCACCTGCGACAGGCTGTTTTCCGAGGTCTTGTAGCGCTGGTCGAGGACCTCTTTCTGCGCTTTCAGGATGCCGACGATGGTGTCGGACTTGACCAGAAGCTCCTGCAGATTGCCGGCCAGCGACATGTTGCGGACGCGGTCGGTGCGCATGCGCTGCTTGCGTTGCGCCGAGAAGACGCCGACGAAGCTTTCCCAGCCGGTGTAGTTCTTCATGCTCTCGAATTCGGTGCCGAAGACGTTGGTGGCGTCTTCCAGCCCGATGATCAGGTCGGCAATGTTGCCTTCCATCACCTTCTGCTGCTTCAGCACGTCCTCGATGCGGGCATTCTCGATGTCGAAATTGGCGTCGCCGATCTTCTTGTCGGCGGTGGCCAGCGTATCAAGCACCGTGCCCGACTGCTCGATCTTGGAGCGCATGTCCTGCACGACCTGCCTGGTCTTGGCAATTTCGGCATCGAAATTCTGCAATGTCGCCATAGGGGCCTCCCGCTTCGGCTTCCGGTCGCTGGCTGCGAACAGCGGCGAATATATGTGGGGTATCAGGGGATTGAAAGACGCAAGACAAGACCCGCCCCGAAAACAAAAAAATGCCTGGTCGTCTTGAAAGGCAATGAAGGCGGGGTCATGGCGTGATTAACCAGCCGGCCAAGTATTGTTCAATTGTCATTGAACTTTGACGGCTGCGAAGAAGTCGATCTCGGACAGTGTGGGTGTGCTGAATTCGACAGAGGGCTCAATGAGTTGCAAGCGCGAGACAGCTGGCGGAAGCCGTCGCCATCACGCTACGCATCGCGCCGTTCAAGGCTTCGGATCGGCCTTCAGATAGGCGATGACGTTGGCGATGTCCTCGTCGCTGCTCAGGCCGGAGAAGCCCATCCTGTTGCCGGGTACTTTCAGCTTGGGAGCGCCGAGATAGGCTTTGAGGTTGGCTTCGTCCCAAACGAGGCCGGCCGCGCCGGCGTCCTTCATGGCCTGCGAATAGTTGAAGTTCTGGGCGGTGCCGGCGGTGCGGCCGACGATACCGAGGAGATGCGGGCCGACCTTGTCGCGGTCGCTTGCCGCCTCGTGACAGGCCATGCAGCGGTAGAACACTTTCTTGCCAAGTGCTGCATCGCCGTCGGCCAGCGCGGCGAGGATACCGGCCAAGTAAATGACAAGGCCTGATGAAATGGCTCGAAGCATGGCGGTTCCCGGCTGGCTCTGGCTGAGGGCAAAATAGGCTGCAGGCCTTAACAAACGCCGTATGCCGGTGGATAGCAGCCGGGCTCAATCTGTGCGCGGGATCGCCGCGACCGCCTGCTTGACCTGCTTTTCAATCGCCGCCGACGAATGATTGTCGCGCACGAAAGCGCGGCCGATCTCCGCCATCTCGGCGGCCGCTTGCGGGCGTGTCGCGATATCGATGATTTTCAATGCCAACTTGCCGGCATCGTCGCTGGACAGGAAATGCCTGCCCGCCTGCAGGCCAAGCCCTTCGACGGCCTTTTCGGTGGCGGCGACGACAAGGCCCGCCGCCATCGCCTCCAGCACCTTGATGCGGGTTCCGCCGCCGAAGCGCAGCGGGATCGGCGCATAGCCGGCACGGCCAAGCAATTCCGGCAGATGCGGTGGGTTCTCGATCAACCGCAGACCATGCCTGGTGCATAGACCGCGCACGACATCGCGCGGGTTTCTGCCGGCGACGGTGATCGACCAGGGCCGGCCGGAGGCGGCGAGGCGCGGCGCCATCGCGCGGCCGATCTGCTTGACGGCGTCGATGTTTGGGAAGTAGCCGAGATGCCCGATGAAGCACAGGCTGAGCTCACTGAAGCGCTCGGCAGCAATCGGCAGGGAAAGCACGCTCTCGTCTGGAATGGGGTTGGCGACGAACCTGACGTCGTTGACGGGGCCGAGAGCGGACAGAAGCGCTTCGTCGGCCCGCGAACAAACCCAGACCTGGTCGGCCAGGGCAGCCGCACACCTGTCGGCTTCGCGCGCCTCTGCCTTCCTTCGCCTGTTTTGGCGCCAGTCTCGAATTTGCTGCCACAGCGTCAGGCCGGCGATCCGGTCGGACACCGTCCGGGAATCAATGTTGTGCTGGTCAAGGACGGTGCGCGCGCGATGCTTCGGCGCCAGCGTCAGCAGCTGCGAAAGCACGATCTCCTCGATGACCACGAGATCGGGCGCGAATTCCCTCCAGATGGCGTCGGCTTCGGCCAGCTCGTCGTCCGGCATCATATGCACGGTCGGGTGCGGGCTGCGCCTGCCCCAGGGCGCCCTGCCGCGCGCTGCCTCGATGATCCGGTGACGGATGTTCGGCGGTGTGGAGGGTGCCGGGGCGCCAGTCAGGCTTACCGTCAGGACCTCGCCCATCGATGCCAAAGCGCGTGCATTGGCGGCGTTCCGGATCTCTCCGCCGGAGACCGGCGGAAACGGGCAATCGACTGTGAACTGCAGAATTTTCATGTTGTCCCGGCCGTTCAGCCTCTGGTGAAGCCAATGAAATCGTCGGGCGCGGCGCGGCCCATTTCCTCTTCCCAGTGGCGGCGGCAGAGCGAGATATAGACGTCCTTGCCGATCGCCACCTGTTCGCCTTGTCTGGCCACCTTGCCGTCAGCGCCGAGACGCACGACCATCGTCGCCTTGCGGCCGCAGCGGCAGATGGTGCGCACTTCGCGCAGATCGTCTGCGATGGCCAGAAGCGCTCGCGAACCGGAAAACAGATTGCCCTGGAAATCGGTGCGCAGGCCGTAGCACATCACCGGGATGTTCAGCCGGTCGGCGATACGGGCGAGCTGCCAGACCTGCTCTTCCTCGAGAAATTGCGCCTCGTCGACAAAGATGCAATGCACCGTCGTATGTTCGTGATGCTCGGCGACGCGAGCGTAGAGATCGTCGCCGTCGCGGAACATCTCGGCCTCCATCTCCAGGCCGATGCGCGACGAGATCAGCCCGGTGTCGCCCTTTCTGTAGTGGCCGGCGACGAACAGCATCGTCGTCATACCGCGTTCGCGATAATTGTAGGACGCCTGCAGCAGCATTGTCGTTTTGCCGGCATTCATCGTCGCATAGTGGAAGTAGAGCTTGGCCATGCCGTCCTTTTAAGCCGAGTTGGCGCGGCGCGGGGAGAGGGCACCGCTGCATTTCATGGGAAAAGCCGTCTGCCATCGAAAAAGCGGCAGGCGTGTCGCTGTTTGGCCAGTCCGCGCCGTTGATCGTGATTGTCTTAGCGCTTGAAACCACACCAGAATGGTGTTTGGCTGACGAAACAGATCGGAAGAGCACACGTCTGAACTCCAGTCACTTAGGCATCTCGTATGCCNATCCGGAGAGCTGCAAGGCGGTGCGCCTTTCCGATGTCGGCTGGACCGACATCCAGGCAACCACCGGCGTCGCTTCGGTGCTGCTCACCGCGCTCGGCTACGAGCCGCAGACGATCCAGCTGTCGGTGCCCGTGACCATGGCGTCGCTGAAGAACAAGGATCTCGACGTCTTCCTCGGCAACTGGATGCCGTCAATGACCAACGACATCAAGGACTACACCGCCGACGGTTCGGTCGAGACGATCGGCACCAACCTGACCGGCGCCGGCTACGGCATCGTCGTACCGACCTATGTCGCGGAGGCCGGCGTCAAGTCGCTGACCGACATCGGCAAGTTCAAGGACAAGTTCAACGGCAAGATTTACGGCATCGAGGCGGGCAATGACGGCAACCGCATCATCCTCGACATGATCAAGAACCCGAAGGACAATCTCGAAGGCTTCGAGCTGGTCGAGTCCTCGGAAGCCGGCATGCTGACGCAGGCCGAGCAGTCGATCAAGAACAATGAGTGGATCGCGTTCCTCGGCTGGACGCCGCATCCGGTGATGGGCGCCATGAAGCTCACCTATCTCGACGGCATGGGCGACAGCGGCTTCGGCGCCGCCACCGTCTACACCAATGTGCGCAAGGGCTACACCACCGAATGCCCGAATGCCGGCAAGTTCATCGCCAACCTGAAGTTCAACCTGGACATGGAAGGCGAGATGATGGACGCGATCCTGAAGGGCGGCGACGCCAACACGGTCGCAGCCGACTGGCTGAAGAAGCACCCTGACGCGGTTGCGCCGTGGATTGCCGGCGTCACCACCTTCGATGGCGGTGATGCGGCAGCGGCGGTCAAGACCGCGCTCGGAAGCTGAGCCGACTGAATTCGGCAAAGCCGAACCAGGAAGGGCAGCCAATCTAGAAAAGGCTGCCCTTTTTCATATCCTGTGAGAAGATGACCTAACGACAGCGGAGGCCGGAAGCAGGCGGTCTCTCGCATGAGAGGGGCGATATGGATCCGATTTCGAAATTCATGGTTGATCACAAGATACCGATCGGCGCCTGGGGAAAGGCGTTCTTCGGTTTCCTCACCGACAATTTCGACACCGTGTTCAGAGCCTTCTCGAATGGCCTCAATTTCCTGCTCGACGGGCTGGTTGGCATCCTTTTGATGGTGCCGCCGGTGCTGCTGGCGCTGATCATCGCCATCATCGCCTGGCTGCTGCAGCGCTCGCGCCCGCTGGCCATAGGCGTCTTTCTCGGCCTGATCTTCATCATCAACCAGAACCTCTGGAAGCAGACGGTGCAGACGCTGGTGCTGGTCGTGGCCGCCGCCGCCATGGCGATGGCCATCGGCGTGCCGCTCGGCATCTGGGCCGCGCACAAGCCGAAGGTCTACCGCATCATGCTGCCGGTGCTCGACCTGATGCAGACGCTGCCGACCTTCGTCTACCTGATCCCGGTCCTGACCCTGTTCGGTCTCGGCAACGCGCCCGGCCTCATCGTCACCATCATCTTCGTCATCCCGACCGCGGTCCGGCTCACCCATCTCGGGGTCGTCTCGGTGCCGAAGTCGATCATCGAGGCCGGCGAGGCGTTTGGCGCCACCAAGCAGCAGCTGCTGTGGAAGGTCGAATTGCCCTCAGCGCTGCCGACCATCATGGCCGGGCTGACGCAATCGATCATGCTGTCGCTGTCGATGGTGGTGTTTGCAGCACTCATCGGCGCCGGCGGCCTCGGCACTGAAATCAACCGCGCGCTCGGCTCGCGCCGCATCGATCTCGGGCTCGAGGCGGGCCTGGCGATTGTCGTACTCGCCATCGTGCTCGACCGGATGACGCGTATCGGCGTTGGAGGCAAGAAATGACCGTCGCCGTTGACTTCAAGAATGTCGATATCGTCTTCGGGTCCGACCAGGCCGGTTCGCTGGCGCTGATCGATGGCGGCGCCACGCGCGCCGAAATCCTCGAAAAGACCGGCAATGTGCTGGGTTGCGCCGGCGCCAGCCTGACCGTGCATGAGGGCGAAATCTCGGTGCTGATGGGCCTGTCCGGCTCGGGCAAGTCGACGCTGCTGCGGGCGGTCAACCGGCTCAACGTGGTGTCGCGCGGCCAGGTGCTGGTCAAGGACGGCGACAATATCGTCGATGTCGTGACCTGCGATCAGGCGACGCTGCGGCGGCTGCGCCAGAAGCAGGTGGCGATGGTGTTCCAGCAGTTCGGCCTGCTGCCTTGGCGTACGGTGGAGGAGAATGTCGGCCTCGGCCTCGAACTCGCCGGCGTGCCGGAGCAAGAGCGCAAGGAGCGCGTGCAACGCCAGCTGAAACTGGTCAATCTCGACCAGTGGTCGAAGAAATACGCGCATGAGCTGTCCGGCGGCATGCAGCAGCGCGTCGGCCTGGCCCGTGCCTTCGCCACCGAGGCGCCGATCCTGCTGATGGACGAGCCGTTCTCTGCGCTCGATCCGCTGATCCGCACCAAGCTGCAGGACGAATTGCTGCAGCTGCAGGCGGAGCTGAAGAAGACCATCATCTTCGTCAGCCATGATCTGGAAGAGGCGCTGAAGATCGGCACCCACATCACCATCATGGAGGGCGGTCGCATCGTGCAGACCGGGGCGCCGGAAGACATCGTGCTCAAGCCCGCCAATGACTATGTCCGCGACTTCATCGCCAATGTGAATCCGTTGTCGGTGCTGACCGCCTGGAACGTCATGCGCGACAGCCGCGACCTCGAGCACGGCGATAATGGCTGGGTGTGGCTCGACCGGCGCAAGACGACTCGCTTTAAGATCGACGAGCACGGGCTGGTGGCGGCGGCGGAACGCGACGGCAAACCGGCGGTATGGGTTTCATGCGCCGATGTCGAGGCGCAGCCGGAGGAGACGGCGCAGGTGTTCTGGGCCAACCCCGGCACGTCGCTGAAGACGGTGATGCTGGCCATGCACCGCTCGCAGACGGCACCCGTGGCGCTGTTCGACGACCAGTCGCGCTTTGTCGGCGCGATCGGGATACGCGATGTGCTGAGCGCGGTGTTGCGGCGCTAGATCATGATGAGATTTGGTTGAAATCTCATCATGATCTAACCCTTTGTTGGAGCATGATCTTTTCCAAAAACCGGTACCCACTTTTTGGGATCATGCTCTAAGCCAGACCGATGCGCGTGGCGCCGAGCTTGAACAGGGCTGTGGCATCCCGGTCGAAGCGGAAGGTGTCGATGAAGTCGTCGGCTCGGTAATCCGGAAGCGTCTTGCGGATGGCGGCGGCGAAGTTTTTCGCCTCGTCCAGCCGCCCAGCCAACGCCAGGCAGTGGGCGGCGATCGACAGGATGATGACATGTGCGTTGGGGCGGGCGGCCGCCTTCAGCGCCCATTCGGCCGCCTCGTCGAACTGGCCGAGGCGGACATGCGCCATGGCGCGTGCGCCCAGCATGCCGAACAGCATCGGGTCGAACGGCGACAGATGGCGCGAATGATCCGACGATCCGATCGCCGCGTGCGGGTCGCCCGACTGCGAATGCACGAAGGACAGCGCATAGTGGCCAAGCGCGAAGTTCGGGCTGAGGTCGACGGCTCTTTGCAGTTCTAGCACGGACGCATCACCCTCGCCGCGCAGCCACAGCGCCCGGCCCATCGCCCAGTGCGCGGCGGGATTATGATCGTCGACCAAAACGCTCTGGCCGGCCGCCTCAAAGGCAAGCGCGCTGTCCTGGTCGCGGTCGCCCCAGCGCTGGAAGGCGCTCTGCCAATGGGTGAAGGACAGGCCGGCATAGGCGCGGGTAAAGGTCGGATCCTGCTGCAGTGCGATGCCGAAGAAATGCCTGGCCTGCTCGTTTTCGCTGCGGGTGAAGCGATACATATGCCAGAGTCCTCGATGGTAGGCCTCCCAGGCATTGAGCGAATTGGGCGCCTTCAGCATGGCGCGGTTGCGCTCGACCATCTCTATCTCGGATGAGACAGAGGCCACGATGCTGTTGCCGATATCGTCGAGGACAATGAAGATGTCCTCGGCCTTGCGCTCGAAGGTCTCGGCCCAGACGATCCTGGCCGTGCGAACCTCGACAAGCTCGACAGTGACGATCAGGCGACCCGTCGCGCTGCGCACCGTGCCGGTGGCGACATAGTCGACATTCAGCCTTCGGCCGGCATCTTCCGGCGCGATGTTCCTTTCCGCCAGCGCAAAGACCGAGCCCCGGGCGATGACAAAGAAGTCCCTGAGCTTGGCGAGGCGGGTAATGATGTCGTGGGTCAAGCCATCGGCCAGCCCGCCACGAACGCCGCTACCGGCGTCTTCGGCAAATGGCATCACGGCCAGCGAAGCCTTGTGCGGCGTCGCGGCTTCTGAACCGGCAAGCATGACTGACGCCTGGTTCGGCCCGGGCGGAGCTGCCGGTTGTGCCGGCAAAATCGCGCAGGGCCGTTCGCTGCGGATGGACAGCCACGCCTCGCGCACCGGGCCGAAATCCAGCTCTTCCGACTGGAACAACTGCGCCGCAGCGGCAAGATGGTCTTCGCAGGCGCCGAACTGGCCGCGCCGCGCCAGCCTCACCAGGAGTGCGACATGGGCGCTGCTGTCGAACGGGGTCAGTTCCAGCCATTTTTCGAGATGGGCGGAGACGGCTTCGGAATCGGCCGGCAGCGTCTTGACCAAATGTTCCAGTATAGCAGCTTGGCAGGAACCGAAACGGCGGCGCTGCGCGGTCAGCCAGCTGTTGAAGAGAGGGCTGCGGTCGATCTCCAGCCCTTCGAGGAAGTCGCCGACGAACAGGTCGGAGAGCAACTGCAGTCGCGTCGGCTCGAGCGTTTCAATGCCTGCGGCAGCCGCCGCCGCGACATCCAGAACGTCGACTGAGATGCCGTCGAGATCGAGCGCGATCGTATCGCCCGATGTTTCGATCCTGCGGCGGCCCGGTTCGTCGAGCGCGGCCCGCAGCTTGCTCAGGCACCAGCGCAGCTCACCCCTGGGATCATTTGGAACATCCCACAGCAACTCGCAGAGCTTGCCACGTCCGACCGGATGGGGCGCCAGCGCCAGATAGGCCAGCAGCGCGCACAGCTTGCGCGATGCCGGCAAGACCACCGGGACGCCGTCGCGCGCAATTGTCGGCGGCCCAAACAGGCGCACGACAACACCTTGATGGCTGCTCGCCAGGCTCGATTCCACGCCAGATACCACGCCTGCTCCCACGCTGACCTGCCGGCCCCTGCTTTACCACCGAGCACGACAAAGTGCACCCGGCTGGCAAAATTTGTGCGCCGAATGTGGTGTTTACCACACTGCCGCACGTCAAGGACCTGTAGTGCGGCAAGGTGTCGAAATCTCGCCGCTCAAACCGCCGGTGTGTAACCGGCCCGTGAGCAAGAACCAGGAGTCTACCATGTTGCATCAGCAGAAAATCAGAACCACGGCCGGCCGCGGCCGCCTGTTCGACAGCATTCTCGACACCATCGGCGACACGCCGGTCATCCGCGTCAATAATCTCGGACCGGCGCACGCCACCATCTACGTCAAGGCCGAGTTCTTCAATCCGGCTGCGTCGGTGAAGGACCGGCTGGCGCTCAACATCATCGAGGAAGGTGAACGCACCGGCGCGCTCAAGCCGGGACAGACCATCGTCGAGGCGACCAGCGGCAACACGGGCATCGGTCTTGCCATGGTCTGTGCGCAGAAGGGCTACAAGCTGGTGGTGACGATGGCCGACAGTTTCTCGGTCGAGCGCCGCAAGCTGATGCGGATGCTGGGCGCCAAGGTGGTGCTGACGCCGCGCGCCGAGAAAGGCTTCGGCATGTACAAGAAGGCGGTGGAACTGGCCGAAGCCAATGGCTGGTTCCTGGCCCGCCAGTTCGAGACCAAGGCCAACGCCGACATCCATGAAGCAACTACGGGACGCGAGATCGTCAACGATTTCGCCGGCTCGCGGCTCGACTATTTCGTCACCGGCTACGGCACCGGCGGCACCGTCGCCGGCGTGGCGCGGGTGCTGCGCCGCGAGCGGCCTGAGACCCGGATCGTGCTCACCGAACCGGCCAACGCGCAGCTTGTCGGCAGCGGCAAGCCGCAGATGCGTGGCGCCGGCGGAGCGCCGGCCGCCAGCCATCCGGCTTTCGAACCGCACCCGATCCAGGGCTGGACGCCGGATTTCATCCCGCACGTCCTGCAGGAGGCCATCGATGGCAACTTCTATGACGAGGTGATGCCGATCGCCGGGCCGGAGGGCATGAAATGGGCCAAGGCGCTGGCGCAGCAGGAAGGCATCTTCACCGGCATTTCCGGCGGTTCGGCTTTTGCCGTGGCGCGCCAGATCGCCGGCACGGCACCGGCCGGATCGGTGATCCTGTGCATGCTTCCCGATACCGGTGAACGCTACATGACCACGCCTTTGTTCGACGGCATCGAGGCCGAGATGAATGCGGAAGAGCTTGCTCTCTCGCTCTCGACGCCCGGTTGCCAGTTCCCGGCATGATGACGCGGGAGCAAATTGCATGGACGCGATGCCTGTCACCTCGGCTGCCGAGGAAACGCTTGACCCCTCGGACTGGGCCGATGTGCAAAGCCTGTCGCATCGGATCGTTGACGATGCCGTCGCTTACCTGCGCGATGTCAGGCAACGGCCGGTGTGGCAGGAGATGCCTGGAGATGTGAGGCATTTCTTCACCGCCTCGCTGCCGCAATCGCCGACCCCGCTTGCCGACATCTATGGCGATGTCGTGGACAAGGTGATGCTCTATCCGATGGGCAACATCCATCCGCGCTTCTGGTCCTGGTATATGGGGTCGAGCAATTTTACCGGCGCGATCGGCGATTTCCTGGCGGCAATCCAGGGCTCCAATCTCGGCGGCGGCAACCATGCCGCCGCCCTGATGGACGGCCAGGTGGTCGACTGGTGCAAGCAGATGATGGGCATGCCGGCTTCGGCCAGCGGCACGCTGGTCAGCGGCGGTTCGATGGCCAACATCATCGGGCTGACCGTGGCGCGCAACACCAAGGCCGGCATCGACGTGCGCGAGCACGGCGTTGGAGCAATCGAAAAGCCGTTGCGTTTCTATGGCTCGGACCAGGTCCATTCCTGTCACCGCAAGGGAATGGAAGCGCTCGGCCTCGGCAACAAGGCGCTGCGGCGCATTGCCAGCGACGCCGGACTTCGCATCGACATCGAAGCTTTGCGGGCGGCGATATCGGAAGATCGCGCGGCCGGGTTCAAGCCGGCCTGCATCATCGGCAATGCCGGCACTGTCAACACCGGCGCCATCGACGATCTGCAGGCGCTGGCCAAGCTGGCGCATGAGGAGGATCTCTGGTTCCATGTCGACGGCTGCATCGGCGCGCTGATCGCGATCGCGCCCGAGAATGCGCGTCGTGTCGCCGGCATCGAATGGGCCGATTCCATCGCGCTCGACCCCCACAAATGGCTGCACGCTCCGTTCGAGGCAGGCTGCGCGCTGGTCAGGGATGCCTCGGCGCATCGCAAGACCTTCGCGGTGACGCCGGAATATCTGGAATCGACACCGCGCGGCCTCGCCTCCGGCCAATGGCTGCACGATTACGGTCTGCAGACGACACGCGGCTTCAAGGCGCTGAAAGTGTGGATGGCGCTGCGGGAACACGGCGTCGAAAAATTCGGCCGTCTGATCGACCAGAACATTGCGCAGGGGCAGTATCTCTCAGGCCTGATCGAGGCTCAACCGGCGCTCGAACTGACAGCGCCGACCAGCATCAACATCGTCTGCTTCCGCTATCGCGCGGAAGGGCTCGATGGCGAGCGCTCGAAGGCGCTCAACACCGAGATCATGCTGAGGCTGCAGGAAGAAGGCATCGCCGCCATTTCCGATACCACGGTGCAAGGCCAGCATTGCCTGAGGGTGGCGATCAACAACCACCGGACCCGGCGCGAGGATCTCGACCTTCTCGTCGCCGAAACGGTCCGCCTGGGCAACGAGATCGCTTCTGCCTGACCGGCCATGGGGTAGGGCAAGCGGCTCTCAGCCGCTGGCGGCCTCCTGGAAATCGCCCTTCGTCACGGGGAACGCCAGGCCGGGAAGGTAAAATGTGATCGGCCGGATCTCGTACACCGCCGAGGGGTTCACGCGGCGCAAGTCGCGCGCAGCCGCAATCGCCGCCTCCTGCGTGGCGCAGTCGAGGACATAAAGACCCAGCAATTGTTCCTTGGTCTCGGCAAACGGCCCGTCGATGACGATGCCGTCTCCCGGACCACGCAGCGTGACGGCGTCGGCGGTCGCGCCCAGTCTTACCGCCGGCCCGAGCTTGCCTTCGCGGGTCAATCTGGCATTGACCTCGAGCAGGTCGTGCATCAGCGCCGCGTCCTGCTGCGGCGTCAGGGACTGGATGGTCTGTTCGACGTGATAGGCCAGGATGGCGTAAAGCATGCGGCGATCTCCTCCTGTTCGAGCGGCCGCACTATTGCAAGGTTGGGTTGGTTGATCCACCCCCGGTGCCCATCGAGACGCTAGTCTGCTGCCTCATGCCGCCAGCGGCAGGCTGAGCTCCGTCAGCAGGCCGCCGCGAGGATGGTTGGACAGGTTGACATCGCCGCCGGCGGCACGCGCAATGTTGCGGGCAATGGTCAGGCCTAGCCCGAGACCGCCGGTCTGGCGGTTGCGCGATTGCTCCAGCCGCACGAAGGAACCGAACACCTGGTCGAGCTGCGCCTGCGGTATGCCCGGCCCCTCGTCGCGGATAACCAGCGTGACCGTGCCGTCCGACTGCCGCAGGCTGACATGGGCTTTCTTGCCGTAGGTCACGGCATTCTGGACCAGATTGTTGACGCAGCGCTTGAGCGCCACCGGCCGCGCCATGCAGATCATGCCACGCGGCCTGGCGCCGTCATGGTCGAACGTGACGTCCTCGAAACTGTCGGCGATCGATTCCACCAGCGACCAGAAATCGATCCGCTCGCTCTTCTCCTCGGTGACTTCGAAGGTGGCGAAGTCGATGACGGAGCTGGCAATGCTCTCGATGTCGGCGAGGTCGTGGGCGAGCGCCTCGCGCGCCGTCGATCTGCGCAACAGCTCGAGGCGCAGCCGCATGCGGGTCAGCGGAGTGCGCAGATCGTGGGCGAGCGCGGCGGCCAGATGTTCGCGGTCCTCGACATAGTCGCGCAGCCTCACCTGCATGGCGTTGACGGCTTTGGCCGCGGCGCGGATTTCGCGGCTGCCGGTCTCGGCGATCGGCGGGCTCTTCAGGTCCGTGCCGATCCGGTTGACCGCCGTTTCCATCATCCGATAGGGCGCCGTCAGCCGGCGCAGCGACCAGATCGACATGATCACCACCAGGGCCGCGATCAGCGAATAGAGCGGCAGGCTGTCGAAGCTCAATATCGGTCCGACCGGCGTGTTGGGCTCGGTGAAATTCAGCCATTGGCCGTCGGCGAAGCGGACAGAGGCCGTCAGCTTGTCGCTTTGGGCGAAGCTGGCCGCCAGCGATAACAGGTCGCGCTCCACCGCGCCAACATCCTTGGTCACGGCCACACCGCCAGGCGCGTTGGCTGCCTGGGTTGCCGGATCGCGCCGGACGCGGGCGTCGGTGATGCCGAATTTCGACAGCCGCCCGACCAGGATGTCCTCGAGCTCGGCCAGTTCGTCGTCGCCGGCGATCGACGAGGTGACCGCGGGCGTGTCCGAAACAGTGAGCGCATAGGTGGCGTTGAACAGACCGGAGGCCGTCAGCTTGCGCTGCTCCGGCGTGTCGTCATGCATCAGCTGCACCAGCGAATAGGCGCGGTCGTTAAGCCGGTAGAGATCGACCTCGTCATTGGCGACGGCACGATCGCGCGAGACGATGTAGAGCGTGGCGACCTGGCTGATCAGCAGGCCGGCAATGACGATGAGCAAAACCCAGACCGGCAGGGTTTGCGGCAGGAAACGTCTCATTCGGAGGTGGTCTCGGGCAGGAACTGGTAGCCGCCGCTGCGCACAGTCAGGATCAGTTTCGGCGTCTTGGGGTCGTCTTCCATCTTGCGCCTGAGACGGCTGACCAGGATGTCGATGCTGCGGTCGAAGGAATAGTCGCTGTCACCGCCGGAAAGCTCGATGAGCTGGTCACGGGTGAGGACGCGCTGCGCGCTTTTGACGAAGGTCTGCAACAGGTTGAACTCCGCCATCGTCAGTTCGACCCTGACGTCGCCCGGCGCCATCAGCCGGCGGCGCGAGCAGTCCATCGTCCAGCCGGCAAAATGATAGATCTGCTTGGTGGTGGCCCGCTTCGGCTCGGCAGCACCATTGCGCCTCAAAACGGCGCGGATACGGGCCAGCAGCTCGCGCGGATCGAAGGGTTTGGGCACATAGTCGTCGGCGCCCATTTCCAGGCCGACGACGCGGTCGGTGGTCTCGGTCACCGCCGTCAGCATGATGATCGGCGTCGAGTAGCTGGCGCGCAGGTCGCGGCAGAGCTCCAGCCCGCTCTTTCCTGGCAGCATCACATCAAGCACGATCAGGTCTACCTGCGTGCGGCGCAGTATGTCTTCCATCTCGACGCCGTCGGCGGCAACCGTGGTGCGCAGGCCGCGCTTCTGGAAGAATTCCTGAAGCAGGTCGCGAATGCCCTTGTCGTCGTCGACGATCAGTATGTGCGCATCGGATTTCACGGCGATCCTGTCATTGCTGGCGGCCCGTCGGCGGCTGCCTTCTGAGTCTGCTTCTGTGGCGTCACCCACACGATAGAATTCTGGCCACATGTTGGCGAGCGGCGATGATCGCCCGCAAAGCCGATTTGCCAGAAACAGTCCAGAAACAAAATTCTATAGTCCGGAAAAACTCCCGAAAAGAATCAAGGGCATAAAGGGTGCCGTGGCGGTCAGGACATCGGCTGCGACGCTAAGTCTCCGGAGTAACGGACATTACCGATGCACAGGTTCACGATCAGCTTGATGGGTGCGCTGCTCAGCATTCCGCTCGTCACAGCCGCGATCGGAGCCACAACCGCAAAGGTGACGCCGATCACAAGGAGCGAGCGCTGCATCGATCTCAATCGCCAGGTAGACGAAGCCCTCGAAACCCATGCCGCGGCAACGCAGGTCACCGCGGCGAAAGCACTGCAAAGAAAGGGAAACCGGTTCTGCGCCAACAAGAAACAGGCACAGGGTATCCGGATGCTCGCGAACGCTTTGAAGCTGCTTGGAGTGACACCGATCGACCCGGTTCAGTGACACTCGAAACTCGACCCGCACAAAGAAGGAAATGAAGCCATGAAAAAGTCCATCCTCTCCGCCACCGGTCTCGCCGTCGCTCTCGCTTTCGCAATGCCGGCTCTGGGCAATGCCGCTGCCACCACGACCGCTGCTCCGGCTGCTTCCACGACCACCGCTCCGGCGACCACGACCGCCAAGCCCCCGGTGAAGAAGGTCGTCGCCAAGAAGCCCGTCAAGAAGCACAAGAAGGCGAAGAAGGTCGTCAAGACGGACGCCCCGAAGGCCTGATCCAGACAGCCAACAGGTTTGTCTGTAACAAGGCCGCTCCAGCACCCCCCGGCTGGAGCGGCCTTGTCGTGTGAGAGCATGATTACCCGTTGATGGGTGCCGGCCACCCAGGACTTTAACCCGTTTGCAATGCCGGTCCGGTAGGATAGCCCGCATGAAGAAGCGGCTTTCATCCATTCTGCGCTCGATGGCCATCGGCGGCCTTGTGGCCTCGGCCATGGTCAGGGTGCTGGTCCAGTTCACCGCCAGCCCGGTGCCCGATCCGGTGAGCGGGCGCACGGAGCCGTCGCTGTTTGCACCGGCAATCTCCAGCAGCTGGCAATACATCACACCATGGCAAAGCCTGCTGCTGACCGTGATCACCGGCGCGGCGCTGGCCTGCTTCTTCGGCTGGCTCGCGGTCGCCTGGGTCGAATACAAGGCGGCCGGATCAAGGCCGGATGCGGCATCCAGCGCACGGCAATTCCAGGCTCGTCGCGTCGCCGATCGCCAGGGCCGTTGAACCGCAGCGTACACTTCCTAAATTTGTGAACGGCAGCACTTCCGGGAAGCCGGTTTGGCGCGCCGATCAAAATGGACGACGGCTTTCCCCCATGACAAAGTGAGAGCGACCCCTCGCGCGATACCGGTTCCCGATGCCTGAAATCAGTTCCAAACCCCGCACCAAGACCAAGCCGCGGACCGAGCGGCCGAAGCTCTACAAGGTCATCCTCATCAATGACGATTTTACGCCGCGCGAATTCGTGGTGACGGTGCTGAAGGGCGAGTTCAAGCTCAGCGAAGACCAGGCTAACCGGGTGATGATCACCGCGCACCGGCTCGGCGTTTGCGTCGTTGCCGTCTTCACGAGGGATGTCGCCGAGACCAAGGCGACACGGGCCGTCGACGCGGCCAAGGCCAAGGGGTACCCGCTGCTGTTTACGACGGAGCCGGAGGAGTAAGTTGAGCGTCTTTCTCCCCGTATAGTGACGGGGAGAAGGGATTCCTTACCTTCCCTCCCGGTACCACATCGCGCCCATGGCCAGCAGNTCTCCCCGTATAGTGACGGGGAGAAGGGATTCCTTACCTTCCCTCCCGGTACCACATCGCGCCCATGGCCAGCAGCAGCAGGCAAAGGCCGAGGAAGCCGCCGAACAGGGGTACGCGCGAGACGGCTTTGAGCACGCTGTCGTCGGTGCTGCGCAGGCCGATCCAGTCTGCGCCCGAGGCCGCACCGGAGGCGCGGACCGGGACGATGGAGGGCAGGGCGACACTGCCGGTGAGCTGGCCAAGGGTGGAGGAGGCCGCCAGCCGGCGCACGCTGCCGCCGGTGGCCTCAGTCGGAGCCTTCAACCGGTCCTCGGTAGAGACGACGTCGGAGAATTCCGGCGCGTTGACCGGGCCGACATGGGCGAGTGCGGTCAGGTCACCATTGCCGATCTGGTAGAGGCCGATCTCCTTGGTCTCGATGCTGCCCAGGAAAACGCCGGGTTCGGACTTCTCCAGCTTGACGATCAGCGCCTTGCCCGAAGGGGTGATCACCTGCGCCGGGCCGGGATCGTCGCTCATCGTCTGGCGGCGGATTTCCAGCATCATGCCGCGGCCGTCGGCAGTCAGCCGCTCTTCCTCGAGTTCAGGTTCCTTCATCAGCCAGTGGGCGATGCGGCGGTAAAGCTGGACATGCGGGCCGCCACCCTCGAAGCCGCGCGCCCATAGCCAGCCCTGATCGGACAGAAGCATGCCGACGCGGCCTTCGCCCTTATGATCGAGCAGAAGCAGCGGGCGGTTGTCGGCGCCCTTCATCACCACTTCGCCTTCGGGGTTCTGCACGCCGATGGTGCGGAACCAGCGGCTCCAGCGCGGCGGCTCGGTCGCCGAGCCGTCGAGGCCGCGCGTCACCGGATGGCGCTGGCCGAGATCGGTGAGGCGCGGATAGAAGGCCTTGTCGATGACTTCGCCGGTCGGCATTGCCGGCAGCGACGACATTAGCGGGGTGCGGGCGATCGAGGCGTCGCCGGCATATTCCGGCCCGGCGGCGATCAGCAGCGCGCCGCCCTTTTCGACATATTCGGAGATGTAGTCGTAATAGAGGATCGGCAGCACGTCGCGGTGCTGGTAGCGGTCGAAGATGATGAGATCGAAATCCTTGATCTTCTCGACGAACAACTCGCGGGTCGGGAAGGCGATCAGCGACAGTTCGTTGATCGGCGTGCCGTCCTGCTTTTCCGGCGGCCGCAAAATGGTGAAATGGACGAGATCGACCGAGGCGTCGGATTTCAGCAGATTGCGCCACGTGCGCTCGCCGGCATGCGGTTCGCCGGAAACCAAAAGCACGCGCAAGTTCTCGCGGATGCCGTCGATCAGCGCGATGGCGCGGTTGTTGGCGTCGGTCAGTTCGCCCGGCTCGCGGTCGATGGAGAGTTCGACGATGTTGCGGCCGGCGCCGGGGATGGTCACCTGCAGCGGCATCGCCTGGCCGATGGTCGCCTCTTCGACCGCGACCTGCTCGCCATTGACCGAGACGCGGACATCGACCGGGCCGGTTTCGCCGTCGGTGGCGATGACGCGGTAGGTCATGTCGAGCGGCTTGCCGACGAGGCCGAAGCGCGGCGCGTTCTCGAAGCGGATGCGGCGGTCCTTCTCGTGCTCGTTGCCGGTGATCAGCGCGTGCAGCGGCGCATTGAAGTCGGGGGCGGCCGGCGCGTCATGCACCTCGCCATCGGTGATCATGATGGCGCCACCGATGCGCGAGGGCGGCACGTCGCGGAAGGCGCCTTCAAGCGCTGCAAAAAGCTTGGTCTCGNATGATGGCGCCACCGATGCGCGAGGGCGGCACGTCGCGGAAGGCGCCTTCAAGCGCTGCAAAAAGCTTGGTCTCGGTGCGCTCGTCGGCGGCTTCCGACTTGCCGGCCGCGACGACGCGGACGTCGAACTGCTTGAAGCGGCCAAGGCGCTGCTGCAAACCGGCAAGCGCTTCGTCGGTCTGTTTGGTCCGGTCGCCGATATCCTGGCTCTGGCTGCGGTCGACGATGACGGCAACGACGCTCTTCAGCGCCTCGCGCTCCTCATCCAGGAAAACCGGATTGAGGAGTGCTGCGCCCAGCGCAATCAGCGCCGCGATGCGGAAGATCGCGCCGCGCTGGCGAAACCACAAGCCGACAGCCGCCAGCACCAGCAGCGGTGCGAGCACCAAAGCCAGCAAGGGCCAGGACAGCAGCGGTTCGAAGGAAATCGACCAGTTCATCGTTTACCCTCCCCCTTGTGGGGAGGGTCGATCCGCGTAGCGGAGCGGGGTGGGGGTAGGCGACAGAGCGCTAGCGCTGCACCCCCACCCCGGCTCACTGTCTTCGCTTCGCTGCGGCAGCGAGCCGACCCTCCCCACAAGGAGGAGGGTGAGGCTGCGCCGCCGGCGCCAGACAGGATCGAGACGAAATTAGCCAATACCGCCATTCTACTGCCCCAGCCGTTCGAGCAGGATCGGCACGTGCACCTGGTCGGATTTGTAGTTGCCGGTCAGCATGTACATCATGATGTTGACGCCGGCGCGCAGCGCATAGATGCGCTGCATCGGATCCGATGGCACGGTCGGCAAAAGCGGGTCACCATTCTCGTCGACGGCCCAGGCGCCGGCAAAATCATTGGCGGTGATCAGGATCGGCGAGACGCCGTCGCCGACGCGTACCGGCCGATTCTCGGCATTGCTGGCCTCGAGCGAGGCTTCCACCCAGAGCGGGCTGCCGGAGAAGCGGCCGGGAAATTCGGGCAGGATGAAGAAGGATTTGGTCAGCACATGGTCGGCGGGCACCGGCTCCAGCGGCGGCACGTTGAGATTGCCGAGAATGTCGCGCAACCGTTCCGTCGCCGGGCTCGCCGAATCCGCACCGATGCCGTTGGCGAACTGGTCGCGCGTGTCGAACAGCACCGTGCCGCCCTGCTGCATATAGGCGTCGATGCGGGCGATCGCGGCTTGGCTCGGCATCGGCGCGGAGGGATCGATCGGCCAGTAGATCAGCGGATAAAAGGAAAGCTCGTCCTTCGAGATATCGACGCCCGCCGGCGCGCCCGGCTCGAGCGCGGTCTTCTCGATCAGGAAGCGGGTCAAGCCTTCGAGCCCTGCGCGGCTGATCGAATCGTCACCGGGCACACCGGTCAGCACATAGGCGATGCGGGTCTTGGCAATGTCCTCGATAGCGGCGGCATCGCCGGGCTTGGCGTCGTCGGCGCGGGCGAGGTCGGCATGGCCAAACAGCATGCCGAGGCCAAGCAGCAGCGCAGCCGTCGTTGCCGCGGCCGATCGGGCGCGGCGCGGTCGGCGCGACATCAGCCCGCCCATCCAGAACACCGCCAGCGTGTCGAGCAGCATAAGCACAAGGGCCCCTGTGACCAGCGATCCCTTGAGGTCGCGCGATTCATCGAAAGCGTACTGGATATTGGTCACCGGCACTGTGAATTGCGGGCGCACCAGCGGCGCGAAGGCGGTGGCCGGGTCGAGCAGATTGTGGGCGAAAACGCCGGTTTCCGAGCCGTAGAGGCCGGGCGGGTTCTCGAACGTCACCGGCAGCGTGCCGGCGCCGGGGACCAGCGGTCGCGCATCCGGCGTCGGCGGCACCAAAGTGCCGTCGGCGGCTATCATGCGATAAGGCGCCAGCGACGTAGCAGCGGCTTCGGCGTTGGCAACCGCCGCACCCTGGTTGCGCGACAACTGCACGATGCGCCGCAGCATCTCGACGAAGCTGCCGGAGATCGGCAGCGTCGACCATGTCGCTTCCGGGGTGATGTGGAACAGAACCAGCGTGCCCTTGCCCTTCTTCAACCCGGTCACCAGCGGGGTGCCATCGGCAAGGGTTGCCCAGGTGCGTTCGACGATGTCCGGCGTCGGTTCGGCCAACACCTGCCGGCTCACCGTGACCTCGGCCGGCGGTGCGAGGTCGGCGAACGGGCCGTTCTTCGGGAATTCGGTCACCGCTTGCGGCGTCGTCCATGACAGCGCGCCGCCAAGCGAGCGCTCGCCGGTGCGCAGCCTGACCGGCAACAGATCATCGTCATTGCCGGCGGCGGCCAGCCGCGAACCGGCAAAGCGCACCAGCGTGCCGCCATTGTCGACCCAGTCGCCCAGCCGCTGATGGACCTGCGGCGGAATGGTACCGATATCGGCCATGACGATCATCGCCGGCTTCTGGTCGAGAAGCTGCGGGATGGCGTCGGCGAGATCGACGCTCGACGGTTCGACCAGATCGGCGAAAGGCTGCAGCGCGCGCCTGATGTAATAGAGCGGCGACAGAAGCGGCTGCGCCTGGTCGGCCTCGGCCTGCGATAAAAGTCCGACGCGGCGGCGCTTGGAGCTTTCGTCGAGCACGCGCACCGCACCTGCCTGGCGTTCGCCGTCGAGCGCGATCGAGGCGAAGTCGTTGCGCAGTTCGAACGGCACCGCCATCGTGCCGGTGGCGGTAGTCTCACCCGGCGCGAAGGTCAGCGTCGCGTCGGCGATGCGGCGGCCCTTATCGTCGAAGGCGCCGGCGGTGACTTGTGCCGGCGCCGGATCGCCGGGCGCGCGGATGGCGGTCAGGGCGAAGCCGTCGACCTGATTTTCGGCGCCAGTGAGCCCAGTCAGCGCCAGCCGGTCGGAATTGGCCCAGACGACACGGGCGGCGTTTTTCGACAGCAGTGTGTTGAAGGCGGCCTCGTCGCCCTTTGCCGCAAGGCCGTCGGCGAGAACGGCAACGCTGGCGCCGGGCAAGGTTTCCAGCACGCCGGCGACGCGGGCATAGACAGCGGGTCGGTCGGTCGGGATCGGCCTCGGCTTGGCGGCGCGCAGCCGGTCGAGGGCAGCCGCCGCATCGAAGGGGCCGATCTCGGCGTTCGGCTTTTCGGCGGTGAAGGCGATGACGACCGGTACGCCGTTCGAACCGGCATCGGCGATCAGCCGCTGGGCGGTGGCGACGCGCTTGCCCCAGTCGGCAGCACTCGCCCAGTCATTGTCGATGACGAGCGCCAGGGCGGCGCCCTCGGCCGGCAATTTTTCGCGCGGATTGAAAACGGGTTCGGCTAATGCCGCGACGACAAGGGCTGCCATCAACAGCCGCAGCAGCGTCAGCCACCACGGGCTCTGCTGCGGCGTTTCCTCGCGCTTCAGCACGCGAGCGAGGATCTTCAGCGGCGGAAAGATTTCGGACTGCGGCTTGGGCGGTGTGAGCCTGAGCAGCCACCAGATCACCGGCAGCGCCAGCAGGCCCCACAACACCATGGGAGCGCCAAAGGAGAGCGGCAGCCAGCTCATGCGCCGGCCTTTCCCACGAATGCGCCATCGGCGGTCATCGCCATGTGGATGCGCACCAACGCCTCGGAAGCGAGGCGGTCGGTGTGGTTGACGGTGTAGCTCCAGCCGAGGCGCTTGCACCAGCTGGCCAACTCCTGGCGGCGGGCGGTGTAGAGCAAGCGGTATTCGTCGCCGAGCATTTCGGCGCGGCCGGCGGTCAGCTTGTCGCCGGTCTCGGGATCGGTGAATTCGGTGCGGCCGGCATAGGGAAAGGTCTCCTCCGCCGGATCGGCAACCTCGATCAGATGCGCACGCACGCCATGCCGCGCCAGCACATCGAGCCATTCCATGGTCTCCTCGACCGGGTCGAGGAAATCGCTGACGACGACGATGTCGCAGAAGCGGCGGATGGCGGACAGGTCAGGCTTTGCCGGCGGGTCGGCGGCGTGCATCAATTGCGCCGCGATGCGCTCGGCGCCGTTGCGGGCGGTGAACGGATCGGTCAGGCCGGGCCAGGCGATGCGCTCGCCGCTGCGAGATAGCAATTCGGCCATGGCCAGTGCCAGCACCAGCGCGCGCGATTCCTTGGAAACGCTGACGCCAGTCGATTTGTAGAGCATGGAGGGCGATGGGTCGGCCCAAAGCCACACCGTGTGGGCTGCTTCCCATTCGCGGTCGCGCACATAGGTGTGGTCGTCGCGGGCCGAACGGCGCCAGTCGATGCGCGAGGAATCGCCTTCGACATAGGGGCGGAACTGCCAGAAATTCTCGCCGATGCCGCGCTTGCGGCGGCCATGCCAGCCGGCAATTACCGTGTTGACGATACGGCGCGCCTCGACCAGCAGGTCCGGCACCAGCGAAGCCCGCAACCGGCCCCTGGCGAGCGCGTCGCGCGTCGCTGCCGGTGCCTGGACTTCGCCGATACGCGCCATCAGATTCCTTTGGCCAGTTTCGCTACCACGTCGCGCACGGTCGTGCCCTCGGCGCGGGCGGCAAAGGTCAGCGCCATGCGGTGCTGCAGCACCGGTTCGGCCAGCGCGCGGATGTCGTCCACCGACGGCGCCAGCCGCCCGTCATAAAGCGCGCGCGCACGGGCGCACAGCGTCAGCGCCTGGCTGGCGCGCGGGCCGGGACCCCAGGCGACATGCTTGTCGGTCTCGGCATTGCCCTGGCCGGGACGCGCCGAACGCACCAGTTTGAGGATGGCGTCGACGACGCTTTCGGGCACCGGCATACGGCGGATCAGCGTCTGGATTTCCCTCAGCCGCGCCGGCTGCAGGACGTTTTGCGCCTTGGCGTCCTCGATGCCGGTGGTTTCGAGCAGAATGCGCCGCTCGGCCTCGATTTCGGGATAAAGGATGTCGACCTGCATCAGGAAGCGGTCGAGCTGCGCTTCGGGCAGGGGATAGGTGCCTTCCTGCTCCAGCGGGTTTTGCGTCGCCAGTACATGGAAGGGTGCGGGCAGGTCGTGGCGAATGCCGGCGATGGTGACGTGATATTCCTGCATCGCCTGCAGCAGCGCCGACTGGGTGCGCGGCGAGGCGCGGTTGATCTCGTCGGCCATCAGCAATTGCGCGAAGATCGGGCCGGAGATGAAGCGGAAGGAGCGCTTGCCGGCCTCGTCCTGTTCCATCACCTCTGAGCCGAGAATGTCCGACGGCATCAGGTCGGGTGTGAACTGGATGCGGCGCGAATCGAGGCCGAGCACGACACCGAGCGTTTCGACCAGCTTGGTCTTGGCAAGGCCGGGCACGCCGACCAGCAGCGCATGGCCGCCGGCAAGCAGCGCCACCAGCGTGCGCTCGACCACCACTTCCTGGCCGAAAATGACGCGGCCGACGCCGTCGCGCACCCTGGAAATATCGGCCAGCGCCGTCTCGGCCTGGGCGATCATGTCCTTTTCGCTGATTGGGCTTTCCTTGACCATTACGCTCATGCCGCATCGATCCTTGTGCTGGAAGTACCGGCTTGCACTGTAGTGCCTTAGAATGCCGCGATTCGGCTTCGCCTGGCGCCTACGAATGAATTTAAATCACAGACTTAGGCTGACAAGCGGAACAACAGTGACTATTTCGTGACCATGACGGAACGCTCCGAACATCGCGAACACAGCCTTGCTGCCGCAACCGAGGCGCGCGGTCTCGAAGCGTTGATCTCGCGTGCGGCTCGCGCCGGCAAGGGCGCGGCGCCGGTGGAGCGCTGGAATCCCGACTTTTGCGGCGATCTCGACATGGAGATCAAACAAGACGGAACGTGGTTCTATCTCGGCACGCCGATCGGCCGCATGCCGCTGGTGCAGCTGTTTTCCAGCGTGCTGCGCAAGGACGAGGATGGCAGGACCTATCTGGTGACGCCGGTCGAACGGGTCGGCATCCGCGTCGTGGACGCGCCTTTCATCGCGGTTGAAATGGATGTTTCCGGCGCCGGCGCCGAGCAGACCATCACTTTCCGCACCAATGTCGGCGATGTCGTCGAGGCCGGACCTGGCCATCCGCTGCGCTTCGTCGACGAGAACGAGACCGGCGGCCTGAAGCCCTATGTGCTGGTGCGCGGGAGGCTGGAAGCGCTGGTGGCGCGGCCGGTGATGTACGAACTGGTCGAGCATGGCGAGGAGATCGATATCGGCGGCAAGACGATGTTTGCCGTGCGCTCGAAAGGCGAAATCTATCCGATCATGCCGGCGGAAAAACTGAAGCGGCTGAGCGCATGATGGATCAGGTGAGGCCGCCGCCGTTTTCCACAGCGGATTTTCGCGCGCGGGTCGCGGCGCAAGCTGAAGCCCATGCCGGCGACGATTATGGCGATCATCGCTTCAACCCCGGCCATCCACGGTTGACGCAGCTCAAAGCGCTGCGCGACGCCGCAGTGCTGATCCCGGTCGTCGATCATGGACGCGATGCGACCGTGCTTTTGACCAAGCGGGCGGAAAAACTGCGCAGCCATTCGGGGCAGGTGGCTTTTCCCGGCGGCACCATTGATCCCACCGATGCGACCCCGGAAGCAGCGGCCTTGCGCGAAACCTTCGAGGAGATCGGGCTCGGCCAGGACCGCATCGAGATCATCGGCCGCATGCCCGATTATGTCGCCGGCAGCGGCTATCGCATCGCGCCGGTGCTGGCGATCGTCGAGCCCGGTTTTACGCTGTCGCTCAATTCCGACGAGGTCGACGCCGCCTTCGAAGTGCCGCTTTCGTTCCTGATGGATCCGGCCAACCACACCAGGGACAGCCGCATGTGGAACGACCTGGAATGGTTCTTCTACGATATGCCCTATGGCGGCCAGCGCATCTGGGGCGTCACTGCCGGCATCATCCGCACGCTCTATGAAAGGCTCTATGCTTGAGTGATCCGATATCGCTGGCGGGCAGAGCCGACTGGCTGGGTGAAAAGCATCTCCAGCGGCTGCTTGCCGTGCTGGCGCAGGGCGGCGAGGAAGCCCGCATCGCGGGCGGCGCGGTGCGCAATGCGCTGATTGGGCAGCCGGTCGCCGATATCGACGTTGCTACCACTTGCCTGCCCGAGGAAACCGTTCGCCGCGCCGAGGCGGCGGGCTTCAAGGCAGTGCCGACCGGCATCGAACACGGCACGATCACGGTGATTGCCGGCGGCGCGCCCTATGAGGTCACCACGCTGCGCGCCGACATCGAGACCGATGGCCGCCGCGCCAAAGTGTCGTTCGGCCGCGACTGGAAGGCCGACGCCGAACGGCGCGATTTCACCATCAACGCGCTCTATGCGGAGGCTGACGGGACGGTGGTCGACCTGGTCGGCGGCGTCGGCGATATCGAGGCACGAAGGCTGCGCTTCATTGGCGATGCCGAGCAGCGGATCCGCGAAGACTATCTGCGCATCCTGCGTTTCTTCCGCTTTTTCGCCTGGTATGGCGAGGGTCGGCCCGATGCCGAGGGATTGAAGGCCTGCGCCCGGCTCAAGGACGGTCTCGCCCATCTCTCGGCCGAACGCATCTGGTCCGAGCTGAAGAAGTTGTTATCGGCCCCAGATCCGTCGCGCGCCTTGCTGTGGATGCGCCAGGCCGGCGTGCTCACCAGCGCCCTGCCGGAAAGCGAGAAATGGGGCATCGATGCCATTCATGGGCTGACCAAGACAGAAAAGGATCTGGGCTGGGCGCCGGACCCGCTGCTCAGGCTGGAGGCGATCGTGCCGCCCGATGCGGCGAGGATGAAGACACTGGCCGAGCGGCTGAAACTTTCGACCACTGAGGCGGAGCGCCTGCGCCACTGGGCGCTGACGGCTGCCGTCGAGCCCAAGACAAGCGAAGCGGAACTGGCCAAGAAACTCTATTCCGGCGAGCGCCAGGGTTTTCTCGATCGCCTGCGGCTGTCGCTGGCGTCGGCGCGAGCGCGGGCTCTCGAGGACAATGACGCGCTGGTTCAGGCCGGCGGGTTTTCGCGCCTGCTCGCTTTTGCGCTGAAATGGGAAAAACCGGTGTTCCCAGTCAAGGGCGGCGATCTGACGGCGCTTGGCGCGTCGCCGGGGCCAATACTCGGTGCGATCCTGAAAAACCTGGAAAAGGAATGGATCGGGTCCGGCTTTGCGCTCGATCGCGACGCGCTGCTGGAGCGCGCCGCGGAAGCCTTGAAGGCCAGATAGGACTGCTCAGGCCGCGTCGCGAACTTTCTCGATGCGCGAGCGGATCGCCTCGATCATCGTCTCGCGAATGACCGTTTCGCCATGTGTCTCGCGCATATGGTCGACGGCGCGGCGCATGACCTCGGCTTCCTCACCGGCACGCGTGTGCCACTCACAGCCGGGAACCAGCGAGCCGCAATGGAATTCCTTCATGGGATTTTCTCCTTTCCTCCTTGGAGCCTGTGCCTCTCATGGGCACACGAAGCTCCGCCATCTCTGTTCCGCGCCCTGTCACAGCAGTCGGTTTCGGGGGCACGCACGGGGGAGCTAGCATAACACGGTTCGACCATTTTGGTTGCCGTGGGTGCGAAAAAGGCGGAGCAGCGCTGCTCCGCCCCTCTTGTCAGGCTAAGCCAAGGCGAGACCGTTCGGTCTTGTCCCGGTCACTTCACGATCTTGACGGACTCGGCAACCTTGTTCTTGCCGCTCATGTCCCAGGAAACGCGGACCTTTTCGCCGGCCTTCAGGCCAGGATCCTTGAAGGTCTTGGGCAGCGTAAAGGTCGATCCATCGTCCAGAACGAGGCTCATGGCCGTGCCATCATAGGTCTTGACCGTGCCCGTGGTGTGCTTGACCGCGGCAAAGGCAATCGAGCCGGAAGCGAGAAGGGCAGCGGCGGCTGCCGAAACAATGAGCTTTCGCATGTAATACTCCTGGAAATGCGGGCATCCGTTTGGAAAATGCTCCGCCTTGTTCAGGGCCGTCCGGTAGCGTCGTGTCGCGGTTCGGGACTGAACCGCCGGCGCTTCCCGGCCCGAAACGACAAATAGTCGTTTTATTTCAATTGCCTATTAGACGAAAAAGATAATGGCGATGCCACATTGGCTGCCCAGATTCGGCGAATGGGACGTCAATGCGGCTCACGTTTCGCTCACCGATTTTTTACGGCCACCTGACCTCCGGCGGCAGGCTGGACAGGATCGAAGCGACATTGCCGCCGGTCTTCAGGCCGAAGATGGTGCCGCGATCGTGAAGAAGGTTGAATTCGACGTAACGGCCGCGGCGAATGAGCTGCTCGTCGCGGTCGTCGTCGGTCCAGTTCTCGTTGAAATGGGCGCGAACCAGGTGTCCGTAGACGACAAGGAAAGAACGCCCGACATCCTGGACGAAGTTCAAATCGGCATTCCAGCCGCCTTTCTCCTCCCCCGAATGCAGCCAGTCGAAAAAGATGCCGCCGACGCCGCGCGGCTCGTGGCGGTGCGGCAGATAGAAATACTCGTCGCACCAGGCCTTGAATTTGGGGTGGTCGGCGATCGCAGCGTTCTTCTCGCAGGCGAACTGCATGGCTCGATGGAAGGCGAGCGTGTCGGGGTGATCTTCCGTGCGGTTGCGGTCGAGCACCGGCGTCAGATCGGCGCCGCCGCCAAACCAGTGGCGCGACGTCACGACCATGCGGGTGTTCATGTGCACGGCCGGCACGTTGGGGTTCCAGGGATGCGCGATCAACGAAATGCCTGATGCCCAGAAGCTCGGGTCTTCCTCGGCGCCGGGCATCTGCTTCCTGAATTCGGGCGAGAATTCGCCATAGACGGTCGAAGTATGGACGCCGACCTTCTCGAAGACGCGGCCGCGCATCATCGACATGGCGCCGCCGCCGCCCTTGCCATGGTCTCGTTCCCACGGCGTCTTTTCGAAGCGGCCGGGCGACCATTCGGCCAGCGGACCGGTCAAGTCCTGCTCGATCTGCTCGAAGGTGGTGCAGATGCGCTCGCGCAGCGTCTCGAACCAGAGCCTGGCCTTCATTTTCTTCTGTTCGATGTCGGGTGGCAGGCCTGCCGGTATTTCTGGTCGTTCCAAAATGCTGTCTCCGGTCGCGGCCGACAAAGGACCTAGTGGAGTGAATTTGACATTTGCACACAGCGTGGCGCAGGGCACGATGCAAATGTCAAATTCGAAAACTCCACCAGAAACATAAACTTGCTAGCGGTCCTTGTGATTCCAACATTCGCAACGGCGCCTGGGGATTAGGGAGGCGAATGTTGGAATCGGACCACTAGCCTTTTCCGGGCGCGATCCCTAATCTCTTAGGGGCAAGGGTCAAGTGTCATCTGGTTCGGCCCAGGAGTTCTTTCATGCGCACGCCGGCAAGACCGCCGCTGCATGGCCTGAAGAAAAGGCTCGATCGTTCACGCGCCGAGCGCGAGCGCGTGCCGCGTGACGGGTTTTTGCGCGAGACCTTCGTCCTGCCGCGCCCGGATGCGCGGCTCAAGGCCAAGGAATGGTTCGAGCGTTTTCCCAAGCAGGCCTACTGGACCGAGATCGAAAGCTGGTTCGAGCGGCCGGGCGACGTAATCGAATTCACCATACGGCGGCTGCCCGCGGCGGATTAGGATTCCACAAGCAGTCGCCTTGCGCCCGGCCCTTGCGCACTCAAGCGATCTTCCCTGTTTCGCAGCGGGCATTTGTCGATCGACATGCAGCCGCAGCCGATGCAGTCGGTAAGGCCGTCGCGCAGCTTCTTTAGCTGAGTGATCTTGCGATCGAGGTCGTCGCGCCAGCCGGTCGACAACAGGTTCCAGTCCTCGCGCGTCGGGGTACGGCCTTCTGGCAGCGATTCAAGTGCGGCGCCGATCTCGGCCAGCGAGATGCCGACCTCCTGGGCGATCCGGATGATCGCCACCCGCCGCAGCACGTCGCGGCCATAGCGCCGCTGGTTGCCCGACGTGCGGTGGCTGCGGATCAGCCCGCGCGCCTCGTAGAAATGCAGCGCCGACACCGCCACGCCGCTGCGCATGGCCAACTGGCCGACCGTCAATTCCTTTACCGGAGCCATCTCGATTTTCCGCTTGACCTCAACTTAAGTTGAGCTTGTAGCCAGGAAATGTCGATAGGGCAATTGAGGAGAAGGCGATGTGCGCCTGGGTGAGAATGATGCAAGACGCAAGGGCCGTTGGCGATGACGACAACGCGTTGAAGGTTCTAGCCGAGTTGCCGGATGGCTTCACCGGCGACCATGGCGACGGACAGCGCGACGTTGATGCTGCGCGTGCCCGGCTGCATCGGGATCGTCAGCCGCGCATCCGCCGCCTGATGGACAGGATCCGGCACGCCGGCGGATTCGCGGCCGAACAGCAGGATGTCGCCTTGGGCGAAGCTGAAGCCCGTATAGGGGGTCGCGGCTTTGGTGGTGAGCAGCACCAGCCGGCAGGCTTGGCCCTTGCGCCAATCCTCGAAGGCGTTCCAGTCGACATGCCGGGTCAGGGCAGCCATTTCGAGGTAGTCCATCCCGGCGCGCTTGAGCGCTTTGTCGGAGAGCGGAAAGCCGGCTGGTTCGATGATGTCGACGCCAAGGCCGAGGCAGGCGGCGAAGCGCAGGATTGTTCCGGTGTTGCCGGCGATGTCAGGCTGGTAGAGGGCGATGCGGAGACGGTGGTTCATTTCCGCGTCTTTCTAATAAGTGGCAGATCGGCCACAGCGGGTGGCTGGTTTTGGAAATTGCTGGACCTGCGGGTGGCCATTTTCTGCGAAGTCGATTATACAGCAGGCATTGTCAACCCGAACCGATGGAGGGGTATTTCATGCTGACCATGCACATCCTGCGCCCCTCCCGTGGGCTTACCTGCCTGCCGGCGGTTTCGGTACGACGATTTACCTGATTTCTTAGATCTGATCGCACCGATTCCCGCCGAACCCAATTTTCGGCTCTTGAAGGAATCCTGCGATGTTTTTCAACCGGTTAAAGGGGCCTAGAGCCCCAGCTGAGCATGTCGCGACCGAGGCCTATCCTCGTGTCCCGACGGATGCAATCCGTGCCTCCGGCCGAAGGCCGGCGCACGACATTGCTTCGCCTTTTTATGTCTATTTTCACACGGAGGACGGACCGATGTTCGATCCCTATAAGATACCTGGTTCAAGAAGCCTGCACGAACGCAAGACGGCGACCTGGGCGTTGCTAGTCGGCGAGACCTATTCGTCGGCGGTTCATGCCGAGACGCGCCGGCGTCCGCATCGCGGCATGTTGCCGGATGTCGATTTCTCGCGTGCGGTTCCCGACCACAGCCGGCCGTCGCTGGTGCGCCGGATCATCCGGCTGATCCGGCCGGGCGCGAAAAACCGCACTGGCGGCGGCGTGCCGTCAGCTCAGTCGAAGGCTTCTGTCGGTGAAAAGCCCGCAAGTCCCTATATTGCGCGAAGCAGGACCGATGGCCCGGGTGATTCCGGGCCGTCAGTCCCCGCCGACGTACGGTCTGGGGACGCGGAGCGCCCCGGGGATTTTTCCCGCGCCGCATGAGCGGACAACAGTTTTGTGAGCATCACTATGTTTAGCTGGTTTGAAAGAAGGCTCGATCCGTTCCCCGCAGCGGAACCGGTCGAGCCGCCGAAGACGCTGGTTGCCTTCTGCGTGCATTATACGCGCGGCGCCTGGCCATACATCATCCTCGACGCGGTGCTGGTGACGGCGATTGCCATCGCGGAAGTGTGGATGTTCGGCTTCATGGGCCACATCGTCGACTGGCTGTCCGGGCAGAACCGCGAAACCTTCCTGCAGACCGAGAGCTGGAAGCTCGCCGGCATGGCCTTCGTCGTGCTGTTCGCGCTGCCAGGTACAGTATGGCTGCATTCTTTGCTCAACCAGCAGACGCTGATGGGCAACTACCCCATGCGCATCCGATGGCAGGTGCATCGTTATCTCTTGAAGCAGTCGATGAGCTTCTACCAGGACGAATTCGCCGGCCGCATCGCCACCAAGCTGATGCAGACGGCACTCGCCGTGCGCGAATGCGTCATCAAGGTGATCGAGGTGCTCAATTACGTAATCGTCTATTTCCTCGGCATGCTGTTCATCGTCGGCTCGGCCGACTTGCGGCTGGCGGCACCTCTCGGCGTCTGGCTGCTCGGCTATATCGGGTTGTTGCGCTATATCATCCCGAAGCTGGGCAAGGTCGGGGAGGCGCAGGCCAATGCGCGCTCGACTATGACCGGCCGCGTCGTTGACAGCTACACCAACATCCAGACGGTCAAGTTGTTTTCCCATGCACGGCGCGAAGCAACGTTCGCCAAAGAAGGCATGGCAGGCTTCCTCGACACGGTCTACCGGTCGATGCGGCTGGTGACGGTGCTTTACGGCCTGCTCTATATCCTCAACGCGCTGCTCCTGTTTTCGGTGACGGCGACGGCGCTGTGGCTGTGGCTCGGCCAGGCGGTGACGATCGGCGCCGTCGCCGTGGTCATCGGCCTCGTGCTCCGTATGTGGGGCATGTCGCAGTGGATCATGTGGGAAATGTCGAGCCTGTTCGAGAACATCGGCACGGTGCAAGACGGCATCGCCTCGATCTCGCTGCCGCGCCTGGTCGAAGACCGGCCGGGGGCGAAGGACATTGCCGTCACCAAGGGCGAGATCCGCTTCGACGACATTCGTTTCCACTATGGCAAGCAGAAGGGCGTCATCGAGAACCTGTCGCTGACGGTGAAGCCCGGCGAGAAAGTCGGCATTGTCGGGCGCTCGGGTGCGGGCAAGTCGACGCTGGTCAATCTCCTGTTGCGGTTCTACGACCTCGAGAACGGCCGGATCCTGATCGACGGCCAGGAGATCGCTTCGGTGACGCAGGATTCGCTGCGCGCGCAGATCGGCATGGTGACGCAGGACACTTCGCTGCTGCATCGTTCGGTGCGCGACAACATCCTTTACGGGCGGCCCGATGCGACGGAGGAAATGCTTGTCGAGGCAGCCGGGCGGGCCGAGGCGCTGGAGTTTATCGGCAGGCTTTCGGATCACACCGGACGTAAAGGGCTCGATGCTCATGTCGGCGACCGCGGCGTCAAATTGTCCGGCGGCCAGCGGCAACGCATCGCCATTGCTCGCGTTATGTTGAAGGACGCACCGATACTTATCCTTGACGAAGCGACGTCGGCGCTGGATTCCGAAGCCGAGGCCGCCATCCAGGAGAATCTCTACAAGCTCATGCAAGGCAAGACCGTCATCGCCATTGCGCACCGGCTGTCGACCATCGCGGCGATGGACAGGCTCGTCGTCCTCGACAAGGGCCGTGTCATCGAGGAAGGGTCGCACGAGGAACTCGTTGCCAGCGGCGGGCTCTACGCGCAGCTCTGGCAGCGCCAGTCGGGCGGGTTCCTGCTCGACGACGGTCCGGTCGATGCCGCCAATGACGCCGTTGCCAACGACATCGGCGTGAAGGGTGAAGCCGCAGAGTGATGACGTCAGCATGATGACAGCCGTCTATCGCTGGTTCGAGGACTGGGTCTATCCGTTCAGGGAGCCGGCGGACCTTCGGCCACCGCCAAGCGTCGGCGGCTTCCTCTGGCACTATGTCGGCCAGGCGAAGTTCGCCTTCTTCGCCATGCTGGTCATCGGCGGCATCGCGCCGCTGATCGAGGCCGGGCTTTTCTACTTCGTCGGGCGGCTGGTCGATATTCTCGACCAGCTTCCCGGTGAACGCAGCTGGGACGCGCTGTGGACCGCCGCCGGGCCTGAGCTTGTTTTCATGATCGCAGTGGTGCTGGTCATCCGCACCGTCGTCGTCGGCCTGTCGGCGCTGGTCAACGAACAGACGATCACGCCGGGCTTCTACAATCTGGTGCGCTGGCAGGCGCACCGGCATGTGTCGCGGCAGTCCTACACCTTCTTCCAGAACGATTTCGCCGGCCGTATCGCGACAAAAGTCTGGCAGGCCGGGCAGGCGACCGGCGACCTGATGGAGAGCTTCATCGAGGTCATCTGGTTCATGCTCATCTATACGGTGACGACCTTGGCGCTGGTCGCCGGGCTGGATCTGCGCCTGGCCGTGCTGGTGGTGATCTGGATCCTCGCGTTCGCCTGGCTGGCCAAGCTCTATCTGCCCTCGATCCGCAGGCATGCCGAGGCCACGGCTGAAGCTGGCTCGATGATCAATGGGCGCATCATCGATTCCTATTCCAACGTGCAGACGCTGAAGCTATTCTCGGCCGACGGCGACGACCGCTACATCAAGAACGGCTTCGACATCTATCTCGATGCACTACGGCCCTTCACCCGCCGGCTGACCGGCGTGCGCATGGCGCTGACGACGCTGTCGGGCATCATGATCACCGCGATTGGCTGCTTTGCCGTCTATCTCTGGGTCGAAGGGTCGATCACCGTCGGCGCCGTCGCGTTCACGCTGTCGCTGGTCTTGCGGCTCAACATGCTGCTCGGGCGCGTGATGATGCAGCTCAACGGCATATTGCGAAATCTCGGCGTCCTGGAAAACTCCAAGGCGCTGATCTCGCAGCCGCTTGGCCTTGTCGATGCGCCGGATGCGAAAGAGCTTGTCGTCGCCGGCGGCCGCATCGAGGTGAAGAATGTCGAGTTCCACTACGGCAAGGGTTTTGGCGTGCTGAATGGCATCGACCTTGTGGTCAAGCCTGGCGAGAAGGTCGGGCTGGTCGGGCCGTCGGGCGCGGGCAAGACGACGCTCGCCAACCTCATCTTGCGCCTCTACGACCTCGAGAGCGGCAAAATCCTGATCGACGGGCAAGACGTCGCCGAGGTGACGCAGAACTCGCTGCGCGCCAATATCGGGGTGGTCAGCCAGGACACGGCGCTGTTCCACCGCTCGCTGCGCGACAACATCAAGCTCGGCATGCCGGACGCGACCGAGGCCGAGGTGATCGCGGCGGCGAAGAAGGCCGAGGCGCACGAGTTCATATTGGGCCTGCGCGACAACCGGGACCGTACCGGCTACGAGGCTTTTGTCGGCGAGCGCGGCGTGAAACTGTCGGGCGGCCAGCGCCAGCGCGTCGCGATCGCCCGCGTCTTCCTCAAGGATGCGCCGATCCTGATCCTCGACGAGGCGACCTCGGCGCTCGATTCCGACATCGAGGCGGCGATCCAGGAGAATCTGGCCAGGCTGATGGAGAACAAGACGGTCATCGCCATAGCGCACCGGCTGTCGACCATCGCCGCGCTCGACCGTCTTGTGGTGCTGGACGGAGGCCGCATCGTCGAACAGGGCACGCATGACGAGCTGGTGGCGCTCGACGGGCTCTATGCGCGGCTGTGGAAGCGGCAGTCCGGCGGCTTCCTCTACCACGAGGAAAGCGTGCTGGAAGAGACACGGCCGGCGGAGTAGGGCATGGCAGCGTCGCCTGATATCGGCTACGTCCTCAAGCGGCTACGGCCAACCGCGCCGGCCTTCGATGCGCTGAAGGAGGAGAGCCGGCTGGAAGGCTACTGGATGCTGGTGCGGCTGGCGGATGGCTGGGCGGGCGGCCGCAACAAGTTCCTGAAACGAGGCGAGGCGCTGTTTGGTGCATGGCATGGCCGAGAACTCGCTGGTGTGTGCGGGTTGAACATCGATCCTTATTTCGAAGGCAGGGACCACGGCCGGGTCAGGCACCTGTTCGTCAGCGCGCGTCATCGCCGCAGCGGCATTGGCCGCATGCTGGTCGAGACCGTCATTGACAGGGCACGTCAGCATTTTGCCGTGCTGAACACCCGCGCGCCACAAGAAGCCTTTGGGTTCTATGAACGGCTTGGCTTCCAGCCGGTGGTGGGCGAAGAATTCGTCACGCACCGCATGATGCTCTCTCAAGACAGAAAAGGAGGCTGAGATGTCACTGCGTCCGCCATCCCTAGGCGCCTCGGCTGCCGAAGCCGCGTTCGACGCCCTCGGCCATGAGATACTGGCTGAAAAGGCCGCAGCGCTCGGCCGTGCCGGCCAACGGGTCGAGGAAACGCTGGCCAAGCTCCGTCAGAACAACGACGACAAGGAGCAGCGACCGCGGCTGCTCAAGGAGGCTGCCGCAGCGGTGCACGCCTATTTCATCCAGCGTGAACTCTGCGGCCTGCGCCGGCATGAGTCGGTCATCCGCGAATACGATATCCCAAGGGCCGTGCTGGTCAGGCTCGGTGCAAGCTAGAGGTCATCAGCCGGCAACATTCATTCCAGCCATTCGGTGATGAAGCTGCCGTTTTCGTGGATGTCGGTCGTTTCGAGCGGGCCTGGGCCAAGATTGGTGAATTTGTGCGGCGTATCGGGCGGCACGATCAGGATCTGGCCGGCCGTGGCCTCGATCTGCTGGTCGCCGATCGTGAACAGGCCGGTGCCTTGCCGGATGATGAATATCTCACAATAGGGATGCGTGTGCAGGCGCGGGCCGCCGCCAATCTCTTCCTGATAGTTGAAAATCAGGCAGGAGTTGGAGCCGTAGGCGCCGCATTGCAGTTCGCCCTGCCAGCGGCCGGGCGTCCTGGTCCAGGTCTCGCGGTCGATGATGTGTGCCATAGCCTCTAACCCTTCGTCGGTATCCAGGGGTTGAAAAGCTTCACGCCGGTGCCTTCAAAATCCTTGGTGTTGCGGGTCACGACTGTCAAGTTTTTGACGAGCGCGGTAGCGGCTATGAGGGCGTCGCGCTCCGGCTTTGGATCGGGAACGTGGAGGTTTGCGCAACGCAGGACAACAGCCGTGTCTATGCTCAATATCCGGTCGTCAAACTGTGGAATGAGTGTCTGATCCAACCACTCACGGTACATGGTGGCCTGGCGAGTATCCTTCCTCGACAAGAGCAATGTTCCGATTTCGAGTTCCAGGATCGAAATGACCGACATGAAAAAGCTGGCGATGTCGTGGGTCTCTGACCAGGCCAAAACGTTGCGATCGGCCTTGTCCCGACGACGCAGATTCGAAACGACATTGGTGTCAAGAATGAACATCAGTCGAGTTCGGGAATCTTGAAAAACGGTCCTTCCAGGCGAGGTGGTTCCCAGTCGAAATCTGCTTCGGGGCGATCATCGGCAATCGCGTCCGCGAGGCTTCTCGGCTTCTTCTCTAAACGCTGATATTCCTCCATCGACATCAGCACATGGGAGGGCTTGCCGCGGTCGGTAATGATGACCGGCCCGTTCTTGGCTGCCCGTTTGGCATGCGCCGTGTCCTGGTTGAATTCACGGCTCGACATGATGGTTATCGTCTTCGTCGAGATATTCATATCAACACCTCCATCCGGAAGATGTAGACATATTGCTACATTCGGCCAAGCTCGTCAAATTTCTCTTCGTGCGGAACGCCCGCGACAATCTGCCCTTGTGGCCTCAGCCCGCTGGACAAAAACGGGCTTCACGCATAAACCGAAATCCAAATGCCGGAGGAATTCGCTAGCTTGTTCGCCATGCGCTGTCGGGCCGGCGCGATGGAGCGGGGACAAAGCTCGGCGGCCGGCTCGGAAGAGGCGAAAGGATCAGGCACCCGTGAGCGCAACCGACACCCAGGATCCCAACCGTCGTGATTTTCTCTACGTCGCCACCGGCATGGCCGCAGTGGTTGGCGCAGGTGCCGTCGCCTGGCCGTTCATCGACCAGATGCGCCCCGATGCCTCGACGCTGGCGCTGGCCTCGGTCGAGGTCGATGTCGCCTCGCTGACGCCTGGCATGTCGCTGATCGTCAAATGGCGCGGCAAGCCGGTCGTGGTGCGCAATCGCACCGAGCAGGAGATGAAGGACGGCGAAGCCGTGAACCTTGCCGATCTCAAGGATCCTATTGCCCGCAACGCCAATCTGCCCGCCGATGCGCCGGCGACCGACGCCAACCGCACCACGCCCGGCAAGGAAGCCTGGATGGTGATGGTGCAGGTCTGCACGCATCTGGGGTGCATTCCGCTTGGCCAGGAAGGCGATTTCGGCGGCTGGTTCTGCCCGTGCCACGGTTCGGTGTACGATACCGCCGGCCGCATCCGCAAAGGCCCGGCGCCGGAAAACATGGCCGTGCCGGTATTCAAGTTCATTTCCGATACCAAAATCCTTATCGGTTGAGGCAGGGGATAATTCGATGAGCGAGGGACACTCGACCTATACGCCCAAGACCGGTATCGAACGCTGGTTCGACGCCCGCATGCCGCTGCCGCGCATGGTCTATGACAGCTTCATCGCCTATCCGGTGCCGCGCAACCTTAACTATGCGTGGACCTTCGGCGGCATCCTCACGATCATGCTGGTGGCGCAGATCCTGACCGGTATCGTGCTGGCCATGCACTATACCGCCGACACCAACCTCGCCTTCAATTCGGTCGAGAAGATCATGCGCGACGTCAATTCGGGCTGGCTGTTGCGCTACATGCATTCCAACGGCGCCTCGTTCTTCTTCGTCGCCGTCTACATCCACATCTTCCGCGGGCTTTATTACGGCTCCTACAAGGCGCCGCGCGAGCTGCTGTGGATCCTCGGCTGCATCATCTATCTGCTGATGATGGCGACCGGCTTCATGGGCTATGTGCTGCCTTGGGGTCAGATGAGCTTCTGGGGCGCCACCGTCATCACCGGCTTCTTCAGCGCCATTCCGCTGGTCGGAAACTGGATCCAGGAACTGCTGCTCGGCGGTTTCGCCGTCGACAACCCGACGCTCAACCGCTTCTTTGCGCTGCACTATTTGCTGCCGTTCATGATTGCCGGCGTTGTCGTGCTGCACATCTGGGCGCTGCATGTGGTCGGCCAGTCGAACCCGACCGGCATCGAGGTGAAATCGAAGACCGACACCGTTGCCTTTACGCCCTATGCGACCATCAAGGATGCATTCGGCATGATCGTGTTCCTGTTCTTCTTCGCCTATTTCGTCTTCTACCTGCCGAACTTTCTCGGCCATCCGGACAATTACACGATCGCCAACCCGCTGAAGACGCCGGCCCACATCGTGCCGGAATGGTACTTCCTGCCGTTCTACGCGATCCTGCGCGCGATCACCTTCAACATCGGGCCGATCAACTCCAAGCTCGGTGGCGTGCTGTGCATGTTCGGCGCCATCGTCATGCTGTTCCTGGTGCCGTGGCTCGACACCTCCAAGGTGCGCTCGGCGGTCTACCGGCCCTGGTACAAGCTGTTCTTCTGGCTGTTCGTCGCAGACGCTGTCCTGCTTGGCTGGCTTGGCTCGCAGCCGGCGGAAGGCGGCGGTCTGTTGACCCTCCTGATAGGTGAGGTCTCGGGCAACTACGTTGGCTACGCTCAAGCGGCGACACTGTTCTACTTCGCCTTCTTCCTCGTCATCCTGCCGGTGCTTGGCCTGATCGAGACGCCACGCAGACTGCCGAATTCGATCACCGAGGCGGTGCTGGAGAAGAACAAGGGTGCCGGAGGGGGACATCCGGCCGGTGCGACCGCGGCGCCGGAAACCAAAGGCTGAGTGAGAATCTAAGGGGATTTGGCATGAAAAAGATTCTCACCTCGCTCGCCCTGCTAGGCGTGTTTGCCGCTGGCATCGGAGCCGTCGGCAGTGTGGCGATCGCCGCTGAAGAGGCGCACAACGCGGCGGCACCGACGCATTTCCCGATCCACGAGCCGAAGGAGATGGACTGGACTTTTGCCGGTCCGTTCGGCACCTACGACAAGGCGCAGCTGCAGCGTGGCTTGAAGGTCTACAAGGAAGTCTGCTCGGCCTGCCACTCGATGAATCTGGTGGCGTTCCGCACGCTGGAGGACCTCGGCTATTCGGAAGCGCAGATCAAGTCGCTGTCGGCCGAGTACACCATCCATGATGGACCCAACGATGCCGGCGACATGTTCGACCGGCCGGGCAAGCCGTCAGACCATTTCCCGGCGCCGTTCGCCAATGAAGAGGCGGCTGCCGCTTCCAACGGCGGCGCTGCCCCACCGGATATGTCGCTGCTGGCCAAGGCGCGCGGCGTCGAGCGCGGCTTCCCGCGCTTCGTCTTCGACATCTTCACGCAATATGCGCAGGGCGGCCCGGACTACATCCATTCGCTGCTGACAGGCTACGACGAGACGCCACCTGCCGGCATGGTGATCCCCGAAGGCACCCACTACAATCCATACTTCATGTCCGGCGTGTCGCTGAAGATGCCCAAGCCGCTGTCCGACGGCCAGGTCACCTATGATGACGGTTCGCCGCAGACGATCGACCAGTATTCGCGCGACGTCTCGGCGTTCCTGATGTGGGCGGCCGAGCCGCATATGGAAGACCGCAAGAAGACCGGCTTCCGCGTGCTGGTGTTTCTGCTTCTGTTCGGGGCGCTGATGTATCTGACCAAGCGCAAGGTGTGGGAAGGCGTGGCGCACTAAGCCGCATCTTATTCCTCGGAAATGGAAAGGGCGTCTTCGGACGCCCTTTTTGCTTGCCAAACCGGACATGGTTCGCATCTTGGCGCAGCAGCCGTCCAGTAAGAAGTCCGTTGGCACGCCGCCATGCGATTGGTATTGCACGCGCGCCCGGCGGATCGCCGGCTAAAGGGGCATTTGGGATCGATGATGCGGCTACGCGACTGTCACAACTTTTCCGATTTCCGGCGCATGGCCCAGCAGCGGTTGCCGGGGCCAATCTTCAACTACATCGATGGCGCGGCCGACGATGAGGTCACCTATCGCCGCAACACCGAGAGCTTCGAGCGCTGCGACCTCGTTCCCAACGTGCTGCGCGGGGTAAGCGAGATCGACATGTCGGTGACGGTGATGGGCCAGAAGCTGGCCATGCCCGTCTATTGCTCGCCGACCGCCTTGCAGCGGCTGTTCCATCATCAAGGCGAGCGCGCGGTGGCCAAGGCTTCGGCCAAATTCGGCACGATGTTCGGCGTGTCCTCGCTCGGCACCGTCAGTCTTGAGGAAGCGCGCAAGATCAGCAGCAGCCCGCAGGTCTACCAGTTCTATTTCCACCGGGATCGCGGCCTCAACCGGGCGATGATGCAGCGGGCGAAAGCGGTTGGAGTCGAAGTGATGATGCTGACCGTCGACAGCATCACCGGAGGCAACCGCGAGCGCGACAAGCGCACCGGCTTTGCCATCCCCTTCAAGCTCAACCTTGCCGGCATGCTGCAGTTCGCGCTGAAGCCGGGCTGGGCGATCAACTATTTCACCCATGAGGGGTTCAAGCTGCCGCAGCTCGACGAGCATGTCGACATGGGCGGCGGCACGATGTCGATCAGCCGCTACTTCACCGAGATGCTCGATCCGTCGATGACCTGGGACGATGTTGCCGAGATGGTCAGACTGTGGGGAGGTCCGTTCTGTCTCAAGGGCGTCATGTCGGTGGAGGATGCCAAGCGCGCCGTCGAGATCGGCTGCAGCGGCATTGTGCTGTCCAACCATGGCGGCCGGCAGCTGGACGGCTCGCGGGCGGCGTTCGACCAACTGGCCGAGATCGTCGATGCCGTCGGCGACAGAATAGACGTCATCATGGATGGCGGCGTGCAGCGCGGCACCCATGTGCTGAAGGCGCTGTCGCTCGGCGCCAAGGCTGTTGGCGTCGGCCGCTACTATCTGTTCCCCTTGGCGGCGGCCGGACAGCCGGGCGTCGAGCGGGCGCTGGAGCAGATGCGGGTCGAGATCGAGCGCGGCATGAAGCTGATGGGCTGCAGTTCGATCGAACAATTGTCGCGCAACAACCTCCGTTTCAGGTAATCTCGACCCATGAAATCCTCGCTCGAAGACACGCTGCTCGCCGCGATCCGCACCATTCCGGACTACCCCAAGCCCGGCATCCTGTTTCGCGACATCACCACTTTGCTCGGCAATGCGCGCGCCTTCCGCCGCGCCATCGACGAGCTTGTGCATCCCTATGCCGGCCAGAAGATCGACAAGATCGCCGGCATCGAGGCACGCGGCTTCATCCTCGGCGGTGCGGTCGCGCACCAGCTTTCGGCCGGTTTCGTGCCGATCCGCAAGAAGGGCAAGCTGCCTTACGAGACGGTACGCGTCGCCTACAGCCTGGAATACGGGCTGGACGAGATGGAGATGCACAAGGACGGCGTTGCGCCGGGCGAGAAGGTGATCCTGGTGGACGACCTGATCGCGACCGGCGGCACGGCGGAGGCGGCGGTCAAGCTGCTGAGGCAGATCGGCGCCGATATTCTTGCCGCGTGCTTCGTCATCGACCTGCCGGATCTCGGCGGACGGGCGAAGCTCGAAGCGCTGAGCGTGCCGGTGCGGACGTTGATCGGGTTTGAGGGGCATTAGGGAGTAGGGAGTAGGGAGTAGGGAGTAGGGAGTAGGGAGTAGGGAGTAGGGAGTAGGGAGGGAAGCTCCGCATTCCGTGCAAGGCGCAGCACCCACTGCTGCCTAATCCCTACTGCCTAAACCCTAGCCCTACCCAGCCTTCACCAGCACGGCGCTGTCGAACTCCAGCACCTTGTCGCCTGCCGAATCGGAACCTTCCGAGCGCAGCGCCAGCAGGCGCCAGCCGGGGCGGGTGGCAAGCGGGCGGTGGGACAGGGCCGTGCGCATGAAGGTGACGGTTTCGCCGGCATAGACCGGCTTTGGCCATTTCAGGTTCCTGAAGCCGGGGGAGGGGCCGAATTCTGGTACCGGGCCGGGTCCGGTCCATTGAGAAGCGTCCATAGGATTTTTGAGATTGAGCTTCATCCAGGTGGCCGCGGTGTGCCAGCCTGAGGCGCAGAGGCGGCCGAACACGCTTTTCTTCGCCGCCTCCTCGTCGACATGAAAGACCTGTGGATCGTATTTGCAGGCGAACGCCTTGATCGCCTCGGCTTGAAATGTGTGCGAACCGAGGTTGATTGTATCGCCGATGCGGAAGAACGCGTCGAGGCTCATGCGCCGGCCTCGCGGGTCAAGAACATGACAGTGTTCTCAAGTTCGAAGACGCTTTCACCGCGCTGGTTGAACAGTTCGCTGCGCAAGGTGACGAGGCCGAGCTGAGGCCTGGATTTCGACAGGCGCCTGGCAAGCACGCTGGTGCTGCCGGCCAGTGTGTCGCCGGCCAGCACCGGCTTCTTCCATTTGACCTGGTCGATGCCGGGCGCGCCTTGCGCGGTCGAGTCGAGCAGGAAGGCGTCGCACAGCATGCGCATGAAGATCGCGCAGGTGTGCCAGCCGGAGGCGGCCAAGCCGCCAAGGATGCTGGCCTTGCCGGCGGCTTCGTCGAGATGCATCGGCTGCGGGTCGAATTCGGTGGCGAATTCGATGATTTCGGCCGCACTCACCTGCTTGGCGCCGAGGTCGATCGATGCGCCCTCGGTGAAATCCTCGTAGGCCCAGCTTTTTGCGGTCATGATCCCAATCCGGTTGTACGATCACCGGGCATCCGGATGCCGTCCGGGCGGCGTTTGGTCAAGCGAATTCTATTGGGCCTACAACCAGCCGCGGCGGCGGAAATACCAGAACGGCAGGATCGCCGACAGGATCATCAGGGCGATGGCGAAGGGATAGCCGAGCTCCCATTTCAGCTCCGGGATGATGTCGAAATTCATGCCGTAGATCGAAGCCACCAGCGTCGGCGGCAGGAAGATGACGGCGGCGACCGAGAAGATCTTGATGATGGCGTTCTGCTCGATCGAGATCATGCCCAGCGTGGCGTCGAGCAGGAACGAGATCTTCTGCGACAGGAAGGTGGCGTGGTCGGCGAGCGACAGCACGTCGCGCGACACGGTCTTGATGCGGGCGCGGATGTCCTTGCTCATCTTGATCTGGGTCGCGACATGGGCGAGGAAGCCAGTGAGGCGCTGCAGCGAGATCAGGCTGTCGCGGATCGAGGAGGCGATGTCCTCCTTGCGGCCGATGGCCTTGAGCAGTTCCTGGAAATCGCGGTTGCGCTTGTTCACCTTGGTCGAGCGCGCTTCGAAGATATCGCGCGAGATCGTCTCGATGTCGCGGCCGGCGCGTTCGAGAATGTCGGCCAGCCGGTCGACGATCGCCTCCAGCAGGCCGATCAGGATGGTGTTGCCGGTGGTGCAGCCGGTCGCCACCTTCTCGGCGCGCAGCGGAAAGGTCTTGAACGCCTTCGGTTCATGATAGCGGATGGTGACCAGTCTCGGGCCGGCAAGCACAAAGGTAACCGGCGACATCAAGGGATCATCGATTTCGGTCTGCGCCGGCAGGGTGGCGGTCATGAAATAGGCGCCGTCCTCGATGTAGAGGCGGCTCGAAATCTCGATCTCCTCCATCTCCTCGCGCGTCGGGATGGCAACGCCGAGCCAGGTCTCGATCGTTGCTTCCTCTTCCTTGGTCGGGTTGAGAAGGTCGGCCCAGACGACCTGATCGCCATTGGCCACGAGATCGTCGGCGAGGCGCAGGCGATCATTGTCGACGACGAAGGCCTTGATCATCGCCGGTCTCCGTTGGTTGAGCCCAAGGTTTCGTTTAATAGCGATGGGTCTTGCACGCGCCGCCGTTCCCACGGGGACGGCCAAGTCGCATGCAAACGGCCATAGACCCGGTGCCAAGGGCAGTCAAGCGAAGCGGCATGCCGGCTCCTCCACTTGACGAAGCCGTGATCGGTCGCCGTCAGCGCGCCAGCCGCGGCGCCTCAGGTGTTGAACTTGAACAGCAGGACATCGCCATCCTGGACGACATATTCCTTGCCTTCGTCGCGCGCCTTGCCGGCCTCCTTGGCCGCCACTTCGCCGCCCAGCGTGACGTAGTCGTTATAGGCGATGGTCTGGGCGCGGATGAAGCCGCGCTCGAAGTCGGTGTGGATGACGCCGGCGGCCTGCGGGGCCTTGTCGCCCTTGTGGATGGTCCAGGCGCGCGTCTCTTTCGGCCCGGCGGTGAAATAGGTGATGAGATGCAACAGATCATAGCCGGCGCGGATGACCTTGTTGAGGCCGGGTTCGTCGAGACCGAGCGACGACAGGAACTCCATCTCTTCTTCGTCGGAGAGCTGGGCGACTTCGGCCTCGATCGCGGCCGAGATTACGACGGTGCCGGCGCCCTGCGCTGTCGCCATCTTTTCCACGGCCTTGGTGTGCTCGTTGCCGGTAGCGGCGTCGGCTTCGGCGACGTTGCAGACATAGAGTACGGGGTGTGAGGTCAAGAGGTTCAGTCCCTGCAGGATGCGCAGGTCTTCCGCTGAAATGCCCTTGAGCAGGATGCGGGTCGGCTTGCCGGCTTGCAGCAGCTCGAGTGCTGCCTCCATCATCGGCAGCACGGTGGTTGCTTCCTTGTCCTTGCTGCCGGCGCGCTTGCGGATCTGCACGATGCGGCGCTCGAGGCTGTCGAGGTCGGCGAGCATCAGCTCGGTCTCGACTGTATCGGCGTCGGCGACAGGGTCGATCTTGCCCTCGACATGGGTGATGTCGTCATCCTCGAAGCAGCGCAGCACATGCACGATGGCGTCGACCTCACGGATGTTGGCGAGGAACTGGTTGCCCAGCCCTTCGCCCTTGGAGGCGCCGCGCACCAGGCCGGCGATGTCGACGAAGGAGATGCGGGTCGGGATGATCTCCTTAGACTTGGCGATTGCGGCGATCTTCTGCAGCCGCGGATCAGGCACCGCCACCTCGCCGGTGTTCGGTTCGATGGTGCAGAACGGATAGTTGGCGGCCTGCGCCGCCGCCGTCCTGGTCAACGCGTTGAAAAGCGTCGACTTGCCGACGTTGGGCAAGCCAACGATGCCGCATTTGAAACCCATGTGTCCGGTCCTATCGGGAAACTAGAAATTTGATGAGGGCTATGGGCGATAGGAGTGAGCAACGTCAAGCCCCGCGGTCCCGATCCTATCGACGCTCAGTCCTTCTTGCCGAACAGTTTCTTCAGCATGGCGGCCATAGGGCCGCTTTCCGGCAGCTTGGCCGGCGCCTGCTGTGGCCGTGCCTGGCGGATGTGGCTTTGAGCTTTCGGGCCCTCAGCCTTCGGCGCCTTTGGCGGCGGCCGGTCGTCGTCGCCGGTTGGCGTTAGTTTGTCGCGCAAGGCCAGCGTCACCCGGTTCATGAAAGAACTGTCGTCGCCCTTGGCCAGCAGCCCGGCATCGTCGGCGATGGTGTCGAGCAGCACGTCCAGCCATTCGCGGTCGGCCTTGGCGAAATCGCCGAGCACATGGGACTGCACCATTTCCCGGACGCCGGGATGGCCGACGCCGATGCGCACGCGGCGAAAGTTCTTGCCGAGATGCTGGTCGAGCGAACGGATGCCGTTGTGTCCGCCGGCGCCACCGCCGACCTTGACCCGCAATTTGCCGGCCGGCAGGTCGATCTCGTCGTAAAAGACGGTCAGCGCCTCGGGGCCGAGCTTGTAGAAGCGCAGGGCTTCGCCGACCGGCTGTCCCGACAGGTTCATGAAGGTCTGCGGCTTGATCAGAAGAATCTTTTCGCCGGCAATCGTGCCTTCGGCGATCAGGCCCTGGAACTTCTTCGACCAGGGCGAAAACGAATGGCGGCGGGCAATTGCGTCCGCCGCCATGAAGCCGACATTGTGCCGGTTATCAGCGTATTTCGCGCCCGGATTGCCGAGGCCTGCAAAGACAAGCATCGTGAACTCCGGGCCCGAAAATTACTTCTCTTCGGCAGCAGGAGCCGCCGCTTCGGGGGCTGCCGCTTCCGCCGTCTCTTCCGTCTCCGGCTTCATCGCCGAGGAGCCGGCAATGGTCGCGATGGTGAAATCGCGATCGGAGATCACCGGCTTGACGCCGGCCGGCAAGGTAACCGCCGAGATGTGGATCGAATCGCCAATGTCGGCGCCGGTGAGATCGACGGTGATGAATTCCGGGATCGCATTGGCCGGGCAGTGGAACTCGACTTCGTGACGCACGATGTTGAGCACGCCGCCGCGTTTGATGCCGGGCGACTTGTCTTCATTGATGAAGTGGACGGGCACGTCGACGTTGACCTCGGTGTCCTTGCCGATGCGCAGGAAGTCGACATGGACCGGGAAATCCTTGACCGGGTCGAGCTGGAAATCCTTGGGCAGAACCTGGATTTTCTTGCCGTCGACATCGATCGTGGCGATCGTGGTCAAAAACCCGCCGCCATGGATTTTGTAGAAGACGTCCTTGTAGTTCAGCGCAATCGCCAGGGGAGGCTGTCTGTCGCCGTAGATAACTGCAGGCACTTTACCGTTGCGGCGAACTGCACGGGCGGACCCCTTACCGACCTGTTCGCGCGCTTCGGCCTTGAGCTCGTATGTATCGTGGCTCATGGCATTTCCTTTCGCGTTTTATGGAGCGTTTGCGGTGGCAGTGTGCCTGGACCGTAAACGTCGAAAGCCGCCAGGCCTGGATGTCCGAATGCCAGAAACCGCATACGCGGAGCTTTGTTCGGGATCACAAGGGAAGGCAGCCTTCCGCCGCGTTGCCTCCAAGGGTGTCTACGCGGGTGGCGGCTCTATAGCGGAAGGCGGGAAAGGGTGCAAGCCATGGCGGGCAAGGGCGGCCGATGCCTGCGTTGGGCGACGCATTGCGCTCAGGCCGACAGGTCGGTGGGCGGATTTGATCCGTTTCCCTTGGCGCCACCGAGCGTGGACAGCGCGCTCAGCAGTTTCGTCCGGTCCTTGCCGATCATGAGCACGCCGCTGTCGGGCGCCAGCAGCGCCGAGAACGGAAGCATGGCAGCGCCGATCGAGGAGGCCTCAGGGCCGAATTGCCCCGACACGATCTCCGGCGCGACGATGCCGATTGCGCTGGCCTGGTTGAACTGCGCCTGCACCCTTGCCAGCAGTTCGAGATGGATCGGCCTGGGCAGGATCGAGTCGAGAACGATGGCCTCGATGTCGATGATGGAGGTGATGGCGATGATCGCCTCGACCAGCGCGCTCGCACAATCGTCGATCCATTCGAACAGCGGCACGCGCGCTTCGGCTGGCAACGGATCGAGTTCCCGCACACGATTAATCACCACGCCGCGCGACCTCAGGTGATTGACCAGCACATAGATCGAGGCGCGATGCAGCAGGCTCTGGTAGCGCGCAGGCTTCGCCGCCACCGAATCGAGGCTTGAGGGCGAGACCGGCAAGGGTCCGAGGGCAGCGCTGTTGCCATGCGGCCCGGTGTGGACCCTGCCGCCTTGCACCAGGCCGCCGCCGACAAAAGTGTCGATCGAGATGTGCATGAAATCGCGGAAGCGGGCGCCGGCGCCCTGGACAAGTTCGGCCAGCGCCGCCGAGGTGGCGTCGTTTTCCACGAACACCGGCGTCTTCGCCGGCGTGGCAAAGCAAGTCGTCAGGTCGATCGCTTCCCAGCGGCTGCCGAGATCGTCGGGAAAGCCGAGTTCCTCGCTCCAGCCGCCGAGGAAATAGGGTGAGGCAATGCCGACGCCGACGATGCTGGCATCGCCAAGCCCATCCACCAGCTTTTCGAAGGTGGCCAGCGCCATGTTGCCGGCCTTCAGCACCAGATCAGGATCGGGGAAGCGGTATTCGTGCGACTCTCTTGCTCGGATTTCACCGGCGAAGTCGACCAGAACGGCTTCCAGCGCACGCCGGCCGATCTTGATGCCGACGCTGTAGATTCGTTCCGGTGTCAGCCGGTACAGCGTGGAGGGCGATCCGCGTTGCCCGAACCTTTTTCCCACTTGCTTCACGAAACCGGAGGATTCCAGGCCGTCGACGATCGCAGCGACCGCCGCCGGCGTCAGGCTTGCCGCGCGCGCCAGATCGGACTTGGAGGCTTCCTTGAGGCGACGGATGGCGTCGAGCACGAAACGCTCGTTGTAGTGGCGAACTTTGACAGAATTGCTGCCTTTCCCTGACAAAACCCTCGTCTCCTCAAATGTCGCCGTCTTACCGCAAGAGGCCGAAACCACCTTCGGCCGAAGCATCCTGCGATGCCTGTGCGAGAGGCGACAGTGCGCGTCAGAACCATGGAAGTCAATTTTGCCGTTGCGCCTTTGCGCTATTTAATATAGCAAATTGAAAAAATAACTGGTCAGGGAGGAGACGTGCTGCACTCGGGCACACAAAGCGAAGCCGACGCTGCGGTGGTGCGGGCTGTTCCTGTTGCCCTGGTTCAGGCGACGAAGGCTTTCGGCGGCACGATTGCGCTCAAGGACGCCTCCTTCGAATTGCGCTCCGGCGAGGTGCTGGCGCTGCTTGGCGAAAACGGCGCCGGCAAGAGCACCTGCGTGAAGCTTCTGGCCGGTGTGCATTCTCCCACCAGCGGTCATGTCGAGGTTGACGGCAAATCAGCCGTCTTCCATTCGCCGCATGACGCGCAGGCGGCCGGCATTGCGGTCATGCACCAGCATCCTGGCCTGTTTCCCGATCTGTCGGTGGCGGAGAACATCTATCTCGGCCTCATGCCGCGCGACCGCTTTGGCGGCATCGACAATGCCGCCATGCTGGCCGGCGCCCGCAAGGTGCTGGCCACCGTCGGGCTCGATGTGCCGGCGGCAACGCGGCTGGGAACACTGCGTACCTCTGAACAACAACTGGTCGAGATCGCCCGCGCGCTGTCGCTGGATGCCCGCGTGCTGATCATGGACGAACCCACGGCCGCATTGTCGCAACGCGAGGTCGAGCGGCTGTTTTCCGTCGTTGCCGATCTCAGGCTGCACGGCGTGGCGATGATGTTCGTCGGCCACCGCATGGATGAAATCTTCCGCATCGCCGACCGCATCGCGGTGCTGCGTGACGGGCGCCTGATCGGCGTCAAGCCGAAAGCCGAGCTTGGCCGCGCTGCCGCCATCAGCATGATGGTCGGCCGCGAAGTCACCGACCTCTATCCCGAACGGCGCCATGCCTCAGGCGCGCTGGTGCTGGAGGGGAAGGGACTTTCGCGCGCCGGCGGCTTTACCGGCATCGACCTCAAGCTTCACGCCGGCGAGGTGCTGGGGCTTGGCGGCCTGGTCGGCAGCGGACGCACCGAGATTGCGCGCGTGCTGTTCGGTATCGACCGGCCCGACGCCGGCGAAATCCTGATCGACGGCAAGCCCGTGCAGTTCGCCTCGGCGCGCGACGCCATGGATGCGAGCATCGCCTATGTGTCGGAAGATCGCATGGGCCAGAGCCTGGTGATGGATTTCTCCATCCTCGACAATGCGGTGCTACCTGTTCTCGACAAGGCCGCACAACGCGGTCTCTACGGCACCGACCGCGCCATCGGTCTGGTGGCGGACTGGCTGAAGCGCATGAAGCTGCGCTTTTCCGGTTATGGGCAGCCGGTGAAAGAGTTATCCGGCGGCAACCAGCAGAAGGTGGTGCTGGCCAAGTGGCTGCGCACCGAGCCGCGCGTGCTCATCCTCGACGAGCCGACGCAAGGCATCGATGTCGGCACCAAGGCGGAAGTGCATGCAATGATCGCGGACCTTGCCGCGCAAGGCATGGCGATCCTTTTGATCTCGTCAGAGATGCCCGAGCTGATCGGCATGTGCGACCGCATTGTCGTGCTGCGCGAAGGCCGCCAGACTGCCGAGTTTTCGCGCGGGCAAGCCACGCAGGAAAAAGTACTGGAAGCGGCGACCAGGACCGATGAACGCGCCGGCCAGGCAGCGCAGATAGAACGCGCCGCCCGGGAGGAAAAGGCAAAAGGACCGTTCGATTTTCTGAAGCGGCGGGAGTTCGGGCTGCTCGCCGCGATGCTCGCCGTCGCCATCCCGGTTACCATCATCAACCCGCGCATGGTGAGCGCGGCGAACCTCACCGCTGTGTCGATGGACGCGGCCTTGCTGATTGTCGCCGCACTGGCGCAGATGCTGGTGCTGATCACCCGCAACATCGACCTGTCGATCGCAGCTGTGATCGGCCTCTCCGCCTATATGGCGGCCAGCATGGTTCAGGCCTATCCCGGATTGGACATCGGCATCGGCCTGATCACCGCCTGCGCGGTCGGCGGCTTTGCCGGACTGCTCAACGGCCTTGTCGTTACCTGGGGAAAGATCCCGGCCATCGTCGTTACGCTGGCTTCGATGTCGATCTTCCGCGGTTTCAACTCGATCTGGGCGGCGGGCGACCAGGTCAGCGCCGACGAAGTCACGCAAGCCTGGCTCGACATGACCGGGCTGAAGATCGCAGGCGTGCCGCTGATCGTCATCATCGCTATTGTCATCCTGTGCGCCGGCTATGTGCTGCTCTATCGCACCGCAACCGGGCGCGAGCTGTTTGCCACCGGCTCCAACCCCGACGGCGCACGGCTGATCGGCATCCCGGTCGACCGGCGCATTCTGCTGGCCTTCGGCATGGCCGGCCTGCTCGGCGGTCTGTGCGGGGCGCTGTGGGCATCGCGCTATGCCACCATCGATGCCCGCGTCGCGCTCGGCTTCGAACTCACGGTGATCGCCTCGGCAGTGGTCGGCGGCGTCGCCATCCGCGGCGGCTCGGGCACGCTGCTCGGCATCATCCTTGGCGCGCTCACTCTCTTGGTCATCAAGAACGGGCTGACGCTGGTGCGTGTCGACCCGCTCTGGCTGCAGGGCGTCTATGGCCTGGTGATCCTGGTTGCCATCGGCATCGACACCTTCATCGTGCGGCGTGCCGAACAGGCAAGACAGGCGAGGGCGAGATGAGAAAGTTTATCCGCTCGATCGACTTCTGGGATCTGCTGCTGGCGACCGCCTGCCTCGCCGTCTTTATCTATGCGGCGGTCTTCGTGCCGAATTTCGTCTCCGGCTTCAACCTCTCGCAATTGGCCGCAAGCGCCTCGGAAAAGGCGTTGCTGATCCTGCCGATGACGCTGCTCATCATCACCCGCGAGATCGACCTGTCGATCGCCTCGGTGCTGGCGTTGACATCCGTGATTTTTGGCCTGCTTGTCCAGGCTGGCGTGCCGACGCTGGCCGCCATTCCGCTGACGCTCGTCTTCGGCGGCCTGCTCGGCGCCTTCAACGGCTATCTGGTGTCGGGCCTCGGGTTGCAGTCGCTGGTGGTGACGCTCGGCACCATGGCGCTGTATCGGGGCATTGGCTACATCCTGCTCGGCACCGGTTCGGTCAACATATTGCCGCCGGCGGTTGTCGATTTCGGCATCAGCAATCTGCCGGGCACACAAATCCCGTGGACCATCGTGCCGTTCCTGCTGCTGGCGCCGATCTTCGCGGTGGTGCTGCAGAAGACGCCGACCGGCAAGCGCATCTACGCGCTCGGCGGCAGTCCGGAAGTGGCGCGCTATTCCGGCATCGACACGCGCAAGATGGTGCTGAGGCTATTCGTCGTCTCCGGTGTCGTCGCGGCCATCGCCGGCATCGTCTACACCGCGCGCCTTTCCAATGCCCGCGCCAACAATGCGCTCGGCATGGAGCTCGACGTCATCACCATCGTGCTGCTCGGCGGCGTCAGTGTCTTTGGCGGCAAGGGGCGGCTCACCGGCGTCATGCTGGCGCTGCTCTTGATTGCCATCATCCGCAACGTGCTGGCGCTCAACCAGATCGGCGGCGACGCCCAAGGCATGATCATCGGCCTGCTCCTGATCGGCTCGCTGCTGGTCTCCAACTACTGGCGCTCCCTGGAGGAGCGGCTGTCAAGATCGCGCGTCCTGCGCGAAACCAAGGGGTGATCTCGGGCCCCTTTCTTCAAGCCCGAATTCTGACGGAGGAGACACAATGAAAGCGTTTAGAATAGCCCTGCTCGCATCCGCGGTTCTGCTTGCGCCGGCCTCGCTGGCATACAGCCAGGAATGCGCCAAGGAACCTGTAACGGTCGGCTTCCTGCCCAAGCTCGACACCGATCCCTACTTCAAGGTGGCTTTCGGCGGCGCCGAGGAGGCTGCGAAGGAAATTGGCGGCACCGCCACCCAGGTCGCCCCGTCGCAGGCGACGGCCGAGGCACAGATCGAATTTATCAACAGCCTTGTGTCGCAGAAGGTCGGGGTCATCGCTATTGCCGGCAACGACGCCAATGCGGTTGCGCCTGCGCTGAAGCGCGCCGTTCAGCAAGGCGTCCGGGTGATATCGTACGATTCCGACGTCGCGGCCGATGCGCGCGCGGTGTTCGTGAACCAGGTGAAGGGCGACAGTCTGGCCGAAATGATGCTGGAAAGCGCATTCAACCTCAGCGGCGGCGAAGGCGAGTTCGCCATCCTGTCGTCGACGCCGACGGCGACCAACCAGAACGCCTGGATCGACTTCATGAAGGCGAAGATGGCGGCAGAGCCGAAATACGCCAAGATGAAACTGGTGCAGGTCGCCTATGGCGAGGAGAGCGAGCAGGTCAACCAGCAGCAGGCCTTGGCGCTGGTGCAGGCGTTTCCGGATCTCAAGGTGATCATCGTGCCGGCAGGCATAGGCCTTCCGGCGGCCGCGCGCGCACTCGAGGAAGCCGGCATGATCGGCAAGGTCAAGCTGACCGGCCTTGCGCCGGCCACTCTGATTTCGAAATACATCAAGGACGGCGCCGCCCAGGACATCTGGTGGAATGTCACCGATCTCGGCTACCTGACCTATCAGGCGGCCCAGGCGCTGGCGCAGTGCAAGATCACCGGCAAGGAAGGTGAGAAGTTCACGGCGGGCAGGCTCGGCGAATACACGATCGGGGCCAGCGGCGAACTGATCCTCGGCCCGGCCAAGATCGTGACGCCGGAAAATCTGGCCGAGTTTAAGTTCTAGAGCGTTTCACCGTTTCACGGAAACGGCGAACCGCTCTATCCCTTTGTTTTACGCAATTCCGGACGGAAAACCGGTCACACTTTTCCTGGAATTGCTCTAAGCCTCCCAAGGCTTTGCGGGCGCCGGCTCGAGCCGGCGCTCGCCTTTCAATCCTCAGTCGAAAAGCGTGAGGGCGACGATGAAACTTTTGCTGGCAGGCGAGACCTTCGCGGCGACGACGTCGGTCGCTGCCGGCGGCGACGTTCTGACAAGTGCGACATGGGTGAATGGCGCGACGGCCTTCAATGCCGCCCTTGCCGCAGAGGGCATAGCGGTGACGCAGATCGGTGGCGATCGCTGTGCGGCCGAATTTCCGTATGACCTCGACGCGCTGGCCGAATACCAGGCGGTGGTGATCTCCGATGTCGGCGCGCTGACCTTGCTGGTCACGCCGGAGGCCCGCGCCGGGCGCATCGGCGTCAACCGCCTCGACGTCCTCAAGGCCTATGTCGAAGGCGGCGGCGGGCTGATGCTGGCCGGCGGCTATATGGGGTTCCAAGGCATGTTCGGCACGGCGCGTTTCCACGACACCCCGGTCGAGGACGTGCTGCCCGTGCGCTGCCTGCCATTCTCGGACGGGCTGGAAGTGCCGCAAGGCCTGCAGCCGTCGATCCTTCAGGCGTCGCATCCGATCCTTGCCGGTGTCGCGGGTCCGTTGCCGCCGATCCTCGGCATGAACAAACTCGATTTCAGGCGCGACGGCTCGTCCCAGCTTCTGGCGACTTGCCAGTATCGCGGCACGGACTGGCCGCTGCTTGCGGTTCGTGAGCATGGCCGTGGCCGCACTGTCGCCTGGGCGACGGATATCGGCCCGCACTGGCTGTCGCAGGACTTTCTCGGCTGGCCGCTCTACGGCAAGCTGATGGGCAACGTCGTGCGCTGGCTGGCCGGCAAGGATTAAGCCTGGCGTGTTTGTAGGGCAGCTAGTCCGGCTTGCTGCTCAACGCTTCGCGCAGCGCCTGGATCCGCCGATTCAAGGCATCGAGATCAGCCATCGTCATGCCCGAGCGTTCGATCAGGGTTTCGTTGAGGCAGTTGCACTGGACGAGCAGCGCGCGGCCGGCAGGCGTCAGGTCGACCTGCACTTGGCGCTCGTCCGTCTGGCTGCGCTGGCGGGTGACGAGACCGGCCTGTTCCATGCGCTTCACCAGCGGCGTGATGGTGCTCGATTCCAAAGCGAGCCTGTGCGCAATCGAGCCGACCGACATCCCGCCGGCTTCGGCAAGTGCGTTCAGCACGAGATATTGCGGATAGGTGATGCCCATCTCGTCCAGCATGGGCTTGTAGGTGCGATTGATTGCCATGCTGGTGGCGTAAAGCGTGAAGCAGAGCTGGTTGTCCAACGGGAGAGGCACGAGGCATTCCTTTGCCGACTGAGCACATCAATATGTACCACGAAAAATGATATCGCGATACATATTTTCTGTAGACAAGGATTTGGACCTGCGCTAGTCGTATGGTTATCGCGATATTGATTATCGCGGAAGCAATCAATGGAGAGCGAGATGACCAAGCCCGGCAGCAGCACGATCACCACCAAGGATGGCACCGAAATTTTCTACAAGGATTGGGGAACGGGACAACCCATCGTCTTCCATCACGGCTGGCCGCTGAGCAGCGACGACTGGGACGCCCAGATGCTGTTCTTCCTGTCCAAGGGCTACCGCGTCATTGCCCATGACCGGCGCGGCCATGGCCGCTCGACCCAGACCGATACCGGCAACGAGATGGACACCTACGCCGCCGATGTCGCGGAGCTTGCAGCGCATCTCGACCTCAAGAACGCCATCCATGTCGGCCATTCCACCGGTGGCGGCGAAGTGGCCCGTTATGTCGCGAAGTACGGCTCCGGCGGCCGTGTCGCCAAGGCCGCATTGCTCGGCGCGGTGCCGCCGATCATGCTGAAGACGGCGTCCAATCCCGGCGGCCTGCCGATCGAGGTGTTCGACGGTTTCCGCTCCGCCCAGGCAGCCAACCGCGCCCAGTTTTTCCACGACGTCGCGGCCGGCCCGTTCTACGGCTTCAATCGCCCCGGCGCCCAGGTGTCGCAGGCTGTCGTCGAGAATTGGTGGCGCCAGGGCATGATGGGCGGCACCAAGGCGCATTATGATTGCATCAAGGCGTTCTCGGAAACCGACTTCACCGACGATCTGAAGGCCATCGACGTGCCGGTGCTGGTCATGCATGGCGACGACGACCAGATCGTTCCGATCACCGACTCCGCGCTGCTGGCTGTCAAGCTCCTCACGAAGGGCGAGCTCAAGGTCTACAAGGGTTTTCCGCACGGCATGGCGACCACCCACGCCGATGTGATCAACGCCGACCTGCTGGCGTTCTTCAAGGCGTAGAATCGTTCAGTTGAATAGACATCGTCCAGTTGGATAGGCAAGGCACCCGCCGCCGGGCGGGTGCATTTGCTTTCGTCGAAATGTCAGCGGGACAGTGCCTATTTATCGAGAAAACCAGTGATCAGTTTGACGGTGTCGTCGGGGTTTTCCTCCATGATCCAGTGTCCGGAAGCGGGCACGATGCCGCCCGTGACATCGGTCGCAACAAGCCGCAGGAGATCGGCCTGCGTAGTGCCAGCGGATTTTTCACCGCCGACAGCCAGTACCGGCATGGTCAGTTTGCCGCCGGCGGCAAGCATCGCCTGGTTGTCGATCGCGTCCTGGTCAAACGCCTTGAACTGCTCGAAGGCGTCATGCATCGCATGCGGGCGGGCATAGAGTTTGGCGTAGTGCCTGCGCGTCGCCTCGTCGATCTTCTTGGGGTCAGCCGACAACTCGTTGTAGAAGCGGTCGAGATAGATGCGCTCGCGCCCCGCGACCAGCCGCTCCATATCCGGGCCGCGGAAGTTGAAGTGCCAAAGCAGCGGGCTTTGCTTGATCTTTTCCCAGTCGCCTATGCCGGGCAGCGGCGCGTCGATGATAACCCATTTGGTGATGCGCTTGGGATACTGAGCGGCGAGCGCATAGCCGACCATGTTGCCGATGTCGTGGGTGACGAGATCTGCCTTGTCGATCTTCAGGGCATCCAACACGCCGGCGATGTCGACGGCCTGGTTCTTCTTGGCGTAGCCCGCTTCCGGGTGGGCCGACAGACCCATGCCGCGCAGGTCCGGCACGATGACGGTGTGGTCCTTTGCGAGGGCGATGGCCGCGGCGCCCCACATGTCTCCGGTATCGGCAAAGCCGTGCAGCAGCACGACGGCGGGACCCTTGCCGCCAACGCGCACATAGAGTTTGGTGCCGTTGGTTCCGACGGACTGCGTCTTGAAACCCGGCGGAAAGGGAACGATGCGTGCCGTCGCCGGCAAGGTAACAAGAAGCACACCCAATACGGCCAATACGATCTTGCGCATGTCATCCCCCAGAGACGTCGAAGGCCCCAAGCCTTCGTTGATGACTATCTCTAGCAGGCTTTTCAACCAGCGCATGGTGAAAGAATCACAGAGGGCGCAGCAATGCCGCGCCCTGCGTCAAATCCGCAAAATCGACCGGTTTTTATCTGGCCGCCGCTTGCGCCTTCCTGGCTTCCTTCATGTTGGGCAGGAACACCGTCAGCAGGCCGAGCAGCGGCAGATACGAGCAGATCTGGAAGACGAAATCGATGCCCTTCATGTCGGCGACGACGCCGAGCACGGCGGCTGCAATGCCGCCCATGCCGAAGGCGAAGCCGAAGAAGATCCCGGCGATGGTGCCGACACGTCCCGGCACCAACTCCTGCGCAAACACGACGATGTTGGAGAAGGCCGAGGACAGGATCAGGCCGATCAGCACCGTCAGCACCATCGTCCATTCGAAATTGGCGTAGGGCAGCGCCAGCGTGAACGGCAGCACGCCGACGATCGAGAACCAGATCATCGCCTTCTGGCCGTAGCGGTCGCCGAACGGTCCGCCGAGCAGGATGCCCAGCGCCGAGGCGCCGAGGAACAGGAACAGCATGACCTGGCTCATCTGCACCGACACGCCGAACTTATGGATGGAATAAAAGGTGTAGTAGCTGGAGAGCGAGGCGATGTAGGCGTTCTTGGTCAGCACCAGCAGCGTCAGCACCGCCAGCGCTCCCATCACCTTCTTGCGCGGGAAGGGGGAGACGAAGCTTGCCGCCTTGCGATTGCCCTGCGCGGCGCGCATCCGGCTGTACCAGCCGCCGACCCGCGACAAAACGATGATGCCGATCAGAGACCCGACGGCGAACCATGAAATGCTGGTCTGGCCGAAGGGCACAACGATGAAGGCAGCGAGCAGCGGCCCCATCGACTGGCCGAAATTGCCGCCGACCTGGAACAAAGATTGCGCCAGGCCAAAGCGGCCGCCGGAGGCAAAGCGGGCAATGCGCGAGGATTCCGGATGGAAGATCGCCGAGCCGATTCCGATCAGCGAGGCGCCGACCAGAAGCAGCGCATAGTGGCCGGCATAGGCCAGAACGATCAGGCCAATCAGCGAGGACGCCATGCCGTAGGGCAGCGAATAGGGCATTGGCCGCTTGTCGGTGATCATGCCGATGACCGGCTGCAGCAGCGACGCCGTGACCTGGAAGGTGAAGGTCAGAAGACCGATCTGCCAGAAATCGAGACCGTAATTCTCTTTCAGCAGCGGATAGATCGCCGGCAGCAGCGATTGCATGATGTCGTTGATGCCGTGGCAAAAGCTCACCGCCAGAATGACGGTGAAGGCGGTCGCCTGGGCTGAAGGGAGGCTGGCGCTTGGCTGCGGTGCAATGCTGGTGGCTGTCGTATCGGTCAAGGCAGGCTCCGAGGTCTTTTTGGCGGGTGTTTGCCCGCGGGCAGGCTTGGCGGCCGCTCCCGCGGACCGCCTTAAGGACGCTCGTCTGAAGCGCTTGGGCGACGCCCCTGCGGAGCGCCTTGGGGATGGCTGCCTTATAAGCCGCTTGCGAGGCGACTTCTTTCGTGGTTTGGTCCAATAGTTTCGCAAGTGGGCCATAGCCGATGCCACATGGCAGGGACATCTTCCGCGCCGGCAATGCCGATCTCGGCCGATTGCACGAAAGCCGCTGGCAGTGGCTGGAGGAGGTTTCCGGGCCGGCGGTGGCTTTGCCGACCGAATATCCGGACGGTTACCTCGTGCCGCAACACCGCCACAGCCGCAGCCAACTGCTGCATGCGCTGGTCGGTGTCGTGCTGGTGACGACCAGGTACGGGCGCTGGATGGTGCCGCCCGACCACGCAATGTGGATACCGGCCGGCACCGAGCATTCCGTCGAAATGCTGGGCGACGTCTCGATGCGCTCGGTCTATGTCATGCCGGGCGCTATCCCCGGCCTGCCGGAAGGCTTGCGTGTCGTCGGCGTCACCGAGCTGATGCACAGCCTGATCGTCGAATCGGAAAAGCTGCCGCAAGGTGGCGAACTGGAAGGCCGCGGCGGGTTGATCATGAACCTGTTGCTGCACGAGATCCCGACCTTGCCGGAACGGCCGCTCGGCCTGCCGTTCCCGTCTGATCCCAGGCTGGCGGCGCTCTGCCGACGCTTCGTGGCGGCACCGTCGCCGCATGCCACGATCGACGAGTGGGCCGATGCCGCGGGGATGAGCCGGCGCTCCTTCACCCGCGCCTTCCAGCGCCAGACCGGACTGTCCTTGTCGACTTGGCGCCAGCAGGCCTGCCTGTTTGCGGCACTTCCCAGGCTCGCCGATGGCGAGCCGATCACCAGGGTGGCGCTCGACCTCGGTTATGACAGCGTGCCGGCATTCATAACCATGTTCAAGCGCATGCTCGGGGCCTCGCCGCGCGGCTATATGCGCGGCGCCCGCGACGAAGGCATGCGGCGGGCTCAGCCTCGACTTGAGGCCCCGGCGCCGTAGCGCCAGGAAAAAGCCCGCAGCACTTTGTCGTAGGCCCTAGTCCAGCTGAACGCCGCTGGCCTTGACGATCGGTTCCCATTTGGCGAGTTCGGCCTTCACATGCGCTCCAAGCTCTTCCGGGGTGGAGGCCACTATCGAGGCGCTGAACTGGGCCATGCGGGCGATCACATCAGGGTCTTTCAGGGCTTCAACTGCCGCCTTCTGAAGAACGGCGACGACCTCCGGCGGCGTGCCTGCGGGCGCGAACAGAGCGTTCCAGCTGTAGGTTTCATAGCCGGGAATGGTTTCGGCAATGGCCGGTATGTCGGGGAAGGAGGGAACGCGCTCCTTGGTGGTGACGCCAAGCGCTCTCAGCGTCCCGCTCTTGATATGGCCCGATGAAGAGGGGAGGTTGTCGAACATCATCGGCACCTGATTGCCGATAACGTCGTTCAAGGCCGGTCCGGCGCCCTTGTAGGGAATGTGCTGCATACTGACGCCGGCCATCGTCTTGAAAAGCTCGCCGGAGAGATGCAGCGGGGTGCCATTGCCTGATGAGGCGTAGGCATATTTGTCCGGGTCCTTCTTCAGCATCTCGATCAGTTCCTTGACGTCCTTGGCGGGGAATTCAGGGTTTACGACCAGGACGTTTGGCACCAGCACGAGCAACGATATCGGCGCAAAATCCTTCTCCGCATCGTAGGGCTTTGTCTTCAGGATCAGCGGGTTGAGCGCGTGGGTTGCGACCGTGCCCATCAGGATCGTGTAGCCGTCCGGTTCGGCTCGGGCGACCTGGGCAGCGCCGATGCTGCCCCCGGCGCCGCCGACATTTTCGACGACAATCTGCTGGCCCAGCTTTTCGGACATCTTGTTGGCGACCAGGCGCGCGACCAGATCCGTCGAGCCACCGGCGGAAAAGGGGACAACCATGGTGATGGTCCGGTCCGGAAAATCGGCGGCCCAGGCCGCCGGTGCTGAAAGGGTGGCTGCGATGGAAACCGCGAGCCCGAGCAAAGTCCTACGCCGCATCTGCTACTCCTCCGTTGATTGGAGGGGCAGTATGGCCATGGTGAACTCCTCGCACAATGCAACCATGGACTGACTGCCCGCCTCAGGAGATCGGGCTTGACACCGATGCTTCGGTTGGCGTGCGCGAGAACGCCTCACCCCTCAGTTCAATCAGCCTTGGTCCAGCTGAAAACAAGCCATTTGTATCGTGACGTCTCTTCAGGCTCGGCCGTGTAGGTCATCTGCATGTCGCCGCCCTCGGTGTAGATGTCGAGCCTGGGTGCCGTGTCCAGTTCGAGCCACACGGAATCGTTCTTGAACGACCATGTCCCGCACCAGACGCAAGGCCCCGATGCCGGGTCACCCGGTTGGTGAAAATTGTAGCGGCCGTCCGCCGTGATCTCCAGATAGTCGAAGGCGCCATAAAAGGCGGTCACAGTCTGCTGAAATTCGGTCGCAGCCGCTTCCTGGTCGGGCTTCGCCGGCTCTTTCAGATCACGTGGTGGCCGGATTGCCGACCCTGCGATGCTCCATTTGCCGATGAAATCCTTTTCGGTGGGAAGATATTCCGTCTGCGCCTGCGCGGTCGAAACCGGAGCGATTGTCGGCGCATAGGCCGCGCTGGCGATGCCGATTGCGAGAAGCATTCCTGCGATGCCTGCAGCCTTGATTCGATTGCGCATCAGCTGCGCTCCTTTCACGACGGTTTGGGGCAGATTCCAAAAACGAGATTACCCCCGAGCCAGGCCCGGGGGCACGCTTTTGGGCAACATGGATTAATCGAACAGGCTCGACACGGACTCTTCGGTCGCTGTGCGCGAAATCGCCTCGCCCATCAGGTCGGCGATGGAGATGACGCGGATATTCGGGGCGTCGAGCACGCCTTGCGTCGGCTGGATGGAATCGGTGATCACCAGTTCCTGCAGCTTCGAGCCGCTGATCCTGGCGACCGCACCGCCCGACAGCACGCCGTGGGTGATATAGGCGGTGACGCTGGTAGCGCCGTTGGCGAGCAGCGCATCGGCGGCATTGCACAGCGTGCCGCCGGAATCGACGATGTCGTCGATCAGCAGGCAATCCTTGCCGGCGACCGCGCCGATGATGTTCATCACTTCGGATTCACCGGGACGTTCGCGGCGCTTGTCGACGATGGCCAGTTGTGCGTCGAAGCGTTTGGCGAGCGCGCGGGCGCGCACCACGCCGCCGATGTCGGGCGAGACGACGACGACATTGGCAAGCTGTTTGTATTTTGCCTTCACGTCACGGGCCATCACCGGCACCGAGAACAGATTGTCGGTCGGAATGTCGAAAAAACCCTGGATCTGGCCGGCATGGAGGTCGAGCGTCAAGACGCGGTCCACGCCGGCGCGGGTGATCATGTTGGCGACCAGCTTCGCCGAGATCGGTGTGCGGCCCGAGGCCCGGCGATCCTGCCTGGCGTAACCGAAATAGGGGATGACCGCGGTGATGCGCTTGGCCGAGGAGCGCATGAAGGCATCGATCATGATGAGCAGTTCCATCAGATGATCGTTGGTCGGGAACGAGGTCGACTGCAGGATGAAGACATCCTCGCCGCGCACGTTTTCCTGGATTTCGACGAAGATTTCCTGATCGGCGAAGCGTCTGACGCTGGCCTTGCCCAGCGGGACATTGAGATAGCGGGCGACCGCTTCGGCCAGCACCCGGTTGGAATTGCCCGCGAAAAGCTTCATGCACCGTTCCTGGCGAAGGATGGGGAGGTCCCCCTAAACGGGCTTGTAGCGAGCCGTGCCGGTATTGCAAGCCTCGTTGACGGGAATCCGCCGGCTAATCTCAAAAACGTCAATAGTGAACGGAAGCCGGTAACAGGCGGATCAGCCGGCGCTGCCGCCGAGCCAGGCCGCGAACTGGTCGATCGTCTGGTCGGCGATCGCCTGCATGGTAGCGGGTGCAACCGCGGGCCAGCCTTCGGCGGCGTTGACCGAGGGCGCCTTCTGCTGGCCATTGATGCGGTGTAGCCGGTTGCCAGCGGGGTCATAGACGTCCCAGACATAGATAACGGTGGTATCCTTGCCTTCCGTCATGGTCGAGAAGTAGCCCTTCAGCACATGGGTGGCGGCCTGGTCGGCGCTGCCGGCAAGGGTGATGCCGCGCTGCTTGGCGCGTGTCTGCAGTTCGGCCGTCAGCGGCGTTGCCGCTTCCACGGAGGCGCCGACGATCGGCGCGATCTGCAGCCGGGTCTTCGACAAAGCGGCGGCGCTCTGCGCGGGGTTGGCGGGTATCGTGGCGCCGACGGCCGGCGCTGGTGTGGCGGCGGGCGCGATGCCCGGGGCAGCCAAGGGCTGAGCCGGTTGGGCCGAGGCTGCCGGCGGCGTGATGGCGGACGGCTCAAGGACGTCCTTGGCATTGGTGCAAGCGGCCAGCACAAGCGCTGCGAGCAATGACACGGTCGTCACATGCGATCGTCTCATCTGCCCGAAAACTCCTTAGTCGCGAACGCCCCCGCGTGGACCAACCATTATGGATTCACTGTACGATCAAGTCGAGATCATGGCGTGAAAGCGGCTTCGGCTGGGATTCGGTGGTCAGGTAGGTGCGGCCAAGCGTCATCGCCGTCTCGGTTTCGGAGTCCATGATGATCATGTGCGCGAACAATGTCATGTTGGGCGCGATCGGCTCGGGATTGCCCTGGTAGAACATCGGCATATCCATCCAGGACGGGGTGAAGCGGGCGCCGACGGAATAGCCGCAGGCGTTCAACCGATGCTTGGTCAGGCTGTGCGCCTCCAGCGTGCGGGCATGCGCGTCGAAGACGTCGCCGAAGGTGTTGCCGGGCGTCATCGCCTTCTCGACCGCCAGAAGAGCCGCGCGGGCGGCGTCGAACAGCTCCTGATGGCGCTTCGACGCCTTGCCGGTCAGCACGGTGCGCATCATCGGCGCGTGATAGTGATGGAACACGCCGGCCCATTCGAGCGTCAGCTGATCGTTCTTGGTCAGCTTGCGGCGCGCGGCCTTGTAGCGGCAGAGCAGCGCGTCGATGCCCGAGCCGATGATGAATTCATTGGCCGGATAGTCGCCGCCGCCGGCAAACACCGCGCCCTGCATGGCGGCAAGGATCAGCGCTTCGTCGCCGCCCTGCTTGATCAGCGGCAGGGCCGCGTCGAGCGCGTCGTCGGAAAGGTTGGCGGCCTTTTCGGCCTTGGCGATTTCAGCCGGGCTCTTGAACAGGCGCAGACGGCCGACAATACCGGAGGCGTCGGCGATCTGGCCGAAGGTCTGCAGCTGCTCGTCGACGCGGCGGCCATTGAAGGCGGTCAGGCCATGGGTGTCGTATTCGACGCCGATGCGGGCGCCGAGGAGATTGAGGTCGTTGAGCAGGTTGCGCAGGTCGACCGCCGGGTTGGCGCCGTCGCGGTCGGTCCACAGCACGATGTTGTCGATGATCGATGTGTGGCGCGCCTGGCGCAAATCGGCCGAGCGGGTGAGCAGCACCATCGAGCCGTCAGCCTTCACAACCAGGCACTGGAAGAAACAGAAGCCGAACGTGTCGTAGCCGGTTAGCCAGTACATGCTCTCCTGGGCGAAAAGCAGTACAGCATCGAGCTTCTTTTCCGTCATCTCGATCATCAACCGGTCACGCCGGGCGTCAAATTCCGACCGTTCGAAATGCAGCGCCATTATCCGTTCTCCAAAACAATTGCCGAAACCTGCCGACCGTAGTCCGGTTCCTTGCGATGCGTCGCGCGCCGGTAGGAAAAGAAGAGATCCTCCTCGGCATAGGTGCAGCGGCCAAGCCCCTCGGCGGTCACGCCAGCCTTCTTCAGCCGGTCGACCGTATAGAGGTTGAGATCGAACATTGCATGCGCCGGATTGGCCGAAGGCGCGAAATAGCCGATGTTTTCGGCATCGGCTTCGACGAAACGGGCGACGAATTCCGGCCCGACCTCGTAATTGTCGGGGCCGATCGAAGGACCGAGAACCGCAATGATGCGCTCACGGCGGGCGCCGAGGCTTTCCATCGCGGCAATGGTGTTTTCAAGCACACCGGTGAAAGCGCCCTTCCAGCCGGCGTGTGCAGCGCCAATGATGCGCGCTTGCGCATCGGCGAACAGCACCGGGCCGCAATCGGCCGTCGAGGCGCCGATGGCGATGCCCGGCCGGTCGGTGACGATGGCGTCGGCCTTGGGCCGCGGGCCGGGAAAGGGTTCCCTGGCAATAACGACATCGGGCGAGTGGACCTGATGCGCGGTCAGGAGATGGCTGGCCGGCACACCCATCCAGGCAGCGACGCGGCGGCGGTTCTCGGCGACCAGCATCTGATCGTCATCCGACCCGGTGCCGATGTTAAGTCCCTGATAGATGCCGCCGGAGACGCCGCCGATACGGGTGAAATAGCCATGGCGGATACCTCGCGGCTTGGCCGCTTCCAGCAGCGGCGAGCGAACAGGATCCGGTTTGGTCTGATTCAGCATGGATGGGTTTGTTGTCCGCGCCGGCGTTTTCGTCAAGGCGAAGTTCGGCCGAGTGATTGCGACAGTGCTGCTGCGTCGACTTTGCATTGGCCAAAAGCAGGCATGCGACCATAGGCGGCGTCGCGGGACGGCTTGTAACGATCTCTGAGGGTCAGACTGGCTGATGCGGCAGGATTTTCAGGATTTTGAACAGCGTGCCCATGCCGTCGGGTCCGGCCAGGCGCTCGACGGCATCGGCAATGGTTTGTCGTGCCTCTTGGCTTGCCTGGCTGCCCAACTGGCCAGCTCGCTCAAGCAATCCCATGCCAAGCAGAAAGTCGCCCTGCGTCGCCAATTCCACATCGAGGCCATGCGCCCGCACGACGGCGGCCAGTGCAGCGAAGTCGACATGGGCGGTGAGATCGGCTTCGCCGGGATTGGCCAGCACATCTTCGGGGGCGTGCCTGCGCACGGCCTGCAATGTGTCGCCGAAACCGGGCTGGAGATGGCCGTAATCGGGGAACAGCCCGGCGCCGCCGTGGTCGGCTATGCGTTCGGCAATGGTCGCCATCAGTGCCGCGCGGGCCGGTGCTATTTCGAAAATAGAGCCTTGTGGCGCCTCGGTGGCGTCTTCCGGCAGCAGCGTCGCCTCGACCGAGCCAGCGCCGGCGAAGAAGCTCAACTCGTCTGAGACATCGAGGCCGATCACCCGTTCGCGCCAGCCGGCGCCGGCGCGGATGAACTGGCGGATCGGCACGGCATCGAACAATTCGTTGCCGACGATCAGCAATGGCGCCTGCGGTAGCGTGGCGATGGTTTCGTGCCAGCCGAGCTCAACCGAACTTTCGGCAAGCGTCTGCTTCTGGATTTCGGTTAGCCGCGGGCTGGTCTCGACCAGAGCGAAGGACGCTCCGGCGGCGATAGCCGGATCGAGCCGCGTCAGGGTGCGAAGCATGTCCTTCATCAGCGTGCCGCGGCCAGGCCCGATCTCCGCGATGGTGACCGGCAGCGGTCGGCCGATCGCCAGCCAGGCCTGATAGAGCCAGACGGCGACGAGTTCGCCGAACATCTGGCTGATCTCGGGTGCGGTGACGAAGTCGCCGGCGGCGCCGAACGGCTCGCGCGTGGTGTAGTAGCCGTCGCTGGGATCGAAAAGGCAGAGCGCCATGTACTCGTTGACGGGGAGGGGCCCGAGCGCGCCGATCAGGTCGACGATGCGGGTCTTCAGCCGTGTCATGCCGGCTGTGGTTGCGGCGCCGGTTTGGCGGTGGCCATCGCCCAGATGCCGGCCAGCACCATCGGCAGCGACAGCACCATGCCCATGGTGAGCCAGCCGCCGAGGAGGTAGCCGAGCTGCTGGTCGGGCTCGCGGAAGAACTCGACGAAGATGCGTGACAGGCCGTAGCCGCAAATGAAGGCGCCGCCGACAAAGCGCGACGTCTTCAGCTTCAGCCGCGAATGGGTGAGGAAGCGCAGGACCAGGAACAGCACCGCGCCCTCGAGCAGCGCTTCGTAGAGCTGGCTCGGATGGCGAGGCTCCAGGCCCGCGACACAACCCGCCACGGTCTGCTGGAGACGCTCGTTGCAGAAGACGACGCCCCACGACACGTCGGTCACGCGACCCCAGAGTTCGGCATTGACGAAGTTCGCGATGCGGACGAGGCCGAGCCCGACCGGCACGCCGGCTGCCACCACGTCGAACAGCGTCCAGGTGCGGATGCCGCGCTTGAGGGAAAACAGCGTCATGGCGAGGATGACGCCAAGCAGGCCGCCATGGAACGACATGCCGCCCTGCCAGACGGCGAAGATGTCGAGCGGGTGGTCGATATAGCGCTTTAAATCGTAGAAAAGCACATAGCCGGTGCGTCCGCCGAGCACGACGCCGACGGCGGCCCAGACGATGAAATCGTCGAGGTCGATCGGCTTCATCGGCAAGACGCCATCAGGCCACAGCCTTGTGTTGGTGACGAGCCGCTTGGCGTACCACCAGGCGAACAGGATGCCGACGATATAGCCGATGCCGTACCAGTGCACAGCCAGCGGGCCGATCTGAACCAGGATCGGGTCGATGTTGGGGAAGGACAGCGACGCCATCGGCAGCGGGAAATAGTCGTTCAACAGGATCTCCTGGGAGGGCTCGCGTTAGGGCGCGGACCATGCGGCAGGGTTTTGGCTGGGTCAAGGCAAGGTGACGACAGCCTGATCGTCAGAGATAATGGGCTCAACCCTGCGGCTTGCCGGCGACCAATTGCCTGAGCGCATCGTTGATCCTGTCTTGCCAGCCGGGGCCATCTTCCTGGAAATGGTCGAGCACGGCGCGATCGATCCTGATCGAGACAAGCTCGCGAACGTTTGGTGCGGCGGAGGGTTCGCGAATGGGAGGCGCGGGTTTCTTGACCGGCTTGAAGGCCGCTTCAGCGGCTTCCATCGGATTGGTCGGTCGGCGCGGGGGCGTTGCCATTGGTTGATCCTGAATGAGAGTGACTCTTGCCTGAGCAAGTCGTGAGGAAAACTAGGCCGCTGGTCTGCGAAGACCAGTAACTTCACTTGGTTCTCTCTGCCATTGCCCTGTATTTGGCTTCAAGCCTGTCCAGCACCTCGTCGCCAGGCTTGACCCGGCCCGCATCGGCATCCGAAATGCCCTTTGCGAGTGCTGCATCGAGTGCTGCAAAGCGCTTCTCCAAGTCCGCACTGTCCGTCACGGCAACCGTCGTTCCAAGAATCCATTTGCGATAATAGCAATCTGTCGGCCGGACCGTGAGCCAAATCGCGTCCGACATGAAGCCGCACCAGCTTCAACGTTCTTGCATTCCGCAGGCAGTGCCACTACGTCAATTCGAGCAAGCGAGGATTTGCCATGTCAACCGGACCGAACCGCATTCTCGATGAATTCGCCAAGCTGATGACCGATGCTGCGGGTGCCGCACAAGGCGTGCGCCGCGAGGTGGAGACTGCCTTCAAGGGGCAGGCCGAGCGCATCCTCAACACCATGGATGTGGTGCAGCGCGAGGAGTTCGAGGCTGCCCGCGACATGGCTGCCAAGGCCCGCGAAGAAAACACCAGGCTGGCCGCCCGCATCGACGCGCTCGAGGCCAGGCTTGCCGAATTGACCGGACAGGCCGCACCTGCGGCTGCGGCAAAGCCCAAAGCAAAAAAATAAAATTTAAACTTTTCCACAAAGCACAATCCGAAAAAGTGCTTTGCCGTGAATCGTTTACCGGCAATGCATGAATCTTTGTGACAGCGCCTTTCCACATGCTGATGACGCAGTGCGAAAAATTAGGCTGTTCACGCGACTCCCGATCAATAGACTGAATTTGTTGCATGATTCGGAGCAGGGTCATGCGGCCGGGCGGTGGGGTCCGGTCCGGGGTCTTTGTGTCGTGAAGTCCTGGCCGTCCGAGTTCAAGACAAATTGTTCGTCGTGTGTGCCCCGCGGAGCGTGTGGCGCTCCCCTGAACACAGGAAGCATTCCATGGAACTTCTCGAACTCGAATTCTCCCGCGAAATCCATCCGGTGGATGTCATCGAGCAGGTCGCCCATAACAATGACTGGTCCTTCGAACGGGCCGGCGATGACGAAATCTCGATCTCGGTTGCCGGCAGCTGGACCGACTATCACGTCTCCTTCTCATGGATGGAGGATTTCGAGGCGCTGCATCTGGCCTGTGCTTTCGACATCAAGGTGCCGGAAGCCCGCGCGCTGGAAGTGATGCGGCTGTTGTCGCTGATCAACGAGCAGATGCTGTTTGGCCATTTCGATCTCTGGGAGCAGGAGGGCGCGATCATGTTTCGCCAGTCGCTGCTGCTTGCCGGCGGGGTCGAACCGTCGAGCCAGCAGGTCGAGGTGCTTTTGTCGTCGGCGCTTGAAGCCTGCGAATGCTATTTCCAGGCCTTCCAGTTCGTTGTCTGGTCGGGAACCTCGGCCAAGGATGCGCTGGCCGGTGTCCTGTTCGAGACCTATGGCAACGCTTGAGCTTCCATGAGTTCGAGCAGCGCGCGCAAGCCCGAGATCAGCTTTGCCGATTTTGATCGTGTCGACATCCGTGCCGGCACGATCGTCGAGGCCGAGCCTTTCCCCGAGGCGCGCAAACCCGCCTTCAAGCTGAAGATCGATTTCGGCCCTGAGATCGGCGTGAAGAAATCCTCGGCACAGATCACGAAATACTATGCGCCGGAAACGCTGGTGGGACGGCAGGTGTTTGCGGTGGTGAATTTCCCGCCGCGCCAGATCGGTCCGTTCATGTCGGAAGTGCTCACGCTCGGCTTCCCTGATGAGGAAGGCGCCGTGGTCCTTGGCGCCATCGAGCGCAAGGTGCCGGACGGCGGCAGGTTGTTTTAGGAAGATTGCGTCAGGCGGCCAGCTTGCGCCTTGTGCTCAGCGCCTCTTCGACCGTGTCCATGAACATTTCGGCGCAGGCTTTCCAACTGTAGCGCATGGCGCGTTCGCGCGCCTCGGCGCGGTCGACATTGAGCGCGGCGAGCGAGGCCTCGCGCAGATCGGTCGACACCGCGCCGCCGATGCCGTCGCCGACAATGTCGATCGGTCCGGTGACCGGATGGGCGGCCACCGGCGTGCCGCTGGCCAGCGCCTCGATGATGACGTTGCCGAACGTGTCGGTGCGGCTGGGGAAGACGAAAACATCAGCCGAGGCGTAGATCTCGGCCAGCTCATCGTTCGGGCGATGGCCGAGGAAATGCGCCTGCGGGTACTTCGCCCTGAGCCTGGCCAGTTCCGGTCCTTCGCCGACGATCACCTTGCTGCCGGGCAAGTCGAGATCGAGGAAGGCGCTCAGGTTCTTCTCGATGGCGACGCGGCCGACGCACAGGAATACCGGGCCAGGGAAGCCGAGGTCCTTCTTCTTGTCGGGGCGGAAGTGATCGGTGTCGACGCCCCGCGTCCACGGCCTGAGCTTGGTGAAGCCTCGCGACGCAAGGTCCTCCGCCAGCGACTGGGTGGCGACCAGCGTGCCTTGTCCGGAATTGTGGAAATCACGCAGCCAGCGATAGGCCCAGCTCTCCGGCACCGGCAGGCGGGCGCTGAGATATTCGGGAAAGCGGGTGTGATAGCTGGTGGTGAAGGGACGGCCGGCATTGCGGCAATAGCGCCGCGCCATGATGCCGAGCGGGCCTTCGGTGACGATATGGATATGGTCGGCCTTGCGAGCCTCGATCAGCCGCGCGACATGGCCGGGCGTGGTCAGCGCCAGCCTGATGTCGGGGTAGGTCGGCAACGGCAAGGTGCGAAAGATGTTCGGGGTCAGGAAGTCGACCGCAACGTCGAAGGTTTTCAGCGTTTCGGTGAGCCGCTCCAGCGTGTGGACGACGCCGTTGACTTGCGGCCGCCAGGCGTCGGTGACCATCAGGATGCGCATGGCGGTCCTTTGCTCGGGTCGACGGTTGCCTTGATGCGATAGCGGTACGGCCCGGCTGCCCTCGCTTCGCTCCACCGCACCCGGGCAGGCACGAGGTCGAAGTAAGGCGGCTGAGCCGAATCAACTGAGGTCGCGCGCTTCATGCGCGCTCTTGACCATGGTTTCATGACGCGCGGATGAAGGTGGTTTTTGGCCGAGCCCGACTTCCAGATCATGCTTTGGTCAGGCGGGCACTTTGATCACCGCCCGCAGGCCGCCGAGCGGGCTGTCTTCCAGCATGATGTCGCCGCCATGGCTGCGGGCAATATCGCGGGCGATAGAGAGACCAAGGCCGGTGCCGCTGGCGTCGAGGTTGCGCGCCTCGTCGAGCCGCACGAACGGTTTGAACACGTCCTCGCGCTTTTCCGGCGGGATGCCCGGACCGTCATCGTCGATGGTGACGACGAGTGAGCCGCGGCCGTGATCGGCGCTGATCTCCACCGTCTTGGCATAGCGCAAGGCATTGCCGGCGACATTGGACAACAGCCGGGCGAAAGCGTGCGGGCGCACATGCACATCCGGATCACCGGCAAGCACGGTCGATAGCTTGCGCTTGTGCAGCGACGCCTCCTCGCCGAGCTTTTGGAAATAGGCCTCGAGATCGAAATGGCCGGCATCTTCCGACGCTTCGCCGCGGGCAAAGGCGATATAGCCTTCCAACATCGACTGCATGTCGTCGATGTCCTGGTTGAGCGCGGCCTTGGTCTCGGGCTTGCCGCCGGCCAGCGCCAGCTGCAGCTTGAAGCGGGTGAGGATGGTTCTGAGATCGTGGCTGACGCCGGTCAGCATGGCGGTGCGCTGTTCCAGCTGGCGTTCGATGCGCTCGCGCATCTGGATGAAGGCAAAGCCGGCCCGGCGGACCTCCTCGGCGCCGCGTGGGCGGAAATCGCGCGGCATCGGCCGGCCCTTGCCGAAGCTTTCGGCGGCCTCGGCCAGAGACAGGATTGGCCGGATCTGGTTGCGAAGGAAGGGGATGGCGATCGTCAGCAGCACCAGCGACGTCCCGACCATCCAGATCAGGAAGATGTGGGTGTTGGAGGCATAGGCCTGGCTGCGGCGCACGAAGACGCGCAGCACCTTGCCCTCGAGCTGGATGCGGACCTCGACGATGTTGGAATTGCCGACCGTGTCGATCCAGAACGGGCGGTTGATCTGGCGGGTGATCTCGGTGGAAAGGACGTCGTCAAGGATCGAGAAGAAGGGCTTGGGTCCAGGCGCCGGCAACGGGTCGGGCGGCAAGAGGTCGACCTTCAACTGCATGCGGTCCTGGGCGATGCGGATGATGTTGGCGTAGTCGCCATCATGCGGATAGGTCTCGATCATGTCGATGATCGCGGCGATGTCGCGCACGGTTGCCTGCGACAGGCGCTGCGTCACGGTTGCCCAGTGGCGTTCCATGAAGTCGAAGGCGACGACCGACTGCAGAAGGATCATCGGCGCGATGACGATGATCAGCGAGCGGGCATAAAGCCGCTTGGGCATATAGAACGCAACCAGCCGCCAGAACCGCTTCCAGGCACGCGGCATTGCTTTCAGCGCGCGTGATACGCGCGCGCCAAAGCCGCCTTGTTCCGGCCGTTCCAGTTGCGTGGTCGCCATTTATCCTTCCGCTGGGTCAATGGCCGCTGGTCGATGGCCACTTATCTATGGCCAAAGGGCGGCCGTCAGCGGCATTCTATTCCACGCTGAGCCGATACCCAATACCGCGCACCGTCTGCAGCCAGACCGGATTGGACGGATCGCGCTCGATCTTGCGGCGCAGGCGGTTGATCTGGACGTCGATGGTGCGCTCGCCGACTTCCGAATCGTCGCCGACAAGCTCGTGACGCGGGATCGTTTCGCCGGCCCGCGCGGCAAAGATCGCCAAGATCTCCTGCTCGCGGTCGGTCAGCTTCAGCGCCTCGCCGCCCCGCTTCAGCTCGCGCCTGGCAATCTGGAAGGTGTAGGGGCCGAAGACCAGCTGCTCGACCTTGGGCGTCGTCGCCGGGCCGCCGCGGCGCAGAATGTTATTGATGCGCAGGATCAGTTCGCGCGGGTCGAAGGGCTTGGGCAGATAGTCGTCGGCGCCGGCCTCGAGCCCAGTGATGCGGCTGTCGGTTTCCGATAGCGCGGTGAGCATCAGGATCGGTACGTTCTTCTCCGCCCGCAGCGCCTTGGTGAGGTCGACGCCGGTCTCTCCGGGCATCATGACGTCGAGGACAAGGAGGTCGAAGTCGAGTCCTGCAAGCTTTCGCCTGGCCTCGCCGGCATTTCCGGCGACTGTGACGCGAAAACCGTTTTCGGTCAGATACTGCTTGAGCAAATTGCGAATGCGGGTGTCGTCGTCGACCACAAGCAGATGCGGCGCGTCATCGTCCGGCGCCGTCGGCTGGTCCACCCTCTCAATGGTCTCCATGGCTTTTCCCTGACATGTTTGCAGGCACAATGTCGATCTGCGCCCTTAGTTCCGGATTGACCATGGCTTCCAGGAATCGTTCGATCAAGGGACGCTCGCTGGCTCCGGAATCTTCCAATGCAGCACGGATGCGGCGTGACTGTGGCCGCGCCAGGGCCAGCGCCAGGGCGCGCCCCTTGGCTGTCGGATAGAGCTCCCGCTGGCGGCGGTCGCGCGGACCCTGCAATTGCACGATATGGTCGGTGTCGATCAACTGCTTGAGCACCCGCGCCAGGCTCTGCTTGGTGATCTTGAGCACGTCGAGCAGTTCGGCGACCGTCAGTCCCGGCCGGCGGTTGACGAAATGCAGCACCCGGTGATGGGCGCGGCCAAAGCCGTAATCGGCCAGGATTTGGTCCGGATCGGAAGTGAAATCGCGATACGCAAAGAAGAACAGTTCGATGATGGCGAAGTCGATGCCGTCCTCGTCGGTGATCGGCGTCTTGATCGGTTTTCCGGCAGCTGGGCTTCGATCCGTCATCATTTCTCCGTCCATAGAGGGAAATTATGTCAGTACTATTGACGTAATTTCCCCGCAATGGTAATTTTTGACAAGCTTTTCGGGTGAATGCGAACGAAAAGGCAAGGGAGTGCGGTTTTTCCGGAACTTCCTGAGTTTGCCAGAGTTCGATTCTCCGCTTACGCTTCAAGGGCCGCCCGACGCGGCTGTCGCGCAACAAAAAACAACACTAATGATATGCGGGTCGCCGCCCGCGGGAGGTTTCCATGGCATCCGTTCCCTTCGACCAACTGGACGGCTTCATCTGGATCAACGGCGAGTTCGTCAAATGGGCCGACGCCAAGATCCACGTGCTGACCCACGGCCTGCACTATGCCAGCGCCGTCTTCGAGGGCGAGCGCGCCTATGGCGGCGCCATCTTCAAGCTCAATGAGCACACCGAGCGTCTGCATGAATCGGCGCGCCTGCTCGGCTTCAATATTCCCTATTCCGTGGCCGAGCTCAATGACGCCTCGACCACGCTTCTGAAGAAGCAGGGTTTCCAGGACGCCTATGTCAGGCCGATCGCCTGGCGCGGCAGCGAACAGATGGGGGTGTCGGCGCAGAACAGCCGCATCAACTGCGCCATCGCCATCTGGCAATGGCCGAGCTATTTCGACCCGGCGCAGAAGCTGAAGGGCATCCGTCTCGATCTGGCGGAATGGCGCCGGCCCGATCCGCGCACCGCGCCGTCGAAGTCGAAGGCCGCCGGCCTCTACATGATCTGCACCATGTCCAAGCATGCCGCCGAGGCCAAGGGCTATGCCGATGCCATGATGCTCGACTGGCGCGGCCAGGTCGCCGAAGCAACGGGCGCCAACATCTTCTTCGTCAAGGATGGCAAGATCCACACGCCGAAGCCCGATTGCTTCCTCGACGGCATCACCCGCCGCACCGTCATCGGCCTCTCGAAAGACCGCGGCCTTGAAGTCGTCGAGCGCGCCATCATGCCTGAGGAACTCGCAGGCTTCGAACAGTGCTTCCTCACCGGAACGGCAGCGGAAGTGACGCCGGTCTCCGAGATCGGTCCGTACCGATTCGAGGTCGGCGAGATCGCCAAGACTTTGATGAACGACTATTCTGCTGCGGTGCAACCTAAGCATGCGATAGCCGCAGAATAACGAAAGTCACAGCTTTTTTCGCAAGCAGGGGCGGTTTTGAGGCCGGCCCCTTTATTTCAGCATCTGTGCATTTGACTTTCGTACAATTCAGCGTCTCATGATGGTGTCGGCCCGGGAGGCTGGCAGCTATGGAGGGACTAGGTACATGGATACGAATACGCTCATTGCGCTCGTTGTACAGGTAATTGCAGGTGTTGTCGGTGGTCAGGCGGTCGGCGTTGCGCTGAAGAATGCGGCGATGGGCCAGCTGACCAAAATCATCGGTGGCGCCGTTGGCGGCGTCGGCGGCGCGGCGATCCTCGGCAGCCTGCTCGGCGGCACGGCCGACCCGGCAGCGGCTGCCACGGCAGCGGGCGGATTGGGTGATACGCTGAACCTCAAAAACCTGCTCGGCGGCGCCGGCGGCGGCGCCATCCTGACCGGCATCATCGGTGCGGTCATGGGCGCGATGAAGAAGTAAGCCTCTAGATCATTCACCGTTTCACGGCGAATGATCTAGTTTGTTGTTTTACGCAATTCCGGACGGAAAACCGCTTTACAGTTTTCCTGGAATTGCCCGAGACCGAGGCTTCGTCAAATGGGCGGCCGTTGGGCCGCCCATTTCTGTTTTGGGACGGACTGTTTGCCTTTCAGCAGTGGACGGCCTTCGCCCACGCCTCTACATCACGCTGGAACAGCGAAAGGACAATCATGGGTCAGCTCAATGCCGGCATCGTGCCGGTCACGCCTTTCCAGCAGAACTGCACCATCCTGTTCGACATGGATGACAAGCATGGCGTCGTCGTCGATCCGGGCGGCGACATCGACAAGGTGCTGGCGGTGCTGAAGGACAATGCCATCACCGCCGCTGCGATCTGGATCACCCATGGCCACATCGATCACGCCGGCGGCGCCATGGAGCTGAAGGAAGCACTCGGCATCGAGATCATCGGCCCGCACGAAGCCGACAAGCTATTGCTCGACAATCTCGAGAACCAGGGCCAGCGCTACGGCATTGCCGGGGCGCGCAACTGCGTGCCCGACCGGTTTCTCGCAGAGGGCGAGACGGTTTCGTTCGGCTCACATATGTTCGAGGTGCTGCACTGCCCCGGCCATGCGCCCGGCCATGTCGTATACTACAATCGCGCGGCGAAGTTCGCTCATGTCGGCGACGTGCTGTTTCGCGGCTCGGTCGGGCGCACCGACCTGCCGGGCGGCGACCATGCGGCGCTGATCGCCTCGATTAAGAACAAGCTTTTGCCGCTCGGTGACGAGATCGGCTTCATCTGCGGCCACGGCCCGGGTGGCCGCTTTGGCGAGGAAAGGCGGACCAATCCCTTCCTGACTTAGCGATGTCTTTCTGCCAAAAAAGCGCTGGCCTTGCGGTCAGCGCTTTTTTTTGGGGCAGGGAAGCCTCAATTCGCGACGCAGAAATGCTGCTCACCGTCATTGCCGGTGAACGTGCCGCTGCGGGCATTGAAGCTCCGGTAGCGGTCCGAGCAGTATTCGTACCAGTCGCGGGTCCACGGCTCGGCATAGCGGTCGGCATAGACGACCCGCGGTTCGGCATAGTAACGGCGCACCGGCGCCGGCCGCACTTCGCGGTAGTCGTAATCGTCGTCATAGCTGCTGTAGCGCGGCTGCGGGTTGCTCAGCGCACCGGCGATCAGAGCGCCGGCCGCAAGGCCGACGACACCGGCCGCAAGCGCGTCGCCATTATGATGACGACCATGGCCATGATGCCAGCGGTTCCAGTCCTTGGCATTGGCGGCAGGCAAGGTGGCGAGGGTGGTCGCGGCGAGAGCGGCGCCCAGGATGGCGGTCTTGAAAATGCGATTCATTTTGGTCTCCTTCGTGCCGGCCCGGATAGTTTTCGGGGATGCGGTCCAGCCTAGGGGACGATTAATAGAAGACCGTGGCTGAACGGGGGCTGAACGGAATTGGCTGATACGATCCAGTTCTTGCGGCAAAACCAAGCGCGTACGCAAGGCGCTCCGCCTCGTCAATCTCCGTCCGGACTGTCTTGAGCCGGCTTAGCCGACCGACAGGTTGACGGCCTTCGGACCCTTGCCGCGCTTGTCCGGCTCGGTGTCGAATGTCACTTTCTGTCCATCCTCCAGACCGGAAAGACCCGAAGCCTGCACGGCCGAAATATGAACGAAGACATCCTTCTGCCCGTCGTCGGGCGTAATGAAGCCGAAGCCTTTGGCATGATTGAAGAATTTGACAGTGCCGGTCTGCGGCATGGGAAGCTCCCTTTGATCCCACAAAGTCCAGTTTCGGGCCGGCAAATGCCCGAAGGGAAATTTGTCCTTTATTTTAGCGCTATCGGCAAGAGAAAGTTTTGGCGACGGCGGCAACGCTGAAGGCTGCTCAAATAGATCGTGGCACCGAAGGCAATTCGCGCCAGACGATTGCTCCGGCGATCAGCCACGGCATTGACCGGTCGAGCGTCCTTTGCCTGCGGCGACGGCGGACATGAAAAAGGCGCAACGGGAAACGTCGCGCCTTCGAAACTCTGGACGGCTGACAAAGCCGGTCAAACACGCTTGAGGTGCTTTTTCGAGCGCCCTGACGGGCGCGCGGGCACCGCCGGTTCAGGCCGCGCGGAGGTTGACCGCCTTCGGACCCTTGCCCATGCGGTCGGGTTCAACGTCGAAGGTGACCTTCTGGCCGTCGACGAGGGTACGCAGGCCCGAGGCCTCGATCGCGGAAATGTGGACGAACACATCCTTGGCGCCGCCGTCGGGCGTGATGAAGCCGAAGCCTTTGGTCGCGTTGAAGAATTTAACGGTGCCGGTCTGGGCCATTGGGGAAACTCCTTCACCCGTGTCAGTCTTGTGGTTTGCCCGCCGCCTGGCATCGTGGGCAAGTCCCGGTGGTTGCTTCGGCAGTCCTGCATTTGCGCATGGTAAAACCCCCCGCCGAAAACGGGGCCGTCAGAGATTCACAGTATCGGGGAAAGGTCGTCCAAAACGTTCCGCTCTCCGGGTCGCAAATGCCCGAACACAAAATTTATCGCACGGAAACGTGATCGTTGCAAGATAGCGCCGCGGGCCGCGTCCATCGACGCATCCCAACGCAGGCGCTTCGATAAACCTGGGTTCTTAAGAGTTCATCAGCCAGAGCCCGGCCACGCATGGTCCAGCGGTCTGGTCCAGGGCCAAACCAATGCGCGGGCCGGGCATCGCATGGCTCCCGCGCCGCAAACGGGGGTTGCATTTGGCAAGGGAATGGCGAGGATCGACAGGCGCGTTTTGCGCCGGCTCGAGGGAGGCATATTCATGAGATTTCTTGCGACGATCTTCTCGCGCCAGGGTTTTACCATTCTCTTCCTGTCGGGGCTTCTTGCGGCCTGCACCGTCGTCGTCGATGACGGGCCGGGACCACGTCCGCGCCCGCCACGGCCGGAACCGGAATTCTGCACCAGGCAATACGAGCCGGTCTGCGCGCGGCGCGGCGGTGACCGCCAGACCTTCGCCAATGCCTGCCTTGCCGAACGGGAAGGCTACCGCATCGTTCGCGACGGCCCTTGCCGCGACGGCGGCGGTGGTGGCGGTGGTGGCGGCGAAGAGCCGACATTCTGCACGCGCGAATACGCCCCGGTCTGCGCCCGCCGCCATGGCGAGCTGCGCACCTTTCCCAACGCCTGCGAGGCCCGTGCCGCCGACTACCGCGTCGTCGAGGACGGCCCCTGCTGATTTTTCCTTCTCCCCTGTCGGGTGAGTCCGCCGGAGGCGAATTCACCGTCCCACTGGCACGATAAAAAAGGCGGCGAATGCCGGGACCCTGCGAAGCAGCGGGGACCGGGCGGGTGGACCGGACCACCCTTGGTCCTTCGCAGGCTCAGGGCGTTCGAAACTCGAAAAGCCAACAATTGGCTTTTCGTCTGCTGCGCGGACCGCTTCTCACCCCCAAGGGAGAAGGCAAGGTCGCGGATCGGAGTGGTTGCCTACGCCGAATACGCCCCGTCGGCCGGGCGGCATAAAGCTCTGCGCCGTCCTCGTCGCAAATGCGCAGACGGTCGGGGATCTGCGGCATGGCGAGGCTGTGGACAGCGCGGTGGCGCCCTGCAGGGCGGCGCGCAGGTTCGGCGCGTCCAGCGATACCTTGTCGAGCGTGGCTTCGTCGACGTCGCGCGAGCGGCTCGACGAAGAACGTCAAGCAAGCCTCCGTTGCAGAGTTTTGCGCGGGATCGTCAGTCCGAGATCGTCAGTCCATTGCCGGCAGGTGCGCCAGGCGCGCCCTGCCTGGTCAGCCCTTCGACTTCGGCTTCAGGCTGCTCTCTGCCTGCTTGACCGAGGAACCGAACGGGGAGGCGGCCTTGGCCACCACCTTGTCTTTCTTGGGCTTGCGAGTTTCGCGATTGCTGCGCTGCTGACCCTTGGCCATCCGTCTGCTCCTTCGTACGTGCTGGGTGGGTGCGGTGTCAGACGGCCGGGCTGTCGGGGACAGCCGGGGCGTCCGCCACTTCGAGGTTGTCTTCCGTGGTGACCCGCTCATAGGTCTCCTGCTCGCTGCGGATGCGATATTGCGGCGAGCCATCCTTGACCGGCAATCTGCTCTTGATCTGAAACAGCTCGGCGGTCTTCTGGGCGAGCCCGCTGCGGCTCTTCATGCGCACGGTCTGGCCGACGGCGAAGAGGTGCGAGGGCGTGTCGGTGCGCGGACGCGCATTCTGCTGGAAGCGGATCATGCTGCGTTCTCCTGGTCGCGCCTCAGCGCTGTTTCGAGTTCGAGGTAGTCGATGGCGACAAGCTGGCTGGTGGCCGGGTTCTTCACCGCCCTTGCCGGCAAATGGATGAAGGTGGCGACGCGACGCCAGGCAAGCCGCGACATGCCCTCGATCAGCTCTTCGTCGTGATCGATGTCATAGTCGCCGGCCGGCAGTTGCCCTTCCAGCCCGCCAAGCACGAAGGGTGCCGCGAAATGGGCGATGGAACGGGTGGTGCGATCCGGCATTGGCTTGGCTCTGGTTCGTCGATGCTTTCCGGCATCAACAGGGAACTCAACCATCGGCGATTGGAATGAGTTTGGCGGGTCGAGTATCTCCGACGCCGCTATATGCCAAGCTTGGCCCAAAAAACGATCTCAGATCAATAATCCGAAATTGTTGGTTATTCAAGCTGATTTCCGCCACGGCTCGACCGGTATAAAAAATTTCTCGTATAAACCCTAATAAATCTGCTATCGTGGAACAATATCAGCCAATTTCTTATTTAGAGAGCATCGGAATAATTATTCCGGTGCCCCTAAGATTATTTTTTACGAAAGGCAAAAATATATGAGATTCATGAAAACGCCGGATCGTCCGACCGCAACAATCGAGCCAGTCGTCCTCTTCCCCAAGGCAATATCAGTGCGCCTGACGATAAGAAGCGACGAAGCGGCACGGCGCAAGATTGCCGACACCGACGGCACGCAACGGCGGGAGCGCCGGCTCGCCGAGAGCCACCGGCTGATTTGAACGCTACATTTTGCTGTAATTCCTCTAGAGTTTCGAAGAGGTCCGCGCCCTTGGCGAGCCCACTCTTCCCTTGAACCTGCAGCGCCGATGGCCTAGATCGCGGCAAGCGGACAAAACACGGCAGGTTTCCCATCAACAGAGATCAGAGAAGAGCGGCGGGTGCTGGAGCTGGCGGACAGGCGCCGCTGGGCCTCGACCAATATGTGCAGCAGGCGCTGCAGCTGCATCAGGCCGGGCGCCGGCAGGAGGCCGAGACGCTGTACCGGCAGGTGCTGGCGCGCAAGGCCAATCACCCGGCAGCGGCGCATTTCCTGGGCCTGTTGCTGCACCAGACCGGGCGCAGCCCCGAAGGGCTGGAGCTGATCGAGCAGTCTGTGCGTCTGCAGCCGAAGAATCCCGATTTCCTCAACAATCTCGGCACGGTGATGCGCGATCTCGGCCGCGTTGCCGCGTCCGCCGATTTCTTCCGCGGCGCGGTCGATCTCAAGCCCGACCAGCTCGCGGCACGCGACAATCTGGGTTCGGCGTTGAAACAGCTCGGCCAGTTCGAGGCTGCGGAGGACATCTATCGCGGCACAATCGGGCGCAATCCCTTCCATGTCCGCGCCCGCATCGGGCTTGCCGAAACGTTGCAGGAAGCCGGTCGTCTGGATGAGGCGCTGGCGACCTTTCGCGAGGCGCTGACGATCCGGCCCAAGGATGCCGACCTGTTGCATGGGCTCGGCGTCGGGCTGATGGAAAAAGGCAAGCTCGATGAAGCGGCAGACCTGTTTCGGCAGGCGTTGGCGATCACGCCAGGCATGGCAAAGGCCTGGCTGATGCTGACGCAGGTCAAGCGCCAGAAGGAGCGCGACGCCGAACTCGCCGGCATGGAGGCCCAGCATGCCAAGGCGCCGGCCGACAGCCTGGCACGCATGCAGCTGTCCTTCGGTCTCGGCAAGGCCAATGACGATTTGAAGGACTATAACAGGGCCTTCGACTATTTCGCTGAAGGCAATGCGATCCGCCGCAAGGGCATCGATTATGATCCGGTCAGGACGCGGGCCGAATTCGAGGCGATGAAGACGGTGTTCAACGCCGGCTTTTTCGAAAAGCACAAGCCAAGTGCAATCTCCGACGACACGCCGATTTTCGTCGTCGGCATGCCGCGCTCCGGCACCACGCTGGTCGAACAGATCATCGCCAGCCATCCACAAGTCTATGGCGCGGGCGAGCTCAGCATGTTGAAAACCGCGGTCGGCAAGCAATTTCCGCTGACCATGCCGGGAGGTTTCCCCTGGGGACTGGTCGATGTATCCGACGCGGAGTTTGCGGAGGCGGGCCAAGCCTATCTCGACATGCTGCATGAGCGCTATCCCAACTTCAGGCATGTCACCGACAAGATGCCCGGCAACTTCCTGCTCATCGGCTTCATCCATATGATGCTGCCGAAAGCCAAGATCATCCATTGCGCGCGCGATGCGGCGGCGACCTGCCTTTCGATCTACAAGGTGCATTTCCGCGGCGACAACCACCGCTACGGCTATGATCTGGGCGAGCTCGCCGATTTCCACAACATCTACACCGACATCATGGCGCATTGGCACGATGTTCTGCCGGGCGTCGTCCATGACGTGCGTTACGAGGATTTCGTGGCCGACCAGGAGGGACAGACGCGGGCGCTGATCGGGCATCTCGGCCTGTCCTGGGACGACAAGGCGCTGTCGTTCCACGAGACCGACCGCCCGGTGCGCACGGCCTCGGCCGCGCAGGTGCGCCAGCCGATGTATCAGGGCTCGGTCGATCTCTGGAAGCGCTATGGCGACAGGTTGAAGCCGCTGCTGGACAAGCTGGACTGAGCAGCGGCTAAAGCTCGATGAAGGGCTGGAAGCCGCCGAAGATCATGCGCTTCATATCGAAGGGCATGGGCCCCAAATCGGGTGTCAAACGGGGATCGGCCATCACCTTGGCCATTACCGCGTCGCGGCTTTGCCTGGACGAATAGACGGCCCAAGCAAAGACGACGATCTCGTCGTCTTTTGCCTGAACGGCACGCGGAAACGAGGTCAACTCACCATAGGGCACGTCGTCGGCGATACATTCGACATAGGCGAGCGCTCCGTGTTCCTTCCATATCGGGCCTGCGAGGTTGGCCAGCTTCTTGTAGTCATCGATATTTGCCTTCGGCACGGCGAGCACGAAACCATCGACATAGGACATCAGGTTCTCCTTGGAGTATCTCACAAAGCTCCTTACCGGCGTCAGCCGGTGAGGAGCTTTGTCAGCAGTGGTCAGTCTTTCTTCGCCGGCGCGTTCATCGCCCATTCGACCCCGAAGGGATCGCGCATGTTGCCCCACTGGTCGCCCCAGAACATCAGCTGCAGCGGCACTGCGACTTCGCAGCCGGCATCGACCGCGCGCTTCCACCAGTCATCGATCTCGTCGGCGCCGAGATGGAGCTGCATGGTATAGCCCTGCGGCTTGACGGCAGGCATGCCGTTTTCGGGGTAGAAATCGGAAATCATCAGCGTCGAGCCGTTGATGTGGAGATGGATGTGCATGGTGCGGCCCTGGTCATCGGGCGGATAGAAGAACACCTGCTCGGCGCCGAAGGCCTTCTTGTAGAACTCGGCGGCCTTGAAGGCGCCGTCCAGTTGCAGATAGGGGGTCAATCCACCGAGAACTTTCGCGGCCGGCTGAATGGGGGTCTGGTCGGTCATGTCTTGTTCCTCTTTGGGTTTGGTCTGGGCGCTTGGTTGGCCTTGCGAAGCCTAGGACGAACGAGGCGGCGGCGATCCTACATGTCTGATGCGATTTTCTGGGCCGATGCGATTTTTGGGGTGAAATGAACTTGCGTCGGCGGCGCCCAATCAGAGCGCAATCCTCGGTATGAGCAGGCTAGAAAAGGGGACTGCTTCTCCAACCCGCTGAGACGACAATGATCCTCTATTACCAGACCCATTCGCCCTTTGCGCGCAAGGCGCTCGTCTTCGCCCATGAGGTCGGGCTTGCCGACCGGCTCGAGGTCATTCATCACGAGACCAGCCCGACCTTGCGCAATGCCCGTGTCTACGCCGAAAACCCGCTCGGCAAGGTGCCGGTGCTGCTGCGGCCGGATGCGTCGCCGCTCTTCGATTCCGATGTCATCTGCGCCTATCTCGATACGCTGCATGATGGCCGCAAATTGCTGCCGCAGGACGGCGAAGCGCGCTGGCAGGCGTTGCGGCTGCAGGCGGTCGCCCAAGGCCTGGCGCAGACGGGCATAGGCCTGCGCTGGGAGACGGAAAGGCGGCCCGAACAGTTGCGCTATGCAGCGCTTGCCGAAGGCTACCGGGAAAAAATTGAGGCCAGCTATGACTGGATCGAAAGCGCGCTAGACGACGAAACATCGCTCCATGTCGGCCATATAGCGCTTGCCACCACGCTGTCCTGGATGGCGTTCCGCCAGCTGCCGTCCTTTCGCGCGCGGGCGCGGCTGACGCGCTGGTTCGAGGCGTTCGAAAAGCGTCGAGCGATGCAGGCGACGCCGCTGTCTGGCGATACGCATGACTGAGCAACGGTCGCCCCGCGGCGGCCTGCATCGATCTTTCCCGACCGCATGGTCAGGGCGCCCTGCAGATCCGCGGGCCGTTTTGCGCGTCGATGAGGATTTCCGGCCAGCCGATATCCTTGCGCAGTTCGATCGGCAGGGCCAGAAGCTCGCGCTCGCTGCGATAGCGGGTGCGGTTCTGTGCGTACCGGGCGGCGACGCGGCCTATGGATGACAGAATGGACATGATGCGTTCTCCTCAGATGAAGCCGGCATCATCGTGTCGGCATCCCAAGGACGCAGCAGGTTCAGCCGATCCGACAGAACGCTGAAAATATTTACGGGAGATGCGAAAGCATGGACCGCAACACGGTGCGGCCCATGGTGGTAGTTCCTCAGCCCGCCGTTTCAGCCACCGAGCGGAAGAAATCCTCGGGGTCTTCGACTTCGGTCAGCTTCCGCTTGTCGACCAGCCAGAAGCGGTTGCCGACGGCGCGGATGAAGGAGCGGTCATGCGAGGCGAGCACACAGCTCGCCTGGTGCTTGAGCAGTTCCTCCTCCAGCGCTTCCTGGCCGTCGATGTCGAGATGGTTAGTCGGCTCGTCGAGCAGGTAGAAGTTGGGGTTGGCGAGTCTCAGCGCCAGCATCATCAGCCGCGCCTTCTGGCCGCCGGACAGCACGCCGATCTTCTTCTCCTGCATCTCAATGACAACGCCGGCGCCGGCAAGCAGCGAGCGGGCGCGTTGCTCGCCGACATCGTAGCGGCGCGAGACCATGGCCAGCGGCGTGTCGTCGCCGCTGATGCCGGCCAACGCCTGGTCGCTGTAACCGAGCACCGTCGACGGCGTCACTTTGACGTTCGGCACCGTGTCCGGCTCGGCGATGGCGTTGCGGATCAGATTGACGAAACGCGACTTGCCGACGCCGTTGCGACCGAGCAGCACGATGCAATCGCCCTGGCAGATATGTCGCTTGCCGGTTTTGAACAGCAGCGTGCCGTCGGGCGTTTCCACCGCCGCGTCATCGAGCGTGATCAGCACCTTGGCGTGGGTGCCACGGTTGGCCAACCTGATCGCACCCGCCGATTTCTCGCGATGCGCCGATACCGCGGCGTCTTCCAGCTTCTCCGCCCGTTCCCTGAGTTGCTTGGTTTTCACCGTCAAAAGGTCGCTGCCGGAATTGATGCCGATGTTGTTGAGCTTGGCGGCCTGCTTGCGCAGTTGCTGCGCCACCTTCATGTCGCGCTCGAACCGGCGCGCCGTCGAAGCGTCCAGGTCGTCGAGCGCTTGCCTGGCCTTGGAATAGGGCAGTGCAAACACCGGCGAGTCCTCCGGGCGCAAGAACAGCGTGCGGTTGGTGACGGCGTCGAGAAAGGCGCGGTCGTGACTGGCGATGACCACCGACACCTCGCGGGGCAGCGCGATCAGCCAGCTTTCCAGCTGGCTGATCTTGGCGAGGTCGAGATGATTGGTCGGCTCATCGAGCAAAAGCACATCCGGATCGGTGACCCAGACGCGGGCGATCAGCGCCAGCCGCTGCCATCCGCCGCTCAGCGCCTGCATCGGCCGTTCGCGCATCGGCTCGGGCACGTCGAGCGAATCCAGCACCACATCGACGCGCCACATCTCGCTGTCGGCCTGCTCGGCCGGCAAGGCATCGGCCACCACCTGATGGAAGGTGCGGCTAAGAAGGGCAGGCGGAACCGACTGCCCGACATGGCCGACACGCAGGCCGCGCGTGCGAGAAATGTCGCCCGAGGTCGGCTCCAGCGCGCCGGTCAGGCATTTGAGCAAGGTCGACTTGCCGCGGCCATTGGCGGCAACGATGCCGAGCCGCTCGCCGGTGCCGATGGTGAGATCGAGGTTGGAAAACAGCGGCGCACTCATGGTGACACCGAGGGATTTGAGGCTGATCAGGGCCATTGTGATTTCTCTGGTCTCGCCGGAGACAACTCCGGATGCACTTTGACGGTGTGCTTGCCGGCCATCAGGCTCAGCTTTGCGCACCACGAAGGGCAGACCAAAAAATCGAAACGGGAAAAACCCGTAATGTCCCTGGTCAACCCTGCAAGCGAACTCGCAGGGCAGAAATCGGGCCACGCTGACGATGGTGATCGATAGACACGCAGCCCTCCTTTCAAGACAAAACTTTGAGTGTGTGGAGCGATTACACCAAAGGCGGGGGTGGAGGCAAGTGGGCGACGGATGCGGCGGCGGTGGAGCGCTCTCCCTTCTCCCACAAGGGGAGAAGGAAAGAGGTGCTACTTCCCCGGCCGTCCCGTCTTTCCCGGCCGACGCTTTTCGCGGCGGGCGTCGGCGGGGTCTTCGTAGGAGCCGATGCCGGCGCGCTGGCGAATGATTGGCTTGGCGTCGCGTTCCTTCGCGCCCCCCTCTGCCCTGCCGGGCATCTCCCCCACTCGGGGGGAGATTGGCTGGGGCTTGGCCGGCACTTTTCCTTCGACCGGCTTTTCCGTGCGCCGCACGGTCATCTCGTCGAGCGAATTCTTCTTGAACAGTGGCTTGGTGGCGCCGCCCGGAATGCCGAAGTCGGAGCCGTGCGCTTCCTGCGCCGACTGTTTCTTGAACAGCGAGCGCGACACCGCGCCTGACGGTGTCGGCATGTCGGTACCAGGCCCCATATCGTCGATCGACGGCTTGGCAAATAGCGGTTTCTTCACCGGCACGGCGCCCTCGGCACCCATTTCGTCGAGCGCCGGTTTGCGGAAGAGGTTGGACCGGGCAGCCCTGGCCGCCTCTTCGGCGGCACGTGCGTCGTCGAACTTGCGGAAACGCTCCTGTTCCTCAGCCGTACGGTGCTTGGCCACGCCCTTGTTGTGCTTGCCCTTCTCGCGGCCCGAGACCGGGCTTTCCATGTCGGCATATTTGGCCAGCGGGTCTTCCGAGATCGACAGTTCCATTTCGCGCAGCCGCTTGATCTCGTCGCGGATGCGGGCGGCCTTCTCGAAGTCGAGATTGGCGGCGGCGTCGCGCATCTGCTTTTCCATGGCGTCGAGATGGGCCTTCAGATTGTTGCCCATCATCGCGCCGGCGCCGTCGGTGAACTGCGAGATATCGGCGCGGACGTGGTCCTTCTCGTAGACCGAATCCAGAATGTCGGAGATGCGCGACTTCACCGATTCCGGGGTGATGCCGTTGGCCGCGTTCCATTCCATCTGCTTTTCGCGGCGGCGGTTGGTCTCGGCCATCGCCCGCTCCATCGAGCCGGTGACCTGGTCGGCATAGAGGATGACCTTGCCGTCGACGTTGCGGGCGGCGCGACCGATGGTCTGGATCAGCGACGTCTCGGAGCGCAGGAAGCCCTCCTTGTCGGCGTCGAGGATGGCGACGAAACCGCATTCGGGAATGTCGAGGCCTTCGCGCAGCAGGTTGATACCGACCAGCACGTCGAAAGCGCCGAGGCGGAGATCGCGCAGAATCTCGATGCGCTCCAGCGTGTCGATGTCGGAGTGCATGTAGCGAACGCGCACGCCTTGCTCATGCAAATATTCGGTCAGGTCTTCGGCCATGCGCTTGGTCAAAACGGTGACCAGCGTGCGGTAGCCGGCGGCCGTGGTGTCGCGGATTTCGCCGACGACATCGTCGACCTGGCTTTTCGCCGGGCGGACTTCGACCGGCGGATCGATCAGGCCGGTCGGGCGGATGACCTGCTCGGCGAACACGCCGCCGGCCTGTTCCATCTCCCAGGCGCCGGGTGTCGCAGAAACCGCGACGGAGAGCGGACGCATGGCGTCCCATTCCTCGAAGCGCAACGGGCGATTGTCCATGCAGGAGGGCAGGCGAAAACCATACTCCGCCAGTGTCGCCTTGCGCCGAAAGTCGCCACGATACATGCCGCCGATCTGCGGCACGGTGACGTGGCTTTCGTCGATGAAGACCAGCGCATTGTCGGGGATATATTCGAACAAAGTTGGCGGCGGATCGCCCGGCTGGCGTCCCGTGAGATAGCGCGAATAGTTCTCGATGCCGGCGCAGGAGCCGGTGGCTTCCAGCATCTCAAGATCGAAGCGGCAGCGCTGTTCGAGCCGCTGTGCCTCCAGCAGGCGGCCGGCGCGCTCGAGCTCGACCAGCCGGTACTTGAGCTCCTCCTTGATCGACTTGATCGCCTGGTTGAGCGTTGGACGCGGCGTCACGTAGTGCGAGTTGGCGTAGATCTTGACGCTCTTCAGCTCGCCGGTCTTCTGGCCGGTGAGCGGATCGAATTCGGTGATTGCCTCGATCTCGTCGCCGAACATCGAGATGCGCCAGGCGCGGTCTTCAAGGTGAGCCGGGAAGATTTCGATCGTGTCGCCGCGCACGCGGAAGGAGCCGCGCACGAAATTGATGTCCTGGCGCTTGTACTGCTGGGCGACCAGATCCGCGAGCAGAGCCCGCTGGTCGAGCCGGTCGCCGATCTGCATCTGGAAGGTCATCGCCGTGTAGGTCTCGACCGAGCCGATACCGTAGATGCAGGACACCGAGGCGACGATGATGACGTCGTCGCGCTCGAGCAGCGAACGCGTGGCCGAATGCCGCATCCGGTCGATCTGCTCGTTGATCGAGGATTCCTTCTCGATGAAGGTGTCGGTGCGCGGAACGTAGGCTTCCGGCTGGTAGTAGTCGTAGTAGGAGACGAAATACTCGACCGCATTGTCGGGGAAGAATTTCTTGAACTCCGAATAGAGCTGCGCGGCCAGCGTTTTGTTGGGCGCCAGGATCAAAGCAGGGCGCTGCGTCTGCTCGATCACCTTGGCCATGGTGAAGGTTTTGCCGGAGCCGGTGACGCCGAGCAGCACCTGAGTGCGGTCATTGTTGTCGACGCCCTCGACAAGATCCTTGATGGCGGTCGGCTGGTCGCCGGCCGGCTCGAAATCCGACACCATCTTGATGGCGATGCCGCCTTCGGATTTTTCCGGGCGGGCAGGGCGGTGCGGCGTCCACAGCACGCCGTCCTTGTGCAAGGGGTTGCCGGATTCGATCAGCGCCGACAGCGCCGCGACCGTTGCGGTGACGCTGCCCGAGGCCATGGTCTCGGCGTCTTCCAGCGAGATGTCGAGACCGGCGACCGGGTTGAGGCCGGCGGCGGTGCGTTCGCGGGCCGTGGCCGCGCCGCCCATCGAGGTGCCGCGCGAACTGCGGCCGGGCGCAGCGGACCGCTCCGGGATCTTTTTCGCGGACTTTGGCGATCTACCATCGCCCTTACCGGTGAGACGGCCTTCCTTCTCGGCCTCCTGCTCGATCTGCTCGGCCCAGTCGGCAATCGAGCCGCTCAGCGGCGCGCCGGTGAAGTCGGCCTGCGGCGCCTCGGCGAAGCCGCCTCTGTGCAGAGGCTCCGAGGCATCGAGGAAATCGGTCAGCGGGCTGCGCCGCTTCGGCGGCGAAGCGCCGTTGTCACCCGCCGAAGACGGTGTCTTTTTGTCAGGGAGTTTGGCCATGCCCCAAATATGGGCAGAGTCCGCCAAAATGGAAAGAGTGCAGTGGCGAAGGGCGCTAAGCGGGTCGAAGCTCCTGACACAAGGGTGTCAGGAGCTGTGTTACGCGAGCCGGGCCGCCTGCTCAATTGAACCACAGCGCGAAGGTCAAAAACCCACCGCCACCGAACTGGCGCTGGATCTGGTCGAACTCGCCGCTGGTCAAGATCTCACCGCTCTCGAGGTAGGGCGCGATGGCCGGGCCGGTAATCGACAGCACGAGGTCGAAAGGCTTCGGTTCTTCGAAGAAACGCTTCATGTTGATGCCCTGGCCGGTGCTGGCCGTGATGCGGAAATGCGGCAGCAGCTTGCGGCCTTCCAAAAGGTCTTCGGCCATGGTCAGAGTGGCGAGCCAGGCCTCGACCTGCTCCTCGCCGACTTCGAGCCCGGTGAGCGGGTTCTCGCCCTTCTGCTGCGGTCCCGGCAGCCATTCGCGGTCATTGTCGTTCTCGGCGCGGATCGCCTTCCAGTCCTCGCGCGACAGCCGGATCATTTCGAGCAGATGGCGGCGCGCCGCTTGACGGCGCTCGGGCTCGACCACCGGCCAGTTCACGAGGTGAACCATGGAGATGAAATCCGCGATGCGCCATTCCGATGAGAAGATGCTGCTGCGCATGTCGCCGGCGGGAGGCACGAGAATGTCCTGCAGCGGCAGTTTGGCGCGCGGAAACAGCATGTGGAACGAGCCGTCGAACATGGTCCTGAAATCATGCGCCAGCCAGAAATCGGCCTGCGCCATCAGGAATTCGGCATAGCCCTGCAGCCAGAAACCGTCGGCGCGGTCGAAGCGGAATGTGAGCGAGGAAGCGGCGCCGTCCGACGAGATACCGCCGCGCGACAGCGAGGCCATGATGGCGGCCATGCTTTCATCCGGCGCGATGGCGCCGTCTTCGTTGAGATCGATGCCGGCATGGGTGAGGTCGACGACCATGCCGATATCGGCATCGGCGGGTACCGAGCCCAGAGTGGCCGCGGATGTCTCCAGCCGGTCGCGGAAGGCGACCAGGATGGCGCGGAACTGCTCATAGGTCAGCGGTTCGGGATTGGGATTGTCCGGAATCGGCAGCCGCATCAGCGGCAGCATGAAGGATTGCGGGCTTTCGAACCCGTGGCGGTGCAGACCGCCGGCGAGGATTTCCAGCGCGGTGAAGAATTCGCCGGCGCCGGCGGCATAGGCTGACGCCGGATCGCCCTGGGCTGCAGCCTCGAGCGTGGTAAGCGCGGCGTTGCGCTCGGTCACCGTTTTGGCCTCGAACAAAGCGGTTGCCGCTTCGGGCGCGGCGGCGCGGGCCGAAGATAAAGGCACCAACAGGAGGAGGGCGGACGCCAGCAGGCCTGCAAAACGTGTCATCTCATCCCTCCACTATGCGATGCGCAGACATTACACGCATTTGGCGCCGTGTCTGCCGGCGGCAGTGTTTCAAGGACTGACGGTCGACACTTCCCGGGCAGACCGTCTACACAAGCTAACCGATTGGGCAAACGATTGGGCGTCGCGTGGCGAATTATCCGCTTTCCTACAAACTGTCATGGCTGCCGCGCTTCCTGAAACCATCTCTCGGCGGCGATGTCAGGGATTTCGCACCGAGGGCGGCGACGACGATCATCGATCCGCCGCCGGGGCGGAAGGTGCGGCTGGCCTTTGTCGGCGATATTTCGGCGGTGGCCAACCGTAGTGCGCCGGAGTGCGATCCGGAAATCGCAAAGCTCTTGGGCTCAGCCGATCTGGTGATCGGCAATTGCGAAAGTCCGGTCGTCGAGCGGCCGAGCGTGGCGTTTGGCACGCGGCTTGGCACTCACCATGCGATGAGCGAGCGGTTTCTTGCCGCGGCGCTTGCCGCCGTAGGCATCGCGCGTGAAAAGCTCGTGCTGTCGCTGGCCAACAACCATGTGCTCGACCAGGGCGTCGCCGGTTTCGACGAGACGGCTGCGGCGCTGAAGCGGCTTGGCATCCGCACCATCGGCACCGCGAAAAAAGGGCCGGTCGAGCAGGTCAAGGCCGGGCCGCTGACGATCGGCTTTGCCGCCTTCACACTGTGGCGCAATGGTGACGCCGGGCCATTCACCGAGCTTGTCTCGATGCAAGGCGATCCGGCGGCATGGCCGAGAGGCGCGGCCGACAAGAACATCGATCTCACCTGTGCGGTGCCGCACTGGGACTGGGAGTTCCGGCATTTTCCGCAGCCGCAAACGCAAACGCTGGCGAGGTTGCTGGCCGGTCACGGCGTGGGGCTGATTGCCGGGCACCACGCCCATGTCGTGCAGCCGGTGCAATGGGTCGGCAAGACGCTCGTGGCTTACGGGCTTGGCGACTTCCTCGGCACGGCGCTGGCGCGGCAGCCCTGGCCCGGCCGCATCGCCGGCATTTTCGTCGTCGATGTCAGCGCAGATCTCGGCATGCGCGGTGCGATCGCCGGGTACCGGATGCATCCCTTCATGCGGCTGCGCGCAGGCGGGCATGAGCGGCTGGTTCCGGTCGAGGCGCTGACTGGCCGGGTGAAGGGCAAGGTCCAGGCCAGGCTGAAGGCGATCTTTGGCGACTGACAACTTTCCCGTTATCATAGGTATAATAGGACTTTGCGAGGGGGCGATGGAAGCAGCTGAGTTCATGCCTGATGAAGCGGTGGTCGCCGGCATCAGGAAGAATATCGAGATCTATGAGGCTGGACGGGCTTCGGCCTACCGCCAGGTGCGCTGGCGGGTGCCGGTGTTTCTGGGGCTGCTGCTGGTTTTTGTCGTGCTGGTGGCCTGGCTGTTCAACAAGGTCGCCGACTTGAACGAGCAATGGTTCTCGACGCCGCATGTGTTCCTCTATGTCGGCGGTTTCTTCGCGGCGCTGCTGCTGTACTTCCTGGCGATCAGGCCGGCGACGCGGCTGCAGCAATCGTTCCGTGACACGCTGCTGCCGATCATCTTCGGCTTCATCAGGGATGTGCGCTATCAGCACAGCGTGACGCCGAATTCCTTCGACCGGCTGCCGCGCGCCGTGGTCGGCGCCTTCAACCGGCAGAGCTTCGACGACATCGTGTCAGGCCGCTACGAGGATTTTCCGTTCGAGCTCTACGAGGCGGAGTTGCGCCAAGCTTCGGGCAAAGGCTCGTCGACGGTCTTCAAGGGCGTCGTCGTCGCCTTCGAGACCATTGCGCCGTTCCCCGGCATATTGGTCGCGACGCGCCGCAGCAACGCGGTGGTCGGTTTCTTCCGCGGCATCTTCGCCGGCAAGATGCAGGAACTGTCCAGCGGCGATCCGCTGCTCGACGGCGACTACGAATTTCGCACCGACAATGTCGCCGCCGCGCAGCCGCTGGTGAGCGGCCGGTTGGCGCAGGCGCTGAAATGGCTGCACGAGACATGGCGCGATGATCCGGCGCGGGTGGCACTTAATGGCAGCGATGGCTTCCTGCTCTTGCCGCAGCCGAAGAATTTCTTCGAACTGCCCGCCATTTCCGTGCCGCTCGATTACACCAAGCACATCGCGCCGATGATCGCCGATATGGGCGCGATCTTGGCGACGGCGGCGCTGGTGCGCAAGATCGGCGCGACGGATGGCGAGGCCTAAAGCGCCGCGCGTCGAAACGAATTCATGCGACGCGCTTCAGGTCTTGTTTTCATGCATATCGTTGCCCCAAAACGGCGGTCCTGTTTGGGCGCATGCATTAGCCAGGCTGCCGCGCGTCAGCAGGCGAAGCCGTAGTTCTGGCGATAATATTCGACGTCTTCTTGCGCCATCGTCTTGAACATCACGCAGACGGTGAAGCTGCCGACCTGGCGACCGTTTTTGGTGTAGCCCCAGTCGGAAATATCGTCCCGGTTGAATTCGAGTTCCTGGCCGGCCACGACATTGTGCACCGCTTGCGGCTCATTGGCCAATGTTCCTGCAAAGCCGGTCGCGGTCTTGTGGAAGGGGATGATCCAGAAATGCTCCGAGGCGTCTCCGTCCCTGACCTCGACTTTCAATTTGTAGCTGGTTGTCCCGGCTGGCGGCGCATCCGACAAGGACAGGAATTCATCGAGGCTGGCGCGCGCCTGCGCAATGGCCGCCGCCATGTCCGGATCGTCCCTGGCGACGCCTACAACCTTGTCGCCGCCCTGGCCGGAATCCTGCGCACCGGCCGGAATCGGCGCCAAGGCCAGCACCAGGGACAACACGGTTCGAACTGCATGCTTCATGAAATGGCGCTCCTGCGTGTCGATGCTGACACCATCATGCATCTATCTGGAGTTTTCAACGGCAGTGCGACAGCGTGGTATGGTCCGAACGGCAGGCCGCTCACAACCCGCTCGGCACCAGCCCTGCCAGCCAGTTCGCGGACCGCTTGGCAATGCCGACCGTTGCCGACGCGACGCGGCCGAGATCTGTCTTGACAACGGCGTAGCCGTTCCTGGTGCGGTAGAGCACGCCTGTTCCGCCATCGACCACTTGCTCGTAGGCGACGGGCCGTACCGCTGCTGCCTCCATGGCCGTCGTCGGGGAGCCGACGGGAACGCTCGGCCGATGGCTCAGTTCCGGCGGCAACGGGGTTTGGACATTCCGGCTGGCGGGCTTCAGTTCCGGGCGGGATGCGGCCGCCGCCAGTTGCGAAGAAGACGCCGACCCCTTGCTGCGGCAGATGCCAGAGACCAGCGGATAGTCGAAGTTCTTCTGGTGCAGCATCTGGCTTTTCATCGCCGCTTCGCAGTCGGCGATGGTCGCCCACTTCGCCGGCGTCTCGCCGATATATTCGCAAAGCTTGGCGTCGCAGTCGCAGCCGACAATGGTCATGGCGACAAGGGCGGTCTTGATCACGGTCTTGTCCTTCGGATTGCCCCCCGGCAGCCAGTCCTTCCATCGCGCGCGAACAAGGCGGGATTTTGGCCGCGATCACGCGATGAGCCGGGGGATGCGTTTTTCGGGTACGGCTCACTATAGGTGGATTTCGAGACACCCGGTAGCAGATAGGGCGGGAGCGTGATGCATTTGCAGGAAGAAGCCTGAATAAATCTTGTCGGCTATGGCCGCGACAACTGTTTCTTGGCCCGGTTTTCTACTGCGATACTCACGGGGCGATACGACAATATAGGAGGGGGTTGTCATGGGAAGAATTGTCCGGTCCGCTGAGCCTGTGCCGAAAAGGGATTCAACGCTCGAGGGCGTTCCAGGCGATGCTCCGCTCGGCGTCGACGATGACAAGAAAGAAGATCAAGGATCGAAAGGCGGCGACGGCTATCTCGACCGGGTTGCGAAGTACGTGCCTGCCGAAGTCGTGGCATTTTTCATCTTCGTCAACTCCATCCTGGTCAATGCCACTGAGCAGCCGGTTGCCAAGGCGTTGACCGATGCGGTGGCGGAAGAGACCAAAGGCAATCCGGGGGACATTCCGGGTAAGGTGCAGGCAGCCATCTATAAGATTGAAATGGCCGGTATCAGCGTCTGGACCATTTCATGGATCATGTTGATCGTCGCGCTGGCGATGACGCCGGTGTATCTGAAATCGGTCAGCGATTCAGCCGACAATGCGGAGGCTCCGGGAGCCAACATCGTCATGTCGATGCTCGCCTTCCCATTCTGGGCCTATGCCGTCAACGCGCTGGCCCTCAGGCCATGGCATGACGGTGCGCTGGCCAGCATCATGCTCGCCACCTTCACGCTCATCAGCGGCGCCATACGGCCGGAATATATAAACGCTGGCCTCAATTTGGTCCCGGGCATCGGCCCGAAGAAGTAGCTCGGCCCGCCGGGCAGGCCGCGTGCAGGGCGCGGCTTCAGTTGTAGACGCGCTCAAGCCTCGCGCCTGCTTCGAACAGCGCCGGCAGCACGATGTGCAGCTTGCGCACGGCGACGATCAGCCCGGTGCGACGGGTGGCCGGATCGATCGGAAACGGTTGGCTGAACAGCGCCCGGGCGCCTTCGGGCGGAGCGAAGTCTGCCGCCGAAAGCACGGTGAGCATGATCGCGTCATTGCCACCGATCTCGACGAAGGACACGCCTCTGTCGATCAGGCGCGGGATCATGTCGGTGAATTGCTGATCGCGCCTGGTGATGAAGATGGTGCCGTCAGCGCCGAAATCGCGCTCCAGCAAAGTATCGGCTTCTTCACGCGTCGCTTCGCCGACTGGACCCTTAGCCCAAAAGACAGTCGGCGCCGGGATTTCTCCCAGCGCCTCCCTGTCAGATCAGGACACGGTCGCGGCAGCAACTTCCGTAAAGTCGTCGCGCCATGCCGGCCTTGATTTTGACGGTCCTGCCAGTCACCGCCCGAGGGCAGTGCCCGTTCCAGACCACGCCGTGCTCCACCCTTGCGAGCTTCGCCCAGCGCGCCATCGAAGGTTTTCGCCGTCCTTTATGGCAGCATCGGTCCGCCGTTGGCGTTCGCACGCTTTCCGCGGCCCCGTAGGTCTCGGCATCCGTCCCTCGAACAAGCAAGCCTGCTCTCGCTTCGGGCCGTACGGGCCTCAGGAAATCCGCCTTTTCGCTTTGCCTTTCGGCGTGGCGATCGGTAGCCGCCTGAGATCGGTTAAACTTACGCCGGGTAAGGGTTTTGGGGAATGGGCGTGAGCCTGTGGATAACGGGATTATCGGGGATCGTTTGCCACAAAGCTCGGAATTTCGACTCCAGTTGCATTAGACAGCCCGCCCGCTTTTTGGCGCCTGATCGGCTGTGCCCCTTGCTCCGCCGGCTGGCGCGGGCTTCAATGCCGGCAAAGCATCGAGCCTATCGGCTCGGTGCGGGGAGGGTGCGCATTGAAAGTCGGGGTGGTGCTCAATCCGATTGCCGGCGGCGGCCGGCTGAAACGGCATTGGCCGGAGGTCGCCGCATCGCTGAAAAAGCATTTCGGCGAATTCGAGCTGCGCGAGACGCAGGCCGAGGGCGACGCCGAAAGGCTGGCGCTCGATCTCGCGGCAAGCGGCTTCGAGCTGGTGATCGCGGCCGGCGGCGACGGCACCGCCAGCGAGGTGGCCGACGGATTGCTGCAGGCATTCGATGAGAGCGGCCGGACAACCGAACTTGCCTTGCTGCCTTGCGGCACCGGCATCGATTTCGCGCGCGGGCTCGGGCTGCCGAAAGAGGTGGATGCGGTGCTGAAGCGGATCGCCGAAGCCAAGGCGCGCAAGGTCGATGCCGGGCGCATCTGCTACATCGACGACCATGGCGCGCTGGCCAGCCGGCACTTCATCAATATCGCCAGCCTCGGCCTGTCCGGCGCCACGGACCGTGCGGTCAATGCCGACAAGCGCAAGGGCAGGATGTCGGCCAAGGCGCTGTTTTTCTGGCGCACCGTGGTCGAGTTCATCCGCTACCGCTTCCAGGATGTCCGGATCACCGTCGACGATGGCACCCCGGTCGAGGCGCGCATGGCGCTGGTGGCGGTCGCCAACGGAAAGTTCTTCGGCGGCGGCATGATGATCGCCCCGGACGCCGAACTCGCCGACGGCCAGTTCGACATCGTCATCCTGCGCGCGGCCGGCAAGCTCAAGCTGATCTGGGACATCCGCCTGCTCTATGGCGGACGGCATCGTAACCATCCCGCCATCACCATCCTGCGCGGCCGGAAAGTGGTGGTCGAACCGATCGGCGATGTCGAGAAGAACGGCGCGCTGGTCGACATAGACGGCGAGTCGCCGGGGCGTATACCCGCGACGTTTGAGATCCTGCCCGGAGCGCTGACGCTGAGATATTGAATCAAGGCGTTGAGGGATTGATTCAGGTGGTTTGAGCGGCGATTCCGGCGAACCGGCCAAGGGCATGAAATCGCAGGACATATTTACCCGGCTTAGCTTTCCAGCTTGGCTGGGAAACCGGGCGCGCGCAGATCCATGTCGACGGCATCCTCGAGCAGTTTGACGATCTGGGTCGACCAGGCGCCGCCGCCATATTCCTGTTTGCCCATCAGGAAAATCTCACTCACAAGCGGCGCCAGTTGGAGTGGCAGTCTGAACTCCCTGCCCATCGCAAGCGCAAAGCCGAGGTCCTTCAGTGCCAGGTCCATGGTGAAGCCAATGTCGTAGGAGCCGTTGAGGATGAGCTGGCTTTCGGTCTCATGGACGAAGCTGTTGCCGGAGGAGGCGACGATGGCGTGGTAGGATTGCGCGAGGTCGAGGCCGCCTTGCTTGGCCAACATCAGCGCCTCGCCGGCGGCGACGAGATGGATGAAGGCCAGCATGTTGGTGATCACCTTGATCACCGCCGCCGAGCCGACCGGACCCATCAGGAACGACTTTGCGCACATCGCTTCGATGGCCGGACGATGGCGCTCGTAAAGCGCAGCATCGCCGCCGACAAGCGCGGTGATCTTTCCGACCGCGGCCAGATGCACGCCGCCGGTGACCGGGCACTCCAGCGTCTCGATGCCTTTGGCCGCGGCGAGGGCGGCTAGGCGCAGGATCTCGTCGCGGCCGTTGGTCGACATCTCGATCCAGGAGCCGCCCCTGGGCAGACCCTCGAGCAGGCCGCCGGCATTCGCCAGCACCGCTTCGCTGACCTTGGGCGAGGGCAGGCAAGTAATGGCATTGCCGGCCTGTGCCGCCGCTTCGGCCGGGCTGGTCGCGGCCGTGGCGCCGAGCGCCACGAGGCGCTCGACGGCGGCGGGGTCGCGGTCGAAGACGATGACGACAAAACCGTTGCGCAACAGGCTGGCGGCAAGGTTGCCGCCGAGATGGCCAAGGCCGATGAAGGCGTAGCGTTCGCTCACGGCATCAGCGGCGTTTGCATCATCTGCAAATGCAGGTCCTTGCCGGTGTAGGGATGCGCGTCGCAGACCGCTTCGTCCAGCTCGACGCCGAGGCCCGGCTCCTTCGATGGAATGACATTGCCGTCCTGCCATTCGATCTTCTTCTTGAGCAGTGTCGCGTGGAAGCCGTCCCACTGCTTCAGCGATTCCAGGATGAGGAAATTGGGCAGCGTCACCGCCAGCTGGATGTTGGCGGCGCCAACGATCGGCCCACAATAGCAGTGCGGCGCGATCTGGATGTGGTAGGCCTCGGCCATGGCGGCGATCTTCTTGGTTTCGAGAATGCCGCCTGAGCGGCCAAGGTCCGGTTGCAGGATGGTGGCGGCGCGGTTCTCGATCACGCGAGCGAATTCGAACTTCGTGGTCAACCGCTCGCCGGTGGCGATCGGGATCGAGGTGCCGCGGGCGACATGCGCCATCACTTCGGGCATGTCCGGCGGGACCGGCTCTTCGAACCACAAGGGATCGTAGGGCTCGATGGCTCGTGCCATGCGCAGCGCACCCGACGCGGTGAACTGGCCATGCGTGCCGAACAGAATATCGGCGCGGGTGCCGACCGCTTCGCGGATCGCCTTGACCATGCGGGTGGAGACATCGATGTCGATCAGGCGCGGCTGGTGGCCGTCGAAGGCGGTATAAGGTCCGGCCGGGTCGAGCTTGATGGCGTTGAACCCCTGCTCGACATATTCGAGCGCGCAGGCGGCCGCCAATTCGGGGTCATTGTAGACGTTCCTGCCGTCCGGCGCGTCTTCCGAATGGACGCTGCCGGTGTGCGGATAGAGATAGGTGTAGGAGCGCAGCGTCTCATGCACCTGGCCGCCGAGCAATTTGTAGACCGGCTTGTTGGCTTCCTTGCCGACAATGTCCCAGCAGGCCATTTCCAGCGCCGAGAAACAGCCCATGCCGGTAACGTCGGGGCGCTGGGTAAATCCTGAGGAATAGGCGCGGCGGAAGAAGGTCTCGATGTCATGCGGATCGTGGCCGATCAGGTAACGCTCGGCCATGTCCTCGACCAGCTTGGCCGTTATGTGAGCCGAGAAGGTGGCGTTGTAGGCCTCGCCGTAACCGACCACGCCGCCATCGGTGGTCAGCTTGACGAAGATGAAATACTTGCCGCCGATGCCGGGCGGCGGGTTGCCGACTACCCAGGTCTTGACGTCGGTGATCTTCATTTTTGGTCCTCCAGAACCAGTTCGGCGCCCTTCCATCCGGTCATGACCGAGGCGGCGTTGGTGTTGCCGGTGATGTTGGCGGGAAAGATCGAGGCGTCGATGACACGCAGACCTTCGAGCCCGTGCACTTTCAGGCGCGGGTCGACGACGGCGGCCCCGGCGTCCGGCCCCATGCGGCAGGTCGAGACCGGGTGATAGACGGTGCCTGAGCGCTTCCTGAAATCCTGGATCAGGTCGGCATCCGATTGGATCGATGGGCCCGGCAAAACCTCCTCAGTGATGATCTCGGCCATGGCGGGCATCGAGGCTATCTTGCGCACGAATTTCACCGCCGCCAGCATCTCGTCGACATCGGCGTTGGTGGAATAGGCGTTGGCTACGATCCTGGGATAGTCCAGCGGATTGCTGGAGCGGATCATGATCTCGCCGCGGCTGGACGGGCGGCAGTTGGAGAGGCCGATGGAAAAGCCCGGCCACGGATCCGGCGTCAGGATCGGCCGCTCGCCGCTCTTCGGAATGACGGTCGAGAAAGCCTGGAAATAAAGCTGCATGTTGGGGCGCGAAAACGCCGGGTCGGTTCGGAAGAAGCCGCCGCCATGGTTCATCGACAGCGACAGCGGGCCGGAGCGGGTGAGGATGTACTGCATGCCGACCAGCAGCTTGCCCCACCAGGGCCGCAGGATTTGGTTGAGCGTCGGCACGTTTCCCTTGAAGGTATAGTTGATGCCGACATGGTCCTGCAGATGCGCGCCGACATTTTCGTTGGCGTGGACGACCGGGATGCCAAGCCCCTTGAGCAGTGACGAGGGGCCGACGCCGGACAGTTGCAAGAGCTGCGGCGAGTTGATCGAGCCGGCGGACAGGATGACTTCGCGGCCGGCCCGCGCCGTCTTGGTCTCGCCGTTCTGCAGATATTCGATGCCGACGGCTCGCTTGCCCTCGAACAGGATCCTGCTCGCCAGCGCATTCGTCTCGACGCGGACGTTTTTGCGCTTCATCGCGGGGCGCAGGAAGGCGCGCACGGCCGACATGCGGCGGCCGTTTTTGGTGGAGATCTGGTAGGTGCCGACGCCTTCCTGGGCGGCACCGTTGAAGTCGGGGTTGAGCGGCAGCCCGGCTTGCTGGCCGGCGGCGAGGTAGCGCCTGGTCAGCGGATGGACGGCGTTCGTCGTGTCGGTGATATGCAGCGGCCCGCCGGTGCCGCGCCATCTATCGGCGCCGGCCTCATTGTCCTCAAGCGCCTTGAAGCCCGGCAACAGATCGTCATAACCCCAACCGGGATTGCCGGCATCGCGCCAGTCATCAAAATCCTCGCGCGCGCCTCGGATCCAGACCATGGCGTTGATCGAGCTTGAGCCGCCAAGCAGCTTGCCGCGCGGCCAATGGTCGACATTGCCGGCAAGGCCGGGGTCCGGCTCGGGCTTGTAGTTCCAGTTGACCGCGGGGTCGAAGAAAGTCTTGCCGTAGCCAAGCGGCATCTGGACATAGAAGCGGCGGTCGCTGCCGCCGGCTTCCAGCACCAGCACGGAGTAACGGCCGGAAGCCGACAGCCTGTCGGCGAGAACCGAGCCGGCTGAGCCGGAGCCGACGATGATGAAGTCATAGGTCTGCATGATTGGTGTTGGCGGCTCCGCAAAACTGGCTGCAGCCTATCCGCGGCAGGCTTCCGAAGTCGCGGTGCCTTCCGGCATGCGTTGTGAAAAATGCGACCGTGAGACGCCTGGCCGGAAAAGCTGCCATGGAACCGACATTGCGCCGGGACCCTCGCCCGTCGCGTTGACCTCTTGGGTCCATGACGCTAGGGGATCGAGGGCAATCGTTTCAGGGGATCCGGCAGATGGTGCATTACGCGGACGGACGGCCGATCGGCGATCTGACCTTGCGTACGCTCGCCATGCCGGCCGATGCAAATGCGGCCGGCGACATCTTTGGCGGTTGGGTGATGGCGCAGATGGATCTTGCCTGCGGCATCCGTGCGGCCGAGCGGGCCAAGGGTCGCGTGGTGACGGCGGCTGTCAAGGAAATGTCCTTCGCCAAGGCGATGAAGATCGGCGACACGCTGTGCATCTACACCCATGTCGAGCGCGTCGGCCGCACCTCCATGGCGCTCAAGGTCGAGGCCTGGGCGCAACGCTACCTCTCCGACCTGATGGAGAAGGTCACCCACGCCGATTTCGTCATGGTGGCGCTGGATAGCGACGGCAAGCCGAAGCCGATTCCAACCGAAAGTTGACATCGTCGATTCTGCCAAGCTTGCGCTTATGTAACATCCCCCGCGCGGGCGATGCGCTGCGCGACATCCAATGGTTGCCTTCACATCCGATTCTGCGGGCGGCGGAGGGAAGACAATGCGTCAACACATGCTGAACGGCTGGCTCGTGGCGGCCCTCGTCGCGGTGATCTGCCTGCTTGGCACGACCGCTTATACCGAGATCAGGAAAGAGCTTCCAGGCGTTGCCTGCACGCACGACCGGACCGTTGGCAACGAGCGGACTGCCCAGCGGTCTGCAAGGGTAGAGACGTGCGGCGCAGTGTGTTGCAGCAACCCTGCGTCAAAGGCCTGAGGGCCCGTCAGCGGAAGACCTCGTCAGCCTCAAAATGATGATGCGCCGGCGAACGAAACGCTGCAGCTATGTCGCGATGGCGTGACCAACGATGCAAGGGCGGATCCAGTTAAACCCGGGTACGCGTCGTCGACGGCAAAATCCGTAAACTATTGCTGGGCAACGGTTTTCAGGCGTGCACGCCATCGAATCTTTCACGCGCCGCCTGGACCCGCGAGGTGTTCTTCCGCGCCCATTCGCCGAGCGCGCCGACCGGCACCAGCAGCTCATGGCCGAGCTCCGTCAGCTCATAGTCGACGCGTGGCGGGATGGTCGGGAACACGGTTCGGGTGACGAAGCCGTCGCGCTCAAGACCGCGCAAGGTGGTGGTCAGCATCTTCTGCGAAATGCCGCCGACAGCGGCGCGCAACTCATTGAAACGCAGCGGTCCGCCGCCCAGCTTGCCGACGACCAGAACGGTCCATTTGTCGCCGACGCGCTGCAGGATTTCCGAGACGGCGCGGCAGTCTTCGGTGTTGTGCGGGTGCCTCAGTAACATAACGGTGCCTCCTTGCGCTGCCATTTGTCAGTATCTCATATAGCGCCGGTATCCAAACGATACCAGCTTTTGCATATATGGAGAGCCCCATGTCCAAGCCCAAAATCGCCATCGTCGTCGGTTCGACACGCGCCGCGCGTTTCGCCGATGTGCCCGCCCAGTGGATCGCCAAGATCGCGAAATCCCATGCCGACATCGACGTCGAGACCGTCGACCTGCGCGACTGGCCGCTGCCCTTCTTCGACGAGGTCGCCTCGTCCGCCTGGGCGCCGTCGCAGAACGAAGTTGCCCAGCGCTGGCAGAAGAAGGTCGCCGAATTCGACGGCTTCATCTTCACCGCCGCCGAATACAATCATGGCCCGACGGCCGTGCTGAAGAACGCCATCGATTACGCCGCCAATGAATGGAACAAGAAGCCGGCCGGTTTCGTCGGCTATGGCAGCGTCGGCGGCTCGCGCGCTGTCGAACATTTGCGTCTTGCCGCGGTCGAATTGCAGATGGCGCCGGTCAAATCCGCCGTTCACATTGCCTGGAGCGATTTCCTGGCGGTGCGCCAGGGCGAGAAGAAGCTCGAGGAGATCGAGCATCTGAACCAGGCTGCCACGGCGCTGGTCAACGACGTTGCCTGGTGGGCCCGCGTGCTCAAGGCAGCGCGTCAGGCCGACGCGATTGCCGGCGAAGCCCAGGCGGCCTGAGCCTTATCCTCCCAAGGATCGATGATTTTTCCAAAGGGCGGCGTTTGCGCCGCCCTTTTTCATTCACGTGAAGAGGCGCTCTCGGCTCCCTTGGCCGGATGGTGGAGTCGGACCGGCAAGGTCGCGCTGATGCCTTGACGATCCCGCGCGAAGGATCGCCGCCTGTCACAGCCAACCGCCGGAAAACCCGGCCCGGCGCAGTCCTGTGGTGATGGCCGGCACGCGGCGCATCAATCGCCACAGGAAGTCGGACCGGTAGTTCTCGATCATCAGGGCGATCGGCCCCTGGTTGATGCCGACATGGTCCGGCGATACCCAACCGCAGGCGCGGCCGTCGTCGGCAGCGATCGTCGGGTTGAAGCTCGCGGTGAAGCCGTAAGGGTTGCCGTCGCGCAGGTCCATCTCGTGGAAATGGCGCAGCGCCGGCAGCACGATTTCCGGCGCAAAAGGCAAGGAGGCGATTGCCGCCCATGGCGACAGCGTGCCGTCATCGGGGCCAAACGGTGCGCCGCGGGCGAGATAACCGAAGAAGCGGCGTCCATCGGCTCGCCGCGCGATCGGACCTGGGCCGTCGCTGGCGGTGACGCCCCAGCAATTCTCGCCATAGCCCGCGAACCCCCTCGGATTGCGGATTGCGTAATCGCGCTGCAGATACGTCGCCTGGCGGCTGTTTTCGAAATAGTCCCGGTCGTGATCGCGCATGAAGGCATCGCGGATGTCGCGAAAATCGATCCAGATATGCGAGAACTGGTGGATGAAAAGCGGGCCGGCATAGACCATCTCGCGGCCGTAGATGGTCTTCCATTTGTAAGTGGACAGCCAGGCCGCGTAGCTCTCGGGAGTTAGCGAGTGGGTCGGCGAACCGAGACCCAGGACGTACAGGATCAGCGCCTCGTCAAATCCTTCCCAGCGGTAGCGGAGAAAGCCTTTTCCAGGCCGCCAGCCATGGGTGACGGTGGCGCCGCCGTTCTGCGCCCAGCGCCAGTCGGCACGGCGGTAGAGCGCATCGGCAAGCTGGCGGATTTCCAGTTCGAGCTCATCGTCCTCGTCGAAATAAGCGCCGGCGGCCAGAACACCGGCAAGCAAAAGGGCGGTATCGATCGTGGACAGTTCGCAATTCCAGACGCGGCGGCCGGTCTTCATGTCGAGGAAATGATAGTAGAAACCCCTGTAGCCGGTGGCATCGGGCTCCGGCCCGTGCGGGGCGTTCCAGAAGAAGCGAAGCGTGGCGAGCGTCCGCTCGATTGCGGCATCGCGCGTCATGAAACCGCGCTCGACACCGACGGGATAGGACGACAAAGCGAGCCCGACGGCGGCTATGCTGGCAGGCGACGCCTGCGTGTTGCGGTCGGCGACCAGGCCGTTGGCAGGGTTGGCCTCGTTGAGAAAATACTCGAAGGACAGGCGCTGGATATCTTGGAGAAGCTCGTCGTTTAGCGCGTGTTCGTTCGATGCATCCATGACAATCGATATAGAGGCTTTGGCTGCTTTTGCCATTCTTCCAGCGGATCAATCATGGGTGAGGGCAGGCTGGGGCCGATAGCGAAAGGCGCTGCCGACGCACCGAATTCAAATCGAGGGGCTGCGAAGATCGGTTGGACCGCCATATGCACGGCCCTGCCATCTGGCCTGGCCGTCCTCCCCTGATATATCCGGCTGCGATCCATCACATGAGCATGCCCCGTGAAGTCACCCAGCCTGTCAGGCGTCGTTTCCCCCATGACCCCGGTGCTGGTCTGTGCACTTGCGATCTTCCTTCTGTCCGCCATGGATGCGGCGATGAAAATCCTGGTCATCGCCGTCGGTGTCTACAACACGGTGCTGTGGCGAAGCATGCTTGCGAGCGTGGTCGCGGGCACGGCCTGGGCGGCGGGGCCGCGTTCCCTTCCCACGCCTTCCGTGCTGCGGCTACACGCGCTGCGCGCCGTGGTCGTGGGCATCGTTCTGCTGTCGTTCTTCTGGGGCCTTGCCAGATTGCCGCTAGCGGATGGGATCGGGCTTAGTTTCGTCGCGCCGCTGTTCGCTCTCCTGCTGGCGGCGCTGCTTTTGGGCGAACGCATACAGCGCCAGGCGATCTGGGCGTCGCTGGCGGGCATCGCCGGCGTCGTCATCATCATGGCCGGACAGTTCGGGCAAGGGAACTATACCGGGGATGCCCTGCTTGGCACGGTGGCGGTGCTCGCATCGACGGTGTTCTACGCCTACAATCTGATCCTCTCGCGGCGGCAGGCGCTGGTGGCCAAACCAGTCGAGATCATGCTGTTCCAGAACCTGTGCGTTGTCGCCGTCCTTCTCCCCGCCGCTCCCTGGCTCGCGGTTGCCCTGCCGGGCAATCTCTGGCTTCCACTGGCCGGAGTGACGGCGCTGTCGCTCTCCGGCCAGTTCCTGATGAGCTGGTCCTACGCGCGGGCCGAAGCGCAATATCTAATCCCGACGGAGTATTCTGCCTTCATCTGGGCGATCGTGTTTGGCTGGCTGTTCTTCGACGAGGCGGCGACCTGGACCACGCTGGCTGGAGCGGCCCTGATCGTGGCCAGTTGCCTGATCGCCTCGCGCTCCAATCCGAAGCTTGCCGAACCGATCGAAGCCGCGGTCTGAGGGCGCTATTCGCTTTGACGGCAGAGCGTCAACGCACCACTTCGCGATGGCCGCTGGGCAGCCGGGTGGCGATCAGCTTGTCGATGCGGCGGCCATCGAGGTCGACGACCTCGAAACGCCAGCCTTGCGCGTCGACGCATTCGCCGGTCGCCGGCAGATGGTGCATGTGCGACAGCACATAACCGGCGACGGTCTCGTAGTCGCGGTTTTCCGGCAGGTCGATACCGAGAACGTCAGCCATCTCGTCGGCTTGCATGTATCCCGCGAGCAGCCATGAGCCGTCCTCGCGCTTGACGGCGTTTTCCTCGTCGCCGGCGTCGGTATCGGCCCGGAAGACGCCGGTGATGGCCTCGAGGATGTCGGCAGGTGTGACGATCCCTTCGAAATGGCCGTATTCGTCATGCACCAGCGCCATCGGCACGTCGGATTCCTTCAGCTTCTGCAGCACATCCAGCGCGTCGGCCTGGTCGTAGACGATGGGGGCGGCGCGCACATGCTTGCGCGGATCGAGTGCGCGGCCGGCGAGCAGGGCGGCCAGCACGTCGCGCGTCTGAACAACGCCAACCATGACGTCGACGCCGCCGTCGCCGGCCGGCAGGCGCGAATGCTGGGTCTCCATCAAGAGCTTGCGGATGGCACCCTCATCGGACTGCAAATTGATCCAGTCGACCTCGGTGCGCGGCGTCATCACGGCGCGCACGGCGCGATCGCCGAGCCGCATGACGCCGGCGATCATGCGCCGCTCGTCAGATTCGATGGTGCCGTGGTGCTCGGCCTCGGCGACCAGCATCTTGATCTCTTCGTCGGTGACTTTTTCCTCGCTCTCGCCGCGCTGGCCGAGCAACCACAATATGGCGCGGCCGGAAATGTCGAGCAGGAACACCAGCGGCGCCGAGACGGTGGCGAGGATGGTCATCGCAGGCGCTGCGCGGGCCGCAACACGCTCGGGATCGCGCAGCGCGATCTGCTTGGGCACCAGTTCGCCGACGATCAGCGAGAAATAGGTGATGATCGCAACGACAATGCCGACGCCGAGCGGGTCGGCGATGTTTTCGCGCATGCCGGTCGTGGCCAGGTACACCGAAAGCCTGTCGCCCAGCGTGGCGCCGGAGAAGGCGCCCGACAGCACGCCGACCAGAGTGATGCCGATCTGCACCGACGACAGGAATTTGCCGGGATTGGAGCCGAGCGTCAGCGCACGCCCGGCGCCATTGACGCCGCGGTCGATCATCGCCTTGAGCCGCGCCGGGCGCGACGACACGATGGCGAGCTCGGACATCGACAGAAGGCCGTTCACACAGATGAGGACGACCACGGTGGCGATTTCGACGTATAGCATCAGGGCTCAATAGCATTGCGGCGGGCCGCAGGAAAATAGTCCGCGATGATTTTTGGGAAATGACGGTGGTTCAGGGGAATTGCCTGAGCACCCCGACAACAGCCTTGCCGTCGGTGAAATAGGGATCGCCGCCGCCGTTGCGTCCGGTCCTGGTGGCGCCGATGCCCGGGATGTCGCTCACCGAGATCACCATGCCGGCCGCCGACAGGTCGTGGATCACGAGATCGCGCTCGGCGTCGATGTCAGGGGCGATATGGTGGGTGATGGCGCCGGTATCGTGGCTGAGACCAACGCCGCGGTCGAAGCTGGCCGAGCCCATCCAGAGCGTTCGGCCGTCGTCGCCGGTCGCATCGCTGCGCCAGAAGCGGACATGATGGCGCCGGTCGGCGCTGCCGCCGACCGGCTTTTCGAAGGCGAGATCCTGGGCGCGGCCTTCGAACAGCAGCCGGCTGACCGGGGCGTCAGGATAGGGATGATCGAACAGCACGCTCTCACCGATTTCGATCGCGGTCTTTAGCGTCACGCCATCGGCCGTATCCCATCCGGCCATGGCGAAGGCATGGATCATCTCTTTTTCGGTACCGACAAGGCCGATATTGATCGGGTCGCCCGGAATGCCTTGCGGCGTGTGTGTCACCATCTCGAAAGTCTGCGTGCGAAAGCCGCGGTCGCGAACCGTCCAGAATTCCGGCGCAGCGACATAGGCGAGGGCCAGCCAGACCGCCAGAAGAGCGGCGAGCCAGGTCAATGCGCGTCGTTGCAGGCTTCGTCGGCTCATGAAAGCGGCTCGATCCGTTCGGTATCTGTGCCTGACGGACCCTGGAAATCAATGGCCAGCGGCGAGCAGCCGTTCTATCGTCGGCCATCGTTTTTGCGGGGGTGAGCAGGAATGGATAAGAAGCCGGTGGGTCGCAGCTCGATGGCATTGACCGCGGACCTTGTCGCAAGGGTCGAGCGTGTCGAACCGGATCCGGGTCCCGAGCCCGGAACAACCGAGCATACAGACGCGGAGTTCGATAGTCTTGTCGAGCAACTTCTGTCGGAGCATCGGCCTGAAGCGCTATGGGTCTTTGCCTACGGGTCGCTGATCTGGAACCCCGAATTTGCCCATGTCGAGCAGCGCCCGGCCACGGCGCCAGGATGGCACCGCTCGTTCTGCCTGACGCTGACCCGTTGGCGCGGAACCCGTGATTTGCCGGCGCTGATGCTGGCGCTCGATCGAGGCGGCAGCTGCAACGGCATCGTCTATCGGCTGCCCGCGGAAGACCATTTCGGGCAACTTGGCCAGTTGCTGCGCCGCGAGATCGATGCCAACCCGCCGACTAACGTGCCATGCTGGATCAAGGTCAAGACCAAGGATGGGACGTTGCGGGCCTTGGCTTTCGTCGCCGCGCCAGACGGCAGGGCCTATGCGGGCCGGCTGCCATTGGAGCAGGTTGCCGACACGCTGGCGCGGGCTGCCGGGCATTGGGGCTCGTCGGCTCAATACCTGTTCCGAACCGTCAGCAAGTTGGAAGAGAGCGGTATCCGCGACAGGAACCTTTGGCGCATTCAGGATCTGGTGGCCGAGCAAATCATCGCTTCCACCGGGAACGCCAATCCCGACTGATTTCTGAACGGTGAACGCCTTAGCGGCAGGCGCGGTAGCCGCTTTTGCGGTTCTTGATGTCGAAATGGAAATGGTTGCGGTGATCGTAATTGTAGCCGGGACCGAGCACGGTGGTGAAATACTGGCAGCCGTCGGCGCGCACATTGTTGAGGAAGCCGCGGGTGCGGAAGGCAAACAGGCCGGGCTTGCGCACATCGATGTCGTCGCCGTTGTTGAGCTCGATGCTCATGACGTCGAGGGCGTTGCCCTTGCCGTGCTCGGACAGGACACCTTCGCCGGCGATGTTGCGGCAGGAATAGCTCGAGCCCTGGTGGATGGTCTTGACGCCCGAGAAATAGCGCCAGCGGGCGGAAGGAACCAGTTCGTTGCTGGTCCAGGCGGCGAAACTTGCGGCCATGTCGCAGGTCAATGTCGCGGCGGGCTTCATCTGGATGCCGCCGATGGCGGAGACCTTGACCGGCCAGTCTATGCCGCACTGTCCCTCATGGATCGGCTGGACATCGGTGTAGACGACGCGAAGCCGCTTCAGCTCGCCACGGCAATCGGTTTCGCTGGCCGGCATCTGCTGCGGCTCCGACTCCGACATCGGCTCGTCCATGTGCGGATAGGCGGCAGTCATATAGGGATTGGACGGGACGAGCTTCTGCATGCCTTCATATTGCGGCACGGCCGCGGTCTGCGAGCCGACATCGACGGCCGGCTGCAGCGACAGCACGCTGCCAGTGTTGCAAGCCGAAACGGCGGCCAGCGCAAGACCGGCGGCCAGTATCGCTGCGCTTTTTGCCTTCGCGGCGCGAAATATTGCGGCCATGGGCGGAATCCTGTCCTTGATCGGTGGGATTTTAACGATCAAGGGTAAAGGAAAACTCAGCGTTCCCGTTCATGCCTGCGGCCGAAATGCGGCAGCCAGACCATCACCGGTGACGATCACTGAAGGGCCATCACTGGCAGAAAGTGCCACCATTCCGGCGCGGTTCGAGATCGAGATGGAAATGCAGGGAATGGTCCGGGTCCGCGCCCGGTCCAAGCACGGTCTTGAACGGTCCGCAGGCGGCCTTGCGCACCGCATTGAGGAATTTGCCGTCCTTCTCGGGCGGCGTTGGACCGACTTCGACCTTTCTGCCATCCGACAACGTGAAGCTGGCAATATCGAGCGCGTTGCCGAAGGCATGTTCCGACAGATGGCGCGTGCCGTTGCGCGGCCGGCAGACAAAGGCCGATGCCTGGTTGATCGATTTCAGGTCGGCTCCGAACTCGGCTTTCGCCGCCGGCTGTATGATTTCGGCGGCAAAGCGGGCTGCCGCCTCGGCCATCGGGCAGTTGAGTTCGGTCGCGGGGCCGATGGCGATGGATTTTCCGAGCGACTTCAGCAGCAGGGGATAGGGGATCGAGCAGCCGATGTCGGGATTGCTTTCCGCCTTATGCTCCTCGAATTCGACACCAAGGGCCGTCAGCCGCTCGCGACAGGCGACTTCCGCCGCCGGCATTTTTTCATCGGGCAAATCGGCCGAGCGCGGATCAGGCAGCATCTTCTTGTCGCCGGCATCGGGTTTTTCAGGTGGCTGCGGAGCAACGGCCGGCGGCTGAGCTTCAGGTTCCGGAGTGTCTGGCTTTTGTGTCGGAATCGGCACCGCGGCCGGCGGCTCGGGCTCGCTTTGCCTATCGGTCGACGGCTTCGGGGCTGACGGTCCGGGCCGCGCCTGCTTTTTAAAACGGGACTTTTCTTCGTTGAATCGATCGTCATTGGACCGGTTGGGCGCGCCAAGGGGGTTCGGACCTTCGGCCTTTTGCTTTTCGATCGGTGCCGCGCCGGTCTTCGGCGCCTCTGAAGGACGCGCCTCGGGCAGCGGGACAACGCGCGAGGGCTGCACCGGAACATCGGCGGGCGAGGGCTCTTTATCCGGGGTCTTTTGTTCCACCTGCTTTGGCGTGATGTGCCGCTGTGGCCTGGGCTTCTGGCGGTGTTTGCTGCGCCGCTTAGGATGCGAGTCGACCCGCGGTGAAAACAACTGCTCCAACCGCTGTGACAGCGGCGTGTAATGCTTCTTGCGCTGTTTGGCGTCGGCTTGCGTCAGCAGGGGCGTCAGCAGCAGAGCCGTGACGACCATGACCAGTGCAACCCTGCATATTCGGGAAAGTACAACAGACCCCATCGTCCTCAACGGCGCGAACGCCCGGAGGTTGCCTGCGGCCCATCACGAACGGTAACGACGGCGTTACGCGCCAATCGCTTCCAGCCCTTCTTCCAGCCAGTCGGCCAAAAGCGGCATGCCGAGCAGGTATTTCGCCGTGCGCTTGTTGGCGCGGTCGCGCGCGGCGGCAACCGCATCGGACCATTCCGCAGCGTCATAGTCGCCGCGGCCGACCCAGGCCAGCGCGATCAACTCGGCCGCTTCGTCAACGTTGAGGTCGTTGATCAGCTCGCGCAGCTCTTCCTCGGTGAGGTCTTCCGCGCTTTCCTCCGCCAGACCGTCATGGTGGTGATTGGCATGTGATTCACCATCGAGCTCGACCTCATGCTCGGCACCGTCGGCATAGTCTTCGTTGACGGCAGCACTCAATCCCTTTGCCTTGAGAATGAACAGGCGCACGGTGTCCGGGCCGATCGATAGCTCCCATTCCCGCTCACGGCGCTGTTGCACTCGGCACCCCCGCTGATCATTTCCCGAATGATAGCGGATTTGCAGCGCGCGTCACGTCATGTTCTGATCCTTGGCTCCCGCCTTTGACCGAATTCAAGTTAGGCATGGCGCACAAATAGTTTCGGCGGCTGCGGGTTTCCGGGATGAAAAGTCTGCATCCCGGCGTTAGCTTTTCATTATCGTCATTTTCCCTCAAGCTTGTCATTATCCCCTCAAGGAGGCTTCGATGCATAAAAGAGTGTTGATCCAGGCGGCTGCGGCGCTTGTCGCGCTGCAGTTCTTTGCGGTTCCGGTGTTTGCGGCCGGCGGCGGTGGCGGTGGTACCGAGACCACCACCCAGTGCAAGAAGGGGCAGGTCTGGGACAAGAAAAAGCAGAAATGCGTCGCGCCGAAGTACGGCATGCTGGACGACGACAACATCTACGATGCTGGTCACGACCTGGCCATGGCCGGGCGTTATGATGAGGCGATCGCCGTGCTCAGCCTTGCCGCCAACAAGCAGGATCCACGCATCCTCAACTATCTCGGCTATTCGCATCGCCATTCCGGCCGTGTCACCGTCGGCCTCGGCTATTACGAGGAAGCGCTCCGCATCAACCCGGATTACACGCTGGTGCGCGAATATCTCGGCGAGGCCCATCTGCAGATCGGCGATCTGGCCGGCGCCCAGGCGCAGCTGGCCGAGATCGAGAAGCGGACGGGCAAAGATTCGCGCGAATACGGCATGCTGGCCGAACAGATCTACCATTTCATGAGAAGCTGACCCCACCCCAACGGCTTCTCTGGGCCGGCTGCGAGCAATCGCAGCCGGTTTTTGTTGTCGCAACTGCAACACGCTGCACATGCCGTGACGGCAATTGCGCAAGTCGGCTCATGATTTTTCAAAAAGCCTGCTTTTTCAGCGTGAAAAACGCGCGAGGATCGCTATATTGGGGAAAATTGCGGTGAAACGGTTCCGTTAGCCCGAGGCTGCCGGACCCGTTTTCTTTTTATACCCATCGACAAGGCTTTCCCCGAAATGCGGGGGTGGCGGCAGGAAAGGTCAGGCATCATGAACAAGGTCCCGATGACAGGCGAGGGGTTCGCGTCATTGAAGGAAGAACTGCGCTGGCGCCAGCAGCAAGAGCGGCCGCGTATCATCGAGGCGATCTCCGAAGCGCGCTCGCATGGCGACCTGTCCGAAAATGCCGAATATCATGCCGCCAAAGAGGCGCAGAGCCTCAATGAGGGCCGTGTCAACGAACTGGAAGACTATATTGCTCGGGCCGAGGTGATCGACGTCACCAAGCTTAGCGGCGACAAGGTCAAGTTCGGCGCCACGGTGGTGCTGGTCGACGAGGACACCGAGGAAAAGAAGACCTACCAGATTGTCGGCGACCAGGAAGCGGATGTGAAATCGGGCCGTATTTCGATCTCCTCGCCGATCGCGCGCGCGCTGATCGGCAAGGAAGTCGGCGACGCCATCGAGGTCAACGCCCCCGGCGGCGCCAGGGGTTATGAGATCGTCCAGGTGCAATTTATCTAGCACCTCAGAATTGCTGGAAGGTCCTATGCCGAAGCTTGGAGCTTAAGGGCTAATAGCTTTTCTGCTTCCGGCACCACCTGTGCCGGCATGAGGCGCTCCCCCGCTGCGGCCAGCAACGTTGAGGCATATTGCCCGCGCGGGCCGGTCAAACCCGGCTCGGTCGCCAGGAACACCGCGACCGTCGGCAGGCCGAAGGCGCTGGCGAGGTGGGTCAGACCGGTGTCGGCGCCGATAACCAGCGTCGAGCGGCCAAGGATCGCGGCAATGTCTGCCAGCGGCGATCTCGGCACCACGATCGTTGACGGCACGGCTTTCGAGATCGCCTTGGCCACCGCCTTCTCACGCTCGTTCGACCAGGTGGTGACCGGCGTCATTCCGCTACCAACCAGCAGGCGAGCCGTTTCGATCCAGTCTTCGGCGGGCCATTTCTTGTCCTCGCGGCTGGTGCCGTGCAGCAGGAAGGCCGTCTTGCCGTCAATGCCGGCCAGGCCGCCGGGAGGCGGCACAATCCCGGATGCGAGCGCCGAAAGATCGGGCTCGTAGCCGAGCGCCAGCCCGAACAGCCGGCGCGTGCGTTCGATGGCGTGCAGGTTGCGCGGCACGGCGTATTTGCGCTGGTAAAACAACGTTGCCGAGGGCTCCCGCGCGCTTGCGCGGTCGAAGCCTGCGATTGGTGCCGCTGCCTGTTTCGCAACCAGGGCCGATTTCAGCAGCCCCTGCGCATCGATGACGAGGTCGTACTCGCCTGCTTGCAGAGCGCGGCGCAAGCTTGTCGCCTCCCGCCATGTGCCGGCGTTGAACAGATGCTTGCGCCAGCGCCGGATGGCGACGGTATGGATCTTTGCTATCGCCGGATGCAGCGCGACGATGCCGGCAAAGGCCTCTTCGACGCACCAGTCGAAGGCGATATCGGGGCGCTTGCGGCGTGCATCTTCGACGGCGGGGAAGGTGTGGATGACGTCGCCCATCGAGGAGGTCTTGACGATCAACACCTTCATGCGGCGGCCGGGAGTTCCAGCAACCTGTCCGCCGCCGCTGCCACTCGGGCAACGTCCAGCGTCTTCAGGCAGTTGAGGTGGCCGAGCGGACAGACCTTCCGGTGGCAGGGCGAACAGGACAGATGCAACCAGATCAGTTCGCGCTGTTCAGCCAACGGCGGCGTGTTTTCCGGCGAGGTCGAACCGTAGACGGCAACGACCGGCGTGCCGACGGCGGCCGCGACATGCATCAGCCCGCTGTCGTTGGACACCGCCAGCCTGGCCGCGGCGATCAGGTCGATGGCGTCCTCCAGCCGTGTCTTTCCTGCCAGATCGACGACACCGGGCGCGAGTGCTGCGATCTCGGCGGTGACGTCGCGATCGTTCTTCGAGCCGAACAACGCGACCTTGAATCCTTTCGCCATCATCTCTCCGGCGAGGCCGGCATAGCTTTCGCTAGGCCAGCGTTTGGCCGGACCGAATTCGGCGCCGGGCATCATGGCGACGAATTTTCCCGGCTGCACTGCGAAGCGAGCGAGCAGATCTTTCTGATTGCCGGCGTCGACGGTGAGCCGCGGCGGCCGGAAATGTCCGCCTTGGGCGAGGCCAAAATAGGCCTGCGCGGTGCGCCGTTTGACGGCATCGGGCAGCGGCACGATGTCGGTCAGCAGGCCGTAGCGCATTTCCCGGAGATTGCCGAAGCGGCGGGGGATGCGGGCAAAGAACGGGATCAGCGCCGATTTCCAGCTGCCCGGCAGGACGTAGGCCATGTCGTAGCGGCCGCGCAGCAGGCGGCCGAAGCGGCGGCGAATGGTGAATTCGAGCGCGCCCGGTTGCAGCGGGAAATCGATCTGCTGGCGAATCTCGGGCATGCGCTTGACCAGCGGGGCGGCCCAGGCCGGGGCCAGCACGTCGATGGCGGCGTTGGGATGGACGTCCTTCAGCGCTGAAAACAGGCACTGCGCCATGACCATATCGCCCACCCAGCGTGGGCCGATCACGAGGATCGTTGGGCTTTCAGCCATTCGACATAGTCTCTGACGCCGGTTTCCACGCTGCGGAATTGCCCATTATAGCCGGCTGCGCGCAAGCGGGACATATCAGCCTGGGTAAAACTCTGGTAGCTGCCCTTGAGGTGATCGGGGAATTCGATGAACTCGATCTCGCCCTGGCCCAGCGTATCGATCACGGTCTCGGCAATGGCGCGGAACGGCTGGGCGCGGCCGGTGCCGCAGTTGAAGATGCCGCTCGAGCCGCGCTTCCACAGCCACAGATTGACGTCGGCGACATCGCCGACGTGAATGAAGTCGCGGCTTTGTTCGCCGGGGCCGAAGCCGTCATGGGCGCCGAACAGCTTTGGGTTTTCGCCGCGCCCGACCTGATTGAACAGATGGAAGGCGACCGAGGCCATGGCGCCCTTGTGCGCCTCGCGCGGGCCATAGACGTTGAAGTAGCGCAGGCCCGCGACCTGCGAATGATCGGTGTCGAACACGGTGCGCCTGACATAGTCGTCGAATAGTTTCTTCGAATAGGCGTAGACGTTGAGCGGCCGCTCAAGTGCGGGATCCTCGCGAAACTCCGAACCGCCGCCGTAGACGGAAGCCGAGGAGGCATAGAGGAACGGTATGCGCAGCGAAAGACAGCCATGCAGCAAGCGCTTTGAGAAGGCGTAGTTCACGTCCATCATGAACTTGCCGTTCCATTCCGTGGTGGTCGAGCAGGCGCCCTGGTGGAAGACGGCCTCGACGCGGCCTAGGTCGCCGGCTTCCAAGGTGGCCAAGAATTCGTCCTTGTCGAGATAGTCGGCTATCTGCAAATCGGCCAGGTTGGCGATCTTGTGGCCGTCGGTGAGGTCGTCGACGACGAGGATGTCATCATGGCCTTCGGCATTGAGTGCGGCGACGATGTTGGAGCCGATCATGCCGGCCCCGCCCGTGACGATGATCATGAAGGCCTCTGGTTGCTTGCGATTCCGGTCCTTATAAGGGAGGCCAAGCGTACTGTCGATGAAGCACCACGACGCCACAGTGAGACCGCGAAGCGGCCCGCTTTATTCGAGGCCCGCAAGCTAGGGGACAAAAAATGCCGTCGACCGAACTGCTCATTGCGTTTTTCGCCACCACGGCGATCTTTGCCTATATTCCAGGACCGGCGATGCTCTATGCCGCCGCGCAGACCATGGCGCGCGGGCGCTGGTCGGGGCTGACGGCGGCACTTGGCATCCATCTTGGCGGTTATTTCCATGTCTTTGCGGCTGCCGCCGGGCTGTCGGTGCTCTTCCATGCGGTGCCGCCGCTCTACATGGCGGTCAAGCTCATCGGCGCGCTCTATCTGATCTGGCTTGGCGTGTCCTTGTTCCGCAAGCGCGGGGACGGTGACACGGCGCTGCCGGCGATCGAGCGCAAATCGGCGCGCCGGGCATTTTTCGAGAGCATCACCGTCGAAGTGCTCAATCCGAAGACGGCGATCTTCTTCATGGCGTTCCTGCCACAGTTCATCGATGCCTCGGCGGGTTTCCCGGTGTGGCTGCAATTCGTCGTGCTGGGCACCATCGTCAATTTAATGTTCTCTTCGGCAGATATTGTCTGCGTGTTGCTGGCAGGCATGGTGATCGCCCGGCTGAAGCGCTCCAGCCGTGCGCAGCGCATCATGCAGAGGGCGGGCGGGGCGGTGCTGGTCGGACTGGGCGTCCACGTCGCGTTGCAGAAGAGCTGACGGCCGCCCTGACGTTGCGCTGCGCGGATTTGCGGTATATCGGCTTCGCCATGAACGATCCGGCCCGTAAATTGACAATTTTCAGCGTGATTGAGGTCGGCCTTTCCCTCGCATTGCCAGTGACATGATCAAGCACAATCCGCCTTCGCCCGAACCTTTGCACCGCGCCATTGCCCGCTTTGGCGACGTTGCCGTGCTGGTGGTCGGCGACTTCATCCTCGACCGTTTCGTCAACGGCGTCATCGAGCGCATCTCGCCGGAAGCGCCGATCCCGGTGCTGCACGGGCGCGGCGAGACCTCGACGATGGGCGGCGCAGGCAACGTTGTCGCCAACATCGTCTCGCTGGGTGCCAGCGCTATTCCCATATCGGTGATCGGCACCGATGTGGCCGGCGACAATCTGGTGCGCATGCTGCGCGAACTCGGCGCCGATACGGCTGATATGGCGCAGGAGCGCGGTCGCATGACGTCGTCGAAGAGCCGCTTCAGCGCGCTCAATCAGCAGGTGCTGCGCTTCGATGAGGAAGAGATCAAGCCGCTCGACGACAAGGAACGGGCGGACCTGGTCCGGCATTTTCGCGCCGCACTCACGCGCGCCGACATCGTCATTCTGTCCGACTATGGCAAGGGCATCTTGCTCGACGGCGTCGCCGCCGACCTGATCGCCATCTGCCGCGAGGCGGGAAAACCGGTGCTGGTCGATCCCAAGGGCCGCGACTATGCGCGCTATGCCGGCGCGACCGCCATCACGCCCAACCGCAAGGAGCTTGGCGAAGCTGTCGGTCGCCCGGTTTTCGCCGACGACGAGATCGTCGCGGCGGCACGCCAGCTGATTTCGGCACATGGCTTCGACTTCGTCGTCGCCACCCGCAGCGAAAAGGGCATGAGCGTCGTCGGCGCGGATGAGGCGCGCCACATCGCCACCCAGGCGCGCGAAGTGTTCGACGTTTCGGGCGCCGGCGATACGGTCATCGCGAGCTTCGCGCTGGCTCTGGCCGCGGGCGCCGATCGCGTCATGGCCGCCTCCATCGCCAATGCCGCCGGCGGTGTGGTGGTGGGCAAACGCGGCACCGCGCGGCTGACCGTGGAGGAACTCACCGGCGCGCTGTTCCGCTCGCACGGCCCCACCGCCCACAAGGACGCCATCCTCGATGCCGCATCGGCCGCGCGCATGGTGGCGGCGTGGAAGGACGAGGGCCTGAGCGTCGGCTTCACCAATGGCTGCTTCGATATATTGCATGCCGGCCATGTCAGTCTTCTCCACGCGGCGCGCAGCCAGTGCGACCGGCTGGTGCTCGGCCTCAACAGCGATGCCTCGGTGCGTCGGCTGAAAGGCGCAGGGCGCCCGGTCAACGATCAGCATGATCGTGCCTGCGTGCTCGCCGCCCTGGCCTCGGTCGATGCGGTCGTGGTGTTCGAAGAGGATACGCCGCTGGCGCTGATCGAGGCGCTTCTGCCCGACATTCTGGTCAAGGGCGCCGACTACACGGTCGAAACCGTTGTCGGCGCCGATGTGGTGCAGAAGGCGGGCGGGCGCGTCGTCCTGGTCGACCTTGTCGCCGGCAAGAGCACCACCGGCACGATCGGCAAATTGCGCGCCGGCGGCGGTACTAACTGAGGGATTTCATGTCCGGACTGAATGACTATCTGGTCCGCTCGGCGGCCGCGATCACCGCGACAGTCGAGCGTGACCTGACCGCCGAGATGGAACGTGCTGTGAGTGCGGTCGTCGCCGCGCTTTCCTCGGGCAAGGCGCTGCTGGTCTGCGGCAATGGCGGCTCGGCCAGCGACGCCATCCACATTGCCACCGAACTGGTCGGCCGCTTCCTTAAGGAGCGCAAGGCCTACAATGTGATTGCGCTGCCGGCCAACGCGGGCATGCTGACCGCCTGGGGCAATGACTATGGCTTCGACACCGTGTTTTCGCGCCAGGTCGAGGCGCATGGCGCGCCCGGCGGCGTGCTGCTTGCCATCTCGACCAGCGGCAATTCGCCGAGCATTCTGGCTGCCGCCGAACAGGCTCGGATGATGGGCATGACGGTGGTCAGCCTCACCGGCGACAGCGGTGGCAAACTCAAGCCGCTCACCGACATCCTGCTCAACGTGCCCTCGACCTTGACGCCGATCATCCAGCAGGGACATCTCTGCCTCTACCACTATCTCTGCGAGGTGGTGGAAGACCGTCTGTCGAATGGCTGACACCGGGGCCTACGGTCCATACCCGCTGGCTGAGCCCGGCCTGTGGGTTGAGCGGGTGGGTTCGCGGGTGTTTCCAGCCAGCGCGCCGGCGCTGTTCCTCGACCGCGACGGCACCATCAATGTCGACACCGGCTATCCCGACGATCCAGCCAAAATGGCGCTGCGCGACGGCATCGTGCCGGTCATCGCGGCGGCCAACCGGGGCAACATCCCGGTGGTCATCGTCACCAACCAGTCCGGCATCGCGCGCGGCTATTTCGGCTGGAAGGAATTTGCCGCGGTCAACGGCCGGGTTCTCAAGCTGCTTGCCGCCGGCGATGCCTTCGTCGACATGGTTCTGGCCTGCGCCTACCACGAGGCGGGCAGCGGGCCACTGGCGGTCGCCGACCATCCAATGCGCAAGCCCAATCCGGGCATGCTGCTACAGGCCCGGCAGCGTCTCGGCCTCGATCTCAAGCGCTCGCTGATAGTCGGCGACAAGGCCGCGGATATGCAGGCCGGACAACGTGCCGGCCTGCCGCGCGGCTGGCTGGTGGATGGCGAGGGAAGTAATGAGCCGGGCTTCGAGGTTCTGCCGCTGCGCAACCCCGATGATCTGGAACGGCTTTTGAGAGCTGTCGAGTCGCTCGGATCGAGACTGATTTAGCTTTCCGGATCTGTTGCGACGCAATCTCAATGGGTTAGCTTGAGCGTTTCACCGTTTCGCAGAAACGGCGAGCCGATCCATTTCTTTGCTTTGACGCTATTCCCCAGGAAAGCACCACGCTCTTTTGCGGAAAAACTGCAGAGATCAGACATCATTCAAGCAAGAAATTTGCAGATGTCATTCCATCGAAGAACGAGGGGAATTCATTGAAGAAAGCAATCTCTGTTGCCGTTGTCTTGTTGATATTGGCTGTGCTTTCAGCCGTGGGGTATGTCTGGCAAAAACACGGCGTGTATGGGCTCAATGCACTTCTTCGCCGCGGCGGAAGCTACTGGATCGCCGTTGCACCCGACGATGCGCGTCTCTCGCCTGCCATGCAGCTTGCGTTGAAATCGGAAATTCCTGATGTGACCGGTGGAGCCAGCTCATGGAATGAAACCGAGCCTGGATTCCAGGTCAGAGAAATCCCCGTCATGGCGGGCGACCGTGAAATTGACCGGCTCTATCTCAACCGTTTCGATCCAGCCAAATTCCGTTTCGTTGCCCGTAACGAGCACAGTGGTGCCAAGGACATCGACCAGTGGGAAGCGGCACTCAATCCACAAGGCACAGGCGGCACCGTTCTGATCGTCAATGGCAGTTATTTCGGACTGAAGGGCGAAGCCGACACGCCCTTTGTCAGCATGGGTGCGAGGCTCGGGCCGGATGAATACGATGCGAAGGCCGGCGCCTGGTTCGTGAATGCCTCCGGCACGCATGTGGTCGATCTCAATTCACGTGACTGGCGCGCAGTCACGGAGAATGCCGAAAACGCTATGGTTTCCTATCCATTGCTTGTCGGTGAGGACGGCCGCAACAATGTACGCGCCAAGAGCAACTGGTTGGCCAACCGCACCTTTATCGCGGAAGATCGTCAGGGCTGGATCATCGTCGGTTCGACCAAGGACGCTTTCTTCTCGCTGGACCGGCTAGCAAACTTCCTGTTGCAGACCGACCTCGATCTCAAGACGGCGCTAAACCTCGATGGCGGGCCTGTTGCCTGCCTCAGCGTCCGCTCCGGGAACTACCGGTTGAAACACTATGCCAAGTGGGAAGCCCAGGTCGCGGATGGCGACGTCTCACTGCTTCAAGCACCGCTAGATGTGCCCTGGGGATTGCCTGTTGTTCTCACGGTGGAGCGCAGGTAGCAGATCCTGCCCTTGGCAGGGTGGGTCAAAGTACTCCCGATTCCGTAGCTGAAACCGGATGGCATATTCAACCTTGGCCGCTCATGTTCACGCAATCTGACCCGGAATACCCTACGATTTCGGCGCCAGAATTCGCTTTCTGGCTCATATTCGTCGTCAACATGATTGTGATCGGCGCGGCGTTCTCGCGTCAAAAAACATTTTCCGTCTCAAATGCTTGCCGCATGTCATCACATTCGTCTGGCTTGCTTGCTCACCTATTTTGCTAGCCTTTTTAGCTTTGCCGGAGATGTCCCCTGGTGAGAGCCCCGGCCCTGGGGACGGCTTCATTCTTTTGCCAGTTGTCGGAGAGGTAGCAGTGTGTCTGTTGGGGTATGTCTTGGTCGGCGTCGCACATGCTTTTTCGAAGTTAATCTCGCTTATCAGGCGCTGAACGCCACCAGCCCTTCGTCCTTGACGCGGCGGATGGTCAGCGCGGTGCGCACCGTGTCGACATTCGGCGCCGAAGCCAGTTCTTCGATGACGAAGGTCTGGAAGGTGCCGAGATCACTCGCCACGCAATGCAGCAGGAAGTCGGATTCGCCCGAGACCATCCAGGCGTCGCGCACGATCGGCCAGCCGCGAGTGCGCTCGGCGAAGGTTTTGAGTTCCGCGTCGGCCTGGTGATGCAGGCCGATCAGGCAGAAGGCGACGACATCCATGCCGAGCGCCGGCGCGTTGAGCAAAGCGCGATAGCCTTTGATGATGCCGGTTTCCTCCAGCCGCCGGACACGGCGCAGGCAGGGCGGCGCGGAAATGCCGACGCGGCTCGACAGTTCGACATTGGTCATGCGCCCGTCGGCCTGAAGCTCGCGCAGAATCTTCCAGTCGATGGCGTCGAGGTCGGCTTTCAGGGGCATGGCGGTCTCTGCTTAGNCTTTGCCGACATCGTCCCTGCCGGCTTTCAGGGGCATGGCGGTCTCTGCTTAGCGCAAGAATCTTTCGCGATCTCGTCATTAAACGACTTTTGTGGCGATGCCAGCCCTTGGTCGGGCGATTTTGCGACCGTAACGGAAGCGGCCATTGCGCGAATAAGCCTGTGGGCCGAAGCTTTCCGGGGACGACGGCCTGATCGTCTTGCTGGTGTGGTTGGCAACCCTTACATTACCAGCACCGTTTCACGTCTTTTTCCAAGGCACACTCGATTGTCCGCCCCGCAGAGGCTTTACATGACCACCAAGCACGCGCCTGTCCTTATCATCGGTTCCGGCCCGGCCGGCTATACGGCGGCGGTCTACGCCGCGCGCGCCATGCTGAAGCCGATGCTCGTCGCCGGCCTGCAGCAGGGCGGCCAGCTGATGATCACCACCGATGTCGAAAACTATCCGGGCTTCGCCGATCCGATCCAGGGCCCGTGGCTGATGGAGCAGATGCTGAAGCAGGCCGAGCATGTCGGCACCGACATCGTCAACGACATCATCACCGAGGTCGACCTCAATGTGCGGCCGTTCCGCGCCACGGGCGATTCCGGCACCACCTACACGGCCGATGCGCTGATCATCGCCACCGGTGCGCAGGCGAAGTGGCTGGGCATCCCCACCGAACAAACCTTCATGGGCTTCGGCGTGTCGGCCTGCGCCACCTGCGATGGTTTTTTCTATCGCGGCAAGGATGTCGCTGTCATCGGCGGCGGCAATTCGGCGGTGGAGGAGGCGCTCTATCTCTCCAATCTGGCGAAGAGCGTGACCGTCATCCACCGGCGCAACGATTTCCGCGCCGAGCGCATCCTGCGTGAGCGGCTGTTGAAAAAGGACAATGTCCGAGTCATCTGGGACACGATCGTCGACGAGATCACCGGCCGGCCCGGCAAGACGCCGCTGCCGCCTTCGGTCGAAGGGCTGAAGCTCAGAAATGCGGTGACCGGCGAGGTCACCCATCTCCAGGTGGACGGCGTGTTCGTGGCGATCGGCCATGCGCCGGCGGTGGAATTGTTTGTCGGCAAGCTGAAGCAGAAGCCGAACGGCTATCTGTGGACGGCGCCGAATTCGACCCGCACGGACCTTCCCGGCGTGTTCGCCGCCGGCGACGTGACCGACGACATCTACCGTCAGGCGGTGACCGCCGCCGGGCTCGGCTGCATGGCCGCGCTCGAGGCGGAAAAATACCTGGCCGGCATCGAGGTGCACCGCGAAGCGGCGGAATAAAATCTATCAAGACGGCGTCGCAAGCCGTTCAAAAGCCTGATTTTTCATTCAGACGCCAAGAACAGAACGAGGGGAATTCAATGGCGTTGGACTGGGACAAGCTTCGCGTGTTTCACGCAGCGGCGGAGGCTGGGTCGTTTACCCATGCCGCCGAGACTTTGCACCTGTCGCAATCGGCGATTTCACGCCAGGTCAGCGCGCTCGAGCATGATGTCGGGGTGCCGCTGTTCAATCGCCATGCCCGCGGCCTGGTGCTGACCGAGCAGGGCGAAATGCTGTTCCGCACGGCGCATGACGTGCTGATGAAGCTGGAGACCATCAAGTCGAAGCTGACCGAGGCCAAGGACCGGCCCTCCGGCGTGCTGAGGGTAACGACCACCGTCGGGCTCGGCGCCGGCTGGCTGACCGAGCGGGTGCAGGAATTCATCGAGCTCTATCCGGAAATCAGCCTGCAGCTGATCCTGGCCAATGAGGAACTCGACCTCACCATGCGCCAGGCCGACTGCGCGATACGGCTGCGCCAGCCGCAGCAGCCCGACCTTATCCAGCGCCGCCTGTTCACCGTGCATTTCCACCTCTATGCCTCGCCGTCCTATGTCGGCAAGCACGGCAAGCCGACCTCGGTCGCCGATCTGAAGAACCATCGCATCGTCACTTTCGGTGTGCCGGTGCCGTCGCATCTGTCGGAGCTGAACTGGCTGGAAACGATCGGCGATTTCGACGGTGGGCAAAGGGTGCCGACGCTGCAGATCAACGACATCTTGTCGATCAAGCGCGCCGTGCAGGGCGGCGCCGGCATCGCCATGCTGCCCGACTACGTGATCTCCAAGGAATCGGATCTGGTGCAGCTTTTGCCGGAGACCGAGGTGCCGTCCTTCGACACCTATTTCGCCTATCCCGATGCAATGAAGAACCAGGCCAAGCTGCACGTCTTCCGCGACTTCATCATCGCCAAAGCGCGCAGCTGGTCATTTTAAACATGCCCTTGGGAGGTGCTGGTCACCCCCGCCAAGGCGGGCGCCGGCGTGCCCAGGCCTTCGAGCGCGAAGCGGGCAAAGGAATGGACGAGCAGGGCGATGGCCGCGAAGATTAGGATGGAGCCAGCCGGCACGAAGCCGGGCACCGTCGACAGCGTCAGACGGTAGCGGTCCGTCAGCAGCCAGGGCACCAGCCCGGCGACGACACAAGGTGCGGCGATGAAGAAGACCGCGCTGCCGGCCATCGCCTGGGGTATCCGCATGTCAGGTCTCCCTTCTTCCGGCCGACCCTTCCCATCCCGCTGCCGCAAAAATAAACGACTGCTGCCCGATTCAAAGTCATTCGGCTTTTTGCCCGCGAGCGCGAGAATCAGCCCGACTTGCGGTTCTGCGAAGGCAACAGCACGGTCGCGCCATTCACGCGCCATTCATTTGGCAACTTTTCGTGGTCCTATGGCCCCTAGACATGGGTTAGACCACAGCCTGTACCTTTTTGCATGCGTGTGTTGCAAAATAGATGCTTGTTTCTTGGGCATGAACAGCACATATATAGATCATCTCCTGGGCGCGTTCTCCTCCCATTAGCGCCCTCGAGTGTTCCCCTCTGGAGGTTAGCCTTAACAGGCACTTCCAATCAAACTCAGCCGGATCTTCATTGATCCGGCTTTTTTGTTTTCGGGCCTGCCGTAGCCAGCGAAAAATCGAGCAAAATCGCCGCGTAACAGTGACATGTAACCTCAGGTAACATGCCGCAGGCGCGATTCATCGTTTAAGCAGATCATAGGACGCGGTGTGGTTCGACCGGGAGATGGGGGCATCACTCGGAAGATCCGGGCTCAGGCGGCTACCGCGTCCGAACCTATTCGTCTGCCAGTGCCGTATGGCGCGGCGGATACGTGCGGCGGACCTGCCGTTTTCCTCCCAAGAAGACGGTCCGCAATAAGAGCGGCGTCCGGGTCATCCGGGCGCCGTTTTTTGTGCGGATCATCCTTTGGCCTGTCAGGCAGCCTTGCCGTTGGCGTTCATCGCTTCGTCGGCCAACCGTCCGGTCAGCTCGGCCATGTGATCGAAGGCGCAACGATAGCTGGCGACGCCGGAGGTCGCCGAGCGCAGTTCGATGATCAGGTCGCCGATCTCGGCCTGCGGCATGGTCGCCTCCACGACATCCCATCCCGGCCAGTCAGGCCGCGCGTCGTAGCCAAGGATCTGCCCGCGCCGTTGCGGGATCAGCGCGATGATCTTCGAAGTGGCTTCGGACGGCGTGACGATCTCGACCTTCATGACCGGCTCGAGCAGCACCGGCGAGCAGGCCGCCATGCCTTCCTTCATGGCCAGCTTGGCCGCCATCTGGAAAGCCATGTCGGAGGAATCGACGGCGTGGTAGGAGCCGTCGGAGAGGTTGACGGCGACATCGACGACAGGGAAGCCGAGCGGGCCGGATTTCAGATAATCGCGCACGCCGGTTTCGACCGACTGGATGTAGGTCTTGGGCACGACGCCGCCGGTGATGGTGTCCGAGAACTGAAAGCCGGAGCCGCGCGGCAGCGGCTTGATCTCGATCACCACATCGCCGAACTGGCCATGGCCGCCGGACTGCTTCTTGTGGCGGCCGCGCTGCTGCACCGTCTTTCGGATCGTCTCGCGATAGGGGACGGCAGGCGCATGGCCTTCGACCGGAATCTGATTCTTGCCTTCCAGCCGCTCGCGCACGACCCGCAGATGCATCTCACCATGGCCGGACAGCACGGTCTCGGCCGAGTCCTGGTTGTGGCGCAAGGTGAGCGAGGGATCTTCCTCGGCCAGGCGCTGGATGGCCGCCGACATTTTGACCTCGTCCTTGCGCTCCTTCGGCCGCAGGGCAAAGGCAAAGACCGGCTGCGGCGGCGTCAGCGTGACCAGCGGCTTGATACCGCCCTTCGTGGAGCTCAACGTCTGGCCGGTCTTGACCTCGTCCAGCTTGCCCAACGCCACCGTGTCGCCGGCCTTGGCAGCGGTGAGCTTGGATTGGTCCTTGCCGAGCATCTTGTAGATGCCGGAGNTGCCGGAGACCTTCGCCGTCTCGCCATTCGACAAATAGAGTTCGGCTGCATCGGCGATCTGGCCGGAGAGTACGCGCGACACGGACAGCTTGCCGCCATGCGCGGTGTGGATGGTCTTCATCACCTGGACCACGGTGTGATTGCCGTCGGGGACGCCGAGCCGTTTGCGCGTTGCCTCGACATCCGGTGCGTCATGGCGGATCGCCTTCAAAAGGCGCAGCACGCCGTTGCCTTTTTCGGCGGTGCCGATCAGCACCGGCGTTATGGCGCCGGCGCGCAGGTCGGCGGACAGATCGTCGAAAACCGCGTCTTTCGGCGGCTCGATCTCCTCCAGCAACTGCTCCATCAACTGGTCGTCATGGTCGGCAAGCGTCTCCAGCATGGAGAAGCGAGCCTCCAGTTCGCGCGCCTTGTCGTCAGTTGGAATTTCGGCAACCTGGCTTTCGGCATATTCGCGGTAGATGTAGGCGCGCTCCAGCGCCAGGTCGATCGAACCGATCACCACATTGTCCTTGCGCAGCGGAATCTGGCGCAGCAACAGCGGCGCCGCGCTCGTCGGCTGCAGCATCTTCAGCGTATCGCGTACGCCGGCGATTGCCTTGTCGACCTTGTTGAGGAACAGGATGCGCGGCACGCCGAGATCGTCGAGCTTGCGCATGATGAGCTGCAAGGCTGGGATCTTCTTCTCGTCGGCCTCGGCGACGACCACCGCGAGATCGCAGGCTCCCAGCACCGGCTCGGCCTCGAAGGAGAATTCGATCGATCCGGGACAGTCGACGAAGGTGATCTGCTCGCCCATGAATTCGGTGGTGGCAAAGGTCGCCTCGACGCTCATGGCGTGCGCCCGCGCCTCGGGCGAATGATCGGAAACGGTGCTTCCCGATGAAACGGGATTTTGGCGGGGGATGGCGCCCGTACGGGCGAGGATGGCTTCGAGAAGTGTCGTCTTACCGCTTGCAAAGGGACCGACTATGGCAATGCATTTCGGTCCCGTGCGTCGTCCTCCGGCGCGAGTACCCATGGCTGACCTCCACTCAGGCGTTGCCCTTGGAGTGCGATCAGCAAAAGTGGAAACGGTTTTGCGCCGATCGCACCCTGTCGTGAGCGGCGGCCGGCCTGTTCGACCGTCGCGGGCGGGGTTGTTTTCATTTAGCCACCTGCCCAACCCATCGTCCCACGGGTTAGCCGGCAGGGCAAGGAAAATAGAAATCGCGCCGCCGCCAGACGGACGGAGCGAGAGCCGGGGTCAGAACCGTCGGTAGATTTCAGCGGGCCTGGGTGCGGCGCGCCGGCCTGGCTGCGCTTTGCTTTACCACCGTCTCGGCGTAGCGCGACAACAGCGGGTTAAACAGGTCTGGGCGTTCCCAGAACGGTGCATGGCCGGCGCCTGATATGACATGGCATTGTTCCCACAGCGAGCTGTAGGCCACCGTCTCGAAGTAACTCAGCCGCACCAGCGGATCATGCTCGCCATTGATCACCGCAACCGGGAACGGGGCGTGCTCGACCACCTGTTTCTGGTCGGCGCCCTTGCCGGCAAACATGCTGCGCGCCACGCCGGCGCGAAGCCTGCCGTCGGTGCGCCTTATGGCTTCGCGGAAAGACGGACTTGCGGTATCGCCGAAGCAAAGCGCCTCGAAGCGCTCGATGTCGCGTTCGGAGTAGACCTTCTTGGAGGCCAGCAGCATGTCCCAGTTTGCGTGAAAGCCGCGCAGCATACCGAACGGCCCCCTCGACACCGGCGGCGCTCCGGTCAGCACCAGGCCGTTCACCGCATGGTGGAAGCTGGCAAGTTCGACCGCCACATGGCCGCCGAGCGACCAGCCGAAGATGATCGCTTGGCTGATGCCCAAAGCGTCGAGAAGCCGGGCTGAGGTCTGGGCAAGGCCGGTAATCGTATAGGCGGTCGCGGGGTCGCGGGCATCGGAGGACTCGCCATGGCCGGGAAGGTCGAAGGCGATCAGCCGATGGGCATCGGCAAGCGGGCTGTCGAACTGACGGGCAAACACGGCGCGCGAACTGCCCGAGCCATGGATCATGACGATGGGCATGCCGGACCCAGACGACTGGCTGAGGCGCAAGTCGGCCTGCGGCGTGCGGATGGTGCGGTGAGTGATGCTCATGCTGGATTAGACCTTGAGATTTGCCTGACCGCCAACATCGCATCGCTGGCTCTATATGTTCTTTAAACATGTGGTTAAGAATCGATTTCTAGAAATCCACCATCGGCGTGACCGCCGGCTCCATCGCAACCCGCGGAATCCCGACAATGGAACCAGTCCTCGATCTTCTTGTCTCGATCTGCAGCATCGCGACGCTTGGCCAATATGTCTGGTCGATGCGGGCGCATTTCCAATCGCAGGCGATGTCTCCAGGCGCCATGGTGATTTCGGCGGCGGTCATCGCCACGGCGCTGTTCTTTCTCGCCATCCTTTGGATCCAATCGCAGCCGGGTTCGGCAAAGCTCACCGGACTTGCCGTCGAACTGGCGAGCTCTGCCCTGTTCTGGTGGGCGATTGTCACGTCGCGCAAGGCGCGATTGCGCTTCGCCTTCGCACCCGACGATCCGCACAGCCTGCTGACCGACGGCCCCTACGGCCATGTCCGCCACCCCTTCTATACGTCCTACATCGTCTTCTGGATCGGGTGGGGGATCGCGACCTGGTCGATCTGGGCGGTGGTGCCGGTCGCCGGAATCGCTATCCTCTATGTGTTTGCGGCGCTGGACGAAGAGAAGAAATTTTCGCGCACGCCGCTGGCCGGAGCCTACGCGGACTATCGCGTACGTGCCGGCCTGTTCTGGCCCCGGCTGGGGTGGTAGCCGGCACCGGGGCAGGGTAGGTTCTGCCAAACTTAGGGGTCACCAGAGATGAAGATCATTGCCTGCGGCAGCGTGCCGACCATCATCGCACCGGAGAAGTATTTCACTGGCCGCGTGCTGCAGACGCCCATCATCGAGAAGGAAGCGCCGGCGCGGCTGCGGGCCACGCTGGTCAGCTTCGAGCCTGGCGCGCGTACCCACTGGCACACGCATCCGCTCGGCCAAACGCTCTATGTCACGTCGGGCGCCGGCCTTGCGCAGACATGGGGCGGGCCGATCCAGCAGATCAAGGCGGGCGACGTGATCTCGTTCGAGCCGGGCGAGAAGCACTGGCACGGCGCGGGTCCAAAGACGACAATGACCCACGTCGCCATGCAGGAAGCGCTGGACGGCGTCCACGCAGATTGGATGGAAGCGGTCACCAGCGAGCAGTATGGCGGCTGAGGTCTGCTCCTGACAAAAACCCGGCTCGAAGCCGGGTTTCATGTCTCGGTGCCGCCAGTTCAGGTCAGCGATGCAGTGAATCGCTGGATGCGCGTGCAGGCTTCCTCCAGCAGGCTCTCCGACGTGGCGTAGGAGATACGGAAGTTGGGGCCGAGGCCGAAGGCCGAGCCGAACACCACCGCGACACCCTCGCCTTCGAGCAATTCGGAGCAGAAAGTCTCGTCGGTGTCGATTATCTTGCCGGCCTTGGTCTTCTTGCCAATCAGCTGGGCGCAGGACGGGTAGACATAGAAGGCGCCTTCCGGCGACGGGCAGGTTATGCCGCGCGCCTGGTTGAGCATCGACACGACGAGGTCGCGACGGCCCTGAAAGATCGCCTTGTTCCTGGCGACGAAATCCTGCGGGCCGTTGAGCGCCTCGACCGAGGCCCATTGCGCGATGGTGCAGGCGCCCGAGGTCTGCTGGCCCTGGATCATGTCCATCGCCTTGATCAGCTGGACGGGACCCGCGGCGTAGCCGATGCGCCAGCCGGTCATGGCGTAGGCTTTCGAGACGCCGTTCATGGTCAGCGTGCGCTCGTAGAGTTTCGGCTCGACCTCGGCGATCGTCCTGAAGACGAAGTCGCCATAGGTCAGGTGCTCGTACATGTCGTCGGTCAGTGTCCAGACATGCGGATGCTTCAAGAGCACGTCGGCCAGCGCGCGCAGCTCGGCTTCCGTGTATGCGGCGCCGGACGGGTTCGACGGCGAGTTCATCAACAGCCATTTGGTCTTCGGCGTGATCGCCTTTTCCAGCACGGCGGGAGTGAGCTTGAAACCATTGTCGATCGAAGTATCGGCGAACACCGAGGTGCCGCCGCAGATCGCCACCATTTCGGGATAGCTGACCCAATAGGGGCGGGGGATGATGACCTCGTCGCCTGGGTTCAGCGTCGCCATGAAGGCGTTGAACAGGATCTGCTTGCCGCCGGTGCCGACAATGGTCTGCTCGGGCTTGTAGTCGAGATTGTTCTCGCGTTTGAATTTTTTCGCGATCGCCTCGCGCAGCGGCGCGATGCCCGAAACCGGCGGGTATTTGGTCTCGCCGCGGCGGATCGCCTCGATCGCCGCATTCTTGATGTTGTCGGGCGTGTCGAAATCCGGTTCGCCGGCGCCGAGGCCGATAATGTCGCGGCCGGCATTTTTCAGCTCGCGGGCTTTCTGCGTCACCGCGATGGTGGCGGAAGGCTTTACGCGGGCAAGGGCGTCGGCAAGAAAGGCCATGGCCAGATATCTCCAGAGGGGTCGGCGCAACCGCAAACAGCTGCGGCGCCTCTCATGTCGCATCGACCCGGCAAGTGCAAGCATTGTCGGATGAGCCAGGGTCAAGGACCCGTGGAGATCGGCTTTTTGGAGCGCGTGCATGACGGTTTCACTCTGCGTTGCGGGCTCTGCAATCGACGCCTATCCCCCGGCAAGACTAAATTCATCAACGGCCGCTAAAACCTTTGACGGCAGGATCGCCAGCCATTTCGCCTGTCTCGCGGAGCGAGGAACCCTTGTCGCGCAGTACCGGGCTTGCCCACATCATCCGTCACGATGACGGCACCGCTTCAGGTGTCTGGGGTCCGTACACGCTGCAGAGCGCCTTTCAGCCGATCTTCGCCTTCAAGGAGGGCAAGCTCTCGATCGCAGCATTCGAGGGGCTGATCCGGCCGTTTCGTGTCGGCGAGCCGCAATCGCCGATGAACTTCTTCCGCACCTGTCCGGCCGGCGACCGCCTGCACATCGAGGCGCTGACGCGCACGCTGCATTTGCTCAACGCCGGCGCCTGCCTGCCGCAAGAGGCTTCGATCTTCGTCAATTTCGATCCGTCGGTGTTTACCGAGCGCTCCATCGCCGACAACGCGTTGCGCGACATGCGGCTGGTGCTGCACGAAGCCGGGATCGATCCGCGCCGCATCGTGTGCGAGGTGACCGAGCAGAAGTCGGCGTCGCAGGAAACGCTCTACAGCTTTGTCGAGGCGCTGCGGGCCAATGGCTTTCGCATCGCCGTCGACGATTACGGCGCCGATGAATCCGACATCAACCGCATCAAGGAGCTCAAGCCCGACATCGTCAAATTCGATGCGCACTGGATCACGCAGCTCATGGAATCGGGCGCCGGCTTTGCCCTGCTGACTGCCATGGTGACGAACTTCGAACTACAGGGCATCCGGACGGTGTTCGAAGGCATCGAGGAAGGCTGGCAGCTTGAATTGGCCGAGAAATCCGGCGCATCGATGGTGCAGGGCTTCGTGCTGGCAAAGCCGGAACTGGCGCCGACCAGCTTTCGCGCTTTCGGCAAGGATGGGCAGCCGTCTGTCGCGGCGGCCGAGCCTGGCAAGACGCCTGCCGGCCCGACTGCAGCGCCTCCGGCGCGGCCGGGCAGGGTGTTCGGGCGCAGGACCGGGCCATGACCGGGCAGCGCGAGAGGCGTCGCGATATCGGCGAAGCGATCTTTGCCGACGAGGTCGGCATCGAATACGGCGTCTATGGCGCGTTCCGGCTGAAGAGCGCCTACCAGCCGATCTTTGCGCCACGCGGTGGCGCGTTGGCCGCGGTTGCCGTCGAGGCGCTGATCGAACCGCAGCGCGCTTCCATGCCGGTTGCACCGGCCATGTTCTTCGACAGTGTTGCGCCGGGCGACCGCCTGTTTGTCGAGACGATGTGCCGGATGCTGCATCTGAAAAACTTCCGCAACATCGGCGTCGACGGGCTCGACCTGTTCTTCAATTACAACCCGATGATCAACGATCATCTCGGGCGGGCGCTGGCCGAGATCCGGCTGATGACGCGGCATCTCGGCGATCTCGACCTGCATGCCGCCATGCTGGTCTGCGAGATCACCGAACAGGCGGCCGACGATAATGTGCTGGCCCCGCTGGTGCGCGAGATGCGGCGCCACGGCATCCGCATCGCCATCGACGATTTCGGCACCGGCCACTCGACCGCGGAGCGGATGAGCCTGCTTCAACCGGATATTGTGAAGATCGACGGCGGCTGGTTCGCCGAATTCTGCCGCCACGCTGCCGCCGAGCGCTTCTTCCGGCCGCTCGTCTCGTCGCTGCACGATCGCGGCGCCAAGGTGCTGGTCGAAGGCATCGAGCAATCCGTGCATCTGCGCGTCGCGCTGGATGGCGGCGTCGACCTGCTACAGGGGTTCCATCTCGGCCGCCCGGCGCTGGCCGGCACGATCTTCAACCGGGAGCCGCTGTCGATCGAGGCGCTGCTTGGCGCCGACAACAAGGTGGTGCCGCTGCATCTGCGGCGCTGATTTGTACTCGCGCTTGCCGCCGCTTCGCGGCTCGTTCCGGACGGGACGCCAACGGGCGCGATGCCCGGTTGGGCTTGCGGCCTTCGGCCGTAGCGCGCATTCAAAGAGGGCGAACTCGGCCCGCGTGAAGTTCAGCCAAAGCCTGCTCGGCAAACTTATCCAGCCGGCCAGCCTTGGCGTCCGCCTCGATCTGCATCTCCCACACCTCTGCCCGATACGCTGCGAACCATTTGGTAAAGGCCTTTAGTTCTTTGGTGTTCAGGGCTGCGATGGATCTTTCAATCTGTTCGAGCTTGGTCATGGGGCGAAACTAGCATGGCCATCGTCCAATTCCAGACAAACAAAAAGGCGGGATAAATCCCGCCTTCCCATTTTCGGTAGCCTGATCGGAGCTTTAAGTCCGGGCCGGCAGCTATCTGCTGATCCAGCTTGTCGGGTCTTTCCGCTCCAGCGCGCTTCTCGCGCGACCGTCAGTACATCCGTGACTTGCCGCGCGCCCCGAACTCTCGTCCGGCGCGCGCTATCGCAAAATCAGGCTGCCTTGCTCAGAGAACCAGCGGACGACTTGCCTGTGCGGCGGTCCTGCTCGATCTCGAAGTTGATTTTCTGGCCTTCGACCAGGGTCGACAGTCCAGCGCGCTCGACAGCGGAGATGTGAACGAAAACGTCCGCACCGCCCGAATCAGGCTGAATGAAGCCGAAGCCCTTGGTGGCATTGAACCACTTGACCGTACCAGTTGCCATATGAATAGTCCTCGCATTTGCTTTGGTTTGACCGAACCGAGGTTCAGCCGGTTTGTATCGAGATTTTGGAGATAGACGTCAGCAAACGCGAAGATCGCGAGGCCCGGATCGATCGGCCGAAATATCAATGGAGCTGATATAGGCGGGTTTCGCACCAAAAACAAGATGGCTCGAAAAATGGCGTTGCGGTGGCGCCGCCCAAAGGCCGCCCCAATCGCATGAAAGCGTCGAGCAATCGGGAAGATCGGGACGCCCGACGGCGTTTGTCCGGTTTTGGGAGACTGTCATGAAAACCGTTGTGAAAACCATTCTGCTTGCCGCCTGCCTGACGCTGGCGGCCGCCGAGGCGCAGGCGATCTCGCGCTACGACCCCACTCGTATGAGCTGCGACAGGGTGCAAGGCACGATCGCCCGCCAGGGCGCGGTCATCCTGCGCTATCAGTCCAGGCGCGTGCCGGGGCTGCCGCTCTTCGACCGCTATGTGCAGAGCCAGCAATTCTGCAATATCGGCGAGGTCAGGAAGCGCGCCTATGTACCGAGCGCCGATACCGAGTCCTGCCCGGTCTATCTCTGCAAGCGGATCGAGAACGACCATTTTCACCGCCGCTTCCTGCGCCGTCATTAGGGCGTTCGGGCTCTGATTTTCAGAACCCGAACGAGACCTGCGCCGCCGGCGGCGGGCCGACGCGCACGCCTTCCATGGCCAGCATCTTTTCCTTGGTGGCCGAGCCGCCGGGCGCCGAGAAGCCGCCGATCTTGCCGCCCGCGGCTAGTATCCGATGGCAGGGGATGACCAGCGGCACCGGGTTGGCGCCCAGCGCTGCCCCGGTTTCGCGCGGCAGGCCGGCTTGGCCGGCGCGCTTGGCCAGTTCGCCATAGGTGGTGGTTTCGCCGTAATGCAGTTTCCGCGCCGCGTCGTAGATGGCGAGACGGAAGTCGTCGACGCCGTCGAGATCGACCGGCACGCCGGAGAAATCGACGTCCTCGCCTGACGCATACGCCTTGATCGAGGCGATCAGCTCGACCACCCATTGCGGCTGCCCAATGTTCGCAGTCGTATTGGCGGCAACACCGGCATGCCGCATCAGCCGGCGCTCCACTGCTTCGCGGCTCCTTTCGGGCAGGCAGAGCCGGATCAGGCCCTTTTCGCTCCAGGCGATGCCCATGAAGCCGATCACTGTTTCTAACACTGCGTGGCCGGCTGTGATCGAAGATGCCGTTTCCATGATGCGCTCCTTTCCGCAAAGCGGCGAAAACCGGGATACCGACCGGTACATATGCAGAACAATATGGCATCTGAGCCCGGCTCTCGCCACCCGAAAACCACCAGATGGTCCCGATTGCCCGCCAGGAATCGCTGGTGTAAGGACTTCTTAACAACCGACAAATCGGACCCGCGCGGCTTGCCAGCAAAATTCAACCTTTTCGCGATCTCTGTGATCGTCGGCGCAGCTGCCCTCAGCGGCTGCCAATCGACCTCGCAGATGAAGGCCACGCCTGCGCTGACCGAAACCGCGACCGCTGCCGGCAGCGATGCCGGCTTTACCGTGCCGCTGCCCGATACGGTTTCGGTGCTGCCGCAATCCTCGGGCATAACACCCGTTCAGTCGGCCGAAGCGACGCCGGGCACGCCAGCGCTCGATGCCGCTGCGCAGCCGGTTGCCGCGACCGCGGCCTTTGCCGGCGCGACGCCCACGGCCCCGGCCGTGCCTGCGGTGATGGCCGCCAATGCTTGGCAGGCGCCTGCGCCCGCCAAGGCCGGACAGCCGGTCGCGGCGCAATATACGACCGCCAGCCTTGTCATGCCGGCGACCGCCAAGGGCGGCCAGAACGCCATGCCCGGCGTGCAGCAGGTAGCCTATGTCGTGCCGCAGAACCCTGCTTTCCTGGGCCAGTTCCCCGCCGCGCCCCTCGGTCTCCCGGAAGAAGAGCATGCGACCGGCATGCGCGGCGACGTCGACCGGCTGATCCAGAAATACGCTGCTCTCTACGAGGTGCCGGTCGATCTGGTGCGCCACGTCGTCAACCGCGAAAGCACCTACAATCCCAAGGCTTACAATAACGGCCATTGGGGGCTGATGCAGATCAAGCACGCGACGGCGCGCGGCATGGGCTATGACGGGCCGGCCAAGGGCTTGTTCGACGCCGAAACCAATCTGAAATACGCGGTCAAATATCTGCGTGGCGCCTGGCTGGTGGCGGGTGGCAACGCCAAGAAGGCCGATTGGCTCTACCAGACCGGCTATTATTTCGACGCCAAGCGCAAAGGCCTGCTCGAGGCCACCGGCCTCGGTGTCGACCGCAAGCGCCGCCGGCTGCAGCCCGACGCCTGAGCGCGATGCCTGAACCGCGCCCGCCGGCTCCAAACGACATCCGGCTGCGCAAAATCCTCGACGAGACGCTCGTTGCACCGCACTGGCCGGCCGGCTTTACCATGCGCTGCTTCGAACATGGTGACGCGCAGCCCTTGCATGCGCTTTTGACCGAGGTGTTCGACGACGGCACCGACGGCCCGTTCGACGAATGGTGGCCGCGCATATCCAGCGATGCCGAATTCGACCCGGCGCTGTGTTTCCTGGTCATCGACGCCAAGGGACGGCTGGCGGCGGCAGCGCTGTGCTGGACCAGGGCCTTCGTCAAGGACCTCGCGGTCCATCCCGAAGCGCGCGGCAAAGGCATTGGCGAAGCGCTGATGTGGCAGGCTTTCAACGCCTTTCGCGATCGAGGCGCGGCCCATGTCGACCTCAAGACCAACACGGTCGAGAACGCCGCCGCGCTCAGGCTCTACGAGCGGCTGGGAATGGTGCCTGTCGCCTGGGAAGGGTAAGGGCTTTTTTCTTGCCGCAATTCCCTGGGGAAAACGCTACGCGCTTTTCCCAGGAAAACCGGTTCCCACTTTTCCTGGAATTGCTCGAGCGCTGTTGAAATCCTTCGGATTGTGAACTGCTTCACATAGGCCGCCGCAACCGGATGCTACCTCACCATCCATGCCTTTCGACCGATGGCGGATCGACGACTGGCAGATGTGGAGGGGCTGCACCGGCATGTGTTCAGCCACTCCTTGGCGGGTCCCAGGCGGGGGTTTGGGGCCCGCCAGTCGTTTTACGGCAGCCCTCAGATATCGGGCGCATTGCCGATCTTCTTTTTGAGCTCAAGCGCCCAGGCGCGGCCCTCGTCGCCGCCCCACAGCAGCCAGGCGATATGGCCGGCCGATGGATTGTCTTCATTGCCGTAATTCTTGCCGCGCTTGTCGACCTCGTGGCGGGCGAAGTAGCTGACCATGCGGCGGATAGTGGATGGCGCCAGCTTTTGGCGGTTCTTGAGTTCCGTCGCCCGCGCCACGCCGATCTCGGTGCCGCCCCGGCCGAATTCTCTTCGCAGCCTCAACCCCTTGGCGGCATTGTCGGCCACCACTTGCGGGCAGCGCAGATCGATCTCTTCATCCTCTTGCATGTGTCTCCCCAGCTCCGGAAATCTAACCTGCAGACGCAATACAGGGAAGTGCAACCGGCTCCCAATGCAGCGCCGTCCATTAGGATCAGCGCGCCATCGGCATCTGCGAGATCCTGTGGAACCTTATGGATTTCACGCCTGAGGGTCGGCCGAACTGGAACGAACAGCTGCAATATGGCGAGGCGTGCTGTCCTGAGGTTTGTCCGCCAGGGGCTCGGGACGGCTCTTCGGCAGATGGTCGCTGACGAATAGTTCTCCGGACGCAACCCTGCCGCCAATGCCGCGTTTGATTAGCCGAGGGAAATTTTCAAATCGGAGACCTCAGATGAAAACGCTTCTCACCATTGCCGCCGTCGCCTTGTTCGCCGGTGCCCCTGCCGCCTTTGCGGCCAACTCGACTGCGGTCGCGCCTGCCATGGCCGCCAGCAAGGTCGATACCCCAACCTTCGTCAAGACGGTGCCTAGCTCCAACGAATTCGAAATCCAGTCGAGCAAGCTCGCCGAGGAGAAATCCAAGGCGGCTGACGTCAGGAAATTCGCCAAGCAGATGGTCAAGGACCACACCAAAGCCGGCAAGGAGTTCAAGGCGGCGCTGAGCCAGGGCCAGACCACCGGTTCGACCAAAGCCGCGGGACCGGCCCTGCAGCCGAAGGAGCAGGCAATGCTCGACGAGTTGAAGAGCGCAAGCGGCAAGGATTTTGACGCCAAGTACATCCAGATGCAGACGGACGCGCACAAGGAGGCAGTTGCCCTTTTCAGCAGCTATGCCAACTCGGGCGACGACCCGGCGATGAAGGAATTCGCCAAGAAGACGCTGCCGACGCTGCAGATGCACGAGAAGCACGTGAAGGAACTCGCGGCGGCGCATCAGGGTTGAGGGCTGGTGACTGGCCAGCAATAGCATTCTACGGCGCCCCCTCTGTCCTGCCAGAAATCTCCCCCACGAGTGGGGAGATCAGCAGCGTCGGCGCCGTGCTTTTCTTGCGACGGTGAAAATTGGCGAAGGCTGAGGCGACAGCCAATCTCCCTCCTTGTGGGGAGATGTCCGGCAGGACAGAGGGGGCGCCGTAGAGTGCGACGGCCGATGCCTGCCGTTGGCAAGGCATTGCGGCAAAGTGGCTCTGTGGCTGCGCCGGCAGTGACATACACTGCCGCCACCAATTCAATGGAGCTCCCATGCCCAAGCTCGACCTGTCCACCGTGCCTGTCCGCAAGGGCTCCGGCTACCCCGCACCCTTCGACGCCCCTTGCGCCGAGCGCACACGCCACCGCCTCGGCGATGCCGGCGGCCTCACCGATTTCGGCGTCAACCTGATGACATTGCCATCAGGCGGCTGGTCCAGCCAGCGCCACTGGCACAGCCATGAGGACGAGCTTGTTTATGTGCTGGAAGGGGAACTGGTGCTGGTCGAGGATGGCGGCGAGACCCTGCTCAAGGCCGGCGACTGCGCGACCTTTGCCAAGAACAGCGGCAACGGCCACCACATGATCAACCGCTCGTCCACAACGGCGCGCTATCTCGAAGTCGGCTCGCGCAATCCGGATGATCTCATCACTTGCTCCGACATCGACATGATGAGCCCGAGTTCGGATGGCAGGTTCCTGCACAAGGACGGCATGCCCTATCCGGGGCAGGGGTGAGGGCTGGACCATGGTTCGGCGCTGGCGTTCGCTGGGCGGGGGGATAAGCTCCTCACGATTAAAGGTGGCGCAGGCCCCCTCATCCGACCGCTTCGCGGCCACCTTCTCCCCGCTGGGGAGAAGAGGGAAGCGCTGGCGCTGACCGGCTCCTCTCCCCTCGGGGAGAGGTCAGCCGAGCGAAGCGGAGGCTGGGTGAGGGGGCCTTGGCGCCAGCTTGGCAAACAAGGGGAAGATCACAGTGAAAAAAGAAGTCATCGAAGTGCCCGTCATGTCGGCCAAGGTGCGGGCGCTCGGGCTGCCTTGCTCGACGGCAGTAAGGGCCAATGGCTTCGTGTTCATCTCGGCGACGCCGCCGGTGGACATGGTGACCGGCGAGATGGTGCGCGGCGACATCGAAACCCAGACCGAGGCGTCGCTGAAGGCGCTGAAACACTGTCTGGAAGCGGCGGGAACCTCGCTCGACAACGTGGTGATGGTGCGCATCTACGCCGTCAATTCCGGCTTCTACAACGCCATCAACCGGGTCTATGCTAGGTATTTCAGCGTCAACCCGCCGGCGCGGAGTTTCGTGCCGGTGGCGTCATGGCCGATGGAGTTCGACATCGAGATCGAGTGTGTGGCAGTGGGGTGAGTTTTCCTCCTCCCTTGTGAGGGAAGCTGGATCGGCGCATCGTCAGCCTTTGCCTTCCGCCGCCCTCATCAAGCCAACTGGGGTCGCTGTACAGAAATCGGTCCCAAATTTTGTAGGTGTTATTGAATCACTTAAGCAAATTCACCAGCCTACATTTTTGGAGTTTTCTAAGCAGGTTGAAATTGTAGGTTGATCTGGAGAATCAGGTGTTGCCAGGCGCCGATGGACGCGTGGGCTGGGCGCAAGGTTTCCACAGAGGCGCGATGTTTGCTGGACCTGTGCCGTCCTTCGGCCACCTTTTGTCTCCTCACAGTGAGAGATAGGCATATCGCCTACGCAAAATACTCCTGCAGTGGCCTCACCTCCAGGCTCCCCGCCTTCAGCGCCGCAATCGCCTCAGCCACAGCCGCCGCCCCCGACAGCGTCGTATAGTACGGCACCTTCTGCATCAGCGTTGCCCGCCGCAGTGACTTCGAGTCCGACACCGCCTTCTGGCCATCCGTGGTGTTGAACACGATCTGGACCTGGCGGTTGCGGATGGCGTCTTCGATGTGGGGGCGGCCCTCCAGCACCTTGTTGATCTTCTGGGCGTCGACGCCGTTTTCGGCGAGGAAGCGGGCGGTGCCGGATGTCGCCAGCACCTTGAAGCCCTGGCCGGCCAGACGCTTGACCGCCGGCAGGATGCCGGCCTTGTCCTCGTCGCGCACGGAGACGAACAGCGTGCCGGAGCGCGGCAGGTCGACGCCGGCCCCTAACTGGCTCTTGGCGAAGGCGAGCGCAAAGTCGCGGTCGAGGCCCATGACCTCGCCGGTCGAGCGCATTTCCGGGCCGAGCAATATGTCGACGCCGGGGAAACGGGCGAAGGGGAAGACGGCTTCCTTGACCGCAATGTGGCCGGGGTTTCTCGGGTCGGGCATCGCGCCGTAATGGGCGAAGGCGTCTTCCAGCTTCTCGCCGGCCATGATGCGTGCGGCGATTTTCGCAATCGGACGCCCGATGGTCTTGGCGACGAAGGGCACGGTGCGCGATGCCCGCGGATTGACCTCCAGCACATAGACCGTGCCGTCCTTGATCGCATACTGCACGTTCATCAACCCGCCGACATTGAGCGCGCGGGCAAGCGCCGCCGTCTGTCGCTCCAGCTCGTCGACCAGATCGGAAGGCAGCGAATGCACCGGCAGCGAACAAGCGCTGTCGCCGGAGTGGATGCCGGCCTCTTCGATGTGTTCGAGAATGCCTGAGACGAAGGTCGACGTGCCGTCGCAGAGGCAGTCGACATCGACCTCGATGGCGCCGGAGAGATAGGTGTCGAACAGCAGCGGGTTCTTGCCCAAGAGCGTGTTGATCTGGCCGGTCTTGTCGTTGGGGTATTTCTGCTTGATGTCCTCCGGCACAAGGCCGGGCACGGTGTCGAGCAGGTAACTCTGCAGCATGCCCTCGTCATGGATGATCTGCATGGCGCGGCCACCGAGCACATAGGACGGGCGCACCACCAAGGGGAAACCGAGTTCGCCGGCGACCAGGCGCGCCTGCTCGACCGAATAGGCGATGCCGTTCTTCGGCTGGCTGAGGTTCAGCTTGTGCAGCAGCTTCTGGAAGCGGTCGCGGTCCTCGGCGAGATCGATCATGTCGGGGGAGGTGCCGAGGATCGGGATGCCGGCCTTCTCCAGCGCATCGGCCAGCTTCAGCGGCGTCTGGCCGCCGAACTGGACGATGACGCCGACCAGTTCGCCCGACGCCTGTTCGGCGCGCAGGATCTCCAGCACGTCTTCCGCCGTCAGCGGTTCGAAGTAGAGCCTATCGGAAGTGTCGTAGTCGGTCGACACCGTCTCTGGGTTGCAGTTGATCATGATCGCTTCATAGCCGGCGTCGCGCAGCGCGAAGGCGGCATGGCAGCAGCAATAGTCGAACTCGATGCCCTGGCCGATGCGGTTCGGACCGCCGCCGAGGATGACGACTTTTTTCCGCGATGACACTTGCGCTTCATTGGCCAGCGCGCCGGCGAACGGCACTTCATAGGTCGAGTACATGTAGGCGGTGGGCGAGGCGAACTCGGCGGCGCACGTGTCGATGCGCTTATAGACCGGATGAACGTCGAGCTTTTCGCGAATCTTCGCAATCACTTCGGCGTCGGTCTTCGTCAGCGACGCGAGGCGGGCATCGGAGAAGCCCATCGCCTTCAGCATGCGCAGATTGACGGCGTCTTGCGGAATGCCGTGCTCGCGGATGCGGGCTTCCATGGAAACGATGCCGGCGATCTGTTCGAGGAACCACGGGTCGATCTTGCACATGGCGTGCACGTCTTCGAGCGAGGTGCCCATGCGGATCGCCTGCGCCACCATGCGCAGCCGGTCGGGCGTCGGCGTGCCGAGCGCGGCGCGAATGGCGTTGCGGTCGTCGGCGTGGTTGGCAGCTACGGCGCCGTGGCCGAGGCCGGGGATCTCGATCTCGTCGAGGCCGGTCAGGCCGGTCTCCAGGCCACGCAAAGCCTTCTGCAGCGATTCCTGGAAGGTGCGGCCGATGGCCATGACTTCGCCGACAGACTTCATGGCGGTGGTCAGCACCGGCTCGGCGCCGGGGAATTTCTCGAAGGCAAAGCGCGGGATTTTTGTGACGACGTAATCGATGCTTGGCTCGAAGGAGGCGGGCGTGGCGCCGCCGGTGATGTCGTTCTCCAGCTCGTCCAGCGTGTAGCCGACAGCGAGCTTGGCCGCGATCTTGGCGATGGGGAAGCCGGTCGCCTTCGAAGCCAAAGCGGAGCTGCGCGAGACGCGCGGGTTCATCTCGATGACGACGAGGCGGCCATCGGCCGGGTTGACGGCGAACTGCACGTTGGAGCCGCCGGTCTCGACGCCGATCTCGCGCAGCACCGCGAGCGAGGCGTTGCGCATCATCTGGTATTCCTTGTCGGTCAGCGTCAGGGCAGGGGCGACGGTGATCGAGTCACCGGTGTGTACGCCCATCGGGTCGATGTTCTCGATCGAGCAGACGATGATGCAATTGTCCGCCTTGTCGCGGACGACCTCCATCTCATACTCCTTCCAGCCGAGCACGCTTTCCTCGATCAGGACTTCGGTGGTCGGCGAGGCGTCGAGGCCGGACTGGACGATGTCGTAGAATTCGGCGCGGTTGTAGGCGATGCCGCCGCCGGTGCCGCCCATGGTGAAGGACGGGCGGATGATGGCGGGCAGGCCGACATGGTCGAGCGCCTGCGCGGCGATCGCCATGCCATGGCTGATGTAGCGCTGCTTGCGGTCGCCTTCGCCGAGATTCCAGCGGGTTTCCAGCGCGTCGAGCGCGGCGTCGAGGTCGGCGGGCGCCTCGGCCTTGACGGCGGCGCGCTCGGCCTCGTGCGTCTTGCGGTCGGCATTCTTGACATCGGTGGCATTGGCCAGCATCGACTTCGGCGTTTCGAGGCCGATCTTCTTCATCGCCTCGCGAAACAGCGCCCGGTCCTCAGCCTTGTCGATCGCCGTGGCGTCGGCGCCGATCATCTCGACATTGTAGCGCTCGAGCACGCCCATGCGGCGCAGCGACAGAGCGGTGTTGAGCGCGGTCTGGCCGCCCATGGTCGGCAGCAGCGCGTCGGGCCGCTCCTTGGCGATGATCTTGGCGACGACTTCAGGCGTGATCGGCTCGATATAGGTGGCGTCGGCCAGTTCCGGGTCGGTCATGATGGTGGCCGGGTTGGAATTGACCAGGATGACGCGAAAGCCCTCTTCCTTCAGCGCCTTGCAGGCCTGTGTGCCGGAATAGTCGAACTCGCAGGCCTGGCCGATGACGATGGGGCCGGCCCCGATGATCAGGATCGACTTGATGTCGGTGCGTCTTGGCATCGTTGTGAGTTCCGTTCGGCGAGCGGCTTGCACGAAAAACCGGGACGGGAAGACCCGGCCGGTTGTGCTTGCGATTCTGGTATCAGGCTAGGAGGGCCTTATAGGGAAGAGTTTTGGGAGATGTAACCCCGAAAATGAGGCTAGGCAGTAGGGATCAGGCAGTGGGGATTAGGCAGAGCGAGGTTAAGGCGCCTATTGCCCATTCCCTACTGCCTGACACCTAATCCCCCAGCGCGAGCTGATCCGTAATCTCAAACCGCTCTGATACCCCGACGCGGATCATGTTGAGGGCGCCTTCCCTTGTGAAGCGGAACTCGCTGGGCGAATCCGAGTTGGCCGGCATCCCGGCAGAGAAGGAGATGACGCGCGTGCCGCCGTCGGGCCAGGTCACGGTGATATCGGCCTTGTCAGTGCCCTTGTGGACGATGTTGACGGCGCAGCGGGTCATCGGCTGGCCGACATAGCGCGCGCAGGGGATGTCGGCGGTGGCGCCGGGGGCGGGCGGGGGTTCCAGCCGTGCAACGGTTTGCGTAGCGGTCGCAGCTTTGGCCTGGTCTGGCCGTGGCGTCGGGGATGGTACCCCCGGCGCGGACGCTGTATCCGGCGCTGCTCCCGCAGACGCGGCGGCGGCGAGTTCCGGCGTCCCTGTGGCCTCCGTTGCCGGAGCCTCTGTGGCAGGGATTTCATCCGTCGGCGGACTTTCATTCGCTGCGAAGGCAAGGCCGTAAGCATCCTGCATGGCGGTCCTGCCGATCTCGGCGGCGGACTTCGGCGCGCCTGGATTCGTGCCGCCAAGGCGCTCCGTCAGGTCGAGTGGAGCCGGCGCGGGTGCAGCCGGGGTGGGTGGAGCCTGAGTGGGTGCAGCCGGAGCGGCAGAGGCGGCGGGTGCAGTCGTCCGGGGCGCTGCGGCCACGTCGGCCGGCTGCGTCGACATGTCGGGCGCGAGCGTCGGGCCGCCGGCTTCAGCGCTGGCGGTCACCTGGGGCGGCGCGGCGTCTACTTCGACCACGGTCGGATTGTCGGGGATAAGATAGCGCGCGGGCGCCCAGCCTTTGACCAGTGGATTGTCGATCTCCTCGACCTTGCACCAGCGGTGGCCGTCCACTTCGTTGCAGCCGAAATTCCTGACGCTCGAGCCGATCGGCAGGCGCGCCTGGGTTCTGCCGACCGGCGACGGCGTGGCGCGGATGTTGAGGAGATCGCCTGGGCCGAGCTCGGTCACTATGGAAACGATGTCGGCAGGCGCGTCCTCGGCATTGGCCGGCAAGCTCACCAACAACGGGCCCACCACCAACGGACCCGCCAACAACCGGGCTGCCCGCAGGAGCGGAGCGCCAGTCAGTCGATGCAAAATGGTTCGGATTGTGCGCCTCATCATTTGGCCGTGCGCCGATTACCCTTGCGGCAGCAGTCCTGCCGTATGCCAAGGCGGTTTTATAAGGGACGATACGCGGCCATGTAAGTCTGAAAATGCGTCCGATGTTTGGTGCCGCGAGGCGGAAGCAGGGCGCAGCCGTGCGGTCAAGCGGAGCCTTGCCAAGAGGGTTTGGGCATGAAGCCGGTCCTCAGCGCATGCGCCCATTCCGGTCGGCCCGCCTGTGCGGCCTGTCTCGCCGCCGCTTCGTGGTCGTAGTCGACGGCGACGGTCTCGAAACGGTCTGGACCATCGCCATCCAAGGTGAGGATGCCGTAGCGCGCATGCGGGCTGCCTTGCTCCGAAACATGCGCCGGGGGCGTGTCATCTTCATAGGCGGGGGCGCCGACGCTGCCGGGATTGAAGAGCAAGGGGCCGCCGGGGATACGGACCAGTTCCGCGCGGTGGCTGTGGCCGCACAGCACGATGCGGCAGGCCGGGTCCAGCGCCTGCAACCGCCGCTGAATAGCGGCAAGCGGCGCGCGCACCAGTTGGCCATCGACGATCGCGTCGAGCAGGTATTTCTCGTCATGGTCGGGCCGCGCATGGAAAGCGACCACGCCGGGAACAATCTCCAGCGTGAAGGGCAGGGCGAGCAGGGCTTCGCGCTGCGCTGATGTCAGCCGTTCCTGCGCATAGCGGTCTGAAGCCCACATCATATCGTCGGCCGGATCGACCGCGACCCGGCGGTCATGGTTGCCGCGCACCGTCGGCAGGTCGAGCGCTTCGAGCCGCTCGAACGTCTCGCGCGGCCAGAGCGGGCCGGAGACACAGTCGCCAAGGTTGACGGTGAGATCGGCGCCGCCGCGCCGCGCTAGATCGGCGAGCACGGCATCCAGCGCCAGCACATTGCCATGGATGTCGGCGAGAACGGCAATGCGCATGCGGCGGGCTCCTTGGTGCAGCCCGTTGAGGCTTGCGGCCCGTCTTCGTTATCAAGCCCCTGCCTTCATTATCAAGCCCTTGAGATCGTTCGAGACAGCCGGGAGCCCCGCCTATCGCGGAAGCACTCCATCTGCTAGCGTCCATGCCGTTCCGAAGTTCATCCGGGGGAAGACAGGCGATGACCCGCGACCAGATGGTTGCCCACCTTCGCGCCGCCAATGATGTCGCGCGCGAGACTGCCGCGCACGGGCACCATCCTTTCGGCTGCGTGCTCGTCGGCCCCGACGATCGCATCCTGATGCGGCAAGGCAACATCAACACCGTGCGCCACGCCGAAACCGAGCTCTCCCGGCGTGCCGCGGACGCCTATCCGCAGGAATTCCTCTGGTCCTGCACGCTGGTCACAACCGGCGAGCCCTGTGCGATGTGCACGGGAACGCTCTACTGGGCCAATATCGGCCGGCTGGTCTACGGCTTCGAGGAAACCAAGCTTCTCGCGCTGACCGGCAATCACGCAGAGAACCCGACGATGAACCTCTCGTCGCGCACAGTCCTCGGCTCCGGGCAGAAGCCGGTCGAGGTCCACGGCCCTTTCCCCGAGATGGACGAGGAACTCCTCGCCCCGCATATCGGTTTTTGGCAGCGCTAGGAGCAGCCTGACTTCGGCACCAGCTACGCCGGCATTTCGATGTCGTGGCCGCCGACGATGGGCAGAGCCGGGTCATCTCCGGCCGCCGCAATCACGCTGTCGAGCAGGCCGGGGAAGCGGGCGTCGAGGTCGGCGCGGCGCAGCGTGATCATCCGGTTGGTGCCGGCCACTTCGGCGCGGGTGACGCCGGCCTCGCGCAGTTTGGCCAGGTGATAGCTGAGATTGGTCTTGGAGCCGAGGTCGAGGAACCGGCTGCAGTTCAGCGGCACGCCTTCCTTGCTGGCGAGATAGCGCACGATGGCGAGCCGGGTCGGGTCGCCAAGCACGCCGAGCACGACCGGCAGGCTGATCTGGTCTGTATTGGGGTGCGGCAAAGTCATGGCCCGAAACTAAGCACAGTCGGTGGCGATTTCAACGCGTCGATCTTTCGCGGGCATGCACAGTCCGTTTCGCGATTGGCCCAATGGCTGTCCTGACACAGGGCTGTCAGCAGGCTTCAGCTATTTTCACCTGGCTTCATTGACATCATGTCCTGTTATGTCCAATTGTTCAATAAGTTTTGAACTAAGGACACGCCCTATGGACAAGCGCCTCTTCTGGCTTGCGCTCGGATCGTTCACGATCTCGACCGAAGGCTTCGTCATCTCCAGCCTGCTGCCTGATATCGCCACCGACGCCCGCATTTCCATTCCGCTCGCCGGCACGCTGATCACCGCCTTCGCGCTGGCTTACGCCATCGGCACGCCGATCCTGGCAACGCTGACCGGCGAATGGGACCGGCGCCGCGTCATCTTGTGGACGCTGGCGTTCTTCGTCATCGGCAATGTGGTGGCGGCGCTGAGCTCGTCCTTCGAGCTGCTGCTCATTGCCCGCATCATCATGGCGCTGTCGTCAGGCCTGTTTGCCGCGACCGCTCAAGGCACGGCGGTGGCGCTGGTCGATGACCACCACCGGGCGCGGGCCATTGCAGTCGTCGTCGGCGGAACCACGGTGGCGGTTGCGCTGGGTGCACCGCTCGGCGCGCTGGTTGCCACGATAGCCGGCTGGCGCGGGACCTTCTTTGCCATTGCCGGGCTCGGCGCGCTGGTCGGCGCCATTCTGTGGTACCGGCTGCCGCGCGGAATTGTCGGCACCAAGCTGCCGCTCAGGCGGCGGCTGGCTGCGGCGCTGCGCCCCGGCGTCATGCCGATCCTGCTGACCACCGCTCTTGCCCTGATCGGCGCCTTCTCGGTGTTTTCCTATATCGCGCCGCTGGCCATCCAGAGCGGCGGCCTCAGCCCGGTTGCGCTGCCCGGCATGCTGCTCGCCTTCGGTGTCGGCGCCGTCATCGGCAACATAGCCGGCGGCCAGGCGGCCGACCGTTTTGGTGCGACGCGCACCGTCGGCTGGTCGCTGGCGCTGAGCGCCGTCATGCTGGTGATGCTCTCGGTCATCCCGACCTTCCTGCCGCAGCATCTCGCCGGGCCGGCATTGATGGCCATGATGGTGCCGTGGGGCATGGTCGGCTGGGCATTTCCGCCGGCGCAGGCCAGCCGCATCATCAAGCTGGCGCCCGACGCCGCCCCGATCGTGCTGTCGCTCAACGCTTCGGCCCTCTATCTCGGCGTGGCGCTGGGCGCTGTGGCCGGCGGCGCCGTGCTTCGCTACGGCGTGCCGGCCGACCTCGGCCTAGTCGCCGCCATCTTCCCGCTGATCGGGCTTGGCGTGGTGCTGGCCGGCCGCTGGGCGGCCCGGCCGGTCGCCATGCCGGCGGAATAGATCTTTGCAAAGGACCGGCGGCCGTTCTTTCAGCTTGAAGGGGCGGCCGCCGGCACGTCGTAGTCCAGCGCCGCGACTTCATCCAGCATAGCGCGCAGATCTGCCGCTCGTTGCGGGCCGAACAGCGCCTCGAAGCGCTGCTGGGCAGTGCTCCACAATTGCGTCGTCTCCTCGAGCTTGGTCTGGCCTTGCGGCGTCAGCCGCACCCGCTTGACGCGGCGATCGTCCTTGTCGGCGAAGGTGTCGACATAGCCGTCGCGGATCAGCGGCTTCAGCGTGTGGCCGAGCGCCGAGAGATCCATGACCATCGCTTCGGCTATCGTGCCCATCGCCGGCTCGTTGCTGACATGGATCTGGTAGAGCAGGCCGTACTGCGTGCCCTTCAGACCCGAAGGCGAGATTACATCGTCATAGAAGCGGCCGAGCTTGCGCGCGGCGCGCCGCAGCGTGGCGTTGTTGCAAAGGCTGAATCCCGGCAGCACGGTCTTGCTCATCACGACTCCTTGCCGGCAAAACCGCTGCCGGCCTGTCGCAGAAATAGTTTCTGCCGCCTCCGTTGACAAGATGGTGGTATATGCCTACTTCCCGGAAAGTGGTATATGCTACTAATTGGAGATCAGGGCGGGACGAGGGTTCATCGACCTGTCTCGCCGGGCAGAAAAAAGGAACAGGACAATGAGTGGACAGGACAACAAGGGTACCGCAGTCGTCACCGGCGCATCGGCCGGCATCGGCGCGGTCTATGCCGACCGGCTGGCCGGGCAAGGCTACGATCTGGTGCTGGTAGCGCGGCGCGCCGACCGGCTGGAGGAACTGGCTGAAAAGCTGCGATATGCTTACAAGCGCAAGGTCAGCGTGATATCAGCCGATCTTGCCGACGACAATGATGTGCGCCGCGTCGAGCAGGCGATCGCAGCCGACGACAGCGTCACGCTGCTGGTCAACAATGCCGGCATTGGTGGCCAGGCCGTGGTGGCAACTGCCGACGCCGACGAGGCCGAGCGCATGATCAAGGTCAACGTCATCGCCTTGACCCGCCTGACCCGCGCCGTTCTGCCGGGGCTTCTTGCGCGCAACCGCGGCGCCATCGTCAACATCGCCTCCGTGCTCGCCTATGATACCTCGTTCGGCGGCATCTACAGCGGCACCAAGGCCTATGTCGTCAACTTCACCGAGGCCCTGCACCGCGAAGTCGCCGGCACCAATGTGAAGGTGCAGGCGGTGCTGCCGGGCGCGACCCGCACCGATTTCTGGGAGCTCGCCGGTGGCGATATCGACAATCTGCCGAAGGAGATCATCATGTCCGCCGATGATATGGTCGATGCCGCGCTTGTGGGCCTATCCAGGGACGAAGCCGTCACCGTGCCGGCACTTGCCGACACAGCCAAGCTGGACACGTTCCTCGGCGCAAGGCAAGTCTTCTACGGCAGCCTGCACGCCGACAAGCCGGCTGCCCGCTACGCGGCCTGAGAGTAGCTGGTTCGCTTCGCGAACCAGGACCCCCACGCCGCTCACTTCGTTCGCGACCCTCCCCACAAGGGACCCACAAGGGGGAGGGTAAAGTGCGCGCTCCCTACCTCCCCCTTGTGGGCCCCTTGTGGGGAGGTCGGACCGCAGGTCCGGGTGCGGTACTGGCGCCGACCTCTGCGTTTACGCTCCCCGCCACATCGGAATGATCGACGCAGCCAGCACCAGCGCCAGCACGATGTTGAGCGCGCGCCATTGCCATTCGGTCTTGAGCAGCCGTGCCAGCACCATGCCCGCCACGCACCAGATCGACAGCGAGATGGCTGCGGTGAAGCCGAAGGTCGAGCCGAGCAGCAGCGCGAGTTGTCCCGGACCGTCGGCAAGGGCTGCGAACGAGGCCGCCGCACCCAGTCCCATCGCCCAGCCCTTCGGGTTCATCCATTGAATGCCGGCGCCGCCCAAGAAGCTGTTGGGTTTTGCCATCGCCACATCGAGATCAGGCGGCCCGGCGCGGCCGATCTTGATTGCCAGCCAGAGGAGATAGAGCGAGCCGATGATTTTCATCGCCAGTTGCAGCGACGGCATGGCCAGCAGCAGACCGGCGAGCCCGGCGGCGGCAACACCGGTCACGGTGGCGAGGCCGGCGGCGCTGCCGACCAATAGGGGAACGGAACGGCGAAAACCGAACTGCGCACCTGAAGCAGTCGACAGGGTGGTGGCGATGCCGGGCGTGACGGTGGCCACGAAGGCAAACAGGATGAGCGGGAAGATGGGCTGCAACATGAGGCGTCCTCCATCGAAGGCCCTACGGTAGACTTCTGTATACTTCAGTAAATGCAATGTTTGCGATGGTTGGCATTAGCAGATATAATGCCAACCATGATCCGCAACCTCGACACAGCGCTGATCCGCACCTTCGTCACTGTCGCCGACAAGGCCAGCATGACGGCGGCGGCGAACGCGCTGCATCTGACGCAAGGCGCCGTCAGCCAGCAGATCAAAAGGCTGGAGGAGGCGCTGGGCTGTAGCCTGTTCGAGCGCGACCGGCGTGGCTTGCGGCTGACGCGGCCCGGCGAGCGGCTGTTCGGCAAGGGCAAACGGTTGCTTGGCCTCAATGACGAGATCTGGGCCGAGATGGCGGGCACCGAGGCCGCCGGCCAGGTGCGGCTCGGTGTTCCCTATGACCTTGTCGGCACCTTGCTGGCGCCGGTGCTGAAGGCCTATGCCGAGACCTATCCGCAGGTTGAGATTTCGCTGCTCTGTGCGGCTTCGCCGGACCTTGCCGCGGCTCTTGCGGCCGGCACCATCGACCTTGCCGTCATCGAGGAACCGGTCGGCCCGTCCGCCGGTGAGTGCCTGGCCATTGACCGGCTGGTCTGGGTGGGGGCCAAGGGCGGCGTCGCCCGCGCCAAGCGGCCGCTGCCGGTGTCGATCGTCGCCGACACCTGCGCCTTCCGCCCGGTGGTGCTGTCGGCGCTGAACGAGCACGGGCTGGAATGGCGCACCGTGTTCGAGAACGGCAACATCGACGCCACGACCGCGACGGTGCGCTCCGACCTTGCCGTCACCGCCTGGCTGGCCTCCACCGTTCCCGCCGACCTCGACATCCTGCCTTTCGATGCCGGGCTGCCGCCGCTGCCGAATTTTTCCATCAATCTGCATTTGCCGAAGTACGGCACGGCGCCGGCAGCGCAGGAGTTCGCGCGGTATATCCGGGGTGGGTTGGCACGGCGGGCTGTGGCGGCTTGACAGAACTTGCATTGTCCAGCCGATAGATGGGTAACACTTTGAACCGGATACATAGGTGACACTTCTCTCCCCCTATGCGTCCGCCGCAGCGCCAAGCGGATTGGTTGGCGCGGCGCTGCGGCGGATAAGCTTCATGTGCCGTGTGTCGATGATGCCGAGCGGGTGGGCATGGAATGAGAGTGTCCATTGTCCGTCTTCGGTCTCCAACGCAGCGACCGGTTCGCCCGCCAGCGCTTGCGAGACATATATGAAGCCGCCATTCCATCGGATCTCGCCATTGTGGCGCACGCGGCGGACCGAGGCCTCGGCCGGNCGCTTGCGAGACATATATGAAGCCGCCATTCCATCGGATCTCGCCATTGTGGCGCACGCGGCGGACCGAGGCCTCGGCCGGATAGACGGGCTCGGGTGGTGTCCTGGGCATGGCGCGCTGTGAGGACCGGTAGTGCTGGGCGGGCGTATCCATGCCCAGCGCCTCATGGGGACGTTCCTCATTGTAGCTGTGGCGGAAGGTCTCGAAGGCCTGGCCCTGTGCCGTTCGGTCGGCTTCCGGTGCCTCGGCCATCGGCAGCATGGTCAGGTGAAAGCGCTCGTGACGTCCGTTCTGCTGTGGCCTGCCGGGTGCGATCCGCTCCAAGGTGATGCCGAGCTTGATGAAGCGCACGACAAGCGGCGTCAGCCCGGTGACGCCGGCCGATGCGAAGGGCGGGCCATTGTCGCTTCTGAAGCGATCCGGCAGGCCATGCTCTTCAAACAGCCGNGACGCCGGCCGATGCGAAGGGCGGGCCATTGTCGCTTCTGAAGCGATCCGGCAGGCCATGCTCTTCAAACAGCCGCTCAAACACCGGCCAGGCTTCGCTATCGGCCGTCGACCCCGTCGCTTCGAGCGCCAGAAGATAGCGGCTCGACGCATCCATCACCGTCAAGGGTTCGCAACGCCAGCCGTCGCGGGTCCGGAACCAGCCCTTGTGATCGCCAGTCCACACCGCGTTCGGTTCTTGCGGCTGTGGCCAGGGTCCATTGCCGCAGGCCCGCAGGCGGGGTCGCTTGCGGGCGCGGACAAGCCCATGCCGCGCAAGGATCGCGCCGACCGTCGAGGCTGAAGGCCACATGAACTCGGGAGCCGTGCGNGCGGACAAGCCCATGCCGCGCAAGGATCGCGCCGACCGTCGAGGCTGAAGGCCACATGAACTCGGGAGCCGTGCGCCTGAGCCGTGCCACGATCTTCTTTGGACCCCAAAGCGGATGCAGCTCCTTGGCCGCCACAATCCGCTCAACCAGATCCTGAGCTGTCGCCCGGCCATGATTGAGCGGGGCTCGCGGCAGGTCGTGCAAACCCTCAGGCCCAAACGTCCGATAGCGTCCTAGCCATTTGTACCCGTTCTTGCGTGAGATCCCGTAGGCCGCACAAAGCGCAACCATCGTCTCATCCCCAGAAAGACACTCCACAACAAACCGTAGCCGCTCGTCCATGATGCCAGTCTCTCGCCAAACCATAGCCGGTCCTCCGGCGGACAAGAAAACTGTCACCCATGCTATCGGTCCATTCTGTTACCTATCTATCCGGTTCGGACANCGGTCCTCCGGCGGACAAGAAAACTGTCACCCATGCTATCGGTCCATTCTGTTACCTATCTATCCGGTTCGGACACCGGCACCTTCTCCCCGTATAGAGACGGGGAGAAAGGGCAGCTGCAACGCTGCCGTCAGTCCTTCTTCACTGCCGCGACACGCAGCGACAGATCACGCAACTGCTGCGGCGAGGCTTCCGAAGGCGCGTTCATCAACAAATCGTAGGCCTGCTGGTTCATCGGGAACATGGTGATCTCGCGCAGGTTCTTGGCCCCGACCAGCAGCATGACCACGCGGTCGACACCGGCCGCCATGCCGCCATGCGGCGGCGCGCCATACTGGAAGGCGCGATAGAGGCCGCCGAAGCGCTCCTCGACCGTGGCGCGGTCCAGCCCGACCGTCTCAAACGCCTTGACCATGGTCTCGGGCAAATGGTTGCGGATACCGCCAGAGGCGATCTCGAAGCCGTTGCAGACCATGTCGTACTGGAAGGCCTTGATGCCGAGCAGGTCGTCGCCGTTGAGCGCGTCGATACCGCCTTGCGGCATCGAGAACGGGTTGTGGGCGAAGTCGATCTTCTTCTCCTCCTCGCTCCATTCGAAGAACGGGAAGTCGACGATCCAGCACAATTCGAAGCGCTCGCGGTCGACAAGGTTCAGTTCTTCGCCGGCACGCGTACGCGCGGCACCGGCGAAGGTAACGAACTTCTTCGGATCGCCGGCGACGAAGAAGGCGGCGTCGCCATCGGCAAGGCCGAGCTGCTGGCGGATCGCCTCGGTGCGCTCCTCGCCGATGTTCTTGGCCAGCGGACCGGCGCCTTCAAGCTTGTCGCATTCCTTGCGCCAGAAGATGTAACCCAGTCCCGGCTGGCCCTCGCCCTGCGCCCACGAGTTCATGCGGTCGCAGAAGGCGCGGCTGCCGCCGGTCTTGGCCGGAATGCCCCACACTTCGGCCTTCGGATCGTTGGCCAGGATGTTGGCGAAGACCTTGAAGCCGGAATCGCGAAAATGGTCGGAGACGGCCTGCATCTCGATCGGGTTGCGCAGGTCCGGCTTGTCGGAGCCATATTTGCGCATCGCGACATCGTAAGGAATGCGCTGGAATGTCTGCGTCACCGGCTTGCCGTTGGCGAAGGTCTCGAAGACGCCGCGCATCACCGGTTCCATGGTCGACAGCACGTCGTCCTGCTCGACGAAGCTCATTTCGAGGTCGAGCTGGTAGAATTCGCCGGGCAGACGGTCGGCGCGCGGGTCCTCGTCGCGGAAGCAGGGCGCGATCTGGAAATAGCGGTCGAAGCCCGAAACCATGATCAGCTGCTTGTACTGCTGCGGCGCCTGCGGCAGCGCGTAGAAGGTGCCGGGATGGATCCGCGACGGCACCAGGAAGTCGCGCGCGCCTTCCGGCGACGAGGCCGTCAGGATCGGCGTCGAGAATTCGGTGAAGCCGACATCGGTCATGCGCTTGCGCATCTCGGCGATGATTTTCGTGCGCGCCACGATGTTCCTGTGCAGCGTCTCGCGGCGCAGGTCGAGAAAACGGTACTTCAGGCGGATGTCTTCGGGATAGTCGGGCTCGCCGAACACCGGCAGCGGCAATTCCTTGGCTGCCGACAGCACCTCGATCTCGTGGGCAAAGATCTCGATCTCGCCGGTCGGCAGGTTGGCGTTGGTGGTGTCCGGCAGGCGCGCCTTGACCTCGCCGTCGACGCGGATCACCCATTCGCCACGCAGCGTCTCGGCCACCTTGAAGGCGGGCGAATCCGGATCGGCGACGATCTGGGTCAGGCCGTAATGGTCGCGCAGATCGATGAACAGCAGGCCGCCATGGTCGCGCACGCGATGCACCCAGCCCGACAGGCGAACCGAAGAGCCGACATCGCTCTTTCTCAACTGGGCACAGGTGTGGCTGCGGTAACGATGCATTGTCATGTCAAAAGTCCGGGGTGCTGGGTTGTGGGCCGAGCGTCAAAGCCCGGTCCAAAATTTGCGCGAAAAGCGCATGGGAGGCCTGATTTGTCAAGGCAAGTCGGGTGATCCGGCGCAGGCCCATTGTTCAAGCGAAGTGGATTTCGGCGCCCTGACGCTCGAAGTCGGCGAGGATCGCGGCCGGCGCGGTCTTTTCGACCACGAGATGGCGGATCGCCTCTGGCCTGGCGACCCGGTAGGGTGCGGCTGTGGCCAGCTTGTCGTTGGTTACAGCGATGACGATGCCTGCGCTGTTCTTGGCCATGGCCCGCTTTACCTCGGCCTCAGCCGAATCGAAGGCCGTGACGCCGCGCGACGCATCGAGGCCGCAGGAGCCGAGAACAAACAGATCCGCGCCAAGTTGCGCGACGGCGGCAAGCGTGTCGGCGCCGACGCAGGCGCCGAGGTGGCGGTCGAACCGGCCGCCCAGCACAATCAGTTCGACCAAAGCGTGGTCTGACAGGACAGAGGCGATTTCGAGGGAATTGGTGGCGACGGTCAGTTCGAGGTCGCGCGAAATGGCCCCGGCGATCGCGGCATTGGTCGAGCCGCTGTCGATGAACAGGGTCTGTCCGCCCGAAAGCAATGCCACGGTCGCGCGGGCCAGCCGCGTCTTTTCTTCGACCGCATGGCCGGCGCGCAGGCCGACTGGTGTCGATGCGAAGGGTGCGGGCGCGACCGCACCGCCATAGACGCGGCGGCATTGCCCGGCCTTGGCGAGTTCCCTGAGGTCGCGGCGAACCGTGTCCTCCGAAACGCCGAAGCGGCTTGCCAGCTCGCCGGCCAGCACCCTTCCCTCGACGGCGAGGCGATCGCGAATGATTTGATGCCGCTCATCGGTCAGCATTGCATGATCCTGTTTTTTCATGCACGTTCTTGCACGATTTGCATGTTTGTGCAAGATGTAAGCATATCAATCAGTGACAACCGTCGACTCTCTTCCCCGAAAGCATCGTCATGACCTTTGGCCTCCGCCTCGCTCCGCAACACCGGGTCTACGCCGGCTTTGCGATCTATTCGTTCGCCATGGGCCAAATCTTCCCGCGGCTGCCCGACATCAAGCACGCCATGGGCATCGGGGACGGCACGCTCGGGCTAAGCCTGATCGGGACGCCAATCGGCACCTTGACCGCGCTGACGCTGGCGGCGCCGATCCTAGAGCGCGTCGGCTTCCGCCGCGCGCTGCTCGGGCTGGTGCCGCTCTTGTCGGTTGTCTTTGCCATTGCCGTGCATGCGCCTGGGCCGCTTGCGCTGTTCCTGATGCTGTTTCCGGTCGGCCTGATGATCGGCAGCGTCGAGATCATTCTCAATGTCGAGGCCGACAGAACCGAATTCCTGCTCAAGCGCCGGATCATGAACCGGGCGCATTCGTTCTGGAGCATCGGCTTTTTCGGCGCCGGCCTGTTCGGCGCCGCGCTTGCGCATCTCGGCATTTCGCCGCAACTGCACCTGGCGATTGTCGTACCGATGGTGGCGACAGGAATCGCGCTGTTTCTCGGCGGTTACGAACCGGCGCCGAGCCGCTTCGCCGGCAATGATGAGACGGCGCCAACGCTGGCGCGGCCGACGCTGCCGATCCTCGTCCTCGTCGCGGTGACACTGTCGGCGATGCTGATGGAAGGCGCCAGCATCGACTGGTCGGCAATCTACATGCGCACCGTATTCGATGCGGGCCCTTTCGTCGCCGGCTTCACCGTGGCGCTGTTTGCATTCTCGCAAGCGAGCACGCGCTTCTTTGCCGACTCCTTTGTCGACCGCCACTCGCCGAGCGTCGTGGCGCGGGTGCTGCTGGCGACGATGGCGGTCGGCGTGCTGCTCGTCTTCTTCTCGCCTGCCCCGCTCGTATCGATGCTGGGCTTTGCGCTACTTGGCATCGGCAGCAGCGCGATCTTTCCGCTGGCGATCTCGGCGGCGGCCCAACGCACGGACCGCTCCGCGGCAATCAATGTCGCGGCGCTGTCGCAGATCTCCTTCGTCGCCTTCCTGCTCGGCCCGCCATTGCTCGGCTTCGTCTCCGACCATTGGGGCATTCGCTCGGCCTTCGGTATCGGCATCCCCTTCATCATCCTCAGCCTGCTGACTGCCGGCTCGCTTGGCCGAAGGGCGTCCCGGGGCAAGCCTGCGCCGGCGAGCGAAGCTTTGGCGAGGGCCGACGGAGCTTGAACGGCCGCACTTGAAGCCACACACCTGTTGGCGGCGGGACAAGCCACTGGCATTGGCCACACCGATGGTTCAGAACTGTGGAGCCACCTAAGCAACGGTTCCGTATGTCCTCCATCCGCCCGCTGATCCCGCTCCTCATCGCCGCCGGCATCCTGCTTGGCGGCAACGGGCTGCAGGGCACGCTGATCGCGTTGCGCGGCGCGCAGGAAGGGTTTTCGGCCTCCGACATCGGCCTGATGGGCACGTTCTATTTCGCCGGCTTCCTGCTTGGTTGCCTCGCAGTCACCCGCATCCTCAAGGCAGTCGGCCATGTCCGGACGTTTTCAGCGCTCGCCGCCATCGCCGCGGCCAGTACTCTGCTCCTGGTGCTGATCATCGATCCGGTGATGTGGTGCGCGGTGCGCTTTGCCGGCGGTTTCTGCTTTGCCGGCCTGTTCACCGTCATGGAAGCCTGGCTGAACTCCGGCGTCGAAAACAAGGATCGTGCGCGCGTGCTGGCCATCTACCGCATGGTCGATATCGGCTCGGTGACCGGCGCGCAGTTCCTGATCCCGATCTTCGGCCCCGGCGGCTTTGCCATCTTCGCCATCATGTCGATGATGATCACGCTGTCGCTGGTTCCGGTGTCGCTCGGCGACCGCTCCAACCCGACGCCGCCGGAAGACGTCAAGCTCGATCTCGCCCGCGTCTGGCGGATTTCGCCGCTCGGCTGCTTCGGCTGCATCTGCGTCGGCGTCACCAACAGCGCGTTCCGCACGCTGTCGCCGGTCTATGCCGAGCAGATCGGCATGTCGGTGGCCGATGTCGTCACCTTCGTCAGCGTCGGCATCTTCGGCGGCGCCCTCATCCAGTATCCGCTGGGCTACCTCTCCGACCGCTGGGATCGGCGCGCGGTGCTTCTGGCCACGACATGCGGCGCCATGTTCGCGGCGCTGGCGCTGGTCTTCGTCGCCGGCGCCGATCCGACCCTCAATTTGATCATCGTCTTCATCTTCGGCAGCTTCGCCATGCCGCTCTATTCGCTGTCGGCGGCGCATTCCAACGACCGCGCCGACAAGGGCGAGTTCGTGCTGATCAATGCCGCCTTGATGCTGTTCTATTCCTTCGGCGCCATCGGTGGCCCCTTCGCGGCCTCGACGGCCATGCAATATTTCGGACCGGGCGCCCTGTTTGTCTTCAGCGCAGTCGTCTACGCCACCCTCATCGCCGTCATTCTCTACCGCATGCAGGTGCGCGGCAGCGTGCCGGCGGGCAAGCGCAGCCGCTTCACGGCGCTGCTGCGCACATCAACCGTCTTCNCCGTCTTCGCGCGGCTGGCGCGCAGGAATGGCGATTCCGACGGATCGGCGGATACTTGACCGGAGGGCGGCTTGACGAAAGCGCCCATGGCTGAAATTGAAAGAGAACCTTACCCGTTAATAAAAAGCGATTTGATGCACGTCATCACCACCCAAAATGAGCTCGAGTCCGTTCTCGCCGCTTTTGAAAAGTCGGATTTCGTCACCGTCGACACCGAATTCATCCGCGAAACGACATTCTGGCCGATTCTGTGCCTGATCCAGATGGCGGCGCCCGGCGTCACCGCGCTGATCGACCCGCTGGCGCCCGACATCAACCTCGCCCCGTTCTTCCGGCTGATGGCCAATGAGGCGGTGGTCAAGGTTTTCCATGCCGCGCGCCAGGACATTGAAATCATCGTCCATCTCGGCGATCTGGTGCCCCATCCGGTGTTCGACACCCAGGTCGCGGCCATGGTCTGCGGCTTCGGCGACAGCGTCTCCTACGATCAGCTGGTGCAGCGCATCACCGGCGCACGGCTCGACAAATCCTCGCGTTTCACCGACTGGCGCCACCGGCCGCTGTCGGACAAGCAACTCGACTATGCGCTGGCCGACGTCACCCATCTGATCGACGTCTACAAGCATCTCAGCGCCGAACTGGAGCGGGAAAACCGCGCCCATTGGCTAAACGAGGAAATGGAGGTGCTGACTTCGCGCGAGACCTACGATCCGCACCCCGAAGACGCTTGGAAGCGGCTGAAGATGCGGCTGCGCAAGCCGCAGGAGCTGGCGATCGTGCAGACGGTGGCGGCATGGCGCGAACGCGAGGCGCGCGAGCGTGACGTGCCGCGCGGCCGGGTGCTCAAGGACGACGCCATATACGAGGTCGCCCAGCAGGCGCCGCGCGATGCGGCAGCGTTGGGCAAGCTGCGCACGACGCCGAAAGGCTGGGAGCGTTCGTCGACGGCTACCGCATTGCTCGGCGCGGTCAACACGGCGCTCGCTTTGCCCCGCGAAGAGATGCCGAAGCTGCCCAAGAGCTTTCAGCCGCCCGAAGGCTCCAATGCCGCCTCCGAGCTGTTGAAAGTGCTGTTGAGGATCGTCGCCGAGAAGGAAGGCGTCGCCTCGAAAGTGCTTGCGTCCAGCGACGACATCGACCGCATTGCCGCCGAAGGCGAAGCCGCAGACGTGCCGGCGCTGCAGGGATGGCGGCGTACAGTGTTCGGCGAAGCCGCACTGAAGCTGGTGCGCGGCGAAATCGGCATCAAGTTCGACAAGCGCAAGATCGCGGTGTTCGATTTGTAGACCCCCATCCCGCTCCGCTGCGCGGAGCGACCCTCCCCACAAGGGGGAGGGTAAACAACTGCCCTACACCGCTCCGAGCAGGTGTAGCGCGAACCAGATCCATGCCAGCAAGAGAATGATCGCGCCGACGTAGAAGGCGCGGCTGCGAAACCGCAGATTGTTGCTGGTGAGGTGGACCCAGGCGTGGCCATAGCGGGAAATCACGAAAATCCACATCAAGGCCAGGGTCAGATAATTGACGCCATTGGTCGCGTGCAGCGCCAGGCACAGCACATAGAACAGCACCGGCAGTTCAAACTGGTTGATGAGATTGTTGGCAACCGTGACGCTCGACCCGGGCTCGGTCGTGCGCACCTTGTATTGACCGACCTTGGCCTCGCCCGATTTGACCGCGCCGTAGCGGCGCCGGCCCATCACGACATAGACGATATAGACGAGGAACACCTGCGCCAGCATCGGCCAGAAAATCGCGGTCTGGCTCATGGCGTTGCCCCTGCTCTGTCGTTCATGCCTGTGGAAGCCGCTGGGCGGCAAGGATCAAAAACGCGATGACGATGACGGGGATCGCCAGCAGCGCGAATTTGGTGACGATCAGCGACGAGGCGAAAGACAGAGAATCCGGGTTGGCCGAAAGCGCATCGGACAGAAGCCGCGCCACCGCAATGTTCTGGGCGTAGTCGGCGCACGTGTAGGGCAGCACGATGACCAGCGCGAACAGTGCCTGAAGCTGCACCGGCATGGCACGAAAACTCTTCAGCCGCCGCCCGGTTGCCAGGATCAAGCTGACCATGGTCAGCGACAGCAGCGCCGGGAAGAGAAGGTCGAAAGTCAAATAGTGCCAGACCAGGATGATCTCGCTGCCGCGCCGGCCGAGTGCCGTCAGCCAGGCCATGCCCTCGTCGGGCGTGAACCCGCCAAGGCGCACGTCGAGCGACGGCAGGCCACCGCTCAGCCGGCGGAAATAGAAGAATTCCAGCAGCGTCATGATGATGAAAACCGCCGCGGCGGCAAAGCACAGCGCGCCGGCATGGCGCGCCAGCCGCAGCACGATCGTCGCCTGGTGGCGCCAGAGCATGTACCGCTCTGGCTGCCGGTCAGGCTCCGCCAGGATAGTTCGGGCTTTCGCGGGTAATCGTGACGTCATGGGCGTGGCTTTCACGAAGTCCGGCGTTGGATATGCGCACAAAGGTGGCGCGTTCGCGAAAATCGGCAAGGTCGCGGCCACCGACATAACCCATAGCGGCTTTTAGCCCGCCCGCAAGCTGGTGCAGCACGCCAGACACAGGTCCCTTGTAGGGCACCTGCCCTTCAATGCCTTCCGGGACCAGTTTCAGCGTGTCGCGAACCTCGGCCTGGAAGTAGCGATCGGCCGAGCCGCGCGCCATGGCGCCGACAGAGCCCATGCCGCGATAGGCCTTGAAGGAGCGGCCCTGATGCAGATAGACCTCGCCCGGGCTTTCATCGGTGCCGGCCAGCAGCGAACCGATCATGGCCGCACTGGCGCCGGCGGCAAGCGCCTTGGCCAGGTCACCCGAATATTTGATGCCGCCGTCGGCGACGACCGACACGCCTGATCTATGCGCCGTCTCGACCGCCGACATGATCGCCGAAAGCTGCGGCACGCCGACGCCGGCGACGATGCGCGTGGTGCAGATCGAGCCCGGGCCGATGCCGACCTTGACGGCATCGGCCCCGGCGTCGATCAGCGCCTGCGTGCCTTCGGCGGTGGCCACGTTGCCGGCCAGGATGCGGACGGAATTGGAAAGCTTCTTGGCCCGCGTCACCGCATCGAGCACGCGCTGCGAATGGCCATGCGCGGTGTCGATGACCAGGAGGTCGACACCGGCATCGATCAACCGCTCGGCGCGCTCGAAGCCGTCATCGCCGACGCTGGTGGCTGCCGCCGCCCGCAGGCGCCCCTGCGCATCCTTGGTGGCGTGCGGGTTGAGCTGCGACTTCTCGATGTCCTTGACGGTGATCAGGCCGACGCAATTGCCGGACTTGTCCACGACGACGAGCTTTTCGATGCGGTGCTGATGCAGCAGCCGCTTGGCCTCGTCCTGGTCGACATTCTCCTTGACCGTGATCAGGTTCTCACGGGTCATCAATTCGTAGACTTTCTGCCCCGGATCGGAGGCGAAGCGCACGTCGCGGTTGGTCAGGATGCCGACGAGGCGGCCGATCTTCTGGCCGCCGGTGCCGCCATTCTCGACCACCGGAATGCCCGAGATGGAATAGGTGCGCATCAGCGCCAGCGCGTCGGCCAGGGTGGCGTCGGGGCCGATGGTGACCGGATTGATGACCATGCCCGATTCGAACTTCTTGACCTGACGCACCTGCTCGGCCTGTTCGGCCGGCGAGAAATTGCGGTGGATGACGCCGATGCCGCCGGCCTGCGCCATGGCGATGGCAAGCCTCGCCTCGGTGACGGTGTCCATGGCGGCCGACAGGATCGGCACGTTGAGGTCGATGTCGGTGGCGATGCGGGTGCGGATGTCGGTCTCACCGGGCATGACCTCGGAATGACCGGGCTGCAACAGCACGTCGTCAAAGGTCAGCGCCAGCGCGCCGGTGGACGTTTCGATGATTTTTGCCATGGCCAGTCCTCGGATACGAAAAGCGCCGGGAGAATACAAAAAAGCGCTGGACCGAAATGGACAGCGCCGACTCGTTTCTTCCCTTTCAGGATTGGCGCTGGCTGGTAACACGTCGCGGCGTGGTTGAAAAGCCGGTCGTGGCCTATTCGGCGGACTTGCCCAACAGGGCATCGAGCAAGACATGGCGCGGTGACGCGAAAGGATTGACGACCGTTACGCCGCCCCAGGTGAAGCCGTCCTGCAGATCTTCCGACAGCAGCAGCCGGCAACCGGTTTGCGAGGCAACAGACAGGATGGTCGCATCCCAGATGCCGAAATGGTGATCGGTCGCAAGATCAGCCGCGACCGTCATCACCTCCGGCGTCGTGCCGACAACCGGAAACGCGTCGCGCCAGCTCAACAGGGCGTCGCGCGCTTGTGCACGTGATCGTCCGGCCTTGCGTGTGAGAACGGTGAACAATTCGCCGAGCACTTGGACTGGAATGACGGCTGCCTCTTGCGCAATGTCGTGCAGCAGGCCGAAAACGATGTCGCGCTTCTCGGCTCCGTTGATCCCCTCGGCATAAACAAGGATGTTGGTATCGAGCGCGACCTTCACCGCTCGTCCTCGTAAAGCTCGTCGCGGCTCCAGCGCCCGGCTTCTACAACAGGCTGGCGTTCGAGGCGCGACAGCAGCGCTGTGCGCGAACGAGACGCCGCAGGGTCGGGCTGCCCTGCAGGCACGATCCGCGCCACGGGGCGCCCATGGCTGGTCACGACATAGCTCTGTCCTTCGCGGACACCGCGCAGGAGGAGCGAGAATTTGCGGTTGGCGTCGGCTGCGGAAACGGCTTCTTCCATGGCATTGTCCATATAGTAGTTATATTCACTACAGCATAGTGAACCCGGTCAATTTTCGCAAGTTCATTCAATGTGGCGAAACGCAGCGACGCCTCTTGTCCGCCCACGGTCGCACAAAAGTGACAGCAAATTAATGCGACATCGCGCCTGAGGCGTGATAACCGCCCGTTTGTATCGGCTTGCCCGCCTTTTCATTGTTTGGATTGGCCGGCAGGCACATTTAGACCAGTTCGGACGCGTTCGTTGAACCGCATCATTCCGCTCATTCTGGCGGTCGCCTTGTTCATGGAAAACATGGATTCGACCGTCATCGCGACATCGCTGCCGGCGATTGCCGTCGACATCCACACCAGCCCGATCGCGCTCAAGCTGGCGCTGACCGCCTATCTGGTGGCGCTGGCGATCTTCATTCCGATCAGCGGCTGGATGGCCGACCGGTTCGGCGCCAAGACCATTTTTCGCGCCGCGATCGGCGTCTTCATCGTCGGCTCGGTCTGCTGCGCCATCTCCAATTCACTGCCGGCCTTTGTCGTCTCGCGCTTCCTGCAAGGCATAGGCGGCGCCATGATGACGCCGGTCGGCCGGCTGGTCCTGGTGCGCGCGACGCCGAAGAGCGAGCTGGTCGCGGCCATGTCGTGGCTGACTGTGCCGGCGCTGGTCGGCCCGCTTGTGGGACCACCGATCGGCGGCTTCATCACCACCTATTTCACCTGGCATTGGATCTTTCTGATCAACGTGCCGATCGGCCTGATCGGCATCTGGCTGGCGACGCGCTTCCTGCCGCAAACCGACTCGATGGAGACGCCGCCGCTCGATTTCGTCGGTTTCGTACTGAGCGGGCTGGCGGCCTCCGGCGTCATCTTCGGCCTGTCGGTGGTCAGCCTGCCCTATCTGCCGCCGGCGACCGGCCTCATCACCGTGGCGGTCGGGCTGATTTCCGGCGTGCTCTATCTCCTGCATGCGCGGCGCGCCAAGAACCCGCTGCTGGCGCTGGAACTGTTCCGCAACCCGGTGTTCCGCTCCTCGGTGCTCGGCGGCTCGCTGTTTCGCATCGGCATCGGGGCGGTGCCGTTCCTGTTGCCCCTCATGTTCCAGATCGGCTTCGGGCTGACGCCGTTCCAGTCGGGCATGATCACCTTCGTCTCGGCTATCGGCGCCATCGGCATGAAATTCGTTACCGCGCTGATCTTCCGGCTTGCGGGGTTCCGCCGGGTGCTGATCTGGGGCTCGCTGATCGCCGCGGCATCGATCGCCATATACGGCCTGTTCACGCCGGAGACGCCTTACGCGCTGATGCTGGCGATATTGCTGGTCGGCGGCTTCATCCGCTCGATGTTCTTCACCGGCGTCAACGCGCTCTCCTATGCCGAGGTGACGGCTGAAGACACCAGCAAGGCAACGCCGATCACGGCGGTGTTCCAGCAACTGTCGATCGCGCTCGGCGTGGCGCTGGCCGGCGGCATCCTGGAAGTCTCGACCTCGATCCATGGCGGACCGCTGGCGCTCGGCGATTTCCACATCGCCTTCTTCATCGTGGCGGCGGTGTCGGCGGCAGCGTCCGTGTCATTCATGCGGCTGGCGCCGGATGCCGGCAATGCCGTGTCGGGACATGGCCGGCTGACGACGCCGAAGACGCTGGAGCCGGTGAGCACGGCTGGGAAGTAAGGGGCGGCGCGACGAAAATCGTCGACGTCGGCGATCCTTCACACCCCCCCTCTGGCCTGCCGGCCATCTCCCCCGCAAGGGGGGAGATCGGATATCACGCGGCTTTCGCCAATCTTGCAACTTTGAAGGAACGGCGAGGCGGGGGCGGTCGCAACTGCCAATCTCCCGCCTTGCGGGGGAGATGTCCGGCAGGACAGAGGGACGGAACGCTACGAAGCGTCTTTCACGCCGTGCCGTCTCTGCCCTTAAAATCCTTCGCCAGCAGATACAACTCCACCGACTCATCGCGCGACGCCGGCGGCTTGACGTGATGCACTGAGCGGAAGTTCTTCTTGAGCATCGACAGCAGCTCGTTCTCCGCGCCGCCCTGAAACGTCTTGGCCAGAAAGTGCCCGCCCGGCTTCAGCACCGACAGCGCGAAATCGGCGGCCACTTCGCACAGATGCATGGTGCGGATGTGGTCGGTTCGCTTGTGGCCGGTGGTCGGCGCCGCCATGTCGGACAGCACGACATCGGGGTCGCCGCCCAGCGCTTCGGCGAGCTTTTGCGGCGCCTCGGGGTTAAGGAAGTCCATCAGCAGCACCGGCGCGCCGGGCACGGCGGGCATTTCGAGATAGTCGATGCCGATGACATGCGGATTTTCTGCCGTCGACTTGGTCCTCGCGGCCGCCACCTGGCACCAGCCGCCGGGGGCCGCACCGAGGTCGATGACCTTCATGCCGGGTTTCAGCAGATGATGCTTGTCGTCGATCTCGATCAGCTTGTAAGCCGCGCGCGAGCGATAGCCATCGGCCTTGGAGCGCTGAACGTAGGGATCGTTGATGTGGCGTTGCAGCCAGCGGCGCGACGATTCTTTCAGGCCCGACTTCTTCTTGATCCGCGTTTTGAGGACACGAATGCTGGCGGAGCCCGGCTTTTCCGGCTTCTTGGTCATGACTTTTTTTCTTGTTTGAGTTTTTGCACTCGCCGAGTTGCCGCCGTTTTTCGGCGGCTTCGCGTTTCGCGAAGGGCTTCCCCCACTCCGTCGCCGCTTCGCGGCGCCACCTCTCCCCCCTCCGGAGGGAGAGGAAAGGCGCTGGTCTGCATAAGTTCGCGCCCTTCCTCTACCCCGTCGATCGGGGGAGAGGTGTCGAGCGAAGCTCGACGGAGTGGGGGTCGACCGTTCACCAAAGCAATGCGGATCATGCTCGGCCCCGCCCACTGTTGCGCCAGACGCCGTCATCGGCCATCAGCTCGCTCAAAATGCCTTCGCGTAAGCCCCGGTCGGCGACGCGCAGCCGCTCCGACGGCCACACCGCACGGATGGCTTCCAGGATAGCACAGCCGGCCAGCACCAGGTCGGCACGGTCGGCGCCGATGCAAGGGTTAGCGCAGCGCTGCTGGAAATCCCAGCCGACCAGTTTTTCGACCATGCGGTCGACGCTGTCGCGGTCCATCCACAGCCCATCGACGCGGCGGCGGTCGTAGCGTTCGAGATCGAGATGGACGCCGGCCAGCGTCGTCACCGTGCCGGATGTGCCCAGCAGATGGAATTTCGGACTGGCCAGCACATGGCTCAGCCGGTCGCGGCCGTCGAAGGCTTTCAGCCGCACCGCGACGTCGTCGACCATGGCGGCAAAGATCTCGCGCGTCACCGTGCGGCCGCCAAAGCGTTCGGCCAGAGAGACGACGCCGACCGGCAGCGAGGTCCACGACACGATGTGGTTGGCCAGCCGCGGCGAGCGCTGGCCGGTGAGGTCGATCAGCGCGATTTCGGACGAGCCACCGCCAATGTCGAACAGCACCACGCCTTGCGTGTCGCGCTCGACCAGCGAGCCGCAGCCGGATACAGCAAGCCGCGCCTCGGTTTGGCGATCGATGATTTCCAACTTCAACCCCGCCTCTCGTTCGACGCGCTGCAGGAATTCGACGCCATTATCGGCGGTGCGGCAAGCCTCGGTGGCGATCAGCCGGGCTTTCCTGATCTTGCGGTTGCGCAATTTGTCGCCGCAGATTTTCAGCGCCTCGACGGCGCGGTCCATCGCCGCCTGGCTAAGGTGCCCATTGGCGGTCAGCCCCTCGCCCAGCCTGACGATGCGCGAGAAGGCGTCGATGACGCGGAACTGGCCATGGCGTTGCGGCACCGCGACCAGCAGCCGGCAATTGTTGGTGCCGAGATCGAGCGCGGCAAACACCGGCAGTTCCTGCATCGGCGGCCGATGCATGGGCTGTTCCGGTCGGGGTTGTGGGGCCGAGGGCAAAGGCACCGGCGCTGGAGCGGCCGGGCCGACGGCGGCCGGCGCACCGACCGCTGCGGCCGTTGCGAGAGGGCTGTCGTCGCGCGCAAAAACCTTGCGCCCACGCCGGCGCTTGCGCCGCTTTCTCGCCTTGCCGCGCTGATGCTGGGCGTCGCCGGCCTGTCCGTTGCCGGACTGGGGCCCCGCCTGGCGGGGCCGCCCGGCGGATGGGCTTGGCCCGCCTGACGGCGGCGAAGCCCTGGACACGCCCACTTCCGGCGCGCCAGCGCCGGTGTCGTGGTCTTCCACTTCAGTTCCTTCCGGCGCCGCGCGAACCGGAAAACCGGACGCAGCAGGCGCTTCAATCTTTTAAGTTGCCGCCAGAGTAGCAGCGCCGGACCGGATCACCAAGAGCAAGGGCTCAATTTTTGCCGGCTGCGTCCTGCCAGATCCCCGCTGCTTTGCAGCGTCCCGGCGTTCGCTAGCCTTTCATCTTGCCACTGGCACGGCGAATTCGCCGTTGGCGAACCGGCTGCTCACCCTTGCCGGTTGAATAGCCGGCTTCAATGAGGCATTTCTGAAATGAGGGGGAATTGTGAATCGCGGACGTTTTAACGCCCGCCTGGGCGATGGGCAGCAACACATGACGACAACTGCATGAATTGGGGGGCCACGAATTGGAAGCGCTATCTGTGGCCGGTCATCGGTGTCGCGGCGGTCATCGGGTCGCTGTTGTTGCTGTGGCATGAACTGCGCGGCATCTCGATCGACGATGTCTGGGACGGCATATCCGCCATCCCGACGCGCGGTTGGATGCTTGCGGCACTGAGCTCGGTGGTCGCCTATGCCTCGCTCGCAGGCTACGACCACATCGCGCTCTTGCATATCGGCAGACGAGTGTCGTGGCTGTTCGTCACCTTCTGCTCCTTCACCACCTACGCGCTGTCGCACAATATCGGCGGCTCGGTGTTTTCGGGCGCCGTGATCCGCTACCGCGCCTACGGCACCAGGGGGCTGACCGGCCAGGATGTCGGCATTCTGGTGGCGATCTGCTGGATCACCTTCGTGCTCTCCAGCATTCTGGTCGGCGGCCTGGTGCTGGTTTTCGAGCCTGCAATCATCGACCGCTTTTCCGGCGCCCCGCACCACGGCCTGGCGATCGCCGCCGGCATCGCTTTGCTGATCCTGGTCGGCACCTACATCTTCGGCAGCTGGCTGCATCTGAAGCCGCTGAAAATCGCCGGCTTCCAGTTGCACTACCCGGCGCTGCCGATCGTGGCGCGGCAATTGCTGATCGGCCCGATCGAGCTTCTGGCGGCGGCGGCGATCATCTTCTTTGCCCTGCCCGTTGCCGGCAATCCCGGCTATTTCGTCATCCTCGGCGTGTTCCTGGTGTCGTTCTCGGTTGCGCAGATCTCGCACGCGCCGGGCGGGCTCGGCGTGTTCGAGGTCGTGTTCCTCGCCGGACTGTCTGATATGGACCCGGTCGGCGTGCTGGCGGCACTTCTGGTGTTCCGGCTGTTCTACCTGATCATCCCGCTGCTGATCGCGCTCGGCGTGGTGCTGTTCTTCGAGCATTCGCAATACAGCCGGACAGAGAGCTGAGGATCATTGGGTGCGGCGCGCCACCCGGGCGTAATTGCCCCTATGAAACGCTGTGATTGAAACGCAGCTTAGGCTTGACTATTTTCCGGCGGCGGCTACAAGGCACGCGCGGCTGCTTCGGCGGCCCACCAGCGCGACAGCGCCTGCTGGGGAATAGGTTAACGGTAGACCCACGGACTCTGACTCCGTTAGTCCTGGTTCGAATCCAGGTTCCCCAGCCAAGGCACGTCATGCCCACTGACAGCCAGTACATCCTCGAAAGCATCCGCCAAGGATGCGTGGAGTTGTCCGACGACGAGTTCGTCATCGACAGGCTGGTCAAATATGTCGGCAATGGCAGGATCCGCTGGCATGTCGAATTGCGTAGGCACCGCATCGAACTGACGACCGGCCAGATCAAGAAGCAGCCGACCTTTCGCAGGAAAATCCTCGAACAGGCTGGCGTGCTGCCGCCGCAGCGTACCGGGGCCGACTACCGGCGATGGGCTCTCGATCTGAGGCGGAACGCCATCGAGCTTCCCTGGCGGGACAGGCCGGTCGATGCCGGTTTTGCCATCGACAGGCTGACCAGCCACGGCGATGGGCGCTGGACGGTGGAATACCAGGGCAAGGCGATAAAATTCACGACGACCAAACTGCGCAGGCAGCTCAGCTTCCGTAAACGCATGCTGGCCAAAGCCAAGGTGCTGCCGCCCGAACTGGCCCCAGCCGCTTATCGAAAGTGGATGGACTGGCTTATTCAAAACGCCACTGAGGCGGCACCACAGGCCGGCGAAATCTTGATGACGGAGAAAAGCTGGCTGGACGACCTGCCGGAGCTGGCCGGCTGGCAAGATGAGGCGCCGCCCGAGAATTGATTGGGTTCCAATGATGTCATGCGCCGCTGGCGTGCGATCCGTTCGACGCTGTTGGGCACTTCACGTAAACAAGCTAAGATCGGTCCCGGCAGGGAGGACTTATGCAATGGCCGAACGAGAGGACAGAGATATCAGGGAATCGCGCCGCATCCTCCGGGACATCAAGCAACAGAACGGCCCGGCAGGCTTTAGTCGTCTCCCTTACGAGGACCGGTTGCTTAGCCTGAGCGAGAAATATCCTGATCAGATCGTACGGTATTGGCCAGTTGGCCTTATCGTTGTCTTTGGACTCCTCGCCCTGTTGATCTATTTCGCCTAGCGCAGTGGGCATTGCCCTCGGTGCGCTTTGACGAGGTTCCTCGGCATCCCAACGCGGATCTATCCGCATTTTAACTAATGTAGACAATCCTCACGGAGAACGTTCTCCCGGCTGGTGAGCAGTGTGGAATGGACTAACCTTGTGGATGAGGATGAGCTTCCGGCACCCAGCCGATCAGGCCGCTGGCGCACAATAGCTTTGGCGGCACTCCAAATCGTCCCACCGGTCATTTCGGTGGGATGCGCCATCATGGCCGGCTATTTCACCTATGTGGCTTCAAACAACAAGCCGCCCGCGGACATGGCCGCTTTGGCCGTGTCGATCATGAATCCGGCGATGCCTCTCCGGAACTGCGCGATTGGGCAGCGGACGTTCTGGGGATACAGACCGATATCGGAATGCCTGCCAAAACTGCCCAGCAATAATCGCCTACCCGCCTCATATTCCTCCGGCGGGAATTTGGTCGCCGCCCAAATCAGCGGCCGGCGCCGCTCATTCAAGAGATGGCCTGAGGAGGCGCCGGCCAGGCGGGCATTGGGGTACCCGCCGACGCTACATTAGCATTCACGCATAGATTTGGTATGGCGCGAACGCGGAAGGCCGGCTGCCTTCACAGCAGCATTACCGCAATTTTTCCCAAGACCAGGAACCCGCAACGGTGCAAGGGTTGGAACGCCCAGCGTTTCGGCGCGGCTTGCCTGGAGACAATCATGGCGACGTTTCTTACCGCTCTCGCATCCAAAGGTCCGCCAGCCGACCGGGCGAAAGACATGGACCTGTATGGATGGTTGATCGGCAGTTGGGACATGGAGACGCTCCACCACCGCAACGACGGCACAATTCAGAAATGGGATGGCGAGTGTCACTTTGGTTGGGTGCTCGAAGGCCGCGCCATTCAGGACATCTGGATCAGGCCCAGGCGCCCTGCCCCGTCCACCATGTATGGCACGACCTTGCGCGTCTTCGATCCCGGGATCGGTGGCTGGCACATTATCTGGAGCGATCCGCTCAACCAGGATTACTCGCGCCAGATCGGGCGGGCCGAAGGCAAGGACATCGTCCAGATGGGCGCCGACTCGCGCGGCCTGCAGGCGCGGTGGCGGTTCACCGAGATCACCGCCGACAGCTTTCACTGGATCGGCGAGGAGAGACGCGCGGAGAGCGACCCCTGGCGCGTGACCTATGAACATTTCGCCCGCCGGGCGGGTTTCTGAAGCACGCCTGCGCGTTCCGCCCTCGTGCCCTTGCGCAACGCTCGATCATTTTCCCAACCGGCGCGATAACCCTCGTCCCGGTCGACGCCCCCGGCGAGAGCACGAAGGCGGTGGTCCCGCCGCCTGCCCCGCCCGCGAAAGGCAACAGCGCGCATACCGGCGTTTGAGCGAAAGACGGAAGCTTACTCCGCCGCTTTCGTAGCCTGCGATGCCCCTGATCGAGAGGAAATCCTCGAGCCTGTATCCGGCGTATTCGGCCGTTGCCGGATTGCTTTGCGCCGCCCGACCGGCAGCCTGCGCCAGCCGGGATGGTTGATGCAGACATTGTGGTGCGCATGGCGGGCGAGGTACGACCATAGATTAGCGATAGCTCAATTAACACCAAACGAGTATCTCAAAACCCGCCGGTACAAGCGCGCCCAAGAACCTTCATATGTACTGAGCGCGAACAGAGGCTAGACAAGCGAAGATTCCAATAGCATTGTTGGCACTGGGACGGGGCTCGACCGGCAAGCGCAAACGATGCTTGTCGGTGGTTGGCAACTGCTAAACCGTACAGCCGTAATTGCCATGGCTGCGAGACCAAGGAGTCCCAAGGATGCCGAACCCAAGCCAAACCAGCGATCAATGGTGGGTCAACGACCAGACGCCGGACAACCCGTACGGCAAAAGCGAAGATTACGGGGCCTTCCTCACCTACCTTGGAGCGCTGGACCGGTCGATAACGCCGGCGATCGCGGCGGGAACGCTGAGGATCAATGTCTCCGAACTCAATGACCATCCCGAATACAAGGCTGCCGCGATCGGCGCCTTGCAGATGTGGGCCAGTGTCACCCCTTTGAAGTTCCAAATCGTCGACAATGCACCATACAACAGCGCAACGGACTGGATGCAGGTTGTCAGCCCCGAACTGGGCGAAGAGGACGACGGCAGCGCCTATTCCAACGACCGCTATGTCAGCATCGGCCAGCGTTTCCACGACACCGAGGTCAACAAGACGGATATTGGCGGCTATGTCTTCGATTCCTTCATCCATGAATTCGGTCATGAGTTCGGGCTGAACCACCCCGGGCTCTACAATTACAGCGGCCCCGGCGGCGTACAGATCAATTATCTGAACAACGCGACCTGGACCTACGACCGTCAGCAATACAGCGTCATGTCCTATTTCGACGGGATCGATGTCGGTGAAACCAGCCGCTGGTCGGCGTCAACGCCGATGATGGCCGACATCGAGGCTGTCATCCGCCGCTTTTTCTCCACCGTCGACGAAAACGGTGTGCGCACCTATCAGCATATCGATCTCAACACGGGCGACAACGTCTACGGCTTCGGCAGTGCAGTGGACGGCTACCGGCTGACCTCCTCGGGCATGCAGCACGATATCGGTTTTGTCATCCATGACACCGGCGGAACCGACACGATCGACTTCTCCGGCTCGACGGCCGGCACGATCCTCGATCTGCGCGCCGGGCAGTTCTCCAGCGTCAACGGCCACAGCAACAATGTGTCGATCTTTGCCGGGCACAACGCCGATGGCACCGATTATTACATCGAGAACGGCATCGGCAGCAGCTATGACGACGTCCTGATCGGCAATGACGGAGCCAACGTGCTGGATGGCCGCGGCGGCGGCGACCGCATGGCCGGCAATGGCGGCGACGACACCTACTTCGTCGATTCCCTCGACGACATCGTGCGCGAGGAAGCGAATGGCGGGAATGACACGGTCGTTCTGCTGAACCGGAACTTGAATATCCGGAAAATCGCCAACGTCGAACACATCATCTACGCCGACGAGTCGACACTCCAGCCTGGAGACGGCGGCACCGAAACCGCACCGACCATCGGCGACAACACGATGACCAGCGTCATCTTCGGCGACAATGGCAACAATACGCTCGACGGCGGCGCCGGCGACGACACGATCTTCGGCCAGGGCGGCGATGATCTCATCATCGGCGGCCGCGACTCGCTCGCCAGCCGCGACATCAACAACACCATCGATGTCGCCGACCTTCCAGACCAGACCGAGAGCGACGACGGCAATGACACGCTCTATGGCGGCCGCGGCAACGACACGATCCTCGGCGGCCAGGGCAACGACATCCTCGACGGCGGCGACGGCGACGATACGCTGAGCGGCCAGGATGGCGTCGATATATTCAGGGGCGGCGCCGGCGTCGACACGGTCGACTTCAGCAAGGAGAGCCCCTTCCAACTGCTCGTCAACCTCGAGACGAACGTGGCCAGCGGCGGAACCGCCACGGGCGACACCTTCTACAGCATCGAGAACCTGATCGGCTCCGATGACCGCATCGACCGTTTCATCGGTACGTCGGCGGCAAATCATTTCTGGGGCCGGGGCGGCGGCGACTATTTCAACGGCGGCGGCGGCAACGACATACTGGATGGCGGCAATGACGGCGACATCCTGTACGGTGAAGCCGGCAACGACACGATCATCGGCGGCGCCGGCCAGGACTATCTGGATGGCGGCGCCGGCATTGATACGGTCGTCTACGAAGGCAGCTCCGCCGGCGTGACGATCGACCTCGCCAATGGCACGGCCAATGGCGGCGACGGCGATGGCCCGGTGCAGATCGTCGGGCGCGGCACCGTTATCCGGCACGACATCCTGGTCGGCTTCGAAAACGCCGTCGGGTCGTTCTTCGACGACCATCTCATCGGCAACGCCCAGGCCAACAAACTTTCCGGCGGCGCCGGCAACGACACGCTGACCGGCGGCGGCGGCGCCGATATATTGAATGGCGGCGCCGGCAGCGACACGGCGGACTACGCCGACGCGGCCAGCGGGCAAAACCTCAAGCTGGGTGGCGGCAAATCCGGCGGCGACACCTATATCTCGATCGAAAATCTGGCTGGCTCGGGCTTCAACGATCACCTGACCGGCGATGGCGCGGCCAATGTGCTGACCGGCCAGGGCGGCGCCGACAAGATCGACGGCGGCGGCGGCGATGACACCCTGCTCGGCGATTTCGCCTATCAGGGCGATGCTCCGCCACGCCCGGGCATGGGCACCGGCTACGCCACGCTCGGACCGGAGGCGACCAACAATTCGGTCTCGACTGCCTTCGACATCTCGAACAACTTCTCGCTGACCGCCGACCCCGACATCTTCGATTCGACGACCACCCTTCACACCACCGTCAATGCCACCGGAAACGGCTTGGGCGGATATTACAGCATCAACCTGGCGGCCGGCACGATCATCACCATCGACATCGATGGCATTGCCGACCCCAATGTCCATGACAGCATCGTCAGGGTGCTGGACAGCGATGGCAATATCGTCGCCCAGAACGACGATGGCGGCAACGACCCCGGCTCCAACAACGGCCGCGATTCGAGCACCAGCTTCATCGTTCAGGAAACCGGAACCTACTATATTGTGGAGGGCGAATGGTCGGACTCGGCTCCTGGCGATGGCTGGGTCGAATCCGTGCCGGAGGGCTCGACTTACAAGCTGAACGTGTCGGTCGAATTCCCGCCGGCACCAGCTCAGCCGGGCGTTGCGGGCGCCGATACGCTCAACGGCGGCGGCGGCAGCGACCTTTTGGATGGCGGGCTGGCTGCCGATACGCTGACCGGCGGCGCCGGCGACGACTATTTCCGCTTCTCGACAGAACTCGGGAACGGCAATATCGACTGGATCAAGGACTTCAAGGTCGCCGACGATACGATCCTGCTGGACAACCTCATCTTTGCCAGCGTTGGCGGCGACGGCGCCCTCGCTTTGGGCTCATTCTACAAGAGCGCAGCCGGCGCTGCTCATGATGCCGACGACCGCATCATCTACGACACCGACAGTGGAATATTGTCTTACGACGCCGATGGTTCCGGACAGGGAGCGGCCGTTCAGTTTGCACACCTGAACACAAATCTGGATCTTTCGGCTGCAGACTTCATTGTCATCTAACGCGTTGCCGGGAGGGTGCCGTCAGGCTCCCCTCCCGCATACCCCAGCGCAATGAAAAGGGAGAGGACGCGATGACCGACCGCCGCACGGTGTTAATGGCCGCCGGAGTTGCGGCAGTCGCCGCGGCCACCGGGGCAGCGGCAGCGCAATCGCCAGATATTCGCGCGCCAGATATTCGCGCAACAGATATTCGCGGCGCCGTCACCTTTGTGGGCGGCAAGGCTATCCCGGAAGGTCATCTCGAGATCTATCTTGAGGATCCCGCCATTCAGGACAGTGGGCGACGCCGCGCCGCCAAAACCAGCCTCAAGAGCGCGGGCGGCTCAAAGACGATAGAATTTTCCTTGCCCCTGCCCGCAAGCTCGACCGCTTCACCAACGCTGCAGGTCGTCGCGCGCCTGGAGCGTGCGGACGGCTGGCTGGTGGCGCGGGGCAGCGCGCAGTTCCAGGCCGGCCTGCCCGTCCATGTCACACTCAAGGCAGTTATCTATTGAAGGACGAGATGCCATATCCTGATTGCGAGCCTGCATGCAGCTGATGCCATCGACGCCGCTTACGCTGGTCGGAATCCTGGCGTCCTTTCGACGTGCGTTTTCGGGCATCGTCCTGATGAGCGGGGTCGTCAACGTGCTGACCCTGACCGGCTCGTTCTTCATGTTGCAAGTCTATGACCGCGTCGTTCCGGGTCGCAGCGTGCCGACGCTGGTCGGCCTGGCGGTGCTTGCGGGAACATTGTTCGTGTTTCAGGGAGTGCTGGAGCTGATCCGCTCTCGCCTCATGGTGCGGCTGGGACAGGGGCTGGACGCAAAGCTGAGCCCGTCGGTCTATTCGGCGTTGATGCGCCTGCCGCTGCGCGCCAAGCCTTCCGGCGACGGGCTGCAACCCCTACGGGATCTCGATCAGGTCCGCTCCTTTATCGGCAGTGCCGGACCGACCGCTTTGTTCGACCTGCCATGGATGCCGCTCTATATCGGCATCTGTTTCATTTTTCATTTCTGGATCGGCGTTACCGCGCTTGCCGGCGCCGTTGTCCTGTTTGCACTGACGCTTCTGGCCGAATTCCGGACCCGCGGCCCGACAAGGATCGCCGGACAGCACGCGGCCGTCCGCAGCACCTTGGCCGAGGCGACAAGGCGCAATGCCGAAGCCATGCAGGCCATGGGTTTTGGCGGGCGTATCGCCGAGCGGTGGTCTGCCGTCAATGCCGAGTACCTGAACGCCCATGCGGCGGCCAGCGATGTCGCGGGAACGCTTGGCACGATTTCCAAGATCCTGCGATTGATGCTGCAATCGGCAATGCTGGCGATCGGCGCTTATCTGGTCATCAAGCAAGAGGCGACCGGCGGCATCATGATCGCAAGCTCGATCATGATGGGCAGGGCGCTGGCTCCGATCGAACTGGCGATAGCGCATTGGAAGGGTTTCATTTCGGCGCGGCAAAGCTGGGCACGCCTGAAGCAGCTTCTGTCCGCGCTGCCGGAAGGCGCAACCGGCGTGACCCTGCCCGCGCCTGTCAGCGCGCTGGCGGTCGAGAATGTCAGTGTCGCGCCGCCGGGCGAACGCACGCCGGTGGTGTGGGATGCAAGTTTTTCACTGGCCAGGGGAGCAGGCCTGGGGGTCATCGGCCCGAGTGCTTCCGGCAAATCATCGCTGGTGCGTACGCTTGCAGGTGTCTGGCTGCCGGCGCGCGGCGCCGTGCGGCTGGACGGCGCGACGCTTGACCAGTGGCCGGCCGACGAGTTGGGCAAACATATCGGCTATCTGCCGCAGGATGTGCAGTTGTTCGACGGAACGATCGCGCAGAACATCGCCCGCTTCGACCCGGATGCGTCGTCCGACATGGTGCTTGCGGCAGCCAAGGCCGCCGGCGTGCATGATCTCGTCGTGCATCTGGCCGACGGTTACGACACAAAGGTCGGCGAAGCCGGCGCCTCGCTCTCGGCGGGGCAACGCCAGCGTGTCGCGCTGGCGCGCTCTCTTTATGGCGATCCGTTCCTGGTCATCCTGGACGAGCCGAATTCCAATCTCGACTCGGAGGGTGAAGTGGCCTTGTCCGCAGCGATCCAGGGCATCAGGGACCGCGGCGGCATCGTTATCGTCGTCGCGCACCGATCCAGTGTGCTGGCCAATGTCGATACGGTGCTGCTGATGGCCAATGGCCATGTGCAGGCCTTCGGTCCGAAGGACGAGGTGCTGAACAAGGTCTTTCGATCCGCCGCGCCGCTCAAGGTCGTTGCCGCCACGGAGAGAGGCGTTCCGGCATGAGCGAGGACAGATCCGCTTTGCATCATCGGCAGGTCCGCCGCTATCTCGTGGCTGGCGTTGCTACCTGTCTGCTGCTTGTCGGAGGTGTTGGCGGCATGGCGGCAGTGACCAAGATGTCGGGTGCGGTGATCGCAGCTGGCCGGCTGGTGGTCGATTCCAATGTAAAGAAGGTTCAGCATCCGACGGGCGGCGTGGTCGGCGAGATCAGGGTGCGTGAAGGCGACCGGGTCAAGGCGGGCGATATTCTGGTGCGGCTGGATGAAACGACAACACGCGCCAATCTGGCGATCGTCTCAAAAGGTCTGGATGAGTTTTATGCACGGTTGGCGCGCCTGGAGGCGGAGCGTGACGGCAAGGACACGATCAGCTTTCCGGACGTTTTGACATCGCGGCGCGACGAAGCCGGTGTCGCCGCATCGATGGCCGGAGAACAATCGCTGTTCGATTTCCGGCACCAGGCGCGGTCTGGCCAGCGATCGCAATTGCGCGAACGGATCGCGCAGTTGAAGCAGGAGAGTGCCGGCCTGACCGAGCAGCTGCAGGCGAAACGCCGCGAGATCGAGCTGATCCAGATCGAGCTGGAAGGTGTGCGGTCGCTCTGGCATCGCAAGCTGATAGGAATCGACCGCATGACGTCGCTGGAACGGGACGCGGTGCGGCTCGAAGGCGAGCATGGCCAGTTGACCGCGGGAATTGCCCAGGTGAAAGGCAAGGCGTCCGAGATCGAACTGCAGATCATCCAGATCGACCAGGACCTTCGCAGCGAGGTCGCGACCGATTTACGCGATACCCAGGGAAAGATCTCCGAGTTCGTCGAACGCAAGGTAGCGGCCGAGGACCAGTTGAAGCGCATCGATCTGCGCAGCCCGCAGGATGGCGTGGTGCTGCAGTTGGCGGTGCATACGATCGGCGGGGTCATCACCTCCGGCGAACAGGTGATGCAGATCGTACCGGTGACGGACGACCTGACCGTTGAAGCGCATATCGCACCGCAGGATATCGACCAGGTGACGATGGGCCAGAATGCGATTTTGCGCCTGTCGGCGTTCAATCGGCAAACCACGCCGGAGCTGACCGGGACGCTGTCGCGGATCTCGGCCGATCTCACCATCGAAGAGCGCACCGGAGCAGCCTTCTATGTGGCGCGGGTGACGCTGCCGAAAACGGAGGTCGCCAAGCTGCGCGGGCTGGCGCTGGCGCCGGGCATGCCGGCCGAAGTGTTCTTCCCGACGGGCGACCGGACGATGCTTTCCTATCTGGTGAAGCCGCTGTCGGATCAAATACAGAAAGCCTTCCGCGAAGAATGAAGCTGGCAAGCGGCGTGTCTTGCCTGTGGCCGGCACCGGGACCGGCTGGTTGCCGATCCCGAGCCCCTACTCCGCCGCCTCGTAGCCTGCGATACCCTCGATCTCGAGGAAATCCTCCAGTCCGTATTCGCGACCGTTGCCGCGACCTCAATCTGGCGACGTTGCCGGATGATGAAAGAGACCCGCACTACGACAACATCCGCCGGTCATGTTGCGGAGCCGCCGAACATATCGGCCAGAGTCCCGACAATGCAGCGCTGACGGCAAACAGCATGGTCAAGTTTACGCGGGCGATAGTTGGAATCATCGAGATAGGCCGCGGGTAAGGTCCGACCAAATCAATAAAAGCCCTCAGAGAGTCAAGGTCTGGCTTTGCCGGCCAGCTAGTCATCTAGGCCCATATCGTCGTCCAGAAAACTGATATCCAATTGATGCTCTAGTTGCTCTAGTGAGAGCTCGAATCCATCGCGACCAGCGGACAGACGAACCCCTTTGTCCGACCCAGGAATCCTAAATAGACGCTCACCTGATTTACTCAAATTACCGAGGAGCGAAAATGGTACGCGCACACGATCCCCGGCATACTCTTCACCAACGAGCGTGCCGAAGTTCACATCACGGTTCTCAATCGTCGGCTCACCCGGCTTGGGTAGGCTCGTTTCAAGCAAGAAAACGCCATGGTCGAAACCGCCCACTTTCTCGCGCTTTGCATCCGCAATTTCGAGAACCTTTTTCTCATCAACGCCTGCTTGATGCATAATGCCGCGAAGAACCTCGTAAACATCCGCCAACTCCTCAGCAGTTGCATCCTGTCCTTCAGCCGCCAGCAGTTCCTGAGATTCTTCGATCAGCTTTCCAATCAATAACTGCAGGATTTCATCGGGTTTCAAATTCGCGAATACGACCCGCTCCCGCTTCGATCTTATCCGCTCAGGTATGCGATCACGCACGAGCTTCTGATACTTAATTCGACCGCGAGTGCGGAACGACTTCCTGTGCAACCTAAGATATACAGGAACCTTCCCTTGAAGCTGGAAATACGGGTGCGACAGAGGCGAGCCCGAATAGATCACAGACGAGCCCACCGTTTGGGCAAGCGATATAATTTCGCCCAGAAATTTGTGATCCCGAACGAGATGTTCACTAGGTTGAATATCCATCGCCACCTTCTTGCCTGACGGCAAGATCGGCACGATTGCTTTTACGTTCTCCAAATCACCGGGCGCGCGAACGGGCACGACAACATGATCTTGCCCTATTGCCGAATCTAAGTCTGGGTTGGAATATTCGTATGTACGATACCACGGCAAGCATAATACGCCACCCGATGCTAGCTCGACGCCGGCAAACCACATGATGGCGACTCGCTTTCCGAGCTTCGTGCCTATGATGTTTGTCTTGCGGGCGATTTCCAAAACTTCATTCGCCCGCAGGCACTGATGACGGCCTATTCCATTTCGTATTTGTTTAAAGGTCCACTCTCCCTTCTCATTCGGCCAGAGAAAATGCGATTTGTAGCTGGGGTATGCTGTAACCTCTTCGGTGATCGTATGCACATCCCACGCGTCGTAGGGATAGAACTGAAGAGAGTCCGGCAAGCCCCAATTGGCGTGAACCTGTATGTAAGGAGAATCCGGGTCATATAAGGCCCACGCCCCAGCACGAGCGCCAATGTATTTGTGCAAAATGAAGGCGAGATCCTCTAGCTCCCCTCCTTGAGAAGTATGCGCCTCTAATTGCTGGTGCATCCAGGCTGCAGCCGAAATAGGGTCGAGACAGCTGCTCGTACACGGCAGGTTGGTCGTTTTATCTGCGCCAGATCGGCGGCTGACACGGATGACAGCCATTTCCTCGAAAAATTTCTGCAATTCAGCGATCAGGCTTTCTCGCTGACTCCTTTCAGTAAGAATCTTTGAGGCATCTCTATAGGAAAGCACGTATAGCTTCTGGGGGAGAGGAGCGTAGTCGATAGACAATTCTTCTAGTATTTTAAGTTTGTCCCATATTGGTATGTTATCGTCATTGGCCTCGCTAAGGATCGCCGGTGGCGTGTCCGATACAATCAATTTCGAGTAAATCGGCAAGTCATTTGGATCGACTCCTTCAAGGTTGTCATCGTCCAGGTCGCATTGAAGGAGGTAAAGCCGCCCATCCGCCTCGGCCCACTCCAAGAGCATCCGGTCACGGCGCAGAACCGGACTAAAGTGATCAATTAACCACCGACAGGTAGATGCGAAAACGCGGTCGATCGGCTTTTGCGCAGACGGAATTAATTCAGTCTGGTGTTGGGCGGGCGCGTCACGCTGAGAATTAAAGCGGTCGGGCGCTAAATTGTAACCATCGACTTCAGTAAATCTTGTCCAATGCTCTCTCGTTCTGGATAGACGATTCAGATTCCCCAAAGTGCCCTTGATACAATTTGGCAAGAATCGCTGCAAAATTATAGCTACCTTCGCACCAGGTCGAATCGCTGTTGCATGACCTCGTATTTTTGAGATGGCCTCCCTGACTGCACTTTGATCGGGGGGATCATCAAAGGGAATCGATAGAAAGGTTCCGCGGTCCCAGATCGTTTCGCCCACTATACTAGAACGCACAATCAGCGGCCGATTTTTCAATCCCTCAGGCAAATCCAACGACACGGGGCCGTCGGCTAGAGAGTCTACCCAAGCCGTTGAGAGCAAGAGATACTCGGGCGTCCACATTGGTGGTAGCGTGGCTAGATATCCACCTTTTGTTCCAAAGTCTCTTGCGAGTTCGGCCCCTTCGGTCGCCAACCTAGGCAACGGCCCGGGCGAAAATACCTGCCTCACTTTTTGTCTACTTTACCAAAAATTGCGTTCGCTACATTGGTGAGGAGACCGCTCACGCCGTCGGCAAAATACCCTGCAAGGAACGCGACCACTAATGACCTTGCTAGATTCGGTTCCAACTCAACTGACTTTCCACCCATAAAACCAGTTTGCATCAATGCTAGGACTACATGTGCGTAAATACCGCCTGTCAACGGAACAAAAACACGCCACAGAAACCTGTCTTGATGCCAGATACCATTCGCCACAGAATGAACTAGCCATTTGATAGCAAATACGGTGCCGCCGACCGATCCAACTATCCAACACAGCACATCTCGGCGCTCTAAATGAAATAGGACCTGTGGAGGATCGCCTTTATTGATCGTAAAATCACCAGCGTAGGAAAAAGCCACTATCGCAGAGATGCCAAAAAAGAGCAGATAAAAACCCAAAATAGACGCCTCTCGCCTTATCTGTGGCGCGGCATCTTCGTACTTCGTTCTCCACTCCCACAACTGCCGATTGTCCGGAGCCACTGGAGGCGGCACCGGAACCGGGTTTTCTACGGGAATGTCGGTTTCTTCGCTCAAGCGGCTTGCCGCTTCCCCTGGTGAAAATTGGATATCGTCTTAAGGACGTTGTCGTAGAAGGGATGCTCCCGATAATTCCAACTATCGGGGGTTCCGGCAGCACTAGCTATGACTCGACGAAACCTTTGCGAAACTTCGTTTTTGGCAGGCTGCTCTAGTAGCGTTTTCCCTGACATCCATGCCAGGTAATAAGGTTTTTCGGATAAGACACCATTATACATTTCACCAATTGGCGCAGCGCCATCGCAAGCGTCCAACTCCTCGCTCATGCCGTCCCAGACACATGCGAGAAAGTTGCGGCTCGACACAATTATATGCAGGTGGGCGTGGTCCACACCGCATCCGATGTTTGACCCAGCTCGCAGCGCCCCGTGCTCGAAGGCCAGCATCTCATCGCCAGGCTTTGAGACTGCCTCAAATATGCTTGACGCGATACTTGAGAGCTCTTCGCGAGTGCCCATGCCCTGCTGGCCGAAATTAAAGGAATGCACTTTTGGGACGACCAAAAACCAATTTGGTACGATCATACCAATCGTTGGCAAGACCACATTATGCAATCCTTGCACAAGCGGTTTGTCCTCCAATTTCTGAACGCAATCCGCCAAAGCGTCAGAGAACCGACTTTTAGGTATCGTGGGTGCCCCGCTCACTGCAATATCCACTTCTAAGCGATTCAATCGCCTGCATAATAGCACATACGGTTTATCGTTGTCGTGCAACCAGATTGCGACGCAGGTAGCTAGATAGGTCTTTTTTCCTAAAAAACCAACAGAATGAGCATTTGAAACGTCGGCCCTACTCCGCTGCCTCATACCCCGCGATGCCCTTGATTTCGAGGAAATCCTCCAGCCCGTATTCGGCGTATTCGCGGCCGTTGCCGGATTGCTTGTAGCCGCCGAAGGGCAGGCCGGCGTCCCACTGGGGATAGTTGATGTAGACATTGCCGGTGCGCATGCGGGCGGCGACTTCGCGGGCTTTCTGGATGTCCTTGGCCTGGATGTAGGAAGCGAGGCCATAGACGGTGTCATTGGCGGTGCCGATCGCCTCTTCCACGGTGTCATACGGCATGATCGCCAGCACCGGCCCGAAGATTTCTTCCCTGGCGATACGCATGTCCGGCGTCACGTCGGCGAACACGGTCGGGCGGACATAGTAGCCGCGGTTGAGTTCTGCCGGGCGGCCCGGTCCACCCGCGACCAGCGTGGCGCCTTCATCTATGCCGGCCTGGATCAGGTCCTGGATCTTGTCGAACTGGATCTGGCTGACCACCGGGCCGAGCTTGGTGCCGGCCGCATCGGCCGGGCCGACGGTCAATTTTTCGGCCGCCGTCTTGGCGTAGCCGGTCGCCTCGTCATGGCGGTCGCGCGGCACGAACATACGAGTCGGCGCATTGCAGGACTGGCCCGAGTTGCTGAAGCAGCCGGCGACGCCCTTGCTGACGGCCTTTTCGAGATCGACATCGGGAAACAGGATGTTGGCCGACTTGCCGCCAAGCTCCTGATGCACGCGCTTGACCGTGTCGGCGGCCGCCTTGGCGACCAGGATGCCGGCGCGGGTCGAACCGGTGAACGACATCATGTCGACATCGGGATGGCTGGACAGCGCCTGGCCGACGCCCGGGCCGTCGCCATTGACGAGGTTGAAGACGCCCTTGGGAACGCCGGCCTCGTCGATGATTTCGGCAAAGATGATGGCGTCGAGCGGCGCGATTTCCGAGGGCTTCAGCACCATGGTGCAGCCGGCGGCGAGCGCAGGACCGACCTTGCAGGTGATCTGGTTCAGCGGCCAGTTCCACGGCGTGATCAGGCCGACGACGCCGATCGGCTCCTTGACGATCAGCGACGAGCCCTTGACGTGGCGGAATTCGAACGACTTCAGCACCTCGGCCATCTTCTGCAGATGTGCCAGGCCAATGCCGACCTGGCTGTCGAGTGCCATCTGGCGCGGCGCGCCCATCTCGCGCGATACGGCCAGCGCCAGATCGGCGCTGCGCTTCTTGTAGATCTCGATTATGCGGTTGAGGATATCCAGGCGCTCCTCGACCGAAGTAAAGCCGAATGTCTCGAAGGCGCGCTTGGCGGCCGCAACCGCCTTGTCGACATCGGCCTTTGAGCCGAGCGAAATCTGCGCGAAAGCATCTTCGTTTGACGGGTCGATGACGTCGAGTGTGCTGGGCACGACAGGATCGACCCACACGCCGTCGATATAGAACTGCAGATTGTGTGACACGGGCTTCTCCTCGGGGGATTTCTGAATTGATGGGGGGCGATCGCCAGATCGTCGTATCGGTTCAGGGATAACGATGGGGCAAGAGCGATGTCAAACGCAAGGGCGGGCGATTGAGCGGACGGCTACAGAAGCGTGTGCCCCGCCGCGACCAGAAGCCCCCTTGCCGCGGCTTCATCCTTGGCTTTGACGAGCAGATGGTCACCATCGAAGGTGGATACCAGAAAAATGCCGAGTTCGCTTTCCGACAATGGCTTTATCACCGACAGGACGATGCCGGTTTCGTCGAAGGCAAAGGGACCTTGGAGTTTCAGGGCGACCCAGTCCCTGTCATGCTTCACCCCGTCCGGCACCCGATCCTGCAGGCAGACAACCGAAAGCTCGTCGTCGGTCCTGGTAATGCTGACGAAGCCCGGTCCTTCGGCCCAGCCGGGAATGCTCTCTTTTGCTTCGAGGCGCGAAACCGCATACCGCCCCGAGAGCGGCTTCAACCGGACCCTGACTGCCATCCGATCCTCCCTATTATCGGCCGTCACCCAGTTTCTTGCTCATATAGACCGTCATGCCGCCCATGAACGGCTCCTCCCGGTCGATCGTATAGCCATGCCGTTTGTACAACAACACATTGGCCATGAAGGCGCCATTGGTCAGCAGGCGCAGCTCGAAGCAGCTGGCCTCCAGCGCCTTCTGCTCCGCCCGTTCAAGCAACAGCCGGCCGATTCCCCTGCCCTGCGCCTGTGGCGCGACGCAGACATTCTCGATCCAGAGATGATCGTCGGCCGGCATGGTCTCGATCATGCCGACGATGCGGCCATTTTCGATGGCGAGATCGAACGGATGTTCGGCGACCGCCTTGTCATAGTCGGCGCGCATCGGCAGCGGCTCGCGGCCGATCAGAGGCACCCATTTGGCATAGGCGGCACGCACAATGTCCCGGATGGCAGCAGCGTCCGCCGGTTGGGCCGGCCGAAACAGGATGGAAGAATTGGACATGGCAAAGGCTCCAGACATGAAAACCCCGCCGGCAGACATCGCGGGCGGGGCTGGAACGAACGAACCGGAATTTTATTGGGCCGGTCCTTTTCGTCGCGCAAACAGCTTGCCGCACTGCGTGGTGCAGGAACGGCGTCGCTTGGCGATGGCGAACGAGAAAACGAACATGACGCCACGCTGGAGCAGGAAGCGCGGCGCTGTCAAGATTTTGGCGTTGGCCCAGCCTCCGAGTTGACCCGCGCGGCTAGAGCGGGCGGCGCCGGCAAGGCCATAAGTGTACTGCCAGGCAACGCCAGTCTTCACCTTGCGCGGTGGTTGCTCGCCTAAACTGCTGCGCCGTCGAGTAGGGCTCTCGTACGCGTACAAAAAAAACAGCAACAGCTAATATTGTTGGACATTCAACCTACCATTGGTTCGAATTTCTATTTGATCTAATCTTGGCATCATAATATAAGCGGAGAAGCACTGGACGGGCTGAGGGGGGGGGCGCCATGCATCGAGGGCTGGCAAAGCGTACAATCTCACGTTTGTTAGGCGCGATGACGGTCGTCTACGCGCTCGCGGGCACGACGTCAGCGCTCGGGCAGTCTTGTAGTCCCACACAGACAGCTCATGCTTTTAGCTTTACTGGCGGCGACCAGTCCATCTCGGTTCCTGGCAACACCCATTCCGCCACAGTATACCTCAAGGGAGCGCAAGGCGGGGTTGGCAAGAGCGGCGCCGGCACCATCGGGGGCAGCCCATTGAGCCCAGGCGGCGCCGGCGGGCTCGGCGGCCAGGTGAGCGGTTCCTTGACTGTCGCGCCGGGTGACATCCTTTCTGTCGGCGTTGGCGGCCGTGGCTCGCTCGCGGTCAATCCCGGTGGCGCGAGCGGTACTCCCGACGGCGGCAATGGTGGCGGGGCGACCGACCTGCGGCTGGGCGGAACCCGCCTGGCAATTGCTGGCGGCGGTGGCGGCGGNCGGTGGCAAGAGCGGGGGATCCGGCTCGGCAGGAACCGATGTTTCGGGCGGCCTTGGCCCCTTTGGCGGTGAAGGTGGCACTGTAGGTGCCGGTGGCGCGATCGGCGCTGGGTGCGATAGTTTTCCTGGCACGGCCGGTCAGACAAATGGCCAAGGCGGAACTGCACGAAATTTCTCAGGGTCTTTCCTGGGCGCCGGATATGCTGGTGGCGGCGGTGGCGGGGCTACTGTCGGCGGCGGTGGTGGCGGCGCAGGCGTCGGCACGACCTCGTGCCAGCAGAACTGGAACGGCGCCGGCGGCGGCGGCGGCGGCGGATCATCGGATGCCGGCTCGCTGCAATCGGCTGCGGTGGCGGAAGGCGTCAATTCAGGCGATGGGTCCGCATTGATCTGTTTTGATGAGCCGCTCTATGTGATCAGCGGCACGGCGAGCGGTCAGACCGGGACGGTGAGTTTGAAATTGACATCAAGCTCGCCGGCAGGGACGCAAACCAGGAACGTGAATGTCGGCGATACCACCTTTGCCTTTGCGGATGGCCTGCTGACCGGCTCCAACTGGAGCGTTGAGGTTACTGCCAAGCCGGCCGACCAGACATGCACGGTCACGACGGCCTCGGGCACGGTGGCGGGAGCCGAGGTGACCAATCTTGTCCTGTCCTGCACCACGGTGACGGTGGAGTTTTCGCCGGCAACATTGCCGAATGCACATATTGGCACGCCGTACAGCCAGACCATCACCGCAAGCAGCCCCAATGGCGGCGCCGCACCCTACACCTTCACCGTGGTTTCCGGCTCGGCGCCTCCCGGCCTCGCACTCTCGCCTGGGGGTACACTGGCTGGCACACCCACTGTCGCGGCCAATTACGATTTTACGGTGCGGGCCACGGACAGCAACGGCTTTACCGGCCAACGTGACTACACTGTGGTCGTCGAGATCCACTTGCCGTCGGCACAGGACCACACGCTGGACGTGATGGCCGGAACGACCGGGTCCCTCGACCTGACGCAAGGGGCTACGAATGGGCCGTTTACCAGCGCCACGATTGCCTCGCCGCCGCCGAGCGAAGCGGGCACGGCTTCCATTGTGCCCGATGGCGACGCTTATATCCTGCAGTTTGCCGCGGCAGCCACCTTTGCCGGCACAACCAGCCTGACCTACACGCTCTCGAATGCCGACGGAACGTCACCTCCGGCAACCGTGACCATCAACGTCACGGCACGGCCCGACCCCTCCCGCGATCCGGAAGTGATCGGCCTGATTCGGGCACAGGTGGAGGCGGCAAAGCACTTCGCCGACATTCAGATCCAGGGATTTGGACAGAGGCTGGAACAGCTCCACAATGAGGGCGACCAGCGCCACAATTCGATAGGCCTCAGCGTTGCCGTCCAGCAATCGTCGGACAATCCCGACGCATACGCTCAGCAGCAGAATGCGGCGAACGATCCGGCGCTCGCCGCAATCGACACAGCATCGTCGCAGTCCACTTACGGAGCGCCCAATCCGGAGCGCATTCAGCCCAACGCCAACGCAAAGCAGGACAGGACCTCGACCGGCGCGTCGCCGATCAAGACCGGACAGTCTTCAACTGGCACGGACGTGGACACCCAGACGTCGTCACTGCCGGCCGAGAACCCATTTGGCGAACTGGCCTTCTGGAGCGGCGGCTACGTCAATTTCGGCACCGATGACGATGGAGCCATCAAGCTCGACCATACGCTGGTCGGCGTGAGCGTCGGTGCCGACTACCGCTTTTCCCCGACCTTCACCGCCGGTCTCGGGTTTGGCTATGGCCATGACGTCACCGACGTCGGGAGCAACGGCACCGAAAGCCGCGCTCATGCCATCTCGGTCGCCGCCTATAGCAGCTACCGCCCGGCGCCAGGTTTTTTTGTCGATGGCCTTGCCGGCTATGGCGCCCTCAATTTCGACAGTGAGCGCTATGTGACCGATACCGGCGATTTCGCGTCTGGAACGCGCGACGGAAGCCAGGTCTTCGGGTCGCTGACGGCGGGCTACGAATTTCGCCGGCCGGACTCTCTGATATCACCCTATGGACGTCTGTCGGGGTCCCACTCCACGCTTGACGGCTTCACCGAGACGGGTGGCGACATCTATAATCTGACCTTCGGCAAGCAGACCGTCGACACGCTGTCGGGCACCCTTGGCCTGCGCATCGAGAACAACATTCCTACCAGCTGGGGTCTGCTCACACCGCGCGCGCGCTTTGAGTATACGCACGACTTTGCCGGCTCCAGCCGCGTCAGCCTCGGCTATGCCGATATCGGCACCACGCCCTACGCGCTGGACGCAGATGCCTTTTCCAACGACTATTTGTCAATCGGGCTCGGCGTCGATGCGCAAATCGGCGGTATTGCCTTCGGGCTGAACTACAGCACCGCGGTCGGCAGCAACGGCGACAGCCAGGACCATACGATCGCCGCGCGAATTGGGATGAAATACTAGGGCATGATCCCAAAAAGTGGGGTTAGATCGTGATGGGAATTCATCATGATCTAGGGCGGCTCCAGGTTTCGCCCGGCCGCTCTTTCTCATTCTGACCTCGGCCGCCCTAAACGTTCACAAAAATCGATCATTTCAACAAAAACAATTCGTTGGAAAGATCGATTCTGGAATGACATTCTCCTGAGGTACTTGCGTGGAGAATTGCATTGTCTTCCGCCGCCCAGCTAGCGAACGATATTCCGATCAGCATGATTTCCGCCGACCTGGCCGTGGGCCGGAAGCGGCTCGGTTCCGTGTGGAATGGCGTCATCCCCGGGATCGTGCTGGTGGCGATGATCACGGGGGTGGCCTTCTCGGCCCATAATGTCTCCGGCTTCGCGCTGTTCAGCCCGATGATCCTCGCCGTCGTCGCCGGCATGATCTATTCCAACGTGCTCGGCACGCCCGCCCACGCCAAGGCCGGCATTGCATTCTCGCAGAAGCGCCTGCTGCGCTTTGCCATCGTGCTGCTCGGCTTTCAGCTGACGCTCGGCCAGGTCGTCTCCATCGGCGCCGGCGGCGTCGGCATCGTGGCGCTGACCCTTGGAGCGACCTTCGTCTTCACCATTACGCTTGGCCGGCTGATCGGCGTCGACGCCAAGCTGGCGCAGCTGATTGCCGCCGGCACCTCGATCTGCGGCGCTTCGGCGATCGTTGCCACCAACATCGTCACCGATGCGCGCGACGAGGACGTCACTTATGCCGTCGCCTCGATCACGCTGTTCGGCACCGTCGCCATGCTCGGCTTTCCGGTGCTGGCGCCGGTGCTCGGCCTCGACCAGCACGCATTCGGCCTGTGGGCCGGCGCCTCGATCCACGAGGTGGCACAGGTCATCGGCGCCGGCTTCCAGAACGGCGCCCAGTCCGGCGAGATCGCCACCGTCGCCAAGCTGACCCGCGTCGCCCTGCTGGCGCCGATGGTCATCGCGCTCGGCCTGATAGCGCGCCGCAAGAGCAATGACGATCGCCCAAGCGACCAATCCGGTGCGCGGCCGCCGATGCCGTGGTTCGTCGCCGCTTTCATCGCCGTCGTGGCGCTGAACAGCCTGGTTGCCGTGCCGGCCGAAGTGAAGTCGGCCATGGCGTTCGCCACGACCATCATGCTGACCATGGGGCTCGCCGCCATGGGTCTGCAGGCCAACATTTCGCAGCTGCGCTCGCGCGGCCTTCGCCCGCTGGCGCTCGCCTCCTGCGCCTTCCTGTTCATCGGCTGCTTCAGCCTGATGCTGGTGAAGTTCGCTTAATCCTCGAACGAACTCGCCGCGACATAGATCGCGGCAAGCGCCTCGATGCCGGCCTGGTCGTCCTTGTCGAAGCGGCCGGGCGTCGGGCTGTCGAGGTCGATCAGGCCGAAGACGCCGTCATTGTCCCTCAGCAGCACGACGAGTTCCGAGCGCGAGTCGGCGTCGCAGGCGATGTGGCCGGCAAATTCATGCACATCCTTGACCAGCATCGACATTTCGAGATCGATGGCGGTGCCGCACACGCCCTTGCCGACGGCGATGCGCACGCAGGCCGGCTTGCCCTGGAACGGTCCAAGCACCAGCTCCTCGTCCGACGCCAGGAAATAGAAGCCGGCCCAGTTGAGATCGGGCACCATCTGGAAGATCAGCGCCGATGTGTTGGCGGCGTTGGCGACGGAGTCGCTCTCGCCTTCCAGCAGCGCCTTCAACTGGGTGGCCAGTTCGCGGTAGAAGGCCGGCTTGTCGGTGCTGTCGATGGTCTGGGCCGCAAACATGGCGTCGTCTCCATTGCCGGCGGGCCAAAAAGCCCGTTACATTTCCTGTCTGCCACCAATGACGCTCCCGGGAAATACACAATTGTGAATACCGACCGTGCCAGCCAAACACACGACCGGGCGCAACCCGCAGCGAGCGAAGGTCCCCTCACCTTCGCCGTTCTGGTCTTTCCCGGCTTTCCGATGATGGCGTTCAGTTCGGTGATCGAGCCATTGCGCGCCGCCAACGTGCTGGCCAAGCGCGATTGTTACCGCTGGGTGATCGTCGGCGCCGACCAGGGAACGGTCGAGGCGTCCAACGGGGTTGTCATACAACCGGGATTCTCAGCCTCCAGCGCACCGAAGGTCGACCGCATCGTCGTCTGCTCCGGCGGCAATGCGGACTTGCTTGTCGCGGACGATGCGGTTGCCTGGATCCGCAGGAGCCTGCGCGCCGGCGCCCATATCGGCGCGGTGGCCGACGCCGCCTTCTTCCTCGCCAGGGCCGGCTTGCTCGACGGCCATGCTTGCACCTTGCACTGGACCAGCCAGGCGGCCTTCACGGAGGCCTTCCCGGATATCGAGCTTCGGCGCGATCTCTATGTCATCGACCGCAAACGCTTCACCTCGGCCGGTGGCGTCGGCAGCCTCGACATGATGCTGGAGATCATCACCAACGATTATGGCGGCGAGCTCGCGGCGGGCGTTGCCGAATGGTTCGTGCACAGCCCCTTGCGTTCGAGCGTCGACCGCAAGCTGATGCCGCTCAGGCTGCGCACCGGCGTCCAGAACGAACTGGTGCTGTCGGCCATCGCCATCATGGAGGATGCGGTGGAAGAGCGGCTTGGCNCGGCTTGGCATGACGGAGCTGGCGGCAAGGCTCGGTGTCTCCTCCGACAAGCTGGAGCGCAATTTCCGAACCGAGCTCAGCATTTCGCCCAACGGCTATTACCGGCGCCTCAGGCTACGGCGCGCCGCCGACCTGTTGGCCCATTCGACGCTGATGGTGCGAGACGTGGCGCTGGCCTGCGGCTTCGCGTCCATGTCAAGTTTTGCCCGAGCGTTTCGCGAGGAGCATGGGCACGCGCCGAAGGCGATGCGGCGGCATTAGAGGGCGCTGCGCGCTAACGCGGTGAGATGCTGGCGGGACAGCGCCCCCCTCTGTCCTGCCGGACATCTCCCCCACACGGGGGGAGATCAGATGTCGCCTCGGCTTTCGCCAATCACCAACGTTGCAGGGCGAGCGGGACGCGAAAGCTGCTAATCTCCCTCCTTGTGGGGGAGATGTCCGGCAGGACAGAGGGGGGCGCGAAGGATCGCAACATTGCCCTTTGTATCCATGCCCTTCTTGCGGCATTTCGCACGACATCTGCGGATTCTCGCACAGACATTTTTCGGCGCATGGCTATGGTCTAGCCCTTCAGGAGGCGCACCCATGAGCATCGTCGTTTTCGACCCGGACAGCACCGAGGATGTGGATTTCAAGGACCGCATGCGCCACCCGGTCGCGGCCGACTCCGCCGGCGGCATGTGGCTGTCGGATACCGAGCCGTCCTTCATCGATGCCGACGCCTTGCGCAAAGGGCGGCTGGCGAAACTGCGCGGCTGGATGCGCGAGGCGGGCTATGGCGGCGTCGTTTTGTTCGACCCCTACAACCAGCGCTATGCCACCGGCTCGCGCAACATGTTCGGCTATTTCCTGCGCAACTCGACGCGGTATTTCTTCATCCCGACCGACGGGCCGATCGTGCTGTTCGAATACCCGCAGAGCTACCATGTCTCGATGGTGCTCGACACGATCGACGAGGCGCGCCCGTCCAAGCTGGTATGGTCTTCGGTGTCGGGCCGCGACGACGAAACCGCCGGCCCCTTCGCCGACGAGATCGCCGAGCTTTTGAAGAAACATGGCGGCGGCTCGATGAAGCTCGGGTTGGACCGCTGCAGCCATTTGCAGGCGCTGGCGCTGGAAAAGCGCGGCTGCGAGGTCAAGGATTGCCAGGGCGAGATTTTGGCGGTGCGCGCGGTCAAGACGCCTGAGGAGGTCAAATGCCTGCAGGTGTCGATGGCCGGCGCGGAAGCCGCTGTTTATGCCGTGCGCGAGGCGATAAAACCCGGCGTCTCCGAAAACGAGCTGTTCGCCATCATGTATGGCGAGGTGATCCGCCAGGGCGGCGAGTTCATCGAGACGAGGCTCCTCACCTCGGGCCAGCGCACCAATCCGTGGTTCAACGAGGCCAGCGGCCGCAAGATCCGGCCGGGCGAGCTTCTGGCGCTCGATACCGATACGATCGGCTGCTATGGCTATTATTCCGATTTTTCGCGCACCTTCCGCTGCGGGCCGGGCAAGCCGACCGACTATCAGAAATCGCTTTACCGCATGGCGCACGACCAGGTTCAGCACAACATTTCGATCGTCAGGCCGGGCATGGCGTTTCGCGAAATCGCCGAAAAGGCGTGGAAAATCCCGGACCGTTTCGTCGACCAGCGCTATACCTCGGTGATGCACGGCGTCGGCATGCATGGCGAGACGCCGTTCATAGCGCACGCCATGGACTATGAAACCTACGGCCGCGACGGTGTTGTCGTGCCCGGCATGGTGGTGAGCGTGGAAAGCTATATCGGCGAGAAAGGCGGCCGCGAGGGCGTCAAGCTGGAGGACGAGATCCTGATCACCGACACCGGCACCGAGCTTCTGTCGCGCTTTCCCTACGAGGATGAGTTTCTGGAGAAGCAGGTTTGATGGTCGCTTCGCATCCCTTGGCAACCATCGCGAACGCCAATCCCGTCGTCATCCTAGGGCGAAGCAAGGAGCGCAGCGACGCGGCGCAGACCCTAGGATCCATGCCGGGACTCCTCCGCGCCGCAACGGTGCAAGTTCTGCTCCGCCGCACTCTCCGACCAGCGTCACGGCATGGATCCTCGGGTCTCCGCGACGGAGCTTCGCTCCTGCTTCGCCCGTGGATGACGAAGGTGGGGAGGCACCGGCCAATCACCACTGTTTGCGCGACTTCGCTGAACGGAATGGCGTTGGTCGCGAACCCAGGCCCGTCCACATGAAAAGCCCCATCTCGATCAAACGTGGCACGGTCGCCGCGGCGTTCATCGACCTCCAGGAAGAGCATCGGCAGGACAAGCGCTATCTGGTCGAAGGCTATGGCGAGGTGCTGGCCAACGTCCAACGCCTGCAGGCGGCGGCGCGGCGCAACTTCGTGCCGCTCTACCACTGGGCCTATATCGTCGATGCCGCCAAGGCGCATCCCTTCCATCCGCTCGACGCCGACGGCAAGTCCGCCTTTTCCGACAAGAGCGATCCTCTGACGGAAATCTGCCCGGAAGTGGCGCCCGCGGCCGGCGAGACGATGCTGGTCAAGACGCAGGCCAGCGCCTTCGGCGCCGGGCCTGCCGCAACCGAATTCAAGGCGCGCGGCATCGAATGGCTGATCGTCGCCGGCGTCTGGACCGAGGCCTGTATCGACGCCACCGTGAAGGACGCGGTCGCATCCGGCTTTCGCGTGCTTCTGGTCAAGGATGCCTGCGGCAGCGGCAGTGCCGCCATGCACCAGACCGCCATCCTCAACCTTGCCAACCGGCTCTATGGCGGCGCCGTCACCAACACGATAGACGCGTGCCGGCTGATGGCGGGCGACACCGTCGATGCATGGCGGGTCGAGGGCTCGGTGCCGCTGCGCTTCACCTTTGAAAACGCCGAACGGCTCTACGGCGAGCTCTGAGAGATGGGCACGGTCCACAAGCTCAAGATCGCCAGGCGGGGGAAATACGCCACCCTGCTCGATCCGGCGCTGTGGGAGTATATCGACCTGGTCAATGACTGGTTCCCGCCAGAAATCGCCGAACTTCCGATCGCCGAGCAAAGGTCGGTCTATGATGCGATGTGCCGCGCCTTCCATCAGGGTTGTCCCAAAGGGGTTTCGGCCAGCGGCGGCATCATCGCCGCAGATGCAGGGCACGCCATCCCGATCCGCTACTATCGGATGGCGGGCAAGCCCGTGCGCGCCGTCATCGTCTACTATCATGGCGGCGGCTTTGTGCTTGGCGGGCTCGACAGCCATGACGACATCTGCGCCGAGATCTGCGCCGGCACCGGTTTCGACGTTGTCTCGGCCGACTACCGGTTGGCGCCGGAACATCCCCACCCGGCCGCCTTCGACGACGCGCTGACCGTGTTCGAATGGGCGGCGGTGACAACGGACCTGCCGATCGTGCTCGTCGGCGAAAGCGCCGGCGGCAACCTTGCCGCCGCGGTCGCGCACGCCTCGCGCCGCCACCTGCGCCGGGCGGCCGGCCAGGTGCTGATCTATCCCGGCCTCGGCGGCGACGAGAGTGCCGGCTCGTATGTCGAACATGCCGAGGCACCGTTGCTGACGCTGCGCGACATCGCGTTCTACCGCACCATTCGCGCTGTCCCGGCACAGTCGCCCGACGACCCGACTTTTTCTCCGCTGAAAGACAATGACTTCTCCGGCCTGCCGCCGACTGTCATCATCACTGCCCAGTGCGATCCGCTGTCATCGGACGGCGAGACCTATCGCGACCGCATCGTTGCCGCCGGCGGCCGCGCTTGGTGGTATGAGGAGCCGCGGCTGGTGCACAGTTTTCTGCGCGCCCGCAAAAGTGTTCAGCGCGCCGGCGAGGCGTTCGTGTGCACGCTTGCAGCCATCGCCGCCGTCGCCGTGCTCGGCAAGAACGACTGGCCATATTGAGGCGGCGAAGCGCTGATCTCCCCCTCATGGGGGTTGAGGAGTGGTCCGCGTAGCGGATGGAAAGCCAATTGCTTGGCTTTCCGAACGACGAAAGCCGGCAGGCCAGAGGGGGGCGCGAAGGATCGCGGCCCTTCAATATCCTAAATCAACGCAACGATTATCTGCGATGATACTCCAGTCGGCAGACGGGATGGCGGGACAGCGCCCCCCTCTGTCCTGCCGGACATCTCCCCCACAACAAGGGGGGAGATTGGCCATCTACCACTGCGGAGCAGTGCACAAGAATTGCGGAAAAGCGAACATTTCCCGGTGTCGGCCCGCTTTATCATCACCTGCTCAGGCAACGGCGCCTCGGCGATCGCATCCGCCCCCAGCGGAAGCGGACCGTCGGGGCGCCCAACAAAAAAGGGAACGACGATGAAATTCATGCTGACCGACCGCAATTTGCACCCGCAGGCCAAACCCGTCGCCCAAGATTTCACAAAGGGCGGTGTCAACCGCCGCGAATATCTCGCCATCATGGCCGGCTTTGGCGTCAGTGCCGCCGGCGCGCTGGCGCTGGGCGGCCTTTCCCCTTCGCCTGCCCGGGCCGAAGAGCCGAAACGCGGCGGCACCTTGCGCGTCGCCATGAACGTCAAGGGCTTCAAGGATCCACGTACTTTCGACGGCGTCGAAATGTCCAATGTAGCGCGCCATTGCAACGAATATCTGGTGCGCTGGAACCGCGACTTCACCTTCGAGCCGTGGCTGCTCGAAAGCTGGGAAACCAGCGACGACGCCAAGACGCTGACGCTGCATGTGCGCAAGGGCATCGCCTGGTCGAATGGCGACACCTTCAACGCCGACGACGTCATCCACAATCTCACCCGCTGGTGCGATGCTTCCGTCGCCGGCAACTCGGTCGCCGCGCGCATGGGTGCGCTGATCAATGCCGACACCAAGAAACCGGTCGACGGCGGCATCGAGAAGGTCGACGACTTCACCGTCAAACTCAATCTGCCGAAGCCCGACATTTCCCTGATCGCCGGTATGGCCGACTATCCGGCTTTGATCATGCACCGCTCCTATGAGGGCGGCGACGATCCGATGAAGGCGCTGGCGATCACCACCGGCCCCTGCGAACTGGTCAGCTGGAATGCCGAGACCAGTGCGGAGGTCAAGCGCAAGGACAAGCCCTGGTGGAAAGGCGACTTCTACCTCGACGGGATCAAATGGGTCGATTACGGCTCCGATCCCAACGCCATGCTGTCGGCCTTCGAATCCGGAGAGATCGACACCGACCACGAGACCGCCTCCGACGCTGTCTCACAGACCGAGCAGATGGGCTTGCAAAATTCCGAGATCGCCACCGGCTCGACCATCGTCGCCCGCTTCAATGTCGGCAACGCGCCCTATGACGACGTCAAGGTGCGCCGCGCCGCCCAGCTTGCGGTCGACAATTCGGCCGTGCTGGCGCTCGGCCTCGGCGGCCGCGGCAAGCCTGCCGACAATCACCATGTCGGCCCGATGCACCCGGAATTTGCCGATATCGGCCCGGCCAAGCGCGACACGGAACAGGCCAAGAAATTACTCGGCGAGGCCGGCAAGACGGACCACGAATTCGAGTTGATCTCGGTCGACGTCGAATGGCAAAAGAGCACCGGCGATGCGATCGCCGCGCAGATGCGCGAGGCCGGCCTGAAGATGAAGCGCACCGTGCTGCCGGCCGCGACCTTCTGGAACGACTGGAGCAAATACCCCTTCTCCACAACCGAATGGCTGGGCCGCCCGCTCGGCGTCCAGGTGCTGGCGCTCGCCTACAAATCGGGCGCTGCCTGGAACGAAAGTGCTTATGCAAACAAAGAGTTCGACGAACTTCTCGACAAGGCGCTGGCAACGCCGGACGCCGCCCAGCGCAAGGAGATCATGGCCAGGATCGAGCAGAATCTGCGCGATGCCGGCATCATCATCCAGCCCTACTGGCGCTCGGTCTACCGCACCTATCGCAAAGGCGTGCAAGGCTGCGAACAGCACCAGTCGCTGGAACAGCATTTTGAGAAGGTGTGGCTGGAGGGGTGATCCACGATGTGCTGCGCTGTCGTCATGTATATTTTGAATACGAGGCGATTGCGCAGCACCACCCCACGTCACTCATTTGGTACTTTGACCATATTCCGACTCTGGAACTCGCCTAACTAAATAGCTCAAGTGGAGATGTAGATATCCCGCGAACGACCACCATACCCAACGACTTTCGAGCTAGGACACCTGCTTTCGCAGACGGTCTATCCGGATATTTCTTAATAGCCCTGCTAGCGATCGTGGGTCGCTCTACCCAGGCGCCATTTGCCAGTTCATCGATAAACCTCACGCGATGGGTAACGGAATTCACCTTCGCATCCAGCGACTGAGTGTTCGAAGTCCCTCTAATTATCTTGCCGACATCGCAGGCCAATATATCAGCCGCTATTCCAATGACGATGCCGCTACGGATACTCGATTGGAGAGTGCCAGTCGGTATATTCCCAGCTGGGTCATGGGCGCTGGAGTGACGCGCTTGGGCTAATGCCTTATAGTCGTTTTCAAGACTGAGACTTGCCGCTCCTATTTGACGAGCTATCGCATCTAATTTTCCCCAAGCGTTGTTAACGCTGAATGACGCAAACCCTTGCTTGATGTCCTCGTGTCCAACATTTGGTCCACTCGGGCTAAATCCAAACGACGTATAGACTGGAGGCACTGCACCAAAAGACGCAACTAAAGACAAATTAGTCTCTACGAAACTTAATTTCGCCAAGCTTTCCTTAATGAAGTAGGCCTTATTGCTTAAACCAGAAACCGAGTCTACCGTGAAAAACTTTTTCATTTTTTCAGGAAGCGACTGATACGCTAACGCTGATCTTGCCACCTCCTTTACCAATTCCTCGAATATTGACTTTAGGTATTTCTCAAGAAGAGCAAACGCTGAAACGGCAAGCCCATGTCGAAGGATTCTTGCGCTAACGTTGTGAGGATCGGTGATGGGTAATCGGTCAAGCAGCAGGGCATCATCACTGACCTTCAGCATAACTCCAAGAGCATCAAAAAATTCCCCCCGAAAGACGCTCATCTTAGATTTCTTCCAGAAGCTCCCTCATCTTTCCCACACGATACCTTATCCTCTGTGGGGTATTCGTCCCAGTCCTGACCGCCTTGTCAAATTCTGGCTCTTGAAAAAGCTTTCGCGTTTCCGAAATAACCCTGCCAGTATGAGCGATAGCATTGTTAGCGGTGTTGCCAGTTATTTGAGACGCGGCGATCATTTGCGCATCATACATTCCGGCCAACGTCTGATCTCTCCATCCAGCTCCCTCCGGCCGCCTGAAGGCATTGTCGCCCCAGATTGCATTGCATCGTTCGATAGCATCCTGAAACTTGTGAGCAAGATCGTTGATTTCTCCCGTGTCCGCTCGTTGATTTCTACGCATAAAATCATCCATCTCTTTTACAAGACTCCCGCTAAACTGATCGAATCGATCTTGGAGAGTTAGGAAACGGAGAACGTATTCAGCATCGTCCATTTCCCGATATGCTGCGGACTTTTGATTATCTATCTTCAGCTGCTTTCGTAAGAAATAATCGCCAGATAAGGCATAGATGCGGTCATTTAACTCGCCTCGAAACGCGACATTCCTTATTTCCTGAGCGTTCAAAGCCTCCCCTCCTCGATTCAACCTCAGGAACACCTCGTATTTCAACAATGGGTCCGTTTGCTTTAGAAGTGTCACAACTCTTAGATACGGGCGCAGGCGCAAGGAGTTAGTTATTTCTGTTGGCAAGCCCTCAAACCGCACTCCGTCAGCTTCAACTAATCTTTCAAGATTTCTTAGACTAAATCTCCCAGAAATGTAGTCTGCTATCGCTCTGAGTCGCTGTTTTCCGTCAATTGCTGTGTACGTTCCGTCCAATTCTTCGGCAAGATATACGGGCGGAACTGGAACATTGAGCAAAAAGGACTCAATCAGGGCAGACTGCTTTTCGATCGACCAACGTTCCCTTCGCTGAAAACCGGGCTGAAGATCAATGGCTTGGCTTTCCACCATGTCAGCTAGTGTACCGAGAGGGAGGTCTGCTGTCTGAACCACTAGCTTCGACTGGGCTTCTCGGAAGCTTGCGGTTATGTCGTTGTGCAAAATCACTTATCCACTCCCCAGCTGACTCTCGCGAATACAGCACCATCCACCTTTATACAGCAAGGGCTATAGCGATTCTGTCCGCGAGGATCTTCTCCGACGTTATGCCGCCAGTGGCTATCAAGGCCGTATTGCCCTTAGATGTATGACCATCGGATAGAAAAGCCAAACCCGCCATGTTCTGGAGAACACATGGACCATTTCGACCTCGGCACCTATCGCCGCCCCATCTCCACCGCTTCGGCCGAGACGCAGCGCTGGTTCGATATCGGGCTGAACTGGTGCTACGGCTTCAACCATGAGGAAGGCATAAAATGCTTCGAGAAGGCGCTGGAGACCGACCCTGATTGCGCCTTCGTGCATTGGGGCATCGCCTATGCCGCCGGGCCTTTTTACAACCTCACCTGGAAGGAACATGGCAAGGACGAAGCGAACCGCGCCGCCAAACGCTGCTTCGATCATGTCCAGCTCGCGCGGGCTGTTTCTGCGAGCGCCAGCCCCGTCGAGCAGCGGCTGATCGATGCGCTGGCCGCCCGCTTCCAGCAGCCGCATGGCGTGCCCGCGGAATTCGAACAGTGGGATAACGCCTACGCTGCCGCGATGCGGCAGGTTTATCGCGACTTTCCCGACGACCATGACGTGATGGCGCTTACCGTCGAGGCGCTGATGATGCGCACGGTGCGGCGGCTGTGGGATTTGAAGACCGGCAAGCCGGCGCCGAATTCGGATGTGCTGGAAGCGCTGGGGGTCTGCGAGCGCTCGATCCGGCTGTCGGACGAAGCAGGTACTGCGCCGCATCCGGCGATTCTGCACCTGCACATCCATCTGCTGGAAATGTCGACGCAGCCGGAACGCGGCATACGCTCGGCCGACCTGCTCGGTACCATGTGCCCCGATGCTGGCCACATGAACCACATGCCCGGGCATATCCATGTGCTGTGCGGCGACTACGAGAAGGCGAAGCTTGCCAGCGAAAAGGCGGTGCGGGCCAACGACCTCTATCTCGCCTATGCCGGTGAGACGACCTACTATTTGCTCGGCTGCTGCCACGACCTGCATCTGATGATGTTCACCTGCATGTTCCTTGGCCAGTACCAGCCGGCGCTGTGGGCGGCCGACAAGGTGCGCAGCCTGGTCACGCGCGACGTGGTCGCCATCCAGGACCGGCCGAAGCTCACCCAGACGGTGGAGGGCTATCACGCCATGCGCGCGCACGTGCAGGTGCGCTTCGGCCGCTGGCAGGAGATCATCGACGAGCCAATGGTGGCGGAGCCGGAACTCTACGTGCTGACCGCCGCCATGCAGCACTACGCCAAGGGCGTCGCGCACGCTACGCTCAAGCAGTTTTCGGCCGCCGAGCGCGAGCGCGAAAATTTTCGCCGGCATATCGAAGCCATCCCACCCGAGCGGCGCTTCCTCAGCAATCCGACGCGGGCCTCGCTGGCCGTCGGCGCTGCCCTGCTCGACGGCGAGCTCGCCTATCATCAGGGCCGGCACGATGAGGCCTACGCTCATCTGCGCCACGCGGTCGAGCTCGACGACAATCTGTCCTACACCGAGCCATGGGCCTGGATGCACCCCCCGCGCCATGCGCTGGCGGCTCTGCTGCTCGATCAGGGCCACACTGAAGAGGCCGAGCAGGTCTATCGCGACGATCTCGGCTTGAGCGGCAGGGTGCAACGCTGCGCCCAGCACCCCGACAATGTCTGGGCGCTGCACGGGCTGGTGGAATGCCTGAAACGGCGCGGCGAGAGCGTGGAGATGCCGGGGCTGCAGGCGAAGCTTGCCGGAGCGCTGACCAAGGCGGATGTGACGATCACCTCGTCATGCCTGTGCCGAACGAGCGTGCAATCGGAGCATAGCTACTGCCACTGAATCCGTGCGGCTCGACCGCTGCATGGCCGTCAGGAGAAAATCTCCGCCAGCTCGTCGACGCTGGTGCCTTCCTTGACCTGGCGCAGCTCGATGTAGGTGACGGCGATCGCCACCGAAATTACCGCCGAAACGATTGTCGACAGCAGGCTGCTTCCGATGGCGGCGGCAATGAGTCCGGTCGTGCTGATACCGCCGCTCACAATTGCAGCCTGAAACAGCAAGGTGAAAACCGCTTGTAGCCCTATCGCAACAATGCCGAGGACGAGAAACAGCGCGAATATCCGCCAGCGGCTTCCCTTCGTCAGCGCCCTGCTTCGCGAAATCGAGGCGAAGACGCCAGGCCTTTCCTGAACCGCGACGGGCACGGCCACCGATATGCTGATCAACCACATGGCTATGGGGATAAGCGACAGAAGTGCAATCACGCCGCCGACGATGGGGATGGCCATGGTGATGATCGTTAATATCATCGCCACCAGAAATATTGCCACGATGATCACAAGACCAATTCCGAGCGTGGGGAGGAAGCTGCGCAGGGCTATTTGAATGCAATCGCCAATCGACGGGCGCTTGCCGTTCAAATCTTCGATTGTCGCTCGCACCAGCGCCGCCTGCGCCAGAAAGGCCAAGATCAGGAGCACCAGGCCGGCAATCATCGAAACGGCACCATAGCCCGCCATCGCCGATTGCTCGAAGCTCGCCCCAGGTACTGCTATCTTTGCAATCTGTCTAAAGCTCCAGATGTTGTACAGCAGCGCAGGCAGCGTCGAAAAAAGGCCGACGATGGCGGCAAGTGGGACGAAGCTTCGTCCGATTACCGAAAACGTATTGCTGAAAGCCCTGCCGATGCTGAACCGTTCCGGCCGCTCGCTCGCGATTGACGTCATGTTACATTCCCCCCGACTAATGGATACCCGAAATCAGAAAGTATAAATCACCGATATTGATACTTGCGGTTGCCGCCGCTTGCAATTGCCTTGGCGTATTGCCAGTGTCGGCTCGCGAACCGCAGGTTGCAGGGGGGCGAGAAGGTGACTGCTGCACAGCCGGACGCTGCGCAAGCCGAATGGCTGGCCAAACTGCACAAGCAGTTGCTGTCGGACGATTCGATCCAGTTCGACCTGCCGGCCTACAGACCACCCGAGACACCCGAGTGGCTGAGACCGCTGGGCGAGTTCCTGAAATCGCTCGGCCCGTACATGATCTACCTGTTCTGGGGCGCGGTGATCACAGGTGCCGCCATCATCCTCATGCTGATTTTCCTTGAGGTGAAAGGCGTCGCCTGGCGCCTGCCTTGGTGGCGCAAAAAGAGCGTGACCGAGGCGGAAGCGACATGGCACCCCGACGTTGGCGCCGCGCAGGTCCTGCTCTCGGAAGCCGATGCGCTGGCCGCCCGGGGCGAGTATGACGAGGCGGTGCATCTCCTGCTTCGCCGCAGCGTTGCCGACATTGCCGGCCGCCTGCCCGACTTCCTGCGCCCGTCGCTGACCGCGCGCGATATCGCGGGAGCGGCGTCGCTGCCAACGCGGGCGCGTGGCGCCTTTACCCAGATCGCGCGCATCGTCGAGGCCGCTCTGTTCGCGCGCCGGCCGGTCGGGCCAGAGGGCTGGCAGGAGGCGCGCAGCGCCTATGAGCGATTCGTCTTCAGGGATGCCTGGACTTGAGTGACACGACAGCCGACATCGCCCAGCAGGAACCGTTCAGCCGCAGGACGGTGTTCTGGGGCATTTTCGCCAGCCTGCTCGCGGCGGCGGGCTTCTTCCTTTTGTCCACCTATGCCCCCGATTTTCGCCAGCCGAGCGTCGGTGGCGCAACGCCGCTCTCGAAGAGCGGCATCGGCTATGCCGGCTTGGCGGAATGGCTGGAGCTGACCGGCGAAGCGCCCGACATGGCGCGGTCCGACAGCGATCTTCAGATCGACACGAACCTCCTAATCGTCACGATTTCGCCCGACAGCGACCCGGATGCGCTTGCCAACATCGTCAAGCTTCGCAAGGGCCTGGATACGCTGTTCGTGCTGCCCAAATGGGCGACCTTGCCGCTGTTCGAGCACGAGGGGTGGGAGATGAAGATCCAGCGGCTGCCGGACGTCGTGGTCAACGACTGGCTCGCCCGGATCGCCAAGGCCAAGCTCGGCGAAGGTGAGACCACGGTCAAGCAACTCGACGTCTCAGGGCAAATGGTCAGCGTTCCCGACCAGCTGCAATGGGTGGCCGACGAACACCCGCTGATTGCCGCCGGCAACGGCAAGGCCGTGCTGACCGAGGTCGAAGACGAGCGGTTCTACATTCTGACGGACCCCGATCTCATCAATAACGCCGGCTTGAAAGATCCCGACAAGGCGGCGGCGGCGCTCAAGCTGATCGAGCTCCTGCAGCCCGAAGAGGGTGCTGTCATGTTCGACCTGACGCTGCATGGCGTCGGGCGAAAATACGATCTCGCCAAGCTTCTGGTCGAGCCGCCCTTCCTGGCGCTGACGCTGACCATCCTGGCGGCGGCGGCACTTGCCTTCCTGCATGGCCTTGGCCGGTTCGGGCCGCCACGGGCCGATCAGCGCGCCATCGCCTTCGGCAAACGCGCGCTGGTCGACACCACGGCGATGCTGTTGCGCCGCGCCGGCCGGCTCGAAGAACTAGGCGACCGCTATGGAGCACTGGCACGCGTACGCGCCGGCGCGCTGCTCGGCGCGCCGCACGGTTTGCAGAGCGAAGCGCTCGACCGCTGGCTCGATTCCCGCGATAAGGACGAAGCCGGCGGGTTCACGACCCGCCTGCAAGCTGCGAACGCGGCAAAGACCCTGACACAAATGCATGATGCAGCCGAAAAGCTGCACGACTGGACGGCAAGGAGGCTCGGTGAACGTCGATGATGTGAAGGCCCTGGCGACACAGATCAGGGAAGAGGTGGCCAAGGCCATCACCGGGCAACACGATACGGTCGATCTGATGCTGACGGCATTGTTCGCCGGCGGGCATATATTGCTCGAGGGACCGCCGGGCACGGCCAAGACGATGACGGCGCGCTGCTTTGCCCAGGCGCTGGGCGTCGCCTATGGCCGCATCCAGTTCACACCCGACCTGATGCCCGGCGATATCGTCGGTTCCAACATCTACAATTTCCAGACCGGGCAATTCACGCTGACGCGCGGCCCGATCTTCTGCGACCTTTTGCTCGCCGACGAGATCAACCGCACGCCGCCCAAGACCCAGGCTGCCCTTTTGGAGGCGATGCAGGAGCATGCCGTCACCTTCGACGGCACCACTCATGCGCTCGGCCCGAACTTCATGGTGGTGGCGACGCAGAACCCTATCGAACATCAGGGCGTCTATCCTCTGCCCGAAGCCCAGCTCGACCGTTTCCTGTTCAAGCACCGGGTGAGCTACCCCGGCGCGCAAGAGGAAAAGGCGATCATCATCCACCATGGCGGCGGCACCGCCTCGCACGATATCAAGCAATACGGCATCACCGCCCAGGCCGACCGCAAGACGCTGGAAAAGGCGTTGGCGACCGTCGGCGAGGTCACGCTTGTCGACGACGTCGTGGACTATATCGCAAGGCTGGTGCGGGCCACGCGCGCCAGCCCCGATCTGGAAGTCGGTGCCAGCCCGCGTGCGGGCGCCATGCTGGCGAGAGCCGCACGCGCCCGGGCAGCGCTCGACGGGCGCGCCTATGTCATCCCCGACGACGTCAAGGCGCTTGCGGTGCCGGCGCTGCGCCATCGCGTGATCCTGTCGCCGGCGGCGCAGATCGACGGCCGCCTGGTCGAGCAGATCGTCACCGACTTGGTCGACCAGACGGAAGCGCCACGTTGATATATCCGAGCGGCCGGGCAGTCTGGGCAGGTGCGGCAGGTGCAATACCGGCCTTCCTGATCGCGCTCGCGTTGCCGTCGCTGTGGTATCTCGGCCTGTTGTGGATCTGCGTGCTGCTTGCTTTCCTGGCCGTGGACGCCGCCGCCGGACCCGGACGGGCTTCGCTGGATGCCAGCATCCATGCCCCGCCGCAGGTCAGCGTCGGCGGCCAGTTCACCGTCCATGTCATCGCCGGGCTCAGCGGACGGCCGCGCGCCGTGCAGGCGCGTCTTGGCCATGACGAGCGGCTGGAACCGCTGGGCGGCACCGGCGGCGCGTTGACCGCCGAGGCCGACAGCGCATCGCTCGATCTCAAATTTCAGGCGCTGCGGCGCGGCATCGCCAGGTTCGATCGCCTGTGGGTGCGCTGGCGCGGGCCGTTCGGGCTGGTCTGGAACCAGGTGGTGCTGCCGATGGCGAGCCAAGTCGCGGTGCTGCCCGATGTCAGCAGCGCCCGCGACGAGGCGATCACGCTTCTGCAGCGTCAGGCGCTGCCCGACGGCCATGCGCAGCGCCGCGCCGGCCAGGGCCGCGAATTCGAGGCGCTCAAGGACTACCAGCCCGGCATGGGCCGGCGCATGATCGACTGGAAGCGCAGCGCCCGCCACGGCAGGCTTCTGGCGCGCGAATTCCGTATCGAGGAGAACAACAACATCGTGCTGGCCATCGATAGCGGCCGGCTGATGTGCGAGCCCGTCGACGGCGTGCCGAAGGTCGACCGCGCCGTCACCGCAGCCTTGCTGTCAGCGTTCATTGCGCTGAAGGGCGGCGACATGGTCTCCCTGTTCGGCTTCGACGCGCGGCCGCGCGTTTCCAGCGGCGCCGTGCGCGGCTCCGCCAGCTTCGCCATGATCCAGAAGCGGGCGGCGGAGATCGACTATTCCACCGAAGAGACCAATTTCACCCTGGCGCTGACGACGCTGGCGGCGCGGCTCGACCGGCGCTCGCTGGTGATCATCTTCACCGACTTCGTCGATCCGATCAGCGCCGAACTGATGCTGCGCACCGTCGGCCGGCTCACCGAACGGCATCTGGTGCTGTTCATGATGATGAGGGATGTCGAACTGGAGACACTGGCCGACATGCCGCCGGACGCACCGGAGGATGTGGCGCGCTCCGTCGTCGCCGGCGGGCTGCTGCGCGAAAGGCAGGTCGTCATCGGCAGGCTCAGGCTGCTCGGCGCGCATGTCATCGAAGCCGACCATCAGAGGCTCGGGCCGGCGCTGGTCGAGCGCTATCTCGAGCTCAAGCGAGAGGATCTGTTGTGAACGCGCTGGTCGGCAAGGATGCGGTGCGCCAGTCGCTGGCGAGCTTCCGTTCGGAGCGCGAGGCCGACTGGAAGGCGTTCGAGGCGCTGCTTGCCCGGGTCGAGAAACGTGCGCCACGCACGCTATCGGAAGACGAACTGCTGTCGCTGCCGCTGCTCTACCGCTCGGCGCTGTCCTCGCTTTCGGTGGCGCGGGCGACGTCGCTCGACAATGCGCTGGTCAGCTATCTCGAAGCGCTTTGCCTGCGCGGCTACTTCTACCTCTATGGCGCACGTCGCGGCTTGCGGCAGCGCATCGGCGACTTCTTCCTGCATGACTGGCCGCATGCCATTCGCGATTTGTGGCGCGAGACCTTGCTGTCGGTCGTCCTGACCTTTGTCGGCGCCGGCGCCGGCTACTGGCTGGTGGCCAAAGACAAGGGCTGGTTCGACGCCATCATTCCGCCGAGCCTGGCCGGCGGGCGCAACCCGGACGCCTCAGTCGAAGTCCTGCGACAGGTGCTTTATGACGGCGCCGACAGCAATTTCCTGTCGGGCTTCGCCGCCTATCTGTTCACGCACAATGTCCAGGTGGCGATCCTGGCCTTCGCGCTGGGCTTTGCCTTCGCGGTGCCGAGCGTGCTCTTGATCCTGATGAATGGCTGCCTGCTTGGCGCGATGTTCCAGATCTACGTCGCCAAGGGGCTTGGGCTGGAGCTGGGCGGATGGCTGTCCATCCATGGCACCACCGAGATGTTCGCGATCGCCTTGGCGGGCGCCGCCGGCATGCGCATCGGCACGCGCATCGCCTTCCCCGGCGAACTGACGCGGATGACGGCTGCTGCCGATGCCGGGCGCGTGGCCGCCACCACCATGGTCGGGGTGACGATCATGCTTTTGTTTGCCGGCCTGCTCGAAGGCATCGGCAGGCAGGTGATCACCAGCGACGTGACACGCTATGCCATTGGCGGCGTCATGCTGACGCTGTGGCTTTGCTATTTCTATGTGTTCAGGGTGGTGCGGCATGGCGACCGCTAGGCGCGCTGCCGTCTCGACGATACGGCCGCTGATCACGCCGGAAGGGGTCGATCTCCGGATCAAGCTCGCCGATGCCGGCACCCGCGCCGCCGCCTTCCTGCTCGACTTTGTCATCATCATCGTCACGGCGATCGTGATCTCGATCGTTGCACTGTTCGGGCTGGCCGGCCTCAAAGGCGAAGGCGCGCAGCCGCTGTTCATCGTCTGGATCATCCTGATCTTCTTCCTGCGCAACGCCTATTTCATCGTCTTCGAAGCCGGCCGCCGCGCCGCCACGCCCGGCAAACGGATGCTCGGCATCCGGGTGGCGTCGCGCAGCGGCGCCGGCCTGTCAGTCGATCAGGTCATTGCCCGCAACCTGATGCGCGAGATCGAGATCTTCCTGCCGCTGTCGATCATCCTCGGCCGCAGCGAGATGGGGCTCGCCGACACGCTGACGACGATCTTCGGACTGGTGTGGACGCTGCTGTTTGCGCTCTTCCCGCTGTTCAACCGCGACCGCATGCGCATCGGCGACCTTTTGGCCGGAACGTGGGTTGTCGAGGCGCCGAAACTGGCGCTGGTCGAAGACCTGTCGCAACGCCAGGACACCACCACCCGCGCATTCCGCTTCACCCAGGCGCAGCTCGATGCCTATGGCATCGCCGAACTGCACAAGCTGGAGGAAGTGCTGCGCCGCGACGACTATTTCGCGCTGAAAGCCGTGGCCGAAACGATCGGACGCAAGATCGGCATGACGATCGAGCCGGTCGATTCCAGGGCCTTCCTCACCGCCTATTACGGCGAGCTGCGGGCACAGCTTGAGCGGAAGCTTTTGCTCGGCACCCGCAAGGCAGATAAGTATCAGCTGTAGATCGGAGTTCGGGATGCCGGCTCAAGTTAGCGAAGCGGAAAAAGCCAGAATAGAACGCGCCATTCAGGCGGCAGTCTCCGGATCCTGGAAGGAATTTGCAGAACTCACCGACGAACCGTTTCTAAACGATGCATCGATGAGGAAGCAATTCGGAGATTCTTCTTCCCGACTTCAGCAAGCCGATGGAAATTGGGAAATGACGTCAGGCATAGGTATCGTGCCTGACGGCAGCGCGCGCCTGATCACAGTCTTGAGCAAGGCGCCGCCCACGGTGGATATTGTCCTGACGCTGCACAGCACGAGCGATCGGGATGACAGCACGATCAGCATCTGGACGTTCTTTCAGCAGCTGAATTGGGGCGATTAGGCCCTCGCCTACCCCACCCACTTCTCATAGTCGGACACCAGCAGGTGCACCGGCGCGACATCCTCGTCGATGTTGGAGAAGCGGCCGATCGGCTCGCGGAAGACGTTGTCGGTGAGATCGTCATTGACGGTCGAGACCTCACCGATCAGCACATCCTTGCCCTCGGCCCAGAAGGCGTGCCAGACGCCGGGCAGCAGCGTCACGCTCTGGCCCGGGTCGAGCTTCAGGAGCCCGCCTGCCGGCAACCTGTGGATGGTGCCGTCGACCGGCACCGTCACTTCGGCCTTCGGATCGATGCCGCCGTCGCGATCGTGCATGAACAGTTCCAGCACGAGCTTGCCGCCGCCGCGGTTGATGATGTCCTCGGCCTTGATGTTGTGGCGGTGCATCGGCGACAGCTGATCCTTGCGCGAGATCATGATCTTCTCGGCATAAAGCATGCCCATGCCCTTCTTCATGTCGGCATAGACGCCGTTGCGAACGGTGAACAGGAACAGGCCGAGTTCGTCGAATTTTTCCTGGCCGTAATCGGTGATGTCCCAACCGAGCCGCGAGGTGAAAATGGCGGCGGAGTCGGCCTTGCGCGCCTTCATCTCTTCCGGGCTCCAGTAGGCGAAGGGCGGCATGATGTAGCCGAACGAGCGGATGAAGGCGTCTGCATCGCGGATGATGTCGTTGACGGTGGAGCGTTTCATGATCGTGATCCCTTCGCGTCGCGTTCCCTGGAGTTATCTGAAGCGCATAGCCGAACAGCGCTGCGGTGTCGACGCAAACTGCGTGCTGGCCCCATGACATCCGTGCGGATCGGGGCCATAAGTCAGCCAGATTTCCCAAGGTGATATTTCATGCAAGGCATAGACGACCTCGACACGCCGGCGATCCTCATCGACGCAGCCCGCGCCGAAGCCAACATCACACGAGCGCAGGCGCATGCCGACCGCCACGGGCTGAAACTCAGGCCGCACATCAAGACGCACAAGCTGCCTTATTGGGCGAAGAAGCAGGTGGCGGCCGGCGCGGTCGGCATCACCTGCCAGAAGATCGGCGAAGCCGAGGTGATGGCCGATGCCGGGCTGACCGATATTTTCCTGCCCTACAACATCCTTGGCCGCGCCAAGCTGGAGCGCCTCAAGGCGCTGCATGGCCGTGTGACACTGTCAGTGACGGTGGACAGCCTCGAAACGCTGGATGGGCTCGCCGCCACCTTCACCGATACCGGGCACCCCCTGCCCCTCCTGGTCGAATGCGACACCGGCATGGGCCGTTGCGGCGTGCAGAGCGCCGCCGAGGCGCTGGCACTGGCGAAGTTGATCGACCAAGCCAAGGGGCTCACCTTCGGCGGGCTGATGACCTACCCCGCGGCCGGCCGCGCCGCCGAGGCTGAATCCTGGCTGGCCGGCGCCAAGCAAACGCTCGCGGCCTCGGGTCTCGCCTGTGATCGCATTTCAAGCGGCGGCACGCCTGATATGTGGCGCTCCGGCGAGGACAGCGTGGTGACCGAATACCGCCCCGGCACCTACATCTACCTCGACCGCTACCAGGTCGCCAAAGGCGTCGGCACGCTCGACGATTGTGCGCTGACGGTGCTCGCCACAGTGGTCAGCCATCCGACGCCGGCCCGGGCCATCCTCGACAGCGGCAGCAAGGCGCTGTCCAGCGACACGCTGGGGCTCGCCGATTTTGGCGAGCTGCTCGGCATGCCCGGAGCCCGCGTCACCAGCTTGAGCGAGGAACATGGCACGGTCACGCTTGAAAATGGCGCGAAGCTTCGCATTGGCGAGCGCGTGCGCTTGGTTCCGGATCATTGCTGCGTGGTGACCAACCTGTTCGACCAGGTGCATCTGATCGAGGGCGACAAGGTGCTGGAAACGCTGAAGGTGGAAGCGCGTGGACGGATGGGGTGAGGCTTTCGTTTTGGAGGCTCGCCCTATTTCGGCATTGACGAATTGTAATTTATAACTTACTAGTCCCCATGACAATCCTGAAGCAGACAGCCACCTTTCGGAGGTGGCACCAAAAGCTGAAAGACGGAAGAGCCAAGGCGGCAATTGCCGTTCGGCTGCAACGTTTGATTGTAGGAAATCCCGGCGACGTGGCCCCAGTGGGTGAAGGCATCAGTGAATTGCGCATTCACTATGGGCCCGGCTATCGCGTTTATTTCACAAGCGCGGTGAAACGGTCATCCTGCTCCTGTGCGGCGGGGATAAAAGTTCACAAGAAACCGACATACGGACAGCAAAGCGCCTGGCCGTAGAATGGAGTGACGACAATGGTTGAAAAAATCTATGATTTCGATCCCGCCGAAATGCTCGATTCCGATACGGCAATCGAGGCGTTTCTGGCAGAGGCAATGGAAACCGGAGACGCCAAATTCGTCGCGTCCGCCCTCGGTGTCGTTGCCCGCGCCAAGGGGATGAGCAACATTGCCAGAAAGACCGGCTTGGCTCGCGAGCATCTTTATACCTCGCTCAGCGAAAACGGTAATCCTACGCTGGAAACCACACTGGCGGTCATGAAAGCATTCGGCTTTCATTTGGCCCCAAAGCACGATGCAACTCAGGTCTAATCTACGCCAGCGCGCGTCGAGCGCGAGGTTGTTCGGGCCAACTGAAATCAGGACTGATAAACCGGACCCAGCGCCGCCTTCAGCGGATCCAGCGCGTCGCCATACAGCTTCCAGCGCTCGACCGAGGATGAATAGATCGGCTGGCGCACCTGCCAGCGGCTCGGCGTCCGCACGGTGCGCTCGGTTTCGTTGAAACGCAAGCAGGCATCGTCCCACTCGATGCCGAGGAATCCGATCAATCCGCGGGCGCGATTCTCGAAATCGGCGACCGTTTCTTCGTAGGGCATGTCGTGGATATCCAGCGGGATGACCTTGGCCCAATGGCGCATCAGGCGCTCATACTGCCGGTAATACTGCCCAAGCTTGGTCAGATCGGCGTTGTAGCCGTGCGCCTCGGAAAAATTATGCATGAAACAGGACGCGCAATTGTCCATCGGGTCACGCCGGCAATGGATGATGCGGGCATTTGGCAAGATCAGGCTGATGAAGGCCAGCAGCTCGAAATTATGCGGCATCTTGTCGACGACAAGCCGCGCCGTGTTGTTGCGCTTTTTGAGAGCGTCGAGATATTTCGATCCAAGCTCCTTGGCCTTGGCCGCAGTGAGCGCCGCCATGGCCTCGGTGAAAATGGCTGGGTCGAGCTTGTCGAACCCAAGTTCGCCGGCAAGTGAACGAATGGTCGACAACTCGCCGGCGCCATGGATATCGCGATGGCTGGCGCATATCTGCTCGGTCAGCGTCGTTCCCGACCGTGGCATGCCGACGATGAAGACCGGGCGTCTGGATGGATTTCCCAAATTGGCTCGCGCCTCGAAGAAGCCGGCGTCGAAGGTGTTGATGAAGCTGTCGTAAAGCTGGGTGTGCCGGTCGATGTCGAAGTCATTGCCGGAAATCGCCTTGGCCCTCGCGAAATGGCGGATGGCCGGGCCATAATCGCGCTGATCATTGAGCATCTTGCCGGCGGCGTGGTGCAGCACTACCCGCTCGCGATCGGTGGTTGTCGGCAATTCCAGGCGTTTCAGCACCAAAGGCAACGTCGGATCGTCCTTGACCGCCCGTCGCGCAAGCGCCATTCCAGCCAGCGCCTCGACATGGCCCGGGTCGATGGCAAGGGCCTTGCTGAAGCATTCGACCGCCTCGGCCGGCCGGCCAATGTCGGTGAGCAAATCGCCCATACCGGCAAGTGCCATCACCGACTGGCCGTCGATAGCCAGCGCCTGGCGATAGAACCCTTCGGCAATGTCGCCCTCGAGCTGGCTGCGGTAGGAGCGGCCGAGATTGCACAGCGCTTCGATGAGCCCTCCGTCGAGCTCGATCGCCTTTCTCAGATGTCTGCGCGCCTTGTCGACGTTGCCGGTGACATTGTAGGCATTGCCGAGATTGTTGCGGAAGATGGCGTTGTCCGGTTCGAGCTTGACCGCCCTTTCCATATAGGCAATGGCGGCGTCATGATGCTCGGCCTCGATGGCGAGCGTGCCCATCAGGTTCAGCGCCATGGCATTTTTGGGCTGCGTGCGAAGCACCGTCTGGTAGCAGAACTCGGCCTCGCGAAAACGCTTGCGCCGTTGCAGGTCGATGCCGCGCTGCAATGTCTTTTCCGCCGGCTCACCGGCGGTCGGCAGCGAGGCTGGGATCATTGCCGGCAGGCCCAGGGGTTGCCGGCGTGGCAAGAGCGGCATCCGTCAAATCCCGGTCGCGGCCTGCGACGAACCAATCAGAACTTCAGGGTAACGCCAAGCTGGAGATTGTGGGAGTACAATTTGGCGTTCTCGTATGTGCCGCCGCCATCATTGTCGTCTAGATCCACGCTTGTCACGGCCTTAAAGCGGTAACCGAAATCGAGGTCGACATTCTGCGTTACCGCGTAGGTAACACCGGCGCCCACCTGGCCGGCGAAACCCCAGCCGCCAGGCCCGTATCCATAGGCGTGGCCATCAAAGTGAGTATCGGCGGTAACATACGCCGCGCCGAGACCGCCGCCGACATAGAGTTTGGCATCACCAAAATGCGCAACATCGGCCCAGACGTTGGCGAGAAGATAGGTGGCCGACAGATTGCCGGAAGCCGGATAGTTGCCGACGCCCGTGTAGCTGTATTCGCTTGCCTTGTAGCGCGCGTAGGACAGTTCGCCTTCGACACGAAACACATCGTTGATGCGCCGACCGACAGCGCCGCCGATTACGAACCCGGTATCAAGATCGACTGAATAGCCAGTACCATTGTAGTCCGTTTTCACATGGTTCGGGAAACTGGCGCCGCCGAAGAGCGTGACGTACCAGAGATCCTCTGCCCTCGGAACGTCGACGATCGCGTCGGCGGCGTACGCCGAACTCCAGCCAAGCACCAATGCCGTTGTCGACACACCAGCCAGTAGAAGCAGTTTCATCGTCGATTCCTCGTAGCCTTCCAGTTACTTGCTCGCCTGCGGTTGGAGCTGTCAATAAGCAGACGCAGTCAGGGCACTCTTTCAGCAATCCTCGTTGCTATGCAGCAACATAGCAGCATACTCTAATTTAGACGGAGACAGGCAAAGGCTGCTGTTTCGGTTGTCATTCGAGTGCCGGAAAAGAGAACCGCCTAGTCGCGTTGCTCTGCCTGCCGCGCCGCGATGCGCCGCATGGCAATGACCCGCCGGCGGCGGATCTCGGTGCGCATCGCCGTCAAATGCAGCGCGAAGAACAGCACGGTGAAGCCGAGCGCCATCACCAGCAGCGGCCATAGCAGGCTGGGATCGATCGTCGGCCCGCCGAGCCGGAACACCGAGGCCGGCTGGTGCAGCGTGTTCCACCAGTCGACCGAGAATTTGATGATCGGGATGTTGATGAAGCCGACCAGCGTGATGATGGCGGCGGCCCAGGCGGCACGGCTGGCGTCATCGAGCGCACGCGTCAGCGCGATGATGCCGAGATACATCAGGAACAGGACGAAGACCGACGTCAGGCGCGCGTCCCACACCCACCAGGTGCCCCACATCGGCTTGCCCCAGATTGAGCCGGTCACCAGAGCAAGCGCGGTGAAGGTGGCGCCGATCGGGGCTGCAGATTTTAGCGCGACGTCGGCCAGCGGATGGCGCCAGACCAGCGTGCCGAGCGCGGCGACCGCCATCACCGTATAGCACATCATGGCGAGCCAGGCGAAAGGCACGTGGATATACATGATGCGCACCGTGATGCCCTGCTGGAAATCCTCAGGCGCGGCAAAGCTCATATAGAGACCGATGGCGAGCAGGATCGCGGCGATCGACGCCAGCCACGGCACCAGCCTGTCGGCCAGCCCGACAAAGCGCGTCGGGTTGGCGAGGTCGGTCCAGCCGGCGAGGCGTGAGGAGGTGTCGCTCATAGGTCTAGATAGACCGGCGGCGCGTTCGGGGCAATCGAGCGGTTGTCGCAGTGCTTACCCTCTCCCTTGTGGGGAGGTCGCTGCAAAGCAGCGGGGTGGGGGTGGTGGGGCACTACCTCCACCCGACCCTACGGGTCCGACCTCCCCACAAGGGGGAGGTAAAAAAGCCTACGCCGCTTCGATATTCACCGTGCGGCTGAGACGGCGGACTTCCTCGTCGTTGAGCAGGCCGCCGGCGCGCAACAGGCTGGCGAAACGGCCATTGCGCAGCGACAGTTCGGCGAAGCCGCCCATCTCGACCACCTTGCCCTTGTCCATGAACACGACCAGGTCGGCGTCGCGGACGGTGGTCAGGCGGTGGGCGATGATGAAGGTGGTGCGGTTGCGCCTCAGTTCGTCGATGGCTTCCTTGACGCGGTCCTCGGTCTCGACATCGAGCGCGCTGGTCGCCTCGTCGAGCACCAGGATCGGTGCGTCCTTGAGCACGGCGCGAGCAATGGCGATGCGCTGACGCTCGCCGCCCGAAAGCTGGCCGCCGCGCTCGCCAACGACGGTGTCGTAGCCGGCGCTCTTGGCAAGGATGAAATCCTGCGCGGCAGCCGCATTGGCGGCGGCGTGAACCTCGTCATAAGTCGCCTCGGCACGACCGACGCGGATGTTGTCCTCGATCGAGCGGTTGAGCAGGCCGGCATCCTGGAAGACGGTGGCGATCGAATGACGCAGCGACTTGCGGGTCACCGTGCGGGTGTCGATGCCGTCGATCAGGATACGGCCATGAGACGGCGAGAAGACGCGCTGCAAGAGGTTGATCAGCGTCGTCTTGCCGGCGCCGGTCGGGCCGACGATGGCAACCGTCTGCCCGGCCTGGACCTCGAAGGAGACGTCGTCGACGCCCTGCCGCGAATTGGCAAACTCGAAGCCGACATTCTCGAAGCGGACATGGCCGGTGACGTTGGTGAGGTCGCGCAAGCCGTCCGGCTCGGCGGAGTCGGCGGCCGAATCCTCGAGGTGATAGAAGTCCTCGAGCTTGGCGCGGGCTTCGGAAATCTGGTTGGCGAAAGCCGACATCTGGTCGAGGCGGGCAATCAGCAGCGTGGCAAAGCCGGTGAAGGCGATGACGTCGCCGATCTTGAGCTGGCCATGGGTGACCAGATAGGCCCCGATCAAAAGCACAACCATCATCGAAATGGTCGACGACAGGCGGTGCAGCGCATTGGCCATCGCCCACCAGTCGAGCACCGGGTTCTGCGCGTCGAGCAGGTTCTTGACATAGCGGCGCAGCGTATCGGCCTCGTGGCCGAGACGGTTGTAGCTCTGCAGCACGGCGACATTGCTGACCGAGTCGGTCACATGCGCGAACACCTGATGGTAGTGGCGCTCGACCGCGGCCTGGCCCGCCTTGGTGCGCTTCATCACAAGCCGGCCGATGCCGACATAGAGAACGCCCAGCGCCATCAGCACCAGCGACATGCGAAGATCCATGCTTATAGCGGTCGGAATCAGCAGAGCCAGCGCAACCGCCGTCGACAGATGCTGGCGCATGAATTCAAGCCACAGGCTGAACAGCGTCTCGACGGCGCGCAGCAGCGTGTGCAGCGCGTTGGAGGTGCCGCGCTGGTGGTGCCAGGCGAGCGGCATGGTGATCACGCGCTCGAACGACTGGCACAGCACCTCGCTGCGACGCTTGTGGGCAAAACGGTCGGCGCCGCGCGCCACCAGCACGAAGGCGACGATGTTAAAGGCGCCGAGACCGGCCCACAGCGCGAGCGTCGAAAACACCGAACCCTTATCGGAGATGGCGTCGATCACCCGGCCGAACATGATCGGCTCGAGGATGGCGATAATGGCGAGCGCGACATTCGCACCGCAGATAAACGCAACGCGCTTCCTGTCGGCTGCGAGATAACCCAGCGCTCTCCAGTAGATTTGCAGAAGTGACACTTCAGCTACTCCGCCCAAAACATTATTGTGCACCGCACCATTTCTTGACACGTACCGGTTAACGGGTCGCAAAACAATGCCCGTCTACCTCTTCCGTTCCCATTCTGCGAACAAAAGATGACGACGTTGCGAAATCTGCCGTGATCACCTAACGGTTTGAGATAAAAGGTGAAATGTCAGTCTTGCGGCAAAATCATGGCAGCAGCTGGCGCTGCCACATTTTTAGTCACTGCACGCTTGGACCGCCGTTATTGGGAAGGCACGCCGTTCTGCGCCAGGAGCATGCCGAAGTAGAAAACGCGCGCCTCGAAAGGCGCGCGTCAATAACCTGAAGCCTTTGATTTTACGCGGGTATCTTGACGACCACCTCGGTCTTGTCGCCGGCTTTCGGCTGAAAACCGGAAGACTTTGTCTTGGTTCCATTGACTTCGAGCGAGATGGATTTGGCCTTTTTGTCGCGGATGACGCGAACCTTGATCTCCGACCCCAGCATCTTCAGCGTGGCAGAATAGCCGTCCCAATGGCTGGGCAGTTTCGGCCGGAACGTGATCTGCTTGCCCCGCCGCTCAATGCCCAGAATTCCTTCGACCGCAGCACGGTAGAGCCATCCCGCTGAGCCCGTATACCAGGTCCAGCCGCCGCGACCGCCCTTGCCCTCACCGGAATAGATGTCGGCGGCGACGACGTACGGCTCGACGCGGTAATGCTCGGCCGATGCATCGTCGAGCGCATGGTTGACCGGGTTCAGCATCGAGAAGCAGCGATAGGCATCGTCGGTGCGGCCCATTTCAGCGAGCGCGATGACAAACCAGGTCGCCGCATGGGTGTACTGGCCGCCGTTCTCGCGCACGCCCGGCGGATAACTCTTGATGTAACCAGGGTCCTTTCTCGTGTTCTGGAAGGCCGGGGTAAACAGTTTGACGATCTTGAGCTTGTCGTCGACCAGCAGGTTCGTCGCCTGCTGCATCGCCGTGGTCGAGCGCGCGGGGTCGCCCTCGCCGGAGAGCACGCTCCACGACTGCGCGATGGAGTCGATCTTGCACTCGTCCGAATTATGCGAGCCAAGCGGCGTGCCGTCGTCGTAGCTGCCGCGGCGATACCACTGGCCGTCCCAGGCGGTGCTTTCCAGCGCCCGCTTCAGCACATCGGCGTGTCTTGTCCAGGCCTGCGCCCGCTTGGTGTCGCCCTGCCCCTTGGCCACGGTGGTAAAGTCGCCCAGCGTCTTCAAAAGGAACCAGCCGAGCCAGACACTCTCCCCCTTGCCGGCTTCGCCGACGCGGTTCATGCCGTCGTTCCAGTCGCCGCCGAGGATCAGCGGCAGCCCGGCCGGGCTGCTGCGCTTGACCGCAAGGTCGAGCGCGCGAGCGCAATGGTCGTAGAGCGAAGCGTTCGTCTTGGAGATTTCCGGCGTGAAGAAGGCGTCGTGCTCGCCCTCGCCCAGCACCTGCCCGTCGATGAAAGGCAGCTGCTCCTTCAGGATCCCTGTATCGCCGGTCACCTCGATGTAGCGATTGGTGGCATGCGCCAGCCAGACCACATCGTCGGAGATCATGGTGCGCACGCCGGCGTCGGTGCGCGGCAACCACCAATGCTGGACATCGCCTTCGGGGAACTGCCGGCGCGCCGCATTGAGGATCTGGTCGCGCGCCAGTTTCGGATCATGCGCAAGCAGGGCCAGCGTGTCCTGCAGCTGGTCGCGGAAGCCGAAGGCGCCGCTTGCCTGATAAAAGGCCGAGCGGGCGCGGATGCGGCAGGCCAGGCTCTGATAGGGCAGCCAGTGATTGACCATGGCGTCGAGCGCCTTGTCGGGCGTCTCGACCTGGATGGTGTCGAGGAAGCCGCGCCAGACGCGTTCATTGTCGGCCAGCCGCTGGTCGAAATCCTTGCCCGAATGGGTCTGCACCAACGCGCTCGCCTCGGCTGATGTGGCGGCGTCGCCAAGCAGCCAGACCAGCGTGACGTCGCCGCCGGCGGGGATGTCGACATCGCTGGCGACAGCTGCGCACGGATCGTCGCCGGCCTCGACGCGGCCCGACAGGCCGGCTCCGCTGACGACGGCGTGCGGGAAGGCGCTGGTGCCATGCCTGCCGATGAACTCGCCGCGATCGGCTGTCACCGAATGCACCGGACCAGTGGCGGCCAGGAAGGCCACCCGGTCGCCGAAATCGAGACCGTAGGGGTTTTGCGCCAGAAGCGCGCCAGTCGCTGGATCCCTGGACGGGATGATGGTCGCAGCCGTGCTCGAGCGATGGCTGCCGAGGACCCATTCGGCATAGGCATAGACGCGCAGCCGCGCCGGCGCCGAGCCTGAGTTCTGGATGCGCAGCCGCGTGATCTTCACTGGATCGACGGGATCGACGACGTGCGTCAGATCCATCGACAGCGGGCCGCGTTTGGACCGGAAGGTGGAGAAGCCCTGGCCGTGCCATGTCTCATAGGTCATCGAGGGATCGCGGACCACGGCAGCCAGCGGCGAGAATGCCTTGCCGCTGGCCTGATCGTAGATGTAGATGCCCTCGCCCGGCCGGTTGGTGACCGGATCATTCGACCATGGCGTCAGCTGGTAATCGCGGCTGTTGCGGCTCCAGGTGAAGGCAGCGCCTTCGGCCGAGACATGGAATCCGAACGAGGCGTTCGAGACGACGTTGATCCAGGGCTGCGGCGTCGAGCGCCGCCCGGCAAGGCGGGTGACATAGTGGCGGCCGTCGCCCTCGAAACCGCCAAAGCCGTTCCATTGGCTGAGGCCGCTGCCGTCGGCGCTGCTGTCGGACGCGGCATGGTATGCAGGCGCCGCCGGCACCGGCAGAGACGGCTCGCGCAGCGACGCGGGGGCCACCGGCTGCAGGGCATCGCGTGCTTGCAAGGCTGCCGCCTCGGCGCGTTCGATCTGGTCGAAGATGGTGCCGTTGCGCGTGTGCAGAACCACGCGGGCAACCGCCAGCAGCGTCTTGTACGTCGCCTCGTCCATCAGGTCGCGGCGCACGGCGAAGATGTGCTGGCGCGGCCCGAGTTCCTTGCCGCGCAGGCGGCTGTTTTCGCACAGCGTCTCGACCGCGCGCTGCAGGTCCTGGACATAGGACGATGCCTGCTCGTTGACGACCACGAAGTCGATCATCATGCCGCGGGCGCGCATATACTCCTGGAAGCGCAGCGCCTGGGCGACAATTTCGAGGTCGGCCACGTCGCCAATGCGGACCAGGAAGATCGGGAAATCGCCCGAAATGCTGGTCGGCCACAGGCTGGACTGCTTGCCCAGCCCCGAAGCGATGGATTCGCCGGGCAGGCGCAGGAACGGATCGGGATAGATCAGGAAACGCGCCAGCTTCTGCACATTGGCGGCGTCGGTCAGGCTCAGACCAAGATGGCGTGTCTGCACCTGCGAACGCGTCCAGGCAAGCATCGCCTGGCGGGCAAAACTTTCGGGATGGTCGAGCCTGGCGATGGCCTCGTCCAGTTCGGCGCGGTTGGCGCCGACGGCGGTCCAGAAGGTCAGCGATATCTTCTTGTTGGCCGGCACCCGCACCTGGCGGCGCAGGGCCGCTACCGGATCGAGGGTGAAGCCGTGGTGACCGCCAAGCTTGGCGCCGGGATCGAAGGCCGCCGCTTCCGCGATGGTACGGCCACGGCCGATGAAGGCACGGCGGTCGGTTTCGGCCTCGGCATCGCGCGCCGACCCGGACGGATCGGTGACGAAATGCACCATGGTGACGTCAGGCTCGTTCTTGTCGCGCTTGCGCCTGGTGGCAAAGATGGCGCCGTTATTGGCAGCGATCTCGGTCTCGATAAACATTTTCGAGAACGCAGGATGGGCATTGTCGGACGCTTCGTTGCCCAGCACCAGCTCGGCAAAGGAGGTCACCTCGATATGCCGGTCAGTGGCGCCGTCATTATAGAGCGTGACGCGCCGTCCCTCGCCATTGCCTTCCGAGATGACGATGCATTCGACCTCCGAACGCAGCGAGCCCACTGTTTTGACGAAGCTCGCCTTGTCGTCGGAAAACAGCGTCTGCACTCTCTCGCCGGTCGCCTGCTTCGGCTCCGCGGTGGCCGACCACCAGTCGCCGCTGCCGGCGTCGCGCAGGAAGATGTAGGAGCCGAGCCGGTCTTCGGTCGGGTCGGGCTGCCAACGGGTGACGGTGAGTTCGCCCCAGCGGCTGTAACCGGAACCGGTGGCCGAGACCATGACGGAGTAGCGGCCATTGGACATGACGCTGGTGGCGCGCAACGCCCTCAGCGGGTCGAGGATAATGCGCGAGTCCGGGCTCTCGACCTCGGTCTCGTCCTTCGAACGCTCGTCGGCTTCGGTCCTGACCGTGGCGGTCGGGATGTCGCGCGGCGCCCTCTCCTGCAGCAGGAGTTCGGCAGACTCGATCACCGGATCGCTGTGGAAGCGGTCGCGCAGCCGGCCCTCGAAGATGGCGTCGGCAACGGCGGCGATCGACATGCCAGAGTGATGCGCCATGTAGTTCAGGACAACGGCATGGTCGGTGCCTTCCGGCACGCGCTGCGGCGTGAAGTCGACGGCGTCGTAAAAGCCATGCCGGCCGAGCGCGCCGATGGAGCGCAGCCTGGCCAGATTCTGGACGGATTCGCGCGGTGTGAACTGCGCCGCGAGGATCGTGGCGTAAGGCGCGATCACCGTGTTCTGGCCAAGGCCGCGCTTGAGACCAAGTCCGGGCACGCCGAAATTGGTATACTGGTAGGTCAGTTCGCGGTCGCGGGCATTGTAGGCCGCTTCCGAAATACCCCAGGGCACGTTCTTCGAACGCGCGTACTGGATCTGGCGCTTGATGATCAGCTTGCTGGTCTGGTTGAGGATCGATCCCTGCGGCTCCTTCATCACCAAAGGCGGCATCAGATACTCGAACATCGAGCCCGACCAGGACATCAGCGCACCCTGGAAGCCGATCTCGACGATCGGCCTTCCAAGCCGGAACCAATGCTCCGTGGGCAGGTCACCCTTGGCGATGGCGAACAGGCTGGTCAGCCGCGCCTCGGAGGCGAGCAGATCGTAGCAGCTCTCATCGAGCTGATGCTCCTCGACCCGGTAGCCGATTGACAGCAGTTTGCGCTCCTGACGCATCAGGAAAGAGAAATCCATCTCGAAGGCATAGCGGCGGCAGCGTTCGCGCAGCGCCAGCAGCTTGGCGCGCAAGGCTTCGACGGCGTTTTCGTCGCTGTGCGAGTCATGCACATGCGCCTCGCAGGTCGCTTCCAGCCGTGCCGCCCAGTCGGCGATAATGTCGCTCCGCTGCGATCCGGCCTCGGTGTGGATGGCGGTGGCGAGCTTGCGGATCTCGCCGGCAAGCACGGCCAGGTTAATCGTGCGGATTGAGGCCATCTCCGGCTGCGCCTTGATGGTCATGACGGCGCGCCGCATGCCGTCGAGGCGGTCGGCCAGACGCTGGCGCAACGGCCGCAGTTGCCGGCGGTCGTCAGGCAATTCCTCGAGGCTCTCGTCGAGGATGCTCACCGTGTCGAGGACGCCTTCGAAATCGCCCTGCAGGTGAACGGACGGGGCTTCCGCCCACTCCGCACAGGCCGCCGCCACCGCGACCAGATGTCCGGCGAGATTGCCGCTGTCGACGGCCGAGATGTAAAGCGGATAGAGCGGCTTGAGCATCGTCGTGTCGTACCAGTTGAAGAGGTGGCCGCGGTTGCGCGGCATGCTCTCGATGGTCGTCATCGTGGCGTCGATGCGAGTGATGGCGTCGGAGAGCGCAATCCAGCCGAAATCGCGTGCCGACACCACCGACAGCAGGTAGACGCCGATATTGGTCGGCGACGTCCGCGGCGCTACAACCGGCGCCGGGCTTTCCTGGAAATTGTCGGGCGGCAGATTGTGGTGCTCGGCCGTGACGAAGGTTTCGAAATAATGCCAGGTGCGGCGCGCCACGGTGCGCAGCGCGTGGATGTCGGCCTGCGATATGCGCAGGCGGTCCTCGGTCTCGGCCGAGCGGCTGATCCAGCAGGCAACCGCCGGCGAACCGATCCAGAACAGAGCGAAGAAGAAGGCGACGAAGGCACCGGTGGAATCGGCCAGCACGGGGATGGCGAGACCGACGACGCCGATGATCACGGCGCCATACATCATGCTGTAATAGGAGCCGAGATCGTTGTCGCCGCCCTTGTGCGCCTGAGACGCGGTGCGCCATTCCAGCAGATTCTGGCGGCTGACGAACAGGCGGTACAGCGTGCGAACGATGGCGTCGCCCATCATCCAGGCATTGTGCGCCATCAACAGCACTTTCAGCGCCACAAGCGCCGTGCCGAAGACGGTGTCGTGCGCCAGCGCGGAGAAATGGCCGCGCGGCGTCTGGTCGCCGCTCTTGGGCAGGATGGCGTTGACGACATCGAAGGTCGGCGCCATGAACAGCGACAGGATCAGCAGCGCCTGCCACTGCGCGGCCTGCGTGAAGGGCAGCAGCGTCCAGCCGGCGATCGCCGCCATCACCCAGAAGATCGGGGTCAGCGAGCGGCGCAGATTGTCGACCATCTTCCAGCGCGACAGCGCCGGCACGCCGGACCGCGGCGAGACGATGAAGCGCAGCAGCTGCCAGTCGCCGCGCGCCCAGCGGTGGTGGCGCGAGGCGTCGACCGAGTAGCGGGTAGGATAGTCCTCGACCAGTTCGACATCGGTGACAAGTGCTGCGCGCGCCAACGCACCTTCGAGCAGATCGTGGCTGAGGACGGTGTTTTCCTCGATGCGGCCCTGCAGCGCCGCCTCGAAAGCGTCGACGTGATAAAGGCCCTTGCCGGTGAAGGAGCCGTCGCTGAAGACGTCCTGGTAGAGATCCGAGACGGCAAAGACGTAAGGATCGAGACCGCTGTTGGACGAGAAGACGCGCTGGAAGAAAGAAGCGTCGTCGCCGCTGGTGAGCGAGGCTGTGATGCGCGGCTGCAGAATGGTGTAGCCGGCGGTGACGACGCGCTTTGTCGCGTCGAAATGCGGGCGGTTGAGCGGATGGGCGAGCTTGCCGACCAGTGACGACACGGCGTCGCGCGTGGTGCGCGTGTCGGCGTCGAGCGTCATGACATAGACGACCTTTTCCGGCAGCGGCACGTCGAGCGGCAGGAAGGTGGTGTCGCTGTCGCCGCGCAAGAGAAGGTTCAGCTCATGCAGCTTGCCGCGCTTGCGCTCCCAGCCCATCCAGGCGCCCTGCGCCTGGTTGTAGAGCCGGCGGCGATGCAGGATATAGAAACGCGGCGCGCCTTCCGAGGGATAACGGGCATTGAGCCTGGCGATCTCGTCGCGCGCATATTGCAGGATCTCGATGTCGGCGGCGTCGATCTCGGTCTTGGAATCCGGCCAGTCGGACAGCAGCGCGAAATGGATTTCTTCGGCCGTGTTGGCGAGGTGATGCACCTCGATGTTGCGGATGTTTTCCTCGACATCATCGCGCGAGCCGATCAGCGACGGCACCACGACCAAGGTGCGTGATGCCGCCGGAATGCCGTGCTTGTAGTCATAGCCGACGAGCCGCGTCGGCTTCAGGAACAGTGAAACAACGGTGTTGAAGAAGGCGAGCGCGCCTTCGCTGGCAGGCACCGCAAACAGCGCCAGCATCAGCGTGATGGATTCCACCGACAGGCCGAGATGGGCAAGCGCATTGCCGGAGACAACCAGCAGCAGCACCGTCAGCAGGAAGACCGGCACAACGATGCCGAGCCAGCCCGTGGCGGTGAAGGCGCGCTTGAAGGTCACATGGAAGGGCGGCCGATAGCCGATAGCCTTTTCCAGATCCGGCCGGCGCGGGCCGACCAGGAAGAAGCCGACATCGGTATGCATGGCCGGATCGGCTGATGCATCCGGCACGCCGGAGGCATCGGTGACCCCGGGAACATGGCTGGCCAGCTCGATGGCCTTTTCGGCGACACGGAATTCGGACAGGTCGGAGCGGCGCGCCAGTTGCTCGATCGACGTGCGGTACTGGTCGCGCGAAAAGAAATCGAGCGCGGCGAAATCGGTGCGCTCGCGCAAGAGCGTGTCGATGCGGCTGACGCCCTCGAACCACACCGTCCAGTCGACGTCGTTGATGAGGCGCAGGCCGCGGATGATGTTGCCGGTGGTGACATTGCCGCTGGACAGCGTGCGATGCTCGGAAATGATGATTTCCTCGGCGTCGGAGCCGGTTTTTTCGAGCTCGACCTCCAGCCATTCCAGCGCCCTGCCGGCATTCTGCGAGCCGTCGCGCAGGCGGTAGAGCAACTGGGTGGCGAAGGTGGTGTCCTGCGCATGCGCGCCGTAGCCCGACAGGATCTTCCGGCGGTCTGCATTGTCGTCGGTCGCCAGCACGCGGTCGGCGACCTCGTTGGCGATATGGCGCATCTGCCTGGTGCGGTCGACGCGCACGGCGATGCGGCGCAGATTCTCGATCAAAACGAAGCGCAGCAGCGACGGCAGCGCCCAGAGCTCGCCGATCTTGAGCGGCTCGACCGACTGAAAACCCTCGACGATGGATTTGAACATGGTCGCCGAAACCGAACTGTCGGAATGGGCGACATAGCTCCAGGCCAGGGCCAGCGCGCGCGGCACCGCGGCGCGATCGGCCACTTCCAGGGTCGGCAACTGCCGGTAGAAACGGCGCGGCAGGTCGCGCTTGACCTGAAAAATGGTCTCCTCGACGAGATAATTGTTGTCGAGCAGCCATTGCGCGGCAGGCGTGATGGTTTCGCCCTTGGCCTGGGCGGCATTGGTCGAGCGGTAGACTTCGAGGATTTTCTTGGCGCTGTCGCGGATGCGGGCCTGGAAATCGAACGGCGTCAGGCCGAACAGGTCCTTGACGTCGCCCTTGGCGAGGCTTTCGCCCAGCGCGCGCAGCCGCTCTTCGGGCAGGAAATTGGAGCGTATCGGCTCTTCGGTGATGACCGGGAAGCCGGCGCTGGACTTTTCGATATGGGCAGGATTTGTCTGGATATTCATTGAAAATTCCGCATGGGGGACGCGATGCGGCGCCACCGCCACGGCAATGTCCCTAAAACCGATTCAAATGCAATTGGTTGCATGATTACAATGGCCGAAAGTTTTGCTTCGCACCACGCCAGAGGCGTTATCCCTTCGACATTTTAAGTGGGGCTTTCGACAACTCAAGGACGAGCACCCCTGCCCTCCCGTCCGCCTTGGAACGACGGAAGGATTCGGGCTTTTTCGTGATCCAGACAACAGCTTACGCCAGATTTCTCCGGCGTGCGATCATGTTTGGCAACAGGCGTTAATCGTTGTGCTGGCGGTGCGGCTGGCCCAGCCTGGCTATCCGGATGACGAACACGGTCGTCGGCCGTACCGGTTCAACCCGCAGTTTCGCGGCCTGCGGTCCGAGCAACAGTGTGTCGCGAGGTCCAAGGCGCGACGATGTCGCGCCGGTCACGCCGACCTCGCCGTCGAACGGCAGGATCAGGGTCATAGCGCTGGTCGGCCGAATATCGGTCGGAGCCGAAACCATCAGACGCTGGACCGAGTGCGTGGCCCGCGCGCGGCGGGTCATGACATTGAGGTCGGTGATCGGACCGGAGATCAGCGCGGCCGTGGTCGGCACATCGGCCGGGAAGGACAGCGGGGCGGAAGCCGCCGTCACTTCGGCCGGCCGCCGGCCAGCAATGTCGAGGACGATGCCCTCGCCTTCCAGCACGGCAAGCGTGCGGTCGACGCCGGCAAAGCCCGAGAACGGGCCGCTGCCCTCGACTCGCGCCATCGAAACGCGCCAGTCGAAATCGTCCAGGCCGGCGCCGTCCGGCGAGACGGCGATCTCGGTGGTCGTGCCGCCGCCATTCTTCCACGGCATGACGCGGTAGTCGGCGGCACGAAGGATACGCATCGTTTCAGCCAATCAGCCTAAAATACCGGGCAGATTGAGCTGGTGCTCCTTCGCGCACTCGATGGCGATGTCGTAGCCGGCATCGGCGTGGCGCATGACGCCTGTCGCCGGATCGTTCCACAACACGCGCTCCAAGCGCCTTGCTGCGTCCGGCGTGCCGTCGGCGACGATGACCATACCGGCATGCTGCGAGAAGCCCATGCCGACGCCACCGCCATGATGCAGCGACACCCATGTTGCGCCCGACGCGGTGTTGAGCAACGCATTGAGCAGCGGCCAGTCGGAGACGGCGTCGGAGCCGTCCTTCATCGCTTCCGTCTCGCGGTTCGGCGAAGCGACCGAGCCGGAATCGAGGTGATCGCGGCCGATGACGACGGGCGCCTTCAGTTCGCCCCTGGCCACCATTTCGTTGAAGGCGAGGCCCAGCCTGTGGCGGTCGCCGAGGCCGACCCAGCAGATGCGCGCCGGCAGGCCCTGGAAGGCGATGCGCTCACGTGCCATGTCCAGCCAGTTGTGCAGATGGGTGTTGCCGGGGGTGAGTTCGCGCACCTTGGCGTCCGTCTTGTAGATATCCTCGGGATCGCCCGAAAGAGCAGCCCAGCGGAACGGGCCGATGCCACGGCAGAACAGCGGCCTTATATAGGCCGGCACGAAACCCGGGAAGGCAAAGGCGTTCTCGAAGCCTTCGTCCTTGGCGACCTGGCGGATGTTGTTGCCATAGTCGAGCGTCGGCACGCCGGCATTCCAGAACGCGACCATCGCCTCGACATGCTCGCGCATTGAGGCGCGGGCGGCCTTCTCGACAGCCTTGGGATCGGAGACGCGCTTCTCGCGCCACTCAGCCATCGTCCAGCCCTTGGGCAGATAGCCGTTAATCGGGTCATGCGCCGAGGTCTGGTCGGTGACCATGTCGGGGCGGATGCCCCGCTTAAACATTTCCGGCACGATGTCGGCCGCATTGCCGAGCAGGCCGACCGACTTCGCCTCGCCGGCCTTGGTCCAGCGCTCGATCATTTCCATCGCTTCGTCGAGCGTCTCGGCCTTCTCGTCGACATAGCGGGTGCGCAGCCGGAAATCGATCGAGTCCGGATTGCATTCGATGGCGAGGCAGCAGGCGCCGGCCATGACGGCGGCAAGCGGCTGGGCGCCGCCCATGCCGCCGAGGCCGCCGGTCAGGATCCATTTGCCCGTAAGGTTGCCATTGTAGTGCTGGCGGCCGGCCTCGACGAAGGTCTCGTAGGTGCCCTGCACGATGCCTTGCGTGCCGATATAGATCCAGGAGCCGGCCGTCATCTGGCCGTACATCATCAGGCCTTTTTTATCGAGCTCGTTGAATTTATCCCAGGTCGCCCAATGCGGCACGATGTTGGAGTTGGCGATCAGCACGCGCGGCGCATCGGTGTGCGTCCGGAAGACGCCGACCGGCTTGCCGGACTGGACCAGCAGCGTCTCGTCTTCATTGAGGGTCTTCAACGAGGCGACGATGCTGTCGAAATCGTTCCAGGTCCGCGCGGCCCGGCCGATGCCGCCATAGACGACGAGCTCATTGGGGTTTTCGGCGACATCGGGATCGAGGTTGTTCATCAGCATGCGCAGCGGCGCTTCGGTCGTCCAGTATTTGGCGTTGAGCTTGTCGCCGCGGGGCGCGCGCACTTCGCGGATGTTGTGGCGAGGATTGTTCATCATTGTCCCTTTGGAGTAAGGTGGCGTCTCATCGCCCGGCCCAGTCAATGGCGGATTGGAGGATTTTCGTCAGTGTGGCGCGCATCGGCGCGGCGAACTCGGCATCATAAGGCACCGGCCAATTGTCCGGTTCGCCCTTGCCCTCGGGCTCGCGCAAATAGCCGCGATCGGCAAGTTCCATCTGCAGCGCATGGTAGCCGCCTTGCGGATTGCCGAAATAGCGGGTGATCCAGCCGCCCTTGAAACGACCGTTGATGACATTGCTTTCACCGCTCTCGGCCATGATCTGACCAACCAGCGCCTGCAGCGTAGGATCCGCGGTCTGGCCGTCATTGGTGCCGAGATTGAATACCGGCAGCGTGCCGTAGAACAGGCGCGGCAGCACCGACCGGATCGAGTGGCAATCGTAAATGACGACCTTCTCATGCAGGCCGCGCAGCCTGACGGCCTGGGCCGCCAGCATTTCATGGTAAGGCACGAAATACGCTATGCGGCGCTGGTCCATCTCCGACGGCGTCGGTTCCGCGCCGGGCAGATACAGCGGATCGCCGTCGAAGGTCTCGGTCGGGCATAGCGTCGTTGTCGTCTGCCCGGGATAGAGCGAGGCGCCGGAAGGATCGCGGTTGACGTCGATGACGGTGCGCGAGATCGACGTGTGCACGACAGTCGCGCCAAGGCCGGCGGCAAAATCGTAGAGATTGTCGATCCACCAGTCGCAATCGCGGCGGCCGAGCCAGGGCGAGACCAGCCGATTGTCGATGCCGGCGAGATCGATACCCGTGTGCGGGATGGACACCAACAGGGGTGCCGTGCCTTCCGTCACTGTCAGCCAGTCGGTCATGTCAGACTCCCGAGATCGAAGGCAGTGTCACTGCGCCGGCAGCCTTGATGGCAGCGCCGCTGCGCACCATGGCGATGGCCTTTTCCATATCGGGATGGAAATGTCGGTCGTTGTCGAGATGCGGCACTTCTGCGCGGACCAGTTTGCGCACGGCTTCAAGGGCCGCGCTCGACGCCAGCGGTGCATGGAAATCGCAGCCCTGCGCGGCGGCCAGGAGTTCGATGCCGATGACGGCTGTCGCATTCTCGACCATGCCGATCAGCCGGCGAGCGCCGTGTGCGGCCATCGATACATGGTCTTCCTGGTTGGCCGAGGTCGGGATGGAATCGACACTTGCCGGATAGGCCTTCTGCTTGTTTTCGGAAACGAGTGCCGCCGCCGTCACCTGCGGGATCATGAAGCCGGAGTTCAGGCCGGGCTTCGGCGTCAGGAAGGCCGGCATGCCGGACAGCGCGGGGTCTACCAGCATGGCGATGCGGCGCTCCGACAGCGAGCCGATCTCGCAGACGGCAAGCGCGATCATGTCGGCAGCGAAAGCCACCGGCTCGGCGTGGAAATTGCCGCCGGAGAGCGCTGTGTCGTCCTCGGCGAAAATCAGCGGATTGTCAGTGACGCCATTGGCCTCGGTGCCAAGCGTGTCGGCGGCCTGACGCAGCACACTGAGCGCGGCGCCCATCACCTGCGGCTGGCAGCGCAGGCAGTACGGATCCTGCACGCGCTCGTCGCCGACGCGGTGCGATTCACGAATGGCGCTGCCTGCCATCAGGTTGCGCAGCGCTTCCGCCGTCTCGATCTGGCCCGGGTGTTTTCTGAGGAGATGGATGCGCGGATCGAAGGGCGCGTCCGAACCCTTGGCGGCGTCGGTCGACAGCGCGCCGGCGACCAGCGCCGACTGGTAAAGCACTTCGGCCTCGAAGAGAGCGGCCAACGCATAGGCGGTGGAGAACTGCGTGCCGTTGAGCAGCGCCAGGCCTTCCTTGGCGCCAAGCGTCACCGGCTCCAGGCCGTGCGAGACGAAAGCGACCTTGGCCGGGAAGCGGCCATGCGGGGTAAAGCATTCGCCAACGCCGATCATCACTGCCGTCATGTGCGACAGCGGCGCGAGATCGCCGGAGGCGCCAACCGAGCCTTGCGCCGGCACGACGGGGATGACGTCGTTGGCCAGCATCGCTTCCAGCAACTCGATCGTTTGCGGCCGCACGCCCGACGCGCCCTGCGCCAGGCTGGCGAGCTTCAGCGCCATCATCAACCGAACCACAGCGACCGGCATCGGCTCGCCGACGCCGGCGGCATGCGACAAAACGATGTTGCGCTGCAAGGCCTCTAGATCCTCGGCCGGAATGCGGACGCTGGCCAGTTTGCCGAAGCCGGTATTGATACCATAGACCGGCTCGCCCTTGGCGACGATGCGGGCAACTGCCTCGGCGCTGGCCTTGATTTTTGGCCGGCAGGAGGCGTCGAGCTTCGGCACGGCGCCGCGATAGATAGCGCGCCAGTCGGCCAGCGTCGCATTGCCGGGCTTCAGGTTAAGTTCGGTCATTGTCCTCTCCAGATGCGGGCATGGAGCGGGTTGAAGCCCATGCGGTAGACGAGTTCGGCCGGACGCTCGATGTCCCAGATCGCCAGGTCGGCGGATTTTCCTGCCTCCAGCGTGCCGGTCTGGCCGAGCAATCCCAGCGCGCGGGCAGCCTCGCGAGTGGTGCCGGCCAGGCATTCCTCGACGGTCAGGCCGAAAAGCGTCGCGGCCATGTTCATGGTCAGCAACAGCGAGGTCAGCGGCGACGTCCCGGGATTGTTGTCGGTGGCGACCGCCATCTTGACGCCGTGCTGGCGAAACAGGCCGATCGGCGGCTTCCTGGTTTCGCGGATGAAATAGTAGGCGCCGGGTAGGATCGTCGCCACGGTGCCGGCCTTGGCCATGGCTGCGGCACCTGCTTCATCGGTGTATTCGAGATGGTCTGCCGACAGCGCACCATAACGGGCGGCGAGTTCGGCGCCATGCAAATTGGACAGCTGGTCGGCGTGGAGTTTGACCGGCAGGCCAAGCGCCTTGGCCTTGTCGAAGACGCGGGCAATCTGTTCCGGCGAAAAGGCAATGCCCTCGCAAAAGCCGTCTACGGCGTCAGCCAGGCCCTCGGCGGCGATTGCGGGGAGGATGGTGTTGGCGACGAGATCGACAAAAGCGTCCTTGTCGCCTTTTGCTTCCGGCGGCAGCGCATGCGCGCCGAGGAAGGTGGTGCGGACCGTGACCGGGCGTTGCTTGTCCAGTTGCCGCGCGGCGCGAAGCGACTTCCGTTCATTTCCGAGATCGAGCCCGTAACCCGACTTTACCTCTACCGTGGTGACGCCCTCGGCCATCAGCGCATCAAGGCGCGGGAGAGTCTGCGCAACCAGTTCGTCTTCGCTCGCGGCACGCAGGGATTTGACCGAGGAGACGATGCCGCCGCCGGCACGGGCGACTTCCTCATAGCTGGCGCCGGCCAGCCCCATCTCGAACTCGTTGGCACGGTTGCCGGCATGGATGAGATGGGTGTGGCAGTCGATCAGGCCGGGCGTAATCCAGCGGCCTTCGCAATCGGTAGTCTCGCTGCCCTGAGCCAACGCTGACGGCATCTCGGCTTCCGGACCGGCATAGACGATGACGCCGTCACGGGCGACGATCGCGCCCTTTTCGACGATGCCAAGTCCGGCAACGCCTTCGGCCATGGTTGCCAGGCGCGCATCACGCCAAAGCTGAAGGCCCCCTGCCCGGCTTTTGTCTTGTGCCGCCATCATCTTTTTCCGTTGCTTGGATGGCGATTATGTATATACATATTGAAACGCGCTGCAAGTGCATTGTTTATGGAATTCGGAGAAAAACGTGACGGCGATCTTTGCGGAACAGGCGCTGCTGACCGATGGCTGGCATGACAAGGTGCGGATCGTCGTCACGGACGGTCGCATCGCAACCGTCGAAGTCGGCACGTCGCCGCGGAGCGGTGACGAACGCCACGCCATTCTGGTCCCCGGCATGCCGAACCTGCACAGCCACGCCTTCCAGCGCGGCATGGCCGGGCTTGCCGAACTGCGCGGTCCCTCCGCCGACAGCTTCTGGAGCTGGCGCGAGGTGATGTACCGCTTCGCGCTGTCGATGACGCCGGATCAGGTCGAGGCGGTCGCCGCCCAGCTTTATGTCGAAATGCTGGAGGCCGGGTTCTCACGCGTTGGCGAGTTCCACTATCTCCATCACGATCGTGACGGAAAACCCTACGCCAACCTTGCCGAGATGGCCGAGCGCATTGCCGCTGCGGCTGGCGAGACCGGTATCGGCCTGACGCTGCTGCCGGTGTTTTATGCCCATTCTTCCTTCGGCGGCGCTGCGCCCAACGAAGGCCAGCGGCGATTCATCAACGATGTGAATCGGTTCGAACGCTTGCTTGAGAAAAGCCGCGAATCGGTTCGTGCGTTGAATCAGGCTGTCGTCGGCGTCGCCCCGCACAGCCTGCGCGCCGCGACGCCGGAGGAACTCAGCGCTGTTGCCGCCATTGCGCCGGACGGACCGATCCACATCCACGTCGCCGAGCAGGTGAAGGAGGTCGAGGATTGCCTGGCGTGGTCGGGTGCGCGACCGGTCGAATGGCTGCTCGCCAATGCCGGGATCGACAAGCGTTGGTGCCTGATCCACGCCACCCACATGACCGAGGCTGAGACAACCGGCATGGCCAGAAGCGGCGCCATTGCCGGGCTTTGCCCGATCACCGAGGCCAATCTCGGCGACGGCACCTTTTCAGCACCTCTGTTCATCGAACATGGCGGCCGCTTCGGCGTCGGCTCGGATTCCAACGTGCTGATCGGCCTGCCGGATGAATTGCGCCAGCTCGAATATTCGCAGCGCCTCGCACACCGCGCCCGCAATGTGCTGGCGGTGGCCGGCGGCTCGACCGGGCGGGCTCTGTTCGACGCCGCCCTCGATGGCGGCAGCACCGCACTCGGCGCCGGCCCGTCGCGGATCGCCGCCGGCGCCGCGGCTGATTTCGTCTCCCTCGACGAAAACCATCCTTCGCTGGCCGGAAAAAGTGGCGATGCGATCCTCGACGCCTGGATCTTTGCCAATGGCGGCAAGGTCGATTGCGTCTGGGTGCACGGAAAAAAACAAGTCAGCGGCGGCCGGCATGCAGCGCGTGAGACGATCGCCGAGCGCTTTCGCCATGTGATGACGGCGCTTTCGGCATGAGCATATCAGAGACAGCGGCGGTGGAAGGCGGCGGTTCGCTGCACCAGCGCATCCTGTCCGACATCAGCGAGAAAATAATGTCCGGCGCCTGGGCGCCGGGTCACCGCATCCCGTTCGAGCACGAGTTGACGGCCGAATACAATTGCTCGCGCATGACAGTGAACAAGGCGCTGTCGCAACTGGCCAAGGCCGGGCTGATAGAGCGCCGCCGCCGTTCGGGCAGCTTTGTCCGCCAGCCGCAGTCGCAGGCCGCGGTGCTGGAAATCCACGACATCAGGATCGAGGTTGAGTCGCTTGGCCTGGCTTATCGTTACGAGCGCTTGGCGCGGCAGAAAAGGCGCAGCAGCGCCGAGGATCGCGCCTTGCTGGAACTGGACGCAGCCGGACAGGTGCTGGCGCTTGAATGCCGGCATTTCGCCGGCAAGCGGCCATTCGCGCACGAACAGCGGCTGATCAATCTCGCCGCCGTCGCGGAAGCCGCCGAGGAGGAGTTTCTCGACATCGCCCCCGGCCCTTGGCTGATCGGCCGCGTGCCATGGAGCGAGGCAGAGCACCGTATCCGCGCGGTCGCGGCCGACAGACATATTGCCGAAGCGCTCGACATCGCAACCGGCGCGCCCTGCCTGGTGGTCGAGCGCCGAACCTGGAGCGCCGAGCACCCGGTGACGCAGGTGAGGTTCACTTATGCCGCGGAGAGCCACACGCTGGTGGCGCGGTTCAGGCCTTCGCAGGGGTAGCTCCTTTACCCTCCCCCTTGTGGGGAGGGTCGCTGCGAAGCAGCGGGGTGGGGGTCGGCGCCAGCCCCCCGCCCGGACCTTCGGTCCGACCTCCCCACAAGGGGGAGGTAGAAGGCTGCACTTTAAATCGCAGCCGTCACGATAATCTCGACCACATATTCCGGCCCTGCAAGCTTGGCCTCACCCGTGGCGCGGGCGGGCGTGTTGCCTTGCGGGACCCACTTGTCCCATTCCTTGTTCATCTCGGCGAAGGTGCCCATATCGGCCAGCCAGATGATCGCCTGCAGGATCTTGGTCTTGTCGGTGCCGGCCTTGGCCAGCAGTTCGTCGATAGATGCGAGGATCGACCTGGTCTGTTCGCCAACGCTGGCGCCGGGCGTTCCGACCTGGCCGGCGAGATAGACGGTGTTGCCGTGGATGACGATCTGGCTCATGCGCGGGCCAACATCGATGCGACGAATGCTCATGGGATGGTTCCTTCGTTTGTCGGTGCGCCTGTTTAGAGTCGCTGCCCGCTTCGGGCAAGGCCAACAGCGCGAAACCTCTTGAGCCTGGGTTGGATCTTGGGCCCCAAATGTCTATCTGCGCCGAGGGATTTCTTTCCGGCGCGGATTGCCGATCTCGTGTGAGAGTGGCAAGACTTTGCGCCAAACCAGATTGGAGGATGAGAGCCATGGAATATCGCGAAATCAGCGAGGACTATTCGGTCTCGGGCCAGATCCAGCCCGAAGATGCCGCCGCCATCAAGGAAGCCGGTTTCAAGAGCGTGATCTGCAACCGGCCGGATGACGAGCAGCCCGACCAGCCTTCGGCCGACAGCGTCAAGGCGGCGGTCGAAGCCGCGGGGCTGGCCTTCCGTTACATCCCGGTGATCAGCGGCCAGATCACGGCCGAGAATGTCGAAGATCAGGCCGAAGCGCTCGACGCGCTCGAAGGCCCGGTGTTTGCCTATTGCCGCTCCGGCGCGCGCTGCACCAATCTCTACGGGCTGATCCAGCAGTCCAAGGGCTGACCTGGGGAATCAGCGGCGTCTTCTGGCCATCAGTTCGCGCACGCCAAAGAAGATAGCGAAAACGGCGGTGGTCATGGCAATCTGACCAAGTGGGACAGTGTTGGCAACGAGCAAGACAAAGCCCACAAGACCGATCGGAACGCCGATAATGCACCACCAGCGGGATTTCGGATCTGTGAATATGCCTCGTACGAAGCCTCCAAGTGGAGATGCCGGAGGTGACCGGAAGGGATTGATGTAAAAGGGAATTTGGAACATTGCGTCGAAGCCCTTGGGATGGCGCGCGAAATAGATAAAACTACCTATTGTGTACAGCACTAGTCCAACACCAAAGAGAACAATAGCGACGAGCTGAAAACTGACCATCTTCCCCACAGCCTGAACTTTCCAAATGCAAATGAACGGTATCGAAGTGCCGATATCATATCCACTCAAATCGGCAGCGCGCCGGTTTCCTTCAACGTCTCCAGCACGATCGCTGTCTTTACATGCTGAACCGATTCATGTGGCAGCAGCACGCCGTTGACGAACTCCGACAATGATTTGAGATCGGGTGTCACCACTTTCAGGATGTAATCCATCTCGCCGGTCAACGCGTGCGCCTCCTGCACCTCCGGCAGCCGGGCCAGCAGTTCGCCAAAGCGCCTGGCATTGTCGCGGTTGTGGGTGGCGAGCGTCACCGAGATGACATTGACCAGCGAGAATCCAAGCTTGTCGCGGTCGAGCACGGCGCGATAGCCCTTGATGAAGCCGTCTTCCTCCAGCCGTTGGCGGCGGCGCGAGCATTGCGATGCCGACAGGTTCACGCGCTCCGAGAGATCGTTATTGGTGAGCCGCGCGTCGCCCTGCAAGAGAGCCATTATCTTGCGGTCAAATTGATCGATGCGCGCGTCATTCATCGATTCACCTCCAATCATGCATGAATTACGCACCAGATGATCATTTCAAGCGTTTGAATGCAAGCACCGTGCGGTCGCTTCGCACTATCATGCGTCATCTCGTGGTCCGATGCGGCCACCATCCGTTTGGAGGAATGCCATGGGTCCCTTCCCGCACGACGCCCCGCCCGCCAAGATCAGCAAGGAAAACCCCGCCGGCACCGACGGTTTCGAGTTCGTGGAGTTCGCGCACGCGGAGCCGCAGAAGCTCGCCGAACTGTTCACCCGCATGGGCTATATCGCGGTGGCCAAGCACCGCAGGAAAGACATCACCGTCTGGCGCCAGGGCGACATCAACTATGTCGTCAATGCCGAGCCCGGCTCGCATGCGATGAAATTCGTCGACAAGCACGGCCCCTGCGCCGCCTCGATGGCTTGGCGCGTGGTCGATGCAAAGCATGCGTTCGAGCATGCGGTATCGAAAGGCGCCACGCCCTACGACGGCAACGACAAGGCGCTCGACGTGCCGGCCATTGTCGGCATTGGCGGCTCGCTGCTCTATTTCATCGAAGCCTATGGCAAGAAGGGCTCGGCCTATGATGCCGAGTTCGAGTGGCTGGGCGAACGCGACCCGCGGCCGCAAGGCGTCGGCTTCTATTTCCTCGACCACCTCACCCACAATGTCTATCGCGGCCAGATGGACAAATGGTGGGACTTTTATCGCGAATTGTTCGGCTTCAAGCAGATCCATTTCTTCGACATCGACGGCAAGATCACCGGCCTCGTCAGCCGCGCCATCACCTCGCCCTGCGGCAAGATCCGTATCCCGCTGAACGAGTCCAAGGACGACACCAGCCAGATCGCCGAGTATCTGAAGAAGTACAATGGCGAAGGCATCCAGCATATCGCTGTCGGCACCGACGACATCTACGCCGCCACCGACAAGCTTGCCGACAACGGGCTGAAGTTCATGCCCGGTCCGCCGGAGACCTACTACGACATGTCGTACAACAGGGTGAACGGGCATGACGAGCCGATCGAGCGGATGAAGAAGCACGGCATCCTGATCGACGGCGAAGGCGTGGTCGACGGCGGCATGACCAAGATCCTGCTGCAGATATTCTCCAAAACCGTGATCGGCCCGATCTTCTTCGAATTCATCCAGAGGAAGGGCGACGAAGGTTTTGGCGAAGGCAATTTCCGCGCGCTGTTCGAGTCGATCGAGCAGGACCAGATCAAGCGCGGCGTGATCAAGGTCGATGGCAAGGCGGCGTGAACCGTGAACGTCTCCATAACCGAAGCAAAGGCCAAACTAACGGAACTCGTCGGCCGCGCGGAGGCCGGCGAGGAGATAGTCATCACTCGTCACGGCAAGATCGCGGCGCGGCTCGTGCCACCAGTTCGAGAAGACTTGTTGTCGCGCATAGGTGCCCTGAAGGGCAAGATTTGGATTTCTGACGATTTCGACAAACTCGGCCCTGAATGGAACGAGTACACCAGATAAAGGTCAGAGGCCCAACCGCTCGACCTCTTCCTTCCTCACCTTCAAATCATAATCGAGCAAAAACTCGTCCAGTTGCGGCGGCGCGACTGACGTGCCGGAGAGCATCGCGTGCACCTGGCCGCGATGATGGATGTCGTGCAGGAAGACATGGGCGAGAATGTCGCCGATCTTTTCGGGGATCATGCCGTCCTCGCGCCGGTCCGTGATGACCTGACGGTCGAGATCCGCCTCCGACAGCTTCTCGCAAAAGGCGATTAGGCGTCGATCTGCTGCGACCTGGGCGGCAAACAGCGCCTGCGGCACATCGAACGGCACGCAGTCGTCATAAGCGGCCGCACCGACGCCGCCTTCTTCGAGAAAATCGAGATAGAGATGATCGACCGCGAGGATGTGGTTGAGCGTCGCCTTGATCGACGGGAAGAAGCTTGTGCGCTCGGCTTCGAATTCGCCGGGCTTTAGCTGCAGCACGGCGCGATAGAGCCGGTCGTTCGACCAGAGATTGTTGCCGGCCATGCGGCTGAAGTGGGTGAGAATATCCATGTTATGCGCTTGGCCAACCGACCAAGTCCACCAACTTCAGAATGACGAGTATGGCAGCTATCCCCAGAAGACGAACGTTCATACCGCGGCGCAGTTCTTGCGTTCCTGCATCGCTTGCGACTTCCCGGTTCAAAGCGACGTACACAAGCCTCGGCAGGCGCGCCTCGCTGCTGAAATTACGCAGCCTTTCAGACCGATCCTCGACCTGCCGGCAGAGCCGAATTGCGAAATCAAAAGCCAGCCGGTTGCGACGCTGCAAAGCCCAAGAAACCAAAGATAAGAAGCGGTATAGGCCATCTGCCATTCACGCTCCCGTCGATCGCATCAGATACAAGCCTGCCGCCATCACCGCGAAGCCGGCGACAACAATCAGCAAAAGCCGGTTCATGCGCCGCCGCGTCGCCTGCGTCTCCTCGTCCCGCGCCACATTGGTGTTGGTGATGGTGTGGAACATCATCGCCTTGCGCGGGTAGCCGCTGCGGTTGGTCAGATCGGGCGAGCGCGCCTCGATGCGGTAGCTCAGCCGGATCGCCTGGATGAAGACCACCAGAATGGCCAACGCCCAGACGCCGGCCAGCAGGTAGAACGCCTCGCCCGTCATTGCATTGCCCCCTCTTATGCCTGGGACTTCTCGACCTTCTGCTCGATGGCGCCGAAGATCGAGTTTCCGCTTTTATTCTTCATCTCGATACGCACTGTATCGCCAAAGCGCAGGAACGGCGTCTTGGGCTCGCCAGACTCAATGGTCTCGATCATGCGCAGTTCAGCGATGCAGGAATAGCCGGCGCCGCCGGCCGCCACCGGTTTGCCCGGCCCGCCATCCAGCTTGTTGGAGACGGTGCCGGAGCCGATGATGGTGCCGGCAACCAGCGGCCGTGTCTTTGCGGCATGGGCAATCAGCGCCGGGAAGTCGAAGGTCATGTCGACGCCGGCATTGGCACGGCCGAACGGCTTGCCGTTGACGTCGGCGAGCAGAGGCAGGTTGACCTTGCCGCCATCCCAGGCGTCGCCGAGTTCGTCCGGCGTCACCGCCACCGGCGAAAAAGCCGAGGACGGCTTCGACTGGAAGAAGCCAAACCCCTTGGCGAGTTCGGGTCCGGTGAGCGCGCGCAGCGTCACATCATTGACCAGCATGACCAGCCGGATCGCAGCGCGCGCCTGGTCGAGGCTGGCGCCCATCGGCACATCGTCGACGACGACGGCGACCTCCGCCTCCATGTCGATGCCGAAGGCTTCGTCCGCCGCGCGGATCGGCTCGCGCGGCGCGGTAAAGGAATCCGAGCCACCCTGATAGATCAGCGGATCGGTCCAGAAGCTTGCCGGCATCTCGGCGCCGCGGGCTTTGCGCACCAGTTCGACATGGTTCACGTAGGCCGAACCATCGGCCCATTGATAGGCGCGTGGCAGCGGCGAATGGGCATCATGCTCATGGAAGCGTGCCGACGGCACCGCATTGTTCTCCAGCGATTCGGCGATGGTCGCCAGATGCGGCGAAATCCGTTGCCAGTCGTCGAGCGCGGCCTGCAGCGTGCGCGCCAGGAACGAGGCGTCGGTGAAGCGCGTCAGGTCGCGCGAGACGACGACGAGTTTTCCGTCGCGCGTCCCGTCCTTCAATGTGGCAAGCTTCATGCATCCTCCCAATGGTTATTCGTAATATTTGCCGGCGTAGATAATTCTCGCAGCGGCCTTCCAAGGATTTTCATCAGCCAGGAATGCCGGATCGCCACCCTGATTGTCTTCAGTCCAAGCGACAGCCCGCTCGAGAAAGGCGCTGATCGAGCCGTTTTCCCATCCATTCCAACCTGAAGAATAGGGTCCCGCCGGTTTCAATGCTTCTTTGCGGTCCGCATCCTCGCTATCTCGCCTCAGACCGTCGATGAACCCGATGAAAGACTGCAAATCCTGAACATCGTCGAGAAGCAATCGAAGGCTTTCCGAGGACCGCGCCTCGGATGCCCGCAGATCCTCCCAGTGTTGTTCATCCGTCACGTCTTTGCCTCCAGCCCCACAACAAAGCCGTCGCGGGCAATCGTCAAGTCACCTACCCACGATTTCCTGACAGCAACCTCCCAGTCGGCCCCGCCGATCTCGGGATCATCGGCCGGAATAAGGTGGTTGAGCACCAGCCTCTTCACCCCGGCATCGGTGGCGATGCGGCCGGCTTCCTCGGCAAATGAGTGGCTGGCGAGCAGATGCTCCTTCAGCCGCGCCCCGTTGCCGGTCCTGGCGACCAGCCTCTCGATGCCCTCGTCCAGCATGGCTTCATGGACGAGGATGTCGGCATTTTTGGCGAAGCCGGCGAGCGGCGGGAAGAAGGCGGTGTCGGATGAGAAGACGACGCTTTTACCGCCTTGCTCGAACCGCAGCGCGAAACAGTCGGTTACCGGTGGATGGTCGACGCGCAGTGCCGAGACCTTCAGGCCGCGTTGTGCGAAAACCTGGCCTTCGCCGAATTCAACGATCGAAACCAGTTCGCGGATGTCCGGCCTGCCTTCGTCGACGATTCGGATCTCGATGTCGAACTCCATCGCCTGGCAGAAGCGCCGCCAGTAATGCCCGGTGCCGGGCGGTCCGAACAACGTCACCGGATTGGCCAGACCGGCGGTCCAGGCGGTGTGGAGCAGCGCCCCCAGTTCCAGCACATGATCGGAATGCAGATGGGTGACGAAGATTAGGTCGAGCGCCTTCAGGCTGACGCCGGCATCGACCAGGCCACGCGTGACACCCAGCCCGCAATCGACGACGATGGTCCGCCCGCCCAGTTCCAGCAGCGACGAACTCGGCCACGGCCCGCCCGGCCGCAGCGCAGGGCCGCCCTTCGAGCCGAGAAGCACCAGCCGGTCGCTCATCGAGCTGATCTCAAGACCAGTCGCCCTCCGGCGTGCCGTTGAAGCGCTTCTTCAGGTCGGTCCAGCAGTCAATGTAATTGTCCTGCCTTGTTTCAAGCTCGGCGCCGTAGCGGGTCAGCATTTGCGGGAATCGGGTCTCGAACATGAAGGCCATCGTGTTGTCGAGCTTGACCGGTTTCAGCTCCGAGCGCGAGGCCTTTTCGAAGCCAGGTGCGTCGGGGCCGTGGGCCAGCATCAGATTGTGCAGGCTGATGCCGCCGGGCACGAAGCCTTCTTCCTTGGCGTCGTACTGGCCATGGATCAGGCCCATGAACTCGCTCATGATGTTGCGGTGGTACCAGGGCGGCCGGAACGTGTCTTCCGCCACCAGCCAGCGCGGCGGGAAGATGACGAAGTCGATATTGGCGGTGCCCTCCTCGCCGCTCGGCGCCGTCAGCACGGTGAAGATCGACGGATCGGGATGGTCGAACAGGATGGCGCCGACCGGCGAAAACGTCGCCAGATCATATTTGTAGGGCGCATAGTTGCCGTGCCAGGCGACGACGTCGAGCGGCGAATGGCCGATCTCGGTGACGTTGAAATTGCCGCACCATTTCACCGTCAGCCGGCACGGCGTCTCCTTCTCCTCGAACCAGGCGCTGGGCGTCTTGAAGTCGCGTGGGTTGGCCAGGCAGTTGGCGCCAATCGGGCCGCGGTCGGGCAGCGTCAGCTTGGCGCCGTAATTCTCGCAGACATAGCCGCGCACTTCCTTGTCGGCGAGCTCGACCTTGAACACCAGACCGCGCGGCAGCACGGCGATCTCGCCGGGCCGAAGCTCGATGACGCCCATCTCGGTGACAAAGCGCAAGGCACCGACCTGGGGGACAATCAGCAACTCGCCGTCGGCGTTGAAGAAATGGTCGTCGACCATCGAGCGGTTGGCGACATAGACATGCGCCGCCATGCCGCTTTGGCCCAGCACGTCGCCGGCGGTGGTGATGGTGCGCATCCCTTGAATGAAATCGGTCGGCTCCTTCGGCATCGGCACCGGGTTCCAGCGGTACTGGCCGAGCGCCAGCTCGTGGTCGCCGACATTGGGAGCGGTCTTCCACAGGGGATAGCTCGCCGCCTTGAAGCGGCCGGTGTGTTTGACGCTCGGCCGGATGCGGTAGAGCCAGGAGCGCTCATTGGTGCCGCGCGGGGCGGTGAAGGGCGAGCCCGAGAGCTGCTCGGCATAAAGTCCGTAAGCCGGCCGCTGCGGGGAGTTGCGCCCTTGCGGCAGCGAGCCGGGCAGCGTTTCGGTCTCAAAATCATTGCCGAAGCCCGGCATATAGGAAAATTCCATCCGATCCTCCCTGATCCCGACCGCCGCGAAGCGCGGCCTGCCGGCGATGTTGACCAAACTGGTTTCATTTGTAACCATCGAAAATGTAACTATCAACGGCTGATGCCGCATCCACGGTGCGCATATGGAAACCCTCGAACTCGAAAATTTCCTGCCCTACCGGCTTTACCGGCTGGCCGACGCTGTCAGCCGAGAATTTTCAAAAATCTACCGCGACCGTCACGGTCTGACGCGGCCGGAATGGCGCACACTCTCTGGGCTCGGACAGCGCGGCACGATGACCGCGACGGCGCTCGGCGAGCAGTCGGCCATGCACAAGACCAAGGTTTCGCGGGCGGTGGCGGAGCTTGAGCGGCGGCGCTGGCTGACGCGCACGCCGGACGAGAATGATCGGCGTGTGGAGCATTTGGCGCTGACCAAGGCGGGACTGGCCGCCTATCGCGAGATGGTGCCGCTGGCGAAAGCCTTTGAACGGCAGTTGCTGGCGAGGCTTGGTACGGAAGAGCGGGCGGCGATTGTGAATGGGGTGGCGGCGCTGGAGGCAAAACTCACCTTGGGTTGAGATCTTCCCATAAGTTCGACCGTCGCTGAAATCAGATCGCGAATGCGGCAGGCAACGCCCCTAGACCGTAATAGGCGCGTTCGGCTTCAATGAAGCCTCTGACACGGCTTCGAAATGCCGCCGGATCATCAATGTAGGCTAGAAGCGCCTGCGCTTGCGAAGCCGCGTGTCTTTGAGCGCTTTCAAACAGTCGCCTTGCCGTTTCAAAATCACCGGCCAAACCAGCCGCCACCCCGGCGTGGAAGGCCGCCCACTCCCCGTAGGCGCCCGGCTGCAATTCACTCACGAGGATTTTCGCTGTCGTTTGGACGGAAGGGAACATCGATCGGTGAACCTGATCGATTTCGACGACCTTCTTGGCCATTTGATCAACCGCGAGAAGAAACTGTGGCGGGCTCTCGAACGGAACGAACTGTCCAATGCGCTCAAAGCGATCGAAGGTAATCGTTTCCGGAAGCGAACCCCAGAGCCAGTGGACTGCTACATTAAGGTAAGTGCCTTTGGACCATGAGCTGGGCTGGAACTCGACTACACTTAGCCAGAAGCCGCGATCGGCGATCCAGATTCGGGATTGGCCCTTGCGTCGAAATCCAGCGGGCTTCAGTACGATCTTTGCCTGCGAGGCAATGATACGACCGTGCTCATTTTCCGCCATCTTGCACCCACACGTGCCTCACCAATCCATCACCACCTTACCCGAACTGCCGCTCCTCATCGCATCAAACCCCACCTGAAAATCATCAATCCCGATGCGGTGCGTGATCAGACCCGATACATCCAGCGGCCCCTGCACCAGCGCAATCATCTTGTACCAGGTCTCGAACATCTCGCGGCCGTAGATGCCCTTGAGATGAAGCATCTTGAAGATGACCTTGTTCCAATCGATTTCGAAGCCGGTCGGCGCGATGCCGAGAATGGCGATCTTGCCGCCATTGTTCATCGTGTCGATCATGTCGCGGAAGGCGGGCGCGGCGCCCGACATTTCGAGGCCGACGTCAAAACCCTCGGTCATGCCGAGCGCCGGCATGACGTCGCGCAGCTTTTCCTTGGACGCATCGACGACATGCTGGACGCCGAGTTTTTTGGCCAGCGCCAGCCGCACCGGGATGATGTCGGTGATGACGACTTTTCGCGCACCCACGCATTGGGCAACGAGCGCGCCCATGATGCCGATCGGTCCGGCTCCGGTGACCAGCACGTCTTCGCCGACGAGATCGAAGGACAGGGCGGTGTGGACGGCATTGCCGAGCGGATCGAAGATCGCCGCGATCTCGTCGGGCACATCGTCGGGGATAGAGACGACATTGTGCTGCGGGATCGCCAGATACTCGCCGAAGGCGCCGGGACGGTTGACGCCGACGCCGAGCGTGTTGCGGCAGAGATGGCCCCTGCCCGCGCGGCAGTTACGGCAATGGCCGCAAACGATGTGGCCTTCGCCGGAGACGCGCTGGCCGACCTTGTATTCGGTGACCGCCGAGCCGAAATCGGCAACGGTGCCGACGAATTCATGGCCGGTCACCATCGGCACCGGCACGGTCTTTTGTGCCCACTGATCCCAATTGTAGATATGCACGTCAGTGCCGCAGATCGCGGTCTTCTTGACCTTGATCAGCACATCGTTGGGGCCGATCTCCGGCACCGGCACCTCTTCCATCCAGATACCCGGCTCGGCCTTGGCCTTCACCAGCGCCTTCATCATGTTCGACATGCTACAACTCCTTACTCTCCCCCTTGTGGGGAGGGTGGCCCGAAGGGCCGGGTGGGNTGCTTCGCAAGCGGTCGAAAGTCGACCCTCCCCACAAAGGAGGAGGGTAAAACTCTCAGCCAATCACGCCCAGTTCCTTGCCGACCGCCGCGAATGCCGCCACGGCGCGGTCGATGTCGGCGGTGGAATGCGCCGCCGACATCTGGGTGCGGATGCGCGCCTGGCCTTTCGGCACCACCGGGAAGGAAAAGCCGATAACATAGATGCCGCGCTTCAGCATACGCGCCGCCATTTCCTGCGCCAGGCTCGCATCGCCCAGCATCACCGGGATGATCGGGTGATCGGCGCCGGCCAACGTGAAGCCGAGCTTGCCCATCTCGGACCGGAAGCGCGCCGCATTGGCATAGAGGCGCTGGCGCAGGGCGTCGCCATTTCGGATCAGCTCGAACACCTTGATCGAGGCGCCGGCGATCGCCGGCATCAGCGTGTTGGAGAAGAGATAGGGCCGCGAGCGCTGGCGCAGCCAGTCGACCACCTGACTTTTGCCCGAGGTGTAGCCGCCCGAGGCGCCGCCCAGCGCCTTGCCGAGCGTGCCGGTGATGATATCCACCCTGCCCTCGACGCCGCAATGCTCGGCCGAGCCGCGGCCGTTCTTGCCGACGAAGCCGACGGCATGGCTGTCGTCGACCATCACCATGGCGCCGTACTTTTCCGCGAGGTCGCAGACGCCTTTCAGATTGGCGATGATGCCGTCCATGGAGAACACGCCGTCGGTGGCGATCAGGCGGAAGCGGCAGTCTTTCGCCTCTTTCAGCCGCGCTTCGAGGTCGGCCATGTCGTTGTTGGCATAGCGGAAACGCTTGGCCTTCGACAGCCGCACGCCGTCGATGATCGAGGCGTGGTTCAGCGCATCGGAGATGATCGCATCCTCCTCGCCGAGCAGTGTCTCGAACAGGCCGCCATTGGCGTCGAAGCAGGAGCCGTAGAGGATGGTGTCGTCCATGCCGAGGAAAGATGAAATCGTTGATTCAAGCTGCTTGTGCTCTTCCTGCGTGCCGCAGATGAAACGTACCGACGCCATGCCGTAGCCATAGCGGTCCAGCGCGCCTTTGGCTGCGTTACGCAATTCGGCGCTGTCGGCGAGGCCGAGATAGTTGTTGGCGCAGAAATTCAGCACCTTGTCGCCACCGACCTCGATCTCAGCCGACTGGGTCGAGGTGATCACCCGCTCGGATTTGTAGAGCCCGGCGGATTTCAGACCTTGCAGTGCATTGTCGATATGGGAGAGGAATGCCGCGCTCATGATCGGGTCCTGTTGAGATTGGCGCGACTGTCGCGCTACGCGCACTAAAAATCCATCGCAAAAGCGACCGTTTCGGTGGCACGGCGGGCTCAACCCTGGCGCGACCCGATCGCATGGCCAGCATGCTGGAGTAGCAGGCACGCGAATACGGCCGTGCCGCGAAAGAACATGATAACCATCTCAGCAGCTTTCGTTTACTGCGGAAGCAACAGTTCCGCCGGCTTCCAAACCTGTTAACCCTTTCAAGGCAATGGTGTTCTTGCCACGAATCGGTGGCAGAAATCCGTCGACCGAGGGGTCACCTAGAATATGTCGCAGCAGCCGGCGCAAACCGTCTCGGGCAAACTCATCCTGCTGATCAAGAGCGGCTATTGGCTGGCGCTGCTGATCATCGCGGCTATGGTGATGGCTTCCTTCATCCTGCTGCAGCAGATGATGGCGGCGCAACAGCACAACCACACTCTGCTCGACATCGTCAGCACCCAGAAGGCGCTGTCGCAGCGCATCGTCTTTTTGACCAGCGCAACCGGCTCCGCCGCGCGTGACAAGCAGCCGGCCCTGGTTGCCGCGCTGAAACAGGCTACCGCCGAGTTCGAGACGAACTACGACCTGCTCCTCAAACAGACGGGAGCCGACCCGCTGTCGCCGGCATTGTCCGACCCAAGGTCGATCGAGAGCGTGCTCTACGGCAAGCCGTTCCACCTCGACTATTTCTCGGTCGGGCTGGTCGCCAATGGCGAAAGGCTGATCTCGTCCTTCGAATCCCAGCTCTCCGGCAATGCCGCCTACAAGGGCGGCGGCGAGCGCGTCAATCTCGATGCTTCCGTCGCCAATGCGACGCTGTCGGGTTATGCCGCGCTCGGCCAACGCATCGCCGCATTCGCAGACGAGCGGTCGGAAAAGCTCCTCGATCTCCATCGCACCTTGTTCTACGCCACCATCGGCGTCATCGTCCTGGTGGCGCTTTTCATCTTCCGGCCGATGTCGAAGGCGATCCTGCGCAAGACGCACGAGCTTGTCGATGCCCGCAATTCGATGGCCTTCATCGCCGTACATGACGGGCTGACCGGCCTGCACAACCGCACCTTCCTGACCGATCACTTCGAAACGCTGATCAAGGGCGCGCATCGCCGGCGTGAGAGGCTGGCGGTGATCCAGCTCGACCTCGACCGGTTCAAGCAGATCAACGACACACTCGGCCACGCCGCCGGCGACTATGTTCTGGTCGTCACCGCGCAGCGCATGCGCGATTCCTGCCGCGCGTCGGATCTCTGCGCGCGCCTTGGCGGCGACGAATTCGTGATGATCCTCAATGGCGCCGGCGGCCCCGAGGACATCAACATGCTGGCCCGGCGCATCCTGGAGGAGATCAACGAGCCGATTACCTTCCAGGGCACGACCATCCTTCCAGGGGCCAGCGCCGGCATTGCCGTCTATCCCATCGACGCCGACAATGCCGAGGATCTGCTCGTCCACGCCGACCTCGCGCTCTATTCCGCCAAGAAGCTCGGCGGCGGCAGCTTCTCGTTCTTCTCCGAGGAACTCAGGCGCGAGCTAGACTACCGCAAGCAGCTCGAGCACGACATCAAGGTCGCGATTTCGGAGAACGCCTTCCAAGTCTATTTCCAGCCGCAGGTGTCGCTGAGCAACGGCGCCATCAGCGGCATCGAGGCGCTGGTGCGCTGGAAGCATGCCGAGCGCGGCATGATTGCGCCGGGCGAGTTCATTCCGGTCGCCGAAAAATGCGGCTTCATGCCCGAGATCGGCCGCATCGTCTTTACCAAGGCGATCGAGCAAGCAGCCGAATGGGATCGCGCCGGCATTGCCTTCGGCCGGCTTGCCGTCAACGTGTCCGGCACCGAGCTGCGCGAACCCGACTTCGACCGCTTCCTGTTCGCGACGCTGGAAAAGGCGGGCCTGGCGCCGCAGAAACTGTCGCTGGAAATCGTCGAATCCGTCATTCTCGACGACGAGAAGACGGGCATCGCGGCGAAGCTGCGCCACATCCGCGCTGCCGGCGTCCATCTTGAGCTCGACGATTTCGGCACCGGCTATGCCTCGCTCAGCCATGTCAATCCCAACGAGATCGACCGGCTGAAGATCGACCGCCGCTTCGTCCAGAACATCAACGAGAATGGCGACAACACCAAGATCGTGCGCGCCATCACCGAGCTGGCGCGCGGTCTCGGCATTTCGATCGTCGCCGAGGGCGCGGAAACCGAAGCCGAGCTCGATTCGCTGATGGCGATCGGCTGCGACCAGGTGCAGGGCTATTCCATCGCCTTCCCGATGCCGCAGGACAAAGCGCGCGAATGGCTGCTGGCGCGCAGCCCGAAGAAAGCCAAGCTGAAGGTGCTTCAGGGCAATTTAGCCTAGACTATTGCCCACCGGTGCCGGTCATTTGGCCGGCGCGACATTCGCCCGCAATGCCGCCAGCACCTCGGCGAACTCCGCCAGCCTGTCGTCCGGCAATCCCGCGCGCAGCCGCTTGTCGAAGATGAGAGCCGCCGCCCGCAGCTTCAGGAACATCGTTTCGCCCGCCTGCGTCAGTTCGACCAGATGAACCCGGCGGTTGTCCGGATCGCGGCGGCGCGTCAGCAAGCCTTGCGCCTCCATGGCGTTGAGATGGTGGGTGAGCGTGGCGCCCTGGATGCCGATCATGCCGGCAAGTTCGCGCTGGTTGGCAAGCTCGCTCGACTTGACCGAAAGCAAGGTCAGCCACACCGGCAGCGTGCCGCCGGCCTCGACCAAAGCGGCGTCAAAGGCCTGCGCCACCAGCTTGGAGGTGCGCGCGAGATTCATGCCGATTGGCGGACGGTCAAAGGGAGTCATGCGCCGACAGTAGAACAAGGCGCCGAGCGATGGAACGCGGCATTATACATTGACATCGAACCATTTGATACCTAACTATCATGCGTGTCGATCTACCGAGTTCGTATCATCCTGCATTCGACAGGGATCCGAGGACGGGCGGCGGGCAAGGAGGAAGCGGTCATGCAATATGTCTACATCGTCGTTATCGGCCTTCACGTCATGGCCGGTGTGTTCTGGGCCGGCACCACCATCACGCTTGCCCGCGACCCCGAGATCAGGGCGGAGCGCTTTATCGGACCGCAAATGGGCTCGGCCGGCATGGTGTTCGTGACCGGCGCCCTGCTCTGGTATTTCTTCCACGGCGCCTATTTCGGCTCGATGGAAATGGTGCTGGCGCTAGGCATCCTGGCCGCCTTCGCCGCTGCCGGCGTTCTCAACGTCGTCGTCCGCAAGACCAGCCGGCAGCTTGCCGGCGCGGACGTCGCAACGGAAGCGGCGCTGCGCACCAAAATGGCCCGCGGCGAGCGCATCGCCGCCTGGCTGCTGGTGCTCACCGTGCTTTGCATGGCGACCGCCAGGATGATTTGAGCCCTGCCGCACGTCGCCTCCCGGTTGAAGACCATTCCGCATCGTGCGTCGCCTGGCTCTCGGCTGGTAGCGTACGCGGCGCGCAGTTCGGACGGATGTGCAAGGTGGCTCTCCGCACAGAGGTTTGGCTGCGCGCCACCCATCACTTTGATCGATCGAGTTGCGCCCGCCGGAAGGGTGAGATCGAGCTTTGGAACAAGCCGTAGGCCGGCTTGTAGGCTCAAACCCGCAAGCCGAACCTGATGCCGTCATAGATGGCGGCATGGATGTTGCGCGAGGCGACCGCATCGCCGATGCGCAACAGCACGAAGCCGCCTTCAGGATTGCGTGAAGGAAAAATATCGCCGCCGCCGACCAGCCGCTCATAGTCGACCGCGCCACCATTCTTCGACAGCGGTTTCAGCTGGAGATAGAGATCGTCGAGCGGCGCCGTGCCGTGCTCGACCACCACCTGGTCGACCCGCCTTTCGCCACGCCAGCCATCGGCAAAGTCGGAGGCGAGTTCGGCGACCAGCTGGTTGCCCTCGCGCCGTACCGAGCGCAGCCTGGTGTTGATGGTGATGGTGACGCCCTTCTCCTGGAAGGCGCGCATATAGGGCACGTGGTTCATGCCGCCCATTTCGGGGGCGAAGAAGCGCTCCGGCGAAACCAGCTCCAGTTTTGACCCTGCATTGGCGATCAGCTCCGCCGCGCCCATGCCCTGGTGGCCACCATTGTCGTCGAAGAGTAGCACGTTCTCCGCCGGCTTGATGCTGCCGGCCATGATGTCCCAGCTCGACGTGACGAGATTGTCGCCCGATGTCAGCGGCGGGTTCTGCGGCAGGCCGCCGGTGGCGATCACCACCACGTCGGGCGACAGCGCCAGCACATCGTCCTGCTCGGCCCATGTATCGTAGCGGATCCCGACGCCGAGCCGGTCGAGTTCGGCCAGCCGCCAGTCGATGATGCCGATCAGTTCCTTGCGACGCGGGTTCTGCGTTGCCAGCCGAACCTGGCCGCCGGCCTGACCGGAGGCTTCGAGCACGGTGACATGGTGGCCGCGTTCGGCCATGACGCGAGCTGCCTCCAGCCCGCCGGCGCCAGCGCCAACGACGACGACTTTCCGCCTGGGCCCTTCGGTCATGACGATGATATGCGGAATCTCGGCCTCGCGGCCGGTCGCGGCATTGTGGACGCACAGCGCCTCGCCGCCTTCATAGATACGATCGAGGCAATAGGTGGCGCCGACGCAAGGCCGGATCTCGTGCTCGCGGCCTTCCATGACCTTCTTGATGATGTGCGGGTCGGCGATATGGGCGCGGGTCATGCCGACCATATCGAGCTTGCCGGTGGCGATGGCGTGGCGCGCCGTGGCGACATCGGAAATCCGCGCCGCATGGAAGGTCGGGAACTTCGTCGCCGCCCTCACCTCGCCGGCAAAATCGAGATGCGGCGAAGAGCGCATGCCGGCGACCGGGATGACCTTGGTTAGTGCCGCATCGCTCTCGATCGAGCCGCGAATGATGTTGAGGAAATCGACCTTGCCGGAACCGGCCAATCGCCGGGCGATCTCAACGCCCTCCTCCTTCGACAGGCCTTTGTCAAAATCCTCATCGGCGACCATACGGATGCCGACGACGAATTTTTCGCCGACCACCGCCCGCACGGCATCCAGCACCATGTCGGTGAAGCGCAGCCGGTTGTCGAGCGAACCGCCGAACTCGTCGTCGCGATGGTTGGTGGCCGGCGACCAGAACCCGTCCATCAGATGGCCGTAGGATTCGAACTCGATGCCGTCGAGGCCGGCCGCGTGGCAGCGCTGCGCAGCGGACGCATAGTCGGCCACGATGCGCTCGATATCCCAGTCCTCGATGGTTTTCGGGAACGCGCGGTGCGCCGGCTCACGCACCGGCGAGGCCGACAGCACCGGCAGCCAGTCGGCCTTGTTCCAGCCGGTGCGGCGGCCAAGATGGGTGATCTGGATCATCACCTTGCAGTCATACTCGTGGCAGGCGCCCGCCAGTTCGGCCAGCCACGGCACGATGCGGTCGTCATAGACATGCAGATTGCCGAACGCGGCCGGGCTGTCGCGCGAGACGATGGCCGAGCCCGCCGTCATGGTCAGCGCCATGCCGCCCTTGGCCTTTTCGGCGTGGTAGAGCCGGTAGCGCTGTTTCGGCATGCCGTCCTCTGAATAGGCCGGCTCGTGGCTGGTCGACATCACCCTGTTCTTCAGCGTCAGGTGTTTGAGCTGGTAAGGCTGGAGAAGCGGGTCGTTGCTGGTCATCATCTTCCTGCCGTTCCAGTTTGTGTCGGAGCAGCGCGTGCTGCTCCAGTTCTTGTCTTAAGCATCGAATTTATCCGAAAATCGCTGCACACTTTTTGATCCGATGCTAATGAGCGCGGAAAATCCCCAGGAAAACCACGATGATCGATACCAAAACCCTCACCCAGCTCGGCGCCCACGTCGGGACGCCACAGAGCCCGGAGACCGCGGTCCTGGAGACCGTGCCGTTCCAGCGCGGCGACGGGCCGCCGGCGATCGTGCGCTTCACCTGCCCGGAATTCACCTCGCTCTGCCCGGTAACCGGACAGCCGGATTTCGCTCATCTCGTCATCGACTACGCACCCGATGCCACCCTTGTGGAATCGAAGTCGCTCAAACTGTTTTTGACTTCGTTTCGCAACCATGGCGCTTTCCATGAAGACTGCACGGTGATGATCGGCCGCCGCATTGTGGCGGCAACGAAGCCGCTGTGGTTGCGCATAGGCGGCTATTGGTATCCGCGCGGCGGCATTCCGATCGATGTCTTCTGGCAGACCGGCGCTCCGCCCGAAGGCGCCTGGTTGCCCGACACCGGCGTTGCCCCCTATCGCGGCCGTGGCTGAACTGACGTCAGCCATAGGCGGCTTGGCGCCGCGCCCATGCAGCAGTACGACCGCGCCGCAGCTGCCCTTTCGATCAGCCGCCCAGCCGACCAGATCAGGAGCGCCGGGCTGGTCGAGCACGACGCGCTCGACGGGCAAATCGCCGGGAGCCGCCAAAGCTTGCCAAGGCGCGCGGGCGATCAGCATCGTGCCGATGTGCGAGTCGAGGCCGCAGCCGGCAGCGCCCAACCCGACCAGCGCGATCGCGAGCAAAACGCGAAGCTTCATTGCCGACCACCCGGAAACAATCGGCGGCTTATTCGCACTGATACTGGCTGAGCGCCCATTCACCGGTCACCGAAAGCAGATCGGATATCTTCCAGTCGCCGTCGACCTTCTTCAGCTTCCACTCCAGCCGGTGCTGGTTGCCTTCGACGACGAAGGCGACCACCACCTTGGCCTGATCACCATTGACGGCCTCGATGCTCTTCAGGCTCTTGTCGATTGCAAGCTTGTCGTAATCGGCATTGTCGAGCGCCATGTTGGGGTCGAGGCATTCGCCCTGCCCGGATTTGCGCAACGCGTCGCTCTTGTCGAGTACGGTCTTGGCCGGGTCGACGAAGTTCTTGCGCTGGGTCGGATCGAGCTCCAGTCCGAGATGTTCGTAGAACGGCTTGACCACAGCCGTCGGCGAGCCCGCCAGGACGGGCGCGGCCGGCTCGGCCGGCGACCACCCAACCGGCGGTGTCGCCGGTTCCACCGCTGTCCCGGGTGGATTTGCGGGCGGTGCTGCGCCGGCCGGTGCCGTCACGGCCGGCGCATTGGCTGGCGGCGGGCCCAACAGGCCTTGTGCTGCGGCTGCGCTCATACCCACCGACAGCACGCACATGGGCGACAGCGCCAAGACAAGACGGCGGAGCACGGGATCACTCCGGCGCTTTGTCGGGCATGCATTCCAGCGCGCTCAGCGTCCAGCTGCTGGTCTTGGAGGTGATGTCGGCGACCTTCCATTTGCCGTCGATTTTCTTCAGCGACCACAGCATTTCGCGTTTGGAATCATCGCCTTCCGCAAAAAGGCTGAAGGTGGCGGTGACTTCGGCCGTATCGCCATTGACGGTCTCGGCCAGCTTCAATGTCTTGGCAATCGACTTCTGGTCGAAATCCTGCGCGTCGAGGCCGGGATCGAAGTCGAGGCAGGCGACTTCGTCGGGCTTGTTCTTCGTTGCCCGGTCGTTGAGATCGAACAGCTTGGTCACCGGCTCGGTGAAGCGGTCGCGGTACTTTGCATCTCCCTCGAATTTCACCTCGGGCAGATAAAAGAACTTGACGGCGTTGGAAGCCGGCCCGGCCAGCACTGTCGCTGGCAAGGCAATCGAAAAGACAGCGGCAAGCACTATCGGTTTCATGCAGGATCTCCGGACGTTTGGCGGCAAGGCGGCAATACCAGACATCCTGCATATCGGCTTTTTTGCGGCTCATGAAGCCCCGGCTTGCACCGTCTCAGCCATCCAGCCAGACGTTCTGCAGGTCCATCTCGAAGGTCTGGTGGACGCCGTAGTTCTTCACCTTCTTGTTCATGTGGCTGTAGAGCTTCTGCCAGAAGGGTTGAATGATGACGCCGGAATCCTGCAGGATCTGCTCGACATCCTTCATCACCTCACGCCGTTTCTCCACGTCGATCAGCGACAGCGCCTGCTTCAGCTTGGCGTCGAAGTCCGGGTTGGAATAGGCCGATTCATTCCAGGCTTCGCCGGTGCGATAACCAAGCGCCAGCACCTGGACGCCAAGCGGGCGCATGTACCAGATGGTCATCGAATAGGGATACTTCGTCCAGTCGTTCCAGAAGGTCGAGCCCGGCAGCACCGTGCGCTTCACCTTGATGCCGGCGTCGCGCAGCTGGCCCGCAATCGCGTCGCCGGTGTTCTTCTGCCAATCGTCCTCGACGGTGATCAGCTCGTGCTCGAAATCGGCCTGCCCTGCGTCCGCCATCAGCTTCTTGGCGCCGGCCGCGTCGCGCGTCTTCTTGGGCAGCGCGAAATATTCAGGATGGATAGGGCTGACATGGTGGTTTTCACCGACCGTCCCTCGCCCGGCATAGCCGAGTTCCAGCACCGCATTGTTGTCGACCGCCATCTGCAGCGCGCTGCGCACCCGCTGGTCGTCATAGGGCTTGTGGGTAACGTTCGTGCGGGCAACCAGCGTGGTTGCCGTCGCAACCTCGGACTTCTCCAGCCCCATCTTATCCAGGATGTCGATGAAGTCGGCCGGCGTCTCGAAATTGAGGTCTATCTCGCCGGATTCGAAGGCGTTGATCGAAGCGTTGAAGTCGGTGCCGTAGTCGATGAACTCGACGCTGTCGAGCGGCGCTTCACCACCCCACCACTTGCCGTTTTCACGACGCTTGACCACCGCCTTCTGGCCAACATCGTAGGAGACCAGTTCGAACGGGCCCGTGCCGATCGGCTTCTTGACCGGGTCGGCGCCTTCGGCGTCGAAATTGCGGTGGACGACGAGCGCGGGATAATCGGTGAGGTTCGGGATCAGCGAAATGTCGGGCGCGCTGAGCGTCAGCTTGACCGTATTGTCGTCGACCTTGGCGATCGCGCCTTCCCTGGCCTTGCCCGACTTTTCGTCGATCAGCCCGCCGACGCGAGCGGCCATGGAGTTGCCGGCGACCTTCTTCTCGCACCAGCGGGTAACATTGAAGACCACGTCATCGGCGTTGAAGGCATCGCCATTGTTCCAGGTGATGCCCTTGCGCACATGCAACGTGTATTCCGTGGCGTCGTCATTGATGTCCCAGCTTTCGAGCAGCACTGGCTCGAAGGTGAATTCCCTGGTGTAGCGGACCAGCGGCTCCAGCCAGCAGCGCGAGATGTTGGCCAGTTCCACCCAGTCATAGGTGCGCGGATCTTTTTGTGCCTTGACCGACATCGATATGTGCAGCGTGCCGCCCTTCTTCGGCTCCTCGGCAAAAGCCTGTCCCGGCGCGGCAAGGCCGATCATGCCGTAGGCCAGCGCCGTCGATGCGCCGAACGCACTTGCCAATGCAAGAAACTCGCGCCGGTCCATACGGCCAGCACGCGTCTCTTGCGCCATCGCCTCGATGGCCGTCGGCACGCGATCGCCATTGCTTTTGAAAAGTGTCATGTCTTTCTCCCTTGCGGTTCCCATCGGGTCTTCGCCCGTTATCAACTCATTCGTCGTTCTCTTAGCTAACGCTGTCGGGCAGCCTCTCTTCGCGCTGCGCGATAAAGTCCCTGAGGCCCTCGGCAATGCCCTCATCGAGTTTCGGCTCTTCATAGTCGGCCAGCATGTTGCGGGCTTTCTCGCGGCCGCGCGTGTCGTGGTCCTTCGCCCCTCCGGCCTTCCATTGTTCGTAGGAGTTGAAATCCATGATGGTGGGCATGAAGAATGCCGACTCGTAATGATCGAGCGTGTGCTGGGTGCCGAGGAAATGGCCCTGCGGCCCGACTTCGCGGATCGCCGCCATGGCCTCCTTGAAATCGTCGAACGGCAGGCCGCCGGCATATTTGTACCAGCCGACAAGCTGCTCGCAGTCGGTGGCGAATTTCGAATAGCCGCATGTCAGCCCGGCCTCCAACCAGCCGGCGGAGTGCCAGATATAATTGGCGCCGGCGAGGATGGCGGCATGCATCAGCATGTTGGATTCATAGCCGGCCTGGGCGTCGTTGAGCTTGGAGCCGACATGGAAGCCGGAGGTTCGCCAGGGCAGTTTGTATTTCCGCGCCAGCGCGCCCATCAGATACATCATCTGGGCGGCTTCCGGCGTGCCGCCCATCGGCGCGCCGGTCTTCATGTCGACCGTCACCATGAACTGGCCGTAGATTTGCGGCGAACCCGGGCGCAGCAGTTGGGTGAAAGCGACGCCGGCCAGTGCTTCGGCATTGACCTGCGCCACCGCGCCGACGGCCGAGGCCGAAGTCGATGCGCCGCACAGCGCAAAGGGAGCCAGGATCAGCGGCTGATTGCTGCGCGCATAGACCTTCATCGCGTCCAGCATGGTGGCGTCCCACACCAGCGGCGAGTTGCAGTTGGTAATCGACACCAGCACCGGGTTGTCGCGAACGAAATCTTCGCCAAAGACGATGCCCGCCATCGCCATCGTGTCTTCGGCGCGGTCTTTGGAAGTAACGATGCCCATGAACGGCTTGTCGGAATGCTTCAGCGCCGAATGGATGATGTGGAGATGCCGTTTCGGCACCGCGATCTCCATCGGCTCGCAGATGATCGAACTCGACGAATGCAGCGCCGGGGCCATGTAGGCGAGCTTGTGGAAATTGTTGAGGTCTTCAAGCGTGCCATAACGCCGGTTGTTGTCGAGGTCGCGCACGTAAGGCGCGCCATACATCGGCGCGAAGATGGAGTTCTTGCCGCCGACGCGCACGGTGCGCTCGGGATTACGCGCATTGAGAGTGAACTCGGATGGAACCTTCGCGACCAGTTCCATCAGGAGGCCGCGGTCGATGCGGACGCGTGTCTCGGACACGTCGGCGCCCGCCGCCTTCCACATGGCGATCGCCTCGTCGTCGCGGAACTCGCAACCGACCTCTTCGAGGATAGCGAGTGACTCCTGGTGGATCAGTTCCACCGCCTCGTCCGGGACCATCTGGTAGGTGGGGATCTCGCGGACCAGCGTCGGGAACGAGGCGACGGGGGCGCTCCTCAGCGCCTTGCGTCCGAGGCGCCCGCCGCCGCGGCGGTGGGTTTGCTCGGTCAGTTCAGCGGCCGGTGCGTTCATGGAGCCTCCTCATTCCGTCCAACCAAGTTAGCGAGAGGAAATATGGATGTGATGCTGGAAAATCCTGATCTCTTGTATAAGCTCAACTTATGCGAAGCCTGCGCCATCTCCTACCCTCGGCCGGCAGCCTGATCGTCTTCGAGGCGGCGGGCCGGCTGTCGAGCTTCACTGCCGCCGGGCGCGAGCTCGGCATGACGCAGGCCGCCGTCTCCTATGCGGTGCGCGGGTTGGAGGAACAGCTTGGCGCGCAGTTGTTCCAGCGCCGCCACCGCCAGGTCGTCCTGACAGAAGCGGGCGAACGCTTCCATGCTGACGTCTCGCTCGGCCTGTCGCATATCCGCAAATCGGCGGAGGATCTGCGCCTGCAGGCGACCGGCGGTCATGTCACGCTGGCGGCGTCGACCGCCTTCGGCTCGTTCTGGATGATGCCGCGGCTGCAGCAGTTCCGCGACGAACTGCCGGGCATCGACTTGCGCATCCAGACCGCCGACCGCGATCTCGACATCATCGCCGAGGGCATCCCGCTCGCAGTTCGCGGCGGCGAACCGCGCGACTGGGCCGATTATCACTCGCTGCCGCTGGCCGACGAGGAGATTTTTCCGGTGGTTGGCGCCAGCTATCTCGCGAAATTCGGCATGCCAAGGAGCGTCGCGGAGCTGGCGACGCATCGCCTGATCCACCTCGAGGAGCCCTACCGCGAGGCGGCTAGCTGGGACGAATGGTTCCAGTCGGCGGGCGGCAGCCTCGACAACACCGCGCGCGGCCTGCGCATCAACGATTACGGCCTCGTGATCCAGGGCGTCATGGAAGGCCAGGGCATCGCGCTTGGCTGGCGGCATCTGGCCGAACGGCTCCTGGCGTCGGGGCTGCTGGTGCCGGTGACCGATCATGTGCTGAAGACCGGCAAGGCGTTCTATGTGGTTTGGCCTAAGAACCGTGAGCTGAGCGAGAATGCGCGGAAAGTCAGGGACTGGCTGGCAACGCAGGCTTGAAATCGGTTGCAGCGTAGTCACTATCGCAGAGTTCCTTCACACCCCCCTCTGTACTGCCGGACATCTCCCCCGCAAGGGGGGAGATTGGCAGTTCATATGTCGCGTCACCCTTCAAGCATTGGAGATTGGCGAAAGCCGTCGTGACATCTGATCTCCCTCCTTGCGGGGGAGATGGCCGGCAGGCCAGAGGGGGGTGCTGTCCCGCTGGCGTCTCCAATGTTCGGCATTCATTGAAGCCTTCCGCACACCCTTCGAATCCGCCTATAATACCCCCATGCCCATTCGCCAGCTTTCCGAAACGATGATCAACCAGATCGCCGCCGGCGAAGTCATCGAGCGTCCGGCGAGCGTGGTGAAGGAACTGGTCGAAAACGCGCTCGACGCCGGCGCCTCCCGCGTCGAGGTCGTCACTGCCGGCGGCGGGCTGAACCTGATCCGCGTCACCGATGACGGCTCCGGTATCCCCGAACAGGAACTGGCGCTGGCCATTGCGCGCCACTGCACCTCGAAACTTGCCGACAACATTCATGATATCCGCTCGCTCGGGTTCCGTGGCGAGGCATTGCCGTCAATTGGTTCGGTGTCGCGACTGTCGGTTCGCTCGCGCACGGCCGCAGGCGACGCTGCAGCCGAGATCGCCATCGAAGGCGGCCGCGTTTCGGCGGTCAAACCGGCGGCGGCCAACCGCGGCACCACGGTCGAGGTGCGCGACCTGTTCTTCGCCACGCCGGCCCGGCTCAAGTTCATGAAGGGCGAGCGCGCCGAAAGCTCCGCCACCAGCGACGTGCTCAAGCGCATCGCCATCGCCTTCCCCGCCGTGCGCTTCACGCTGGCCGGCTCGGACCGCTCGACGCTGGAATTGCCGGCGACCGATGACAGTACCGAGGGCAGCCTGCGCCGCGTCGCTCAGGTGATGGGCGCCGAGTTTCCCGACAATTCCATCGCTATCGACGCCAGCCGGGACGGCGTGCACCTGACCGGCCACGTCTCGATCCCGTCCTTCACCCGCGCCAACGCGCTGCAGCAATATGCCTATGTCAACGGCCGGCCAGTGCGCGACAAGCTGATTGCCGGCGCCATTCGCGGCGCTTTCGCCGATGTGCTGCCGCGCGACCGGCACGCGGTGACCGTGCTGTTCCTGACGCTCGATCCGGCGACCGTCGACGTCAACGTCCACCCAGCCAAGGCCGATGTGCGCTTTCGCGACCCCGGCCTGGTGCGCGGGCTGATCGTCGGCGCCATTCGCGAGGCGCTGGCCAATGCCGGCATCCGCGCCGCCACCAGCGGGGCCGCCGGGATGGTGGCGGCGTTCCGGCCGGGAGCCGCCTCCTACGCCCATGCGGGTCCTGCCAACGGTCATCGCAGTTATGACGCGGCCTACCGGGCCTCGGGCTTTTCGGGCTTTGACCGCTCGCCACAGCGGCCGCTGGATATGGGATTTGACGGCGCCGGCTTCCGCGAAAACGACCAGGCTGCATTCGACGCCGGTCCGCTCGCCAGCGCCGATGCGCGTGCCGGCTTAGCCGAGCCGGCCGAGACGCTGCTCGGCACCGCGCTGGGCGCCGCCCGCGCGCAGGTCCACGAGAACTACATCGTCGCCCAGACCAGGGATTCGCTTGTCATCGTCGACCAGCACGCGGCGCATGAGCGGCTGGTCTACGAGGCGCTGAAGAATGCCCTGCACTCGCGCGCGGTGCCCTCGCAGATGCTGCTTTTGCCGGAGATCGTCGACCTGCCGGAAGAAGACGCCGAGCGGCTGGCCATGCATTCGGAGACACTTGCCCGGTTCGGTCTCGGCATCGAGCGCTTCGGCCCCGGTGCGGTGGCGGTGCGCGAGACGCCGTCCATGCTCGGCGAAACCAATGTCCAGCAATTGGTGCGCGACCTTGCCGATGAGATCGCCGACAACGATACCGTCGAGACGCTGAAAGAGCGGCTGGACAAGATCGCCGCCACCATGGCCTGCCATGGCTCGGTGCGCTCCGGCCGGCTGCTCAAGGCCGAGGAGATGAACGCACTGCTGCGACAGATGGAGGCGACTCCCGGCTCCGGCACCTGCAACCACGGCCGCCCGACCTATATCGAACTCAAGCTCGCCGACATAGAGCGGCTGTTTGGGCGGCGGTGAGCACAAGCCAGGTCAGGCCACACGCTCAATTCACCAACAGGCGATAATCCTTGAACCTATGAGAGAAAACGTAATCCCTTGAGTAACCGGCGCTACCGCCGCGAAAATTCACGGAGATTATCTCGAAGCTTCTCCCAACCTGTTTTTGAACATTCATGTAGATGGGAGTCATCAGCATGCCGGCATCGCAATCGTCGTCATCGAAAGCGATTGCCTGAACGACCTTCTTTTTCTTCTTATCGATGACCCGCAGCTTATTCATGCAGACGAGAAAGCCCGCTTTCTCGTAGACCCCGGCAAATCTGTGGGTTGCTGTCTGTGCCCAGAAGGGAATCTCGACGGTGCCGTCAACCTTCGCCTCACCGGTATCGTCGAGGTTTGCGACCTTCTTCAGCGTGATCGGGAACTTGTCCGAGCCCTTGCTCCAAGTCCCTGTTGCGCCGCTTTCGCCAAGGTCGAGAGAAAACGGACATCCGGTGGTGCCAACGGGCGTTTTCGATCCCATGACCAGCACCCGGTCGAACTCCCTGTCGTCCGCAATCTCGCAAAGGAAGACGCTGGTGCCACTGATCTTGCCGTACACCGCTATCGGGCTTTGCTTCGCGTCGTGGAAATAGCTCCCCTCGACCGTAATCCCGCTGCCGAAACTGTCATATCTCTGCAGCGATAGGTGGACGGGGTTAGGTCCGATGGAGCCTTCGTAGTTTTCGACCTGATACCAGCCCGCGGCGGCTTTCCCGGTCAGCAGCAAAACGCAAAAAAATTGCCGATATGAACAGTCTTGCCATTCCGTCCCCCAGTGAAGGCAGCGTACCATAGCTGTCCTTCCTCTGGGTGTCTGCATTCTGATGGAAGCGGTTCTCGGTTTGAGTCCGAAAACAGCTCAAATCATTTGTTTTAACGCTTTAAATTCACCACGATCACGCCGCCCAGCGCCAGTGCGCCGCCGAGGATACCAAGTAGCGTCGGCACTTCGCCCAGCCAGAAGAAGCCGATCAGGGCCGACATGGGCGAGACCAGATAGAGGAAGTTCGACGCGCGCGCTGCCGGGAGGCGCGACAGTGCGGTTGCCCATGCGGCATAGGCGATCAGGCTGGGCACGATGCCAAGAAAGATCACGGCGCCGATACCGGCCGTGTTGGCGGCCGCGGCCTGCGCAAAGCCGCTTGGCAGAAAGGGTGCCAGGCAAAGCGCGCCAAGGATCATGTTGGAGGCCGAAATGGTCAGCGGGTGATGGCGGGCAAAGAGCGGCTTCTGGACGATCGTGTTGACGGCCGAGCACAGCGCGGAGCCAAGAACCAGCAGCGCGCCGGTGTCGAAACTCAAGCCATTGCCGTCGGCCACGGCGATGATGCCGATGCCGGCGAAAGAAATCGCCGTGCCGAACCAGGCCCAGCTTGAGAAGCGCTCGCCCAGCAATGCCATTGCCATGATGGCGGTGAAGACCGGACTGACATTGATGATGAAACCGGCGGCACCCGCCGACACGGTCAGTTCGCCGAAATTGAGCATGACAGTGTAGAGCGCGACGAAGATGGCGCCGCCAAAGACCAGGCGCCACACTTCGTCGAGCCTCGGCAGCGCCGGGCGCTTGACGGCAAGAAAGATCGCCGCCGGCACCGCGGCAATGGCAAAGCGCAGCGCACCGAGTTCCAGCGGCCCGAAAGCGGCGAGGCCGGCACGGATCGCCGGAAAGGCCGAGGCCCAGCCGACCACCGTCAACGCCACGGCGATGGCCGCCGTGGTGTCCATCCGCTGTGTCGGATTCGACGTGCTGGTCGTTGCGCTCATCTGCCTGTCCTCGGGTTCCCAGAGTTGAAAGGCAGAAAGCGCCTTTTCGGCGCCGTTGACAAACGATCAAATCGAGGATCACCTGTGACTATGGATCACAGCTCAGACACAATGGTGCCGCTCGAGACCCTGCGCGCCTTCGATGCGGCGGCGCGAACGGGGAGCTTTTCGGCCGCGGCCGAGAAGCTCAACATCACCCACGGCGCCGTCAGCCGGCAGATCGCCAAGCTGGAGGACTGGCTGGGCTTGAAAGTGTTCGACCGCGGCGCGCGCGGCGTCTCGCTGACCATCGAGGGCAACCGCCTGCATCTGCGCACGGCGGAAGCCTTTGCGCTGATCTCCAGCCATTCCGACCGCTGGGTCGAGCCGCGCGGCACCGCCGTGGTGCGGCTGACCTCGATACCCTCCGTCAGCGGGCTGTGGCTGATGCCACGCATGGCGGCGCTGGAGAACAATCCCACCAAGCTGCGCATCGTCCTCGACGTCGACATCCGCCAGGCCGACCTTGCCGATGAAGGCATCGACCTGTCGGTCCGCTGCGGCCGCGGCGGCATTCCGGGCCGCATCTCGGTGAAGCTGTTCGAGGAACATGTCTTTCCCGTCGCCGCGCCCGGCCTTGCCCGCGAGATCGGCCGCGGCGACCCGGCCCGGCTGCTGAGGTTTCCACTGATCAACGATTCCGACGCCTCCGGCTGGCGTGCCTGGTTTGCCGCGCAAGGGATGGACTACCGCCCGCGCCCGCAGGATCGCCGCTTCGAGGACTACAATCTCGTGCTCGACGCCGCAGCTTACGGGCTCGGCATCGCGCTGGCGCGGCCACCGCTGACCGGACACCAGTTGGAGGCAGGCCGCATCGTCGCCGTCGACGAGCGCAGGGCGCTGAACCCGGTGTCGTACTGGCTCGACCGGCCGCTGGGGCGGCCACGCACGGCTGCCGCCGAACTTTCACGCCGTATCGCTGTCGAGGCGGGGCTGGCGATGGACAAGATGGAAGCATTCCTCGAAGCCGAGCGATAGCGGCGATCGTTCGGTGCTCAGCCAAGCACCAGCAAGGCGAGCCCGACAATGGCAACGGCCAGAAACCCGGCAGCCAGCGCCATCAGGCCGACACGCATCTGCTGCCGGCCTTCGGGCTGGACCGTGTCATTCGACCCAGACATCGCCTGCCCCCGCTTCGCCGCCGCGTCGGTGGCGGAGGCGCGGCGCGGCGGCGAAACCCCCGGTGCGAGAAGCGCAAACCAGGGCAGTCCTGCCGGCTTTGCGGCAGCGCCATCATCGGCCCTGGCCGGCGGCACCGGCAGACCGCGCTGTGCATCGTCGTTGGCTGGCGTCGCCTTGCCTGTCGCAGCCGTTGTCGGCCCGAAATCGTCGGGCGCCGCGTCACCCGGTTCGGCAAGGGCCAGATAGGCCTGCAGGATCTCGGCTGAACCCGCCTGCTGCCCCTTTGCGGTGGCTGCGGACAACAGCGCCTGCAGCGCCGGCGCCGCTGCCGGCTGCAAAGGCGCACCGGATGGCGTCGGCGGCTGCACCAGCGCCTTTATAAGTGCTGCTTTCGCCGGATCGGCCTTCGCCGACGGCACCGCTGCCAATATCATGGCCTCGCGCAGCAGCGCAGTCAGGCGGGCGGATGAAATGTCCATGCCGGTCCCATAAGAATGGTTTGGAGCCGACAATAGCGCCTCAGCATTGCGTCAAGCTTGACCTTGCCGGCAATTTATGGCGATGAAATCAGCATGAACTCTGGCACCACCCCATGATGAACCGCTTCGAAGGCCCTGGCGGCAAGGAAGCCCGGATCCGCTATCTCGACGGCGACTTCCAGGTCACCAGCCCCGGCGCATTCGTGCGCTGCGCTGTGACCGGCGAGAGCATTCCGCTGGACGAGCTCAAATATTGGAGCGTCGCCAGGCAGGAGCCCTATGTCAGCGCCGCCGCCTCGCTGCGCCGCGAGATCGAGATGCATCCGGACCTGCGCAGCCGGGGTTAAAGGCGCGCACAGAGCCGTTGGTCGCGTTCCTTCACACCCCCCTCTGTCCTGCCGGACATCTCCCCCGCAACGGGGGAGATTGGATGATCATCTTTGCTTTCGCCAAATCACCAGCGTTGCAGAATGAGCGCCATTGGCAAAGCTGCTGATCTCCCTCCTTGCGGGGGAGATGGCCGGCAGGCCAGAGGGGGGTGCTGTCCGCCAGCATCTCCGCGTGACGCTGCACGCCCTACCCTCGCAGCTTGCGCTGTCTCCAGGCATCCAGCGTCTCGTCGATGATGCGCTCCGGCACAGTGTCGAGTTCGAACGTGGCGTCGATCTCCAGCACGGCGAGTTCAGCGAGGAAATCGGCCGGGGCAGCGCCATGGCGCAGCCGGGCGGCGTCCTTGGCGGTGGTGACGAGGCCTAGTCCATCGCGGCGCGCGGTTGCCGCCAGTTCCGCGAGTTCATCAGGGGCATAGAAGTGATGGTCCGGAAACGACCGGCTCAGCGCCACCTCAGCGCCTGTGCCGCGCAGCGTGTCGAAGAATTTTTCGGGATGGCCGATGCCGGCAAAGGCGAGGAACCGCCGGCCGGCAAACCGCTCCTTGGCCGCGGGCTCGGCATGCGCCTCGAAGACTGGCCGGCCGGCGCGCGCCGCCTGGCGCACGACCTGGTCGGCGGCAGCGCCCTCGCCCATCTTCAACAGCCCATCGGTGAACACCAGTTGGTCGACGATGTTGGCTCTCAGCGGTCCACCCGGAATGACGCGGCCGTTGCCGATGCCGTAGCGGGCGTCGACGACGACCAGCGCATAGTCGATATGGATGCGCGCGCTCTGAAAACCGTCATCCATGATCAGGAAATCGCAGCCATGGGCTTTCAGGAGCAGCTTGGCGCCGGCGGCGCGGTTGGGGCTCACCGCAACCGGCGCGTGCTCGGCCAAAAGCAGCGGCTCGTCGCCGACATGCTTTGCAGCGTCGTGACTGGCATCGACGACATGCGGCTGCGCGAACGAGCCGCCATGGCCGCGCGACAGGAATCCGGGATTGAGCTGCATGCGCCGGGCCTGCTTGGCCAGCGCGATGGCGATCGGCGTCTTGCCGCTGCCGCCGACGGTGAAGTTGCCGACGCAAAGCACTGGCGCGTCGATCTTTTCACGTACCGCCCGATGCATGCGGCGGCCGGCGACGATGCCATAGACGGCTGATAGCGGCGACAGCGCAAAGACCCGCCAGTCCGGCGCTTCCCACCAGAAAGGTGGTGCTTCCGACGCCACCTATCGCCCGTCGGCGCCCTTCAGGCGCGACTTGACGATCAATGGCTGAATATAAGGCTCGAGCGACTTCAGCGTGTGCGCCAGCGCACCGCGCATCTGGTCGACTGTGGCGGCACCGGCCGCCATCATCTCATGGCGCGCAACTTCATTGCTCAGCAGGAAATTGACGGCGCCGGCCAGCATGTCGCGGTCGCGCACCAGCTTGGCGCCGCCACTGTCGAGCAGGCGCTGATAGGCCTCGCGAAAATTCTGGACGTTGCGGCCGGCCAGCACAGCGGTGTCGAGCATGGCCGGCTCCAGCGGATTCTGGCCGCCTTCCGAGGTCAGCGAGCGGCCGACAAAGGCGATTTCCGTCAGCCGGAGATAAAGCCCCATCTCGCCGATCGTATCGCCAAGGAGGATATCGGTGTCGGCGGTGATCCGGTCGCCCTTGCTGCGCCGCGCCAGCTTCAGGCCCATGCCGGAAATCTGTGCAGCCAGCGCTTCGGCGCGGTCGGGATGGCGCGGGACGATGATCGTCAGTAGGCCATGGTGGCGCTTGTAGAGCGTGGCGTGGACTTCCGCCGCGACCACCTCCTCGCCGTCATGGGTCGAAATTGCCGCCCAGGTCGGGCGGCCGGCGATCTGGCGCTTCAGCGTCGCCAGCGCCCGTTCGTCGACGGGCGGCGGCAAGGTGTCGACCTTGAGGTTGCCGGACACGGTGACCGGCCGGGCGCCAAGCGCGCGAAACCGTTCGCCGTCGACATCCGACTGGGCAACGACGTGTGCGAGGTTCTCGAACAGCGCCTCGGCGATGTTGGCGCGCTTCTTCCAGGATTTGAACGAACGGTCGGACAGCCGGCCGTTGACCAGCACCTGCGGCACGTGTCGGGCGCCGAGCTCGAGGATCGTCATCGGCCATATCTCGGATTCGGCGATGATAGCCAGGTCCGGCCGCCAGTGATCGAGAAAGCGGCTGACGGCCGGCTTCAGGTCGAGCGGAACATATTGGTGGATGATGCGGTCGCCCAGCCGTTCGTCGGCAACCTGCGCCGAGGTCACTGTTCCCGTCGTCAGCACGATGTTGACACCGTAGTCGAGGATGCTTTGCACCAGCGGCACGACCGCAAGGGTCTCGCCGACGCTTGCCGCATGGATCCAGATCACCGGCCCTTCGGGGCGCGGCCGCCCGGCAACGCCGTAGCGCTCACGGCTGCGGCTGCGGTCTTCCTTGCCCTGCGATGTGCGCCAGGCGACATAGGGACCCATCAGCGGATAGGCGGCTGCACCGGCAAGGCGGTAGGCCGCCAGGAAGGCGCGCGCCCAGCCGACGCTCATGGCCTGCCGTCCACGAGCCGATAGGCCTCGGCGGTTGCGGCATTGAGCGCGGCCGTGACTTCCTGGCGCTTGCGCTCCATTTCGGCCTCGTCGGCATTGGCCGGCACGAAAACCGGCGTTCCGATGACGATCGAGGAGCGGCCGAACGGCAGGTTGATGGTGGTCTTGTCCCAGCTCCTTTCCAGCACCTTGCGGCGGCTGGTGGCGATGGCGGCAGGCATGATCGGCCGGCCGGAAAGGCGTGCCAGCAGAACGATACCAAGCCCCGCGTCGCGCGGCGTGCCGTGGGGAATGTCGGCGATCATGGCGACGTTCTTGCCGGCCACGAGTGACTTTTTCAGGGCGATGAGCGCCTTGGCGCCGCCCTTGTCGAGATGCTTCGTGCTTTCACGCCCGCCGGAGCCGCGCACCGCCTCGATGCCGAATTTTTCGATCATCAGCGCGTTGAGTTCGGCGTCGGCGCTGCGCGAGACCATGGCGACCAGCGGCCGTCCCTTGGGATAATAGGCTGGGGTCAGCAGATGCTGGCCATGCCAGAGCGCGATGATGCCGGGTTCGAATTCGGCGTAGTCGCCGCCTGAAAATTTAGCCGAGCCTTCGACCACGCGGTTGGTCAGGCGCACCAGGCGGACGAACTGGGCGAGCAGGCTGACGATCATGCTCTTGACGATTCGCGACTGCGCCAACGGCTCGCGGATCTTGCGCCAGAATGTCTTCGAACTGCCGCCGCGTCTTCTTCGGACCGCGGCGCCGGTGGGCTGCCCTTTCACCGCTTCATACTCCATCGCTGTCAACCGGCGGCCTTGCTTTCAGGGTCGAGCAGCCGGTGCAGATGGACGACGAAATAGCGCATATGGGCATTGTCCACGCTGGCTTGCGCCTTTGCCTTCCACGCGGTGTGCGCGGTTTGATAGTCCGGATAAACGCCAACGATGTCGAGCGCGTCGAGATCGCGGAACTCGGTGCCTCCCAGCTTCTTCAGCTCGCCGCCGAACACCAGGTGCAAAAGCTGTTTCTTTCCGTCTTCCGCGGCCATTTCGGTCCTTCACATATTGTGAGTTTGCGACAGGTCTAGCCCAAAGCTGCCGACTTTGGAACCTTCGATCACGCTTCCGTATCGGCAATGACGCCGGCAAGCACGGTCAGCAACTGCCCGCTGCCGGCGACCAGCGCGCCGTGACGGATGATCTCCCCGGCATATAGCGGCGCGCGGCCATGGCCGTCGAGCACGGCGCCGCCAGCCTCGCGCAAGATGAGATCGGCGGCGGCGATATCCCAGTCATGCGCGTTGGGCTTGACGAAGGTTGCGTCGAGCGTGCCGTTGGCGACCATCGCCAGCCGGTAGGCGAGAGAGGGAATGTGCGCCGCCCGCCGCACCCGGCCCTGCCATTGCGCCGGCATCAGGTCGATCAACTGCTTCAGCCCGCCGATCTCGACCGTCTTACCCAGGCCGCGCACGGCAATCGGCTTGCCGTTGCGGAAAGCTCCATGGCCAGGCAGCGCCCAATAGGTTTCGCCCTTGGCCGGACATTCGAGCACACCGGTGAGCGTGCGGCCATTCTCGACCACCGCGACGCTGACGCACCACGAGCGCAGACCTTCGAGGAAGCCGCGGGTGCCGTCTATGGGGTCGACGACAAAGGTGCGCCGCGCCAGAAGCCGCGCCGGATCGTCAGTCGTTTCCTCCGACAGCCAGCCATAGTCCGGCCGGGCCGCCAGCAGGGTATCGCGCAGATAGGCGTCCGCCGCGTGGTCGGCTTCGCTGACAGGCGAGGTGCCGCCCTTCATCCACACTTGCGGGTTCTTGCCGAAATAGCGCATGGCGATCGCGCCCGCCTCGCGGGCGGCGTCGCGCAGCAGATCGAGGTCTTCCGAGGCCCCGGCCGATATGACCGGGTCACGCTCCGGCAAGGGTCATTCCTTCGATCAGCAGCGTCGGTGCGGCGGTGCCGAAATCGCGGTCAAGGTCGCTCGCCGGCACCATGTTGAGGAACATCGTCTTCAAATTGGAGGCGATGGTCACCTCGGCCACCGGATAGGCAAGCTCGCCATTGTCGATCCAGAAGCCGGATGCGCCACGGCTGTATTCGCCGGTCACCATATCGACGCCTTGGCCGAACACTTCGGTAACATAAAAGCCGGATTTTAGCGACCTGATTAGGTCTTCCGGCGTCCTGTCGCCCGGCTCGATGGCGAGATTGGTCGAAGACGGCGATACCGACGAGCCGCTGCGCGCGCCGCGTCCGTTGGTGGTCAGCCCCAATTCCCGCGCGGCGGACGTCGACAGGAACCAGTGCTTCAGCACGCCGTTCTCGACCATCAACAGCTTTTCGCCCTCGACGCCTTCGCCGTCGAACGGGCGCGAGGCCTGGCCGCGACGCCGCAGCGGTTCGTCGGTGACGGTGATGGCAGCCGACGCAACCTGCTTGCCCATCATCTCGCGCAAAAAACTGGTCTTGCGCGCCACCGAAGCGCCGTTGATGGCGCCGGCGAGATGGCCGGCAATGCCGCGCGCGATGCGCGGATCGAACACCACGTTGACCGGACCGGTTGCCGCCTTGCGGGCGCCGAGGCGGCGCACGGCGCGCTCGCCGGCCTTGCGGCCGATCAATTCCGGTGCGTCCAGATCGGAAAAATGCTGGTTCGAAGAGTATTCGTAGTCGCGCTCCATGCCGGTGCCCTCACCCGCAATCACGCTGGCCGAACGCGAAAAGCGCGACGCGACATAGTGGCCGACGAAGCCGTCCGACGTGGCAAGCACCAGCCCGCCGAGGCCTGCGCTGGCGCCGCTGCCGGCCGAATTGGTGACACCCTTGACTGCAAGGGCCGCTTCCTCGGCGGCAAGGGCCGCTTCCTTCAACTGATCGGCCGAAACCTCGGTGGCGTCGAACAGATCGAGGTCGCGCACCTTGCCAACCAGCAAAGCCGGATCGGCGAGACCCTGATAGGGGTCCTCGGGCGAGACTTTGGCCATGGCCACGGCGCGCTCAGCCAGCGCCTTGGGGTCCGATGCCGCCGTCGCCGAGACGCTCGCCACCCGGTTGCCGACGAAGACGCGCAGCGAGACATCGTCGCCCTCGGACGCTTCGGTGTTCTCGACCTTTCCCAGCCGCACCGACACGCCGATCGAACGGCCGCGCACGGCAACCGCGTCGGCGGCGTCGGCGCCGGCCCGCTTGGCAGCCTCGACCAGTGCCGCGACGCGGTCGGTCAATTTCGCTGCCTCTGATGTATCGGTCATGCGCGTGGTCCTGGCTGAAGCCGCGCCGGGCGGTAGCGGCTGTTGCACCATCTATTGTCCCAATGCGGCTTGTGCAATGGCGCACGGACAATTGTCCCGCTGCGGCATAGCGCCCGAGCGGAGCGCGAAAGCTATCCGCGGCGGCGGCCGCCAGAGACGCGCGGCTTGACCGGTTTGTGAGTTTAACCGAGGCCGATTTCCGTCAAGGAGTGGCGGCCGGCGTCCAGATCACGTCATCGATCCTCGTCGCGCCCGTTGCCAGCATCACCAGCCGGTCGAAGCCGAGCGCCGAGCCGCTGGCTTGCGGCATGATGGCGAGGGCGGCGAGAAAATCCTCATCCAGCGGATAGCGCTCGCCATAGACGCGCTCCTTCTCGTCCATCTCGGCGGCAAAGCGCCGGCGCTGCTCGGCCGGATCGGTCAGTTCGCCAAAAGCATTGGCGAGCTCGACGCCGCAGCAATAGAGCTCGAAGCGCTCGGCCACGCGCTGGTCCTCCGCGCTCGGCCGGGCGAGCGCCGCTTCCGAGATCGGATAGCCGTACAAGATGGTGGCCCGCCCCTGCCCCAGCACCGGTTCGACCTTCTCGACCATTACCCGGCTGAACAAATCGGCCCAGTTGTCATCGCCGGCCGTGCGCAGGCCGGCCTTGACCAGAGCATCATGGAGTGCGGCGCGGTCTGTGACGCCATCGGCAGAAACGGTGGCAAGAAGATCGATGCCGGCGTAACGCGCAAAAGCTTCCGCCACGCTCACGCGTTCCGGCTCGGCGAACGGATCGGCCTCGCGGCCGCGAAAGCGGAAGGTTTTGGCGCCGGCCCGCTCGGCTGCCAGCTTCAGCAGTTCGGCGCAATCGGCCATCAGGCTGTCATAGGTTTCGCCGACCCGATACCATTCCAGCATGGTGAATTCGGGATGGTGCAAGGGGCCGCGCTCGCGGTTGCGCCAGACGGCGCCCAGGCTGAAGATGCGCCGCTCACCGGCGGCCAGCAGCTTCTTGCAGGCGAACTCCGGCGAGGTGTGGAGATAAAGCGGCCGGCGCGCGCCGTCGGCGCCGATCGCCTCGGTGGCGAAGGCTGAGAGATGCGCCTCGTTGCCGGGCGAAATCTGCAATGCCGCCGTCTCGACCTCGATGAAGTCCCGCTCGCCAAACCAGCCGCGCATTGCGGCAGCTATGGCGTTGCGGGCCATCAGCCGCGGCCGGCGGTCGGCGTGAACATCCGGCGTCCACCAGGGCGAAGCGCCAGTCATGGGTTTGCCGGGCAACGGAATTGCTGACAGGGCTGGCGGTTCGGGCCAAGATGCGCTACGGCGACGGCTCTCGCAGCCGATTTGCGCCGAACGATCGTTTCAGGCCAACGAAGTCTAGGATTGAAAACCGTGGTGAAGGTCATCGCCAGTTCGCTCCGTAAAGGCAATGTCGTCGACAAGGACGGCAAGCTTTACGTGATCCTCTTTGCCGAAAACATCCACCCTGGCAAGGGTACGCCGGTCACCCAGCTCGACATGCGCCGCATCTCCGACGGGGTGAAGGTTTCGGAGCGCTACCGCACCACCGAGCAGGTCGAGCGCGCCTATGTCGAGGAGCGCGAGCACACCTTCCTCTACGCCGACGCCGAGGGGTATCACTTCATGAACCCGGAAAGCTACGACCAGGTCGCGGTGCCGGAAAGCGTGGTCGGCGACATGGCGCCCTACCTGCTCGAAGGCATGGCGGTGCAGATTTCGCAGTTCAACGGCATCGCCATAGCCCTGGTGCTGCCGCAGCGCGCTACTTTCGAAGTGGTCGAGACGGAGCCGACGACCAAAGGCCAGACGGCGTCCTCGTCATACAAGCCGGCCGTGCTTTCCAACGGCGTGCGCACGCTGGTGCCGCCGCACATCGCGCCGGGTACCCGCGTGGTGGTGATGACGGCTGACGGGGCCTATGTGGAGCGGGCGAAGGACTGAGGCGCGAGCGCCTCCGTCCTGGTTAATCCCTTGCCCGGTACTAATCCCCCACATTGCCTTCTGCGGCCGCTGGCTCGATAGTCCTGCCGATGTGGCAGACCTTTGTGACCTACTGGCCTCTGATCCTTGTGATCATTCCGATGCTGATGGCCGCCATCGGCATCGTCCACGCAATCATGACCAAGGAAGACGTGCGCGCCGCCACCGGCTGGGTCGGCGTGATGATCTTGTCGCCGTTCCTTGGCGCGATCATCTATGCCATTGCCGGCATCAACCGCATCCGCCGCGCCACGATCAGCGCCATGCGGCCCGTCGCCGGTGAAGCCGAGACAGCCAAACACGACCACGACATTGCGCTCGAAACACTCATCTCAGCCGAATTCGGCCAGCGCTTTGCCGGCCTGAAGACGCTAGGCGACAGGGTGGCGCGGCGCGGCCTGCTTTCGGGAAATGCAATCACCATCCTGAGGACCGGCGACGAAGCCTACGCGGCAATGTGCGGGGCGATCGACGGCGCACGGCGCAGCATCCTGCTCGAGACCTACATCTTCGACAATGACGAGATCGGACGACGTTTTGTCGGATCGCTGGCCGGAGCGGTCCGGCGCGGTGTGACGGTTCGCGTGCTGATCGATGCGGTGGGCGTGCGCTATTCCGTGCCCAGCATTCTTGGGACACTCCGGGAAGCCGGCGTCACCGTCGATCTGTTCAACGGCAACATCGTCATGGGCCTGAGACTTCCCTATGCGAATTTGAGGACGCACAGGAAAATCCTGATCGTCGACGGTGTGGTGGCGTTCACGGGAGGCATGAACATCCGCAAGGGATTCTCGGCCGAATTCGCCGGCAGCGCCAGTTCGGCGGATACGCATTTCCAGGTCACGGGGCCCGTCGTGGCCGACCTGTTCGCGGTTGCCGCCGAAGACTGGCGTTTTGCCGGCAACGAGGCCCTCAAGGACGAGGTCTGGCACGTGGAAAAGCCCTCGCCGCCTCCCGGTCAACCGATCCTGGTGCGGGCGGTGGCGTCGGGGCCTGACGCCAGCATCGAAACCAACCATAAATTGCTGATGGGGGCATTTTCCGTCGCCCGCAAATCGATCCGCATCATGTCGCCCTATTTCCTGCCGGACCGGGAATTTGTCAGCGCGCTGGTCACGGCGGCCCGGCGCGGTGTCGAGATCGACATCGTCGTGCCTGCGGTCAACAATCTCTTCCTGGTCGGCCGCGCCATGACGGCGCAGTACGACCAGGTGCTGAAGCACTATTGCCGCGTCTGGCGTCATGAAGGGTCATTCGACCATTCGAAGCTGTTGTCGGTCGATGGCGTCTGGGCCTATGTCGGCTCTTCCAACCTCGACGCCCGGTCGCTGCGGCTGAATTTCGAAATCGACCTGGAGGTGCTGGATACCGGCTTTGCCGCCGAGATCGAAGGGCGCATCGGAGCGGCAATCGCTTCCGCCAAACCCGTCACACTCGCAACCTTGAAAGCGCGGCCATTTCTCATCCGGGTTTTTGACCGGTTGTTATGGCTGGGATCGCCCTATCTCTAATGCATACCGCCTCGAAGTGGTCCCGGTTGTGAAAGAACGATATGCATAGAACAAAGAATCAGGACATCGAATAGCAGGCCTATGGACATAAACGGACGCAGCCTTCCTGAAACAGTGCTCCTGTCGATCCGCGGCAGGAAAGCGCGCAAGGCGAACGCGACGCCGCGCAAGCACATTGAAGGCGCCCAGATGGTGGTCGCCTCCTACAACGTCCACAAATGCATCGGCACCGACCGCAGGTTCGACCCCGAACGCACCGCCCGCGTCATCCGCGAGATCGGCCCCGACGTCATCGCGCTGCAGGAAGCCGACAACCGCTTCGGCGACCGCGCCGGGCTGCTCGATCTTGCCCGGATCGAACACGAAACCGGGCTGGTACCGGTGCCGGTTTCCGGAAGCGGCAAGGGCCATGGCTGGCGCGGCAACGTGCTTTTGTTCAAGCGCGGCACGGTGCGCGACGTCCATCAGATCAAGCTTCCGGGACTGGAGCCCCGCGGCGCGCTGGTTGCCGAGATCGACCTCGACGAAACGCGCACTCTGCGCGTCATCGCCGCGCATCTCGGCCTGTTGCGACGCTCGCGTTCGGAGCAGGCCCGCGTCGTGCTCGACATCATGAGCAACCAGGATGAAAGGCCGACCTTGCTGCTCGGCGACCTCAACGAATGGCGGCTGGGCAACCGCTCGGCGCTCAAGACGCTGCACGCCACCTTTGGTTTCACGCCGGCGGCGGTGCCGACTTTCCCCTCAGGCCTGCCGGTACTGGCGCTCGACCGGATCATGGCCAACCGGCACGGCATGGTCTCGTCGGTGGAAGCTCATGATACGCCGCTGTCGCGGGTTGCGTCGGATCATTTGCCGCTGACGGCGTTTGTCAGCCTGTAACTCATCCGTCCCGCAGCCAGACCAGCATCTCACCGGGTTCGCGGTTGTCCCAGGCGTAGTAAGGAACGGCGGTGATTCTCGTCTCGCTCACCACCGGCGGATCGGTGCGATAGAGCCCGGTTTCCCAGTTTTCCTGGACTTCCTTGCTGGCAAGTGCCGAAAGCGTGACGATGCCGCCGAGCAGGTTCGGCTCGGCATGCGCCTCGATTTTTGCCGTTCGCGGCAGAGCGATCCGATGCAACTGGCCGGCATTGTCGGTCTCCTCGACGCAATAGATCAGCGGACCGCGCGCAAGTGCGACGCGGCCGATGTCCTGACGCACCTCCGGATTGGCGAACAGACGGGCGATCGACATTTCGAGATCGAGTTCGACCCGGTCGCCCTGGCGCCACTCGCGCCGGATCGCGGCATAGCCGTCGCTGGTGATGCCGTCCAGATCGACCGCGGCGCCGTTGATCTTGAGCGCCGCCTTGCCGCACCAGGAGGGGACGCGCAGGTGCAAGGTGAACTCGACCGGCGCGTCGGCTTCGATCCGAATGGAGACCGCGCCATCCCAAGGATAATTGCTGGTCTGAATCAGACTGACCGCCCGGTTCGATATGTCGAAGCGCGCGGTGCTGTCGCCGTAGAGATGAACGGCCAGCGCGTCGTCCGACAGGCTGTAGAAATAGCTGCCGATGGAGGCGACCATACGGCCGATATTCGGCGGGCAACAGGGGCAGCGATGCCATTTCCAGCGATTGTGCCTGCCCCGGCTCTCCAACGGGTTCTCGTAGAAGAACAGCGAGCCGTCGAGCGACAGGCCGGAGATCGAGCCGTTGTAGAGTGCCCGCTCCATCATGTCGGCGTAGCGGGCGTTGGGACCCATGCCGAGCATGCGACTGGCCCAGAACACGAGGCCGACCGAGGCACAGGTCTCGGCATAGGCGGTTTCGTTGGGCAGGTCGTAGTCGCTGGTAAAGCCCTCATTGTGCGCCGATGGCCCGAGTCCGCCGGTGATATAGAGGTTTTTGGTGGTGAGATCGTTCCACAGACGGTCGAGCGCTACCCTGAGCGTGTCGTCGCCATATTCGGTGGCGATGTCGGCCATGCCGGAATAGAGGTACATCGCCCTGACCGCATGGCCGACGACCTTGTCCTGCTCGCGCACCGGCTTGTGCGACTGGTTGTACTCATAGGTCTTGAAATGATAGGCCTTCGGGTCGGCGCCGCGCCCACGCGCCTCCTCGTCGAAATAATGCGGCTGTTGCCCGCGCTGGTCGATGAAATACCTGGCCAGGTCCATGTATTTCTGCTCGCCGGTCGCCCGCGCCAGCTTGACCAGCGCCAGCTCGATCTCCTCATGGCCGCAATAGCCCTTCTTCTTGCCCGGCTCCGGACCGAAGGTGTCGGCGATATGGTCGACGTAGCGGCACATGATATCCAGCAGCTTGCGCTTGCCGGTGGCCTGGTAGTAGGCGACCGCGCCTTCGATCAGATGGCCGGCGCAATAGAGCTCGTGGCAATCGCGCAGATTGGTCCAGCGCTTGCCTGGCTGGATACGCTGGTACCAGCTGGAGAGATAACCGTCTTCCTGCTGCAGTCTGCCGTAGAGGTCGATGACGGCATCGATCTTCTTCTCGAGCGCCGCGTTCTCGCGCCGGTAGAGCGAATAGGCCGCGGTCTCGATGGTCTTGCCCCAATCGGAGTCCCAGAACATCTGCGTCGTCACCGTCGAGCCGGTGAAGCCGGGGCTGGCAGCCTCGTCGGGCGACGGCGAATGGAACGGAATGACGACGCCCGGCGAGGGCCGGTCCGGGTCGATCTGCTCCAGCATGCGCGCCTCGACGCAGCGCTCGTAGAGGATGTCGGCGGTGCGCGACGCCACGGCATCGACACGGTCGCCCCAGAAGCCGCGGACATCGACCTGCGGCACCGGCAGCGGGCGGAAGGCGAGTTTGCCGGGCTTGGCGGATGGTTGAACGGTCATCGTGTCACTCCGTTGGATATTGGTCATTTCACGGGGGGTCATTTCACCGCGCCGGCCATCAGGCCGCGGATGTAGAAGCGCTGCAGCAACAGGAAGAGCACCAGGCACGGCACCATCATCACTGTGACGCCCGCCTGCACGGCGCCCCAGTCGATGGCGCCGAAGCGGCCCGACTGAAGTGCGGTCATCATGATCGGCAGCGTGAATTTGGACTGGTCGGTCATCAGCACCAGGGCGGCCAGGAATTCGTTCCAGGCGCCGAGGAAGGCAAACAGCGCGATGGTGACGATGCCCGGCCAGACCAGCGGCAGCATCACCTTGAGCAGCATGGTGACGTTGTTGGCGCCGTCCATGCGCGCGGCCTCCTCGATCTCGCGCGGCACCGCGTCGAAGGCGTTGCGCATCATGAAGATCGAGAACGGCAGTTGCAGCGTGGTGTAGACCAGGACCAGCCCGGTCAGCGTGTTGTGCAGGCCGACCTTGGTCAGCACCAGGAAGATCGGCGTCAGGATCGACTGGAACGGGATCATGATCGTCGACAGGATGACGATGAAGAGCACATCCTTCATGGGAAAGCGGAAGCGCGAAAAGCCGTAGCCGGCGAGCACGCTGACGATCACCGACAGGATCACCGTCATCGAGGCGACATAGAGGCTGTTTTGCGCCGGCAGCCAGAGGCCGTCGCCAAAGGTGTCGAGCGTGCGGTAGTTCTCGACCGAGAAGCCGGTCGTCGGCCATGGCGGCAGCGGCGGCTGGCGCGCCTCCTGCGCCGGCTTGAAGGTCGACAGCACGGCCCAGACGATCGGCGCGATGAACAGCACTGAGGCGATCATGCCGGTCGAATGCTCGGCGATCCTGAGCCAGAGGCGGCTGCTGCGGCTTCTTGCCTGCGCCATCAGTCGATGCCCTCCGGCTTGCGCAGCAGCCACAGCTGAACCAGGCTGAGCGCCACCAGTATGGCCAGCAGGATCATCGACAGCGCCGCGCCATAGCCGAGCTTGAACGAAACGAAGGACTGGTTGAAAATCCAGTAGACGGCGGTCAGCGTCTGGTTGCGCGGGCCGCCGCGCAGGATGATGTAGAACTGGTCGAAGGCGAGGATCGAGCCGGCGATCGACAGGATCAGCGCCAGCGCCAGCGTGCGGCGCATCAGCGGCAGGGTGATGGCGCGAAAGCGTGCGAACGGCCCTGCCCCGTCGATCATCGCGGCTTCCTGCAGATCGGTCGGGATCGACTGCAGGCCGGTCATCAGGATGATCATGGTGAAGCCCGCCACCTTCCAGACGACCATGGCGATGATCGACCAGAAGGCCGGCTGGAACGTCGCCAGAAGGTTGAACTTTTTCCCGGTCAGGCCGAGGTCGTAGGCGGCCGGGCTGAACAGGCCGGAATCGACATTGAGCAGCCAAGACCAGAGCAGGCTGGCCGAGGCGAAACCGACGACCGCCGGCATGAAGAAGGATGTCCGGTAAAAGCCGGTCAGCCGCCTGGGCTTTTCGATGAACAGCGCCAGCGGAAAGGCGACGGCGAAGATCACGATGGTGACGATCACGGTGTAGTAGGCGGTGAAGCTCAGCGCGTTCCAGAAACGGTTGTCGCGCAGGATCGCCCGGTAATTGTCGAAGCCGATATAAAAATGCTCGCCCATCAGCGGCCAGTTGTGCAGCGACATCCAGGCGGTCATGCCGAGGGGAATGATGAAGAAGACGACGACCAGCGCCACGGCCGGCGCGACATAGAGCAGGCCGATCCACTGCCGGCGGCCGGCACCGACCAGTTTTCTGGCGCGTGGCGGGGTGGTGGTGGTGATGGTCATTTACCCTCCCCACAAGGGGGAGGGTAAGGAGCGCCGGCCGCCCGTCCAGGGAGACGGACCGGGCGGCCGGATCAGGACCCGCGACGGCAGGGGCGTTGCACCGCCCTCGCCGCCGGCCAGTCCTTATTTCTGCGCCTGGTCGATGATCGACTGCATGGTCTCTTGTGCATTGGCGATGGCGCCATCGACGTCGTCGCCGAAGACGACCTCGTTGATCATCTGCGTCCACGGACCGTTGGCCGAGTTGATCAGGTCGTTGAACACCACGGAATAGGGCGTGCGGCCCTTGGCCATGGCTTCGGCGGCGATCTGGTAGCGCGGATCGAGATCCTTCAGCGCCTCCTTGGCGATGTCGCCGCGCACCGGCAGGCTGCCGTATTTGGCCAGGATGGTCTGGCCTTCTAGCGAATAGGCGAAGTCGAGAAACTCCTTCACCACGGCGAGCTTCTTGGTGCCCTTGGTGACGACGAAATTGTCGCCGCCGGCAAACGAAGACCAGCCGCTGTCCTTGCCCGGCAGGAAGGTGACGCCATAGTCGATATCCGGATATTGCGTGTTGAGCGCGCCGATGGCGAAGGCGCCGGACGGCGAAATGCCGATATTGCCGGTGGCGAAGGCGGCAAAGAAATTGGCGCCGGTGTCGGTCTGCGCGCCGGCCGGCACCAGGTCCTTCTTGACCATCGAGCGGTAGAGGTCGATGGCGCCGCGCAGCTGCGGGCTGTCGAGCGTCGCCTTCGAGCCGTCCTCGGAGAGGATGTCGCCGCCCGAGGCCCAGATCAGCGGCGTGAAGGTGAAGATGTTGCAGCCGCCGCAATTGCCGGAGAAATAAAAGCCCTTGATGTCGCCGCCGAGCGCGTTGACCTTTTCGGCATCGGCCTCGATCTCGGCCCAGTTGGCCGGCCCCTTGTCCGGATCGAGCCCCGCCTGCTTGAACAATTTCTTGTTCCAGATCAGCACCGAGGCGTCGGCCGAGAACGGCAGCCCATAAATGTGGTCCTTGTAGGTGCCGGTCTTGACGTGCGCCGGCGACAGGCTGGCGAAATAGGGCAGCGACTTCGCCCAGTCGGTAATGTCTTCGAGCTGGCCGGCGGCGGCAAAGGACGGCGTGTAGATCAGGTCGAGCGACAGCGCGTCGGGCGCCGTGCCGCCGGCGGCGGCGGCGCCATATTTCGGGATGATCTCGGCATTGGGAATGATGTCCAGCTTGACCTGGTTCTCATGGCCCTTGTTGAAGGCATCGACGATGCGGGGCATGAAGTTCGAGCCGTCGGCGCGAACCCAGATGTTGGCGGTGTCGGCGGCAAAAGCTGTTGCCAGCGTGCCCAGAATGCTCGCAAAGGCGAGCCCGGCGATCATGGTCTTCATGGTTCTCCTCCTCATGGTTCAGTTCTCCTCCCTGTAACCGCGCTCCCAGCGCGGCCTTTGCTTGATGCATGTCGTTGTCCCAAACCGCTGCGCACTTTTGGGCGACAGGCATTGGTCTCAGCCGCCCAATGGACGGCCGCATGACTGACGCACCACCAGCCGGCACGGCAGTTTTCGAATGCCCGGCGCGGCCGGTTGGCCGCCGACGAGCGAAAGCAGTGTGAGGCCGGCCTCGCGGCCGAGCGCTGCCAGGTTCATGTCGACCGAGGTCAGCGGCGGGCGGGTTGCCTCGGCCACGATCTCCCAATTGTCGAAGCCGATGACGCCGACATCGCCGGGCACGCCCAAGCCGCGCTCGCGCAGCGCATCGATGACGCCGCGCGCGATCTGGTCGTTGCCGCAGAACACGGCGTCGGGTTTCTCTCCCTTCTTGTCGAAGAGCATTGGGCCGTCGAACAGCTTTCCGACGGCTTCATGCCCCCAGGCTTCCGACCACGAGCCGAGCAAGGGCTCGGTGACCGGCAGGCCGTGTGCGGCCAGCACATCGCGAAAAGCCTGCGCCCGCTCATTCACCACGGCAAAACTGGCGGGACCGCTGACATGGGCGATGCGCCGCCGCCCGAGGCGGCAAAAATGCTCGACCGCCAGCCGCGCTCCGCCGGCATCGTCGGAGACGAAGGCGACGGCATCGGGATCGGGCTGGCTGAAGGCGTAGATCACGGGCACGCCGAGATTGGCGAGGTCGACCGGCAGATGGCGGTCGATGCGCTTGCCGCTGGCGATGATGCCGTCGATGCGCTTGTCCAGCATCGCCTCGACATGCAGCTGCGCCAGCCGCGGATCGTCCTCGACATTGCACATGAACACCGAGACGCCGGCATCGACCAGCGCATCGGAAATGCCCGACATGACCGGCAGCGAAAAGCGGCCATAGGTATCGTTGGTCAACAGCCCGACGGTAAAGGAGCGCCGCCGCAGCAGGCTCTGCGCCAGGCTGTTGGGGCGAAAGCCGAGCCGCTGCGCCGTCTCGCGAATGCGCTGCCGCGTCTCGGCCGTCATCCGCCCCTGCCCGTTCAGCGCCTTCGAGGCCGTGGCCACACTAACGCCAGCCATCGCCGCCACCTCACGCAGGGTGACGGGTTGTTTGGCGGGTGATGGCAACGTGTCGGAGGCCATGTTTCGGGTGTCGGTCCTCGGGTTGGGAAAAGGTTTTCTCTTACTGAGCTGCGGCGTGTCGATGTGGGTGCTTTGGTGGATGCTGCGAGGTTTGGGAAAAGGTTTTCTCAGACGGAGATTAGGATGGGAATAAGAGCAATGCAAGCGGGATTGGGCTGACCGGGCGCGAAAGGGATTGGGGCTACAACTAGTCCACCGGTAGCCGCTTTGCGTGTTTCACTCTCACTTTCTTCTGTCCCTGCGAAACAGTCGAAACATCGATACACACGACGATGGGTTGTGGCCCATCGGGCAATCGAGACCGTATCTCAGCCGCCGCTTCATCAAGATGGGTCAACACTGTAGAGGACGGTACGAATCCGGCCTGTCCTGCCATAACCCATCCATTCGGTTTTGGATTCTGATGCACCAAGAGCAAGATTCCGTACCGTGCCCCATTGTGACGCAGATATTGCCCGCACAGCTGAGTTTCGAGCGCAGCTTCCATCTCGGGAACGCTCATGCCGTCGATTACCTTGATCTCGATCGGAAGCGTGACGCCATTGATGCGACTCGTCAGTGTGATGTCCGGTTCTTTTTCGTCAGCGACGTGGCTTTCGCGCACGACGGTATAGGAGTTCCCCTGCAAGTTTTCGAACCGGTCGGCAAACCACCGTTGCACAGCATTTTCGTCCGGCAGCGCTCTGACCGTGTCGGCTTGCGAGAACCTTTCATGGCGAAGATCATGGTCGATACGCTCTGCGCGCCGGCGGGCGAGAAGCTGCAGGTCCGCCGTTGTCGAAGGCGGGCGATCAAAGGCGGTCTCGAACATCACCACGTCCTCAGGCCGCCATTCAGCTAGGATGGCGTCATTTTCGGCGTGTCGTCGCGCTAGCGTGTGCAGCCTATCCGGAGAAATCGCGAAGTCCTTCTTGCGAGATAGGCGCATCAGCGCGACATGCGTGGCCTCGCCAGGTGTTGCCTCTAGACGGTTGAAGACAGCATTTCGAGCATCCTGCGCGTTGTCGCGTAAATCGGGTGTGAAAACTTCGCCACTTGGTCTCCTGATGTCGTTCTCGGGACGAACACCCTCAAAAGCGAGCAAAACCAGCTCCTCGAGTTTAAGGAAGGATAGATGGTAGGTAACCTCCGTATCATGGTGGTAACGATCGCCGTACAGACGAGGCAACAAGACACAGCACATCATCGTGCGCGCTTGTTCGTCGAAATTATCAAATCTTTGACGTAGTACGTCCATTGCCAGATCCGCAGCAATCGCCGCGAGAATCGAGAGCATGTCCGCCACTATCTTCGGATCTTGGGAGGCGATGGCCCGGCTGCGCACTAGATCGGAGAGGGAAGCCGCGTCGGCAGGTAGGCCGCGGATGATGACATCCGATACCTTGGGCAGCAGATGCAACGGAAAAGTTGCCTCGTTGGACATCGCCTGTTCAAGATCAGGCACCACCAACCGGGCAAGTTTGACGTCGCTATAGGCTAGGCGGTCCAGAATCCCGTGTTCTGCATGATCGCCTGTCGCAAGTTGTGAATTCACCTCGGCGACAAGCACCTTACGTACGATAGCTGGTTTCACCTCGCTGAGTCGCACTAGGTAGTCGGGGAATCCGTTCAATTCCAAGATGGCATAGCGAGCAGCTTTTTCAGCATGATCGTCATCAATTGACAGCACCCAATTTGGTGACCTGGCTGCTTCAAGCGCCATGCCTGCCAAGCCCATACTTTCGAAACTGTAGGTCTTCCGCCGTTCATCAGCAGGTCGTTCGCTCGGCAGCAGCGGCCGCCAAGCATTGGCGAAATTGATTAATGCCGTGGCAAACTTTTCCGTGACGTCGGAGCCCAAGATGGGCTCGACCGCCGAGAGATCGTCAATCGAGTAACGCGATCGGCCTCGGGCTCGTGAGGACAGGAACTGCCAAAGGTTGACTAGGCGGCTGTCAGCTGTGGTGTCGGTGGTTGGATGAAGCCTATCCAGGATAGTTGGATCCGCGCGCAACTCGTCGATAAACTTTATCCAACTTCCTTCACGCTTTTCGCGCGCGATCCTGTTCTTTTCATCCGTTGCCCTGAAACGTTCCATCATAGCGACGTGTTCGGGGGATTCGGGTGGTGGCGATTGCCACGCGACGAAGAGTGTTTCGAGGCTGGGATGCTGTTCACCTATTGTCTTTAGAGTTTCAGCTATCGAAGGATCTTTGCCCAGATCACGCCAAATCGTGTAGAGGGCCTGGAACGCCAACCGCCGGTCCCGATCATCTACCCTTCCTGCTGCGTCCTCAGTCAACCAACTCACGTCGTCTCGGGACAATTGGCCTGGCCACCCAAGCGTGCTCAGCTGACCGATCGCGATATCGTTGTGCCTGACCCAGGGGTGATCGCGAAGGATATGTACGGCCCGCCAAAATGACTGACGGCGCCGGCGGGGCGTGCCGCAGATTCCCCGGCCCAACTCTAGTTCTTGCGGATCGCGCCCGTGATGTGGTTCATGATGTAGTCGCAGGACAAGATCGACGACGATATCCGGTACGCCATCAGGATGCAGCTGCAACAGACGCGTTGCCACTGCGACAGCCGGCGAGGCGAACGCGCCGACAAACGCAGATTCCTCTTGCTCATCGTTAATCGGGCCCATGCGTTGCAGAACGGCCGCTAGGAATGCAGACAGATCAGTCTCGCCAAGTAGCGCCTCGCCCAGCTTCTCCCCCAGCGGATAGAGCGTCGGCGTGCCCCCTTCGTCAGTGACGCTGATCGCATCGATGACACGGAAGAAACGTTCGACCGAAAGCCACTTTGGAAAGAGAATATCAATAGCGCCAAGCACTACCGTGCGCGCCAATGCCCCCGACTGATCGACGATGTAGTCGGCATAGGTGACGGCATCCGTAGTTGTTCCCACTGCAAGCAGCGCTCGACCCGCCAAGAGTTGTGATGTTGTATCGCTCTCTGTGTCGAAAGCCTGCGTGCGAGCAATATCCAAGCCGCCGGCTTGCTTGCCCAGCCAAATCAATCTGAGCAGAAGGTGGCGTGCGTCGCGAACACCTCCATATTGCGTCCACCAGGTAGGGATCAAAGGATCAAACGCTGGGTGCGCCAATCGGCGAACCGAATCTTGCCCATACCACGCGTTGCGCCGGTCGAGATGTTCAATATCTTGAAGAGCACCTTCGATTGCCTTGATGCGCGTGACGGCTGGCAACGCCCCAGGGTCGCCGAGTGTCAGGAGGGCAAGTGGGTTTCTCGCAATGAGCTTCTCCGCTACTCTGGGGTTCCAGATTGACAGCCACGCTGCTGTGGCGAGCATGTCGGGACGAGCGAGCTTATATCCGTAGAGGTCGGCGAAGAGCAGATCATCAATCTGCTGCGGAGGGCAGTTTGCTGCAAGACGGCCGGCAAGCCATCGCCCGGTAAGATAGCTCCGAACTGTCCCTTCGTTGTCATTGTGCAGTCGCACGCGCCCCAATGTTGCAGGGTCGAATACGGGTCTGCCCAACAACCGCATGATCGCGTCGGATTGCCAATCCGGCAAAAGCCGATCGAGAGGCAGGGTATGGTCGGCAGTAGTTGTGCTGAAGCTTTCCGTAGGAACACGTAAGGCATCCTTTCCGCAGAGAAGAAGACCCGCCCCTATGCGTTCGAGCGCCCTTTTCGCCGTCGCCGTGCTAAGCGCATCGTGTCGTTTTCGCGCCGGCTTGGGGTCCACAAGCCGCGCATCGATGCTTGCCTCCAGCATCGCGGCAAGTGTCCCGAACTGACCATGATCGTGCCAATAGTCGACCATCCATTCGAGATCGAGCGGACGGCTCGCAAAATGCCAAAGGTTGCCGTCGTCGAGCGCCGTCATGAAGGCGTCGAGGTCGCTAATGCCGGCGCTTTTGGCAAAGAGCCGAATGCGTGCCTCGTCGAGCCCGGTCATTAAGACGACCGAGACGTCGTCTTCCTGTTCGGGCGGCTTCTCCGGCGCTTTGTGTTGGAGAGTCGCGCGAATTTCATCTTGATAACTGGGTTCGGGTGGCGGCGGCATGCGCGGGATCGAAAGCCACTCATCCATCGAATGCCGATCTGCGATGAAATCCCAGTCCGTAAAGCGGCCGGAAATGATCACGCGTGCGCGGTCCTCTAATCCCGCAATAGCTCTGGAGAGCTTACGCAGGGCAGTCTCGAACCGCACACCCTCATCTTTCGCTTCGTCGATGGAGTCGATGAAAAACCAGCAAACCGATCCATCTGTTGCCTTCCAGCTTTCTAACCTTCGAATATCATCGATGCCAAGAGCGTCCTCGAGGCCGCTTCGGCCGAGATCCTGCACCGTGGCATAACAGGCAGGTTCGCCAGACTTCACCGTTGATTGCCACTGCGCTTTGAGCTCGTAACTTTTGCCACTGCCGGCTTCAGCAAGAAGAACGACTCGCTTTCGCTTCTTAAGTTCTGGCCAGCTCAAGTGACCACTGAGACGCGGATCGAATAGAAGCGCCGGCGTCTTCGCCTCCTCACGCGAGACGACCCGAAATTGACGACTGAGATCGACAAAATTTTCGTTCATGGCGCAAGGATAAGAGCAACCGCACAACCCGCAAGCGATATGATCGCGTTGTTCAGTGTTTAACTTGCGTGAGACATTGGGAGAGTGGCGTCAAATTGCGTTTGTGGAAAGGTGGTTATACTTGCGAATGAAGGCCGACTGTAAGCTCTGGTCGATTTCAAGATCCCGATAATATTGCTTAAGATAGGCAGTGATAGCGTCTTGCAAATTCTCCCAGTAAAGAATGCACGGGCTGCCCCAATCGACGACGACGCCAGCCCGGCTTCCCTTTTTGACAAGCCAACCGTTTTTGCTCTGGCCTTCGTGCAGGAGGCCGCATCGGATATCACGATAGAAGTCACCTGCGGCGGCTGCCGTGAAGGTATTTGAAAACGGAGCTTGGTTGGCAAGAAACTCGGTGAATAACTTCGAACTGTTTTTGTATTCGAAATTATTTATATCCGGATTTTTGTACTTGTAATTCTCCCCGGCTCTTAGTGCCGCAAGGAACTCGATTAAAGCGCATTGGATTGTGGCAACAGAGAACCCTTCGCCCCTCAGCCTATTGAGCTTCGTCAGGTCCGCTATCGGGGCCAAGTAACGTGGCTCAATCCGCTGAACTAGGTAGTCCTTAACAGTCTGTTTCCATAGACCGGTCGGTGGGGGTGCCGTCTGCAACTGATGCGAGCGAGCACTCCAGTCTGCCGGACCAAAAGTACCTGCCAGTCGAACTCCGGTGTGCACTGACACATTCTCCCCCAAAATCTAATCTCGGGTAGTATCCATATCAGCCATTTCATGCCGACCCTAGCGGACGGCGGCTTTTCAGCTGGCGATTAACTATGCCAAGCGCCGAGCTGATCCCATCATGGCCGCATCGCCGCTGACACTACAGGTCAGCAGCGCCATGAGCACCAAGGCCGGCGCTGCCGCAAGCGATAGAATCGGCTGCGCCGAAGGGGCCTCACCGGCGCCGTCTGCATGAGGCTCGCTCCCTTTCCCTCAACAAACGGGAAGCTAAGACGCGCACCCAGACACACTCCAGAACCAAAATTCAACAGTTCGGAAAAACCGGTGAAAAGATCGGGTGGCATAAGCTTTCCGGTCGGGATTCCGGGTTCTTCCTTTTTGGACCTCCACCAACAAAATCGCAGCGGCGGCGCAGTGCATGCTCCAGCGGCGGCATGAACAGCCTGGCGATGCCCAGGTAGGGACCTGCCATTACCGAGCTCAGCTTCATGATCCAAACAGTCTCGGGTCAGATGCGATGGCGGAGCGCGTCGATGACCACCGCCATCGCGGGGGAGAGCTGCCGCCTGCTTGGATAGTAGAGGTGATAGCCGGCAAATGGCGGGCTCCAGTCGTCAAGCACGAGCCTGAGGCGTCCCTCGGCGATGTGGTGGCTGACGAGGTTTTCCGGGACATAGGCGATGCCAAAACCGCTTGTCGCAGCCTCGATCATGGGAATGGACGAATTGAAGGTGAGTTGGCCTTCCACCCGCACACGAAGGTCGCGGCCATCCCTGGCGAATTCCCAGGCATACAATCCACCGAACGTCGCCTGCCGCATATTGATGCAGTCGTGATCGACCAGGTCCTGGGGCGCGGTCGGAACCGGATGGCGGGAAAAGTAGTCCGGCGAAGCCACGGCCACGAGCCTCCAATCCGGCCCGATGCGCACTGCGATCATGTCCCGGTCGATGCTCTCGCCAAGCCGCACGCCTGCATCGAAGCGCTCCTCCACAATGTTCTTCATGCCGTTGTCGCTGTAGAGCTCGACCCGCACGTCTGGATTGTCGTTGAGCAAGGGCTGGAGCTTCGGCCAGACGGTCGTCTGGAGCGCATGGTCGGACAGGGTGATGCGGACCGTTCCGGAGGGCTTGTCGCGAAAGGCCACCAGGCTTGCGAGGTCGGATTCGATTTCCTCGAAGCGGGGAACAAGAGATTGGAATAGTCGCTCGCCGGCCTCGGTCGGAGAGACGCTCCGCGTCGTACGCGTCAGCAGGCGGACGCCAAGGCGAGCTTCAAGCTCCTTGATTGTCGAACTCAGGGTCGACTGCGAGGTTCCCAGCTTGGCCGCCGCCCTGGTGAAACTGCGCTCCCTGGCGACCGCCACGAACCAGAGCAGATCCTTCATGCCATCGCGCTGCATAGGGCACCTCCCATCGGACATTCATATCATGAGCAGATAAGTCCATGCGGATTGCTTAGTCTACTTAAATGGGTTCCCCTGCAATATCTTCTGGCAGCGATGGGGATTGGCGGCTGATCCGTCCGGTCGCTTTGCCAGGATGCCAATCATGGAAACCACATACGACACAAGGCTTGTTGAAAACCGCGCCGCATGGGGCGCGGTGTTGTCGATGGCGCTGTGTGTTTTCGTGCTCATCGCGTCGGAATTCATGCCGGTCAGCCTGCTGTCGCCGCTAGCGGCCGATCTCGGCATCACCGAGGGCCGGGCGGGACAGGCGATCTCGATTTCGGGCGCTTTCGCCGTCGTGACCAGCCTGCTGGTCGCCGGCCTCACTCGCCACATCGACCGCCGACTGGTCGTGACCGGCTTCACCCTCCTCCTCATCGTGTCCGGTCTGGCTGTCACCTTCGCGCCGAACTACGCGTTGCTCATGGTCGGCCGGGCGCTGCTCGGCATCGCGATCGGCGGGTTCTGGTCGATGTCGACCGCGATCGTCATGCGCCTCGTGCCGCAAGACATGGTTCCGAAGGGTCTCGCCATGCTGAACGCCGGCAATGCCATTGCGGCCACCATCGCCGCGCCGCTGGGCAGTTTTCTTGGCGCCTATGTCGGCTGGCGCGGCGCTTTCTTCCTCGTGGTGCCGTTTGGTCTCCTGGCGCTGGCCTGGCAGTGGACAAGCCTGCCGGCGCTGCCGCCGCGCCGCAGGAATCGTGCCGGCAATCCGCTGGCGCTGCTCGGCCGTCTTCCCGTCGCCACCGGCATGGCGTCGATCATGATGCTGTTCATGGGCCAGTTCGCGCTCTTCACCTATCTGCGGCCCTTCCTCGAGAACGTCACCCGGCTCGACATCGCCGCCCTCTCGGCGGTCCTGCTGGCGATGGGGCTGGCCGGGGTGCTCGGCACATGGTGCGTCGGCCGGCTTTTGCGCACGCGTCTGTTCAGCATCCTCACCGTCATCCCGCTGGTCATGGCTGCGCTGGCCGCCGCGCTCATCGCCCTCGGTGCACTCCCGGGTCCCACAGCGCTGCTGCTCGTTGCCTGGGGCTTCTTCGGCATGGCCGCGCCGGTCGGTTGGGGCACGTGGCTCAGCCGAACGTTGCCGAACGACGCGGAGGCCGGCGGCGGGTTGCAGGTAGCCGTCATCCAGTTCGCCATCACCGGCGGCGCCGCGATCGGCGGCACGCTGTTCGATACGGTCGGCTGGTGGGGACCGTTCACTCTGGGCGCGGTGTTGCTCTGCGGGTCGGCGCTCGCCGCCCTTGCCGCAGCGCATATGGCCCGGAGGTCTTTGCCGTGACGAACGAACATGCGCCGCTCAGCCGCCGGACATTGCTCGGCGCCGCGCTCGCGGCGGCGGCCCTGCCTCGCACAGCCGCCGGCCAGGAAAGCCAATCTCCCGTCAGCCAGGAGCCCACCGAAATGAAGATCAGGATGGTTTTCAACGGCCGCACCATGACCGCCACGCTCTACGACAATCCCTCGGCGCGCGACTTCTTCTCCATGCTGCCGCTCGACCTCGAGATCGAGGACTACGCCCACAACGAGAAGATCGCCTATCTGCCGCGCAAGCTGACGCAGGAGGGAAGCGGTCCGTTCGCCGACGAGCAGCCCTATGACCTGTGCTATTTCATGCCCTGGGGCAACCTGGCCATGTTCTACGCCGACTACCGCCATCCCGGGCTGATCAGGCTTGGCCGCTTCGACGAGGGCGAGCGGGCCCTGCACATTCGCGGCAAATTCCCGCTTCGCATCGAACGCATTTAAGGACGCAAAGGAGATCACCATGGACATTGTTCGCGCCGGCACCAGGCCTTCCGGCAAGGGACCGCCTGACTGGTTCACCGGAACGGTGCGGATCGATCCGCTCTTCAATCCCTTCGACGCCGAGCGGGTTCAAGGCGCACAGGTGACCTTCGAGCCCGGCGCCCGCACCGCCTGGCACACGCATCCGCTCGGCCAGACGCTGATCGTCGTCTCCGGCCTCGGCCGCGTGCAGCGCGAGGATGGCCCGGTCGAGGAAATCCGTCCGGGCGATGTCGTCTGGTTCGCTCCCGGCGAAAAGCACTGGCACGGCGCGTCGCCTCGGACCGCCATGACTCACATTGCCCTCCAGGAGGTCAAGGACGGCAAGGTCGTGGACTGGCTGGAACATGTCAGCGACGCCGACTACGGCGCCTGATCTTCTCCCCTCGAAAGGAACCAACATGCTTGCAACCGTTCTTCACAAACCGGGCGACATACGCTGCGAGGAAATCGCCGATCCGAAAATCATGCGGCCGACGGACGCCATCATCAAGCTGTCGGCAAGCTGCATCTGCGGCTCGGACTTGTGGCCCTATCGCGGGCTGCAGCCGGTCGCCGGGCCTATGCATATGGGCCACGAATATTGCGGCATCGTCGTCGAGGTCGGCGCAGAGGTGCGCACGGTCCGCCCCGGCCAGTTCGTCGTCGGGTCGTTCTGCCTCTCGGACAACACCTGCCCGCATTGCCGCTTCGGCTTCCAGTCGTCTTGTGTGCAGCGCGAGTTCATGTCGGGCGCGCAGGCGCCTTACGCCCGCGTACCGCTGGCCGATGGCACACTGGTCGCCACCGCCGAGGTGCCGCCGGCCGACCTCATCCCTGACCTGCTGGCTGTGTCCGATGTGCTCGGCACCGGCTGGTATGCGGCCGACGCAGCCGAGGTCCGCGAAGGATCGACGGTGGTCGTGGTCGGCGATGGTGCGGTCGGCCTGATGGGCGTGCTTGCGGCCAAGGAGATGGGCGCCGAGCGCATCATCGCCATGAGCCGGCACGCCAGCCGCCAAAAGCTCGCCCGTGAGTTCGGCGCCACCGAAATCGTCGCTGAGCGCGGCGAGGAAGGCGTGGCCCTCATCAAGGAACTCACCAAGGGCGTCGGCGCGGACTCCGTGCTGGAATGCGTCGGCACGGGAGAATCCTTCGACCAGGCGCTGGCCTGCTCCCGCCCCGGCGGCACCATCGGCTATGTCGGCGTGCCGCATGGCGTGAACTTCGACGGCCAAAAACTATTCTTCGGCCAGAAACGAATGCTGGGCGGCCCGGCGCCGGTGCGCCGTTTCCTGCCCGACCTGATGGACCGTGTGCTGCAAGGTCGGATCAAGCCCGGCAAGGTCTTCGACCTCAAGCTGCCGCTGGCCGAGGTCGCTGAAGGCTACCGCGCCATGGACGAGCGTCGCGCCATCAAGGTCATGCTTTCGGTGTGAGCAAAGATCGGGCGGACGGCCTGTGCGCACCCACAACTCAGAAAAGGGACAACATATGACGATGAGATTGAAGATTGCCGCCCTTGCGCTTGCGCTTTCGGTCGCCACGCCGGCTTTCTCGCAAGAATCCGCGATCATCGGCGCATGGCGCATGATTTCGCTGGAGGCCGGCGCCGAGGGAAACCTGAAGCCCGTGCCCTATTCCGGCCAGGTCATCTTCACCGAGGCCGGCACCCTCTCGGTGCAGGCGCAGAACCCCGACCCCAAGGCGCCGGACACGCCTTACACGGCGAATGGCTACGAAGCCTATTACGGGCCGGTCGCCATCAACGACCAGGACAAGACCTTCGTCATCACCATCGAGTCCTCCCTGGTCCGTAACCTTGTCGGCAAGAGCATGAAACGCAAATTCGAGGTCTCGGACAATAAACTGGTCCTCACGCCGGACAACCCGGCCGAAGGCTGGCGCGTAACCTACGAACGCTACTGATCCGAACAGTTGGATTACCGATTGACCAAAATGGCGCGGATATCAGGCCGAAATGGCGTCATGGCGGAGCTGGTACCGATCATGGCGGCCGTCTTCGCCGGCTTCCTGCTGATCGGCCTGGCGCTACCCGTCCTGCCGCTGCATCTTCACCAGCAGCTTGGCTTCGGCCCCTTCGCAGTGGGACTGGTGACGGGCAGCCAGTTCGTCGCCTCGATGCTGTCGCGCATCGGCGCTGGCAACTATGCCGATGGACGCGGCGGCAAGCGGGCCGTCGTCGTCGGCCTCATTGCCGCTGCCCTGGCCGGGCTATTTTACCTCGGCTCGCTGGCATTGCTCGACCGGCCGGTAGCGTCCGCATCGGCGCTGTTCGCCGGACGGGCGGTGCTGGGCGCGTCCGAGAGCTTCATCATCACCGGCGGCGTCGCCTGGGGCCTCTCCGTTGCGGGCGGACAGAACTCCGGAAAAGTCATAGCCTGGGTGGGCACGGCGATGTTTGCGGCGCTCGCGCTGGGGGCGCCGGTCGGATCTGCGCTTTATGCGGCGAGCGGTTTAACCGCGATCGCGCTCGCGACGATCATCCTGCCGCTGGCGACGCTGCTTGCCATCCTGCCGATGCGCGGCACCAGCGCCGCCTCGGGCAGCGTGCCGCAGTCATGGAGGAGCGTGGCGAAAGCGGTCTGGCTTCCTGGCGTCGGAGCTGCTTTCAGCAGCCTCGGCTATGGTGCTATTCTGGGCTTCGGCGCCCTGCTCTTCGCCGAGCGGGGCTGGCAGCCGGTATGGCTTCCTTTCACGGCCTATGCTGCGTCTCTGATTGTGGCAAGGCTGTGCTTCGGCCACCTGCCCGACAGGCTTGGAGGCGCACGCGTCGCCGTGATCTTCGTTGTGGTCGAGGCGGCAGGGCTGATGCTGATCTGGCTTGCGACCGGGCCTGTTGTCGCCGCAATCGGAGCGGGTCTGACTGGCCTCGGCTACTCGCTGGTCTATCCCGGCCTCGGCGCCGAGGCCGTAGGCCGTCTTCCGTCGCGCAGCCGCGGCCTGGCCATGGGACTCTACACCGTCTTCCTCGACGTGGCGCTCGGCTTCGGCAGTCCGGCGCTCGGCCTGGTCGCTGCGTCGACCGGGCTGCAATTCGTCTTCTTCGCCGTCGCGGCGGCGACGCTTCCGGCGTTGGGCATAGCTCTGCTGCTGGGTCGCCGTAGCGCTCCATTATAGACAGCTCGCCGGCGCCGTCCGCATGAGGTTCGCTCATAGTCTCTTTCCGGGTCGCCACTGAGGCTGAACCCCTGCCCCGCAAGGGTCGACGAGGCCCGGCAAATTCCCGCCCAGACACACTCCAGAAACAAAATTCAACAGTTCGGAAAAACCGGCGAAAAGATCGGGTGGCATAAGCTTCCCCGTCGGGATTCCGGGCACTTCCTTTTTGGAAGCCCTCCACCAACAAAATCGCAGCGGCGGCGCAGTGCCTCCTCCAGCGGCGGCACGAACAGCCGGGCGATGCCCGGCGAGGACGAGAAAGTATGGACATGGACTACGATATCGCCGAACTGGACAGCGACGCGGCAACACCGATCGGCGGCCTGCCAGGCATCGATGCGCTGGCACGGATCGCTCGCGGCCCGACAAGGAACGGCCAGGTCCTGACGGGCGCCGACTTTGCCCGGCAGCCGGGTGAGCGGCTCGATACGGTGTTCGAGCAGCTCGCCGTAACGTTTGCCGCACTGCCGGCGGTGATCTCCGAAGGGCGCGTGTGGACCTATCAGGAGCTGAACAGCCGCGCCAACCAGTTCGCCCGCATGCTGATCAAGCACGGCGTGCGGCCGGGCCACCGGGTCGGGCTCATTCTCGACCGATCGGCGGAAACCTATGTCGCGTTGCTGGCGGTGATGAAGGCGGGGGCTGCCTTCGTGCCGCTGGCCACCGCGTTTCCGCAGGAGCGGATGGCGCTGATCATCGAAGACGCCGCCGTCAGCATGATCGTCACCATCGCCGCCTATGCGTCGCGCGCCGGTCAACTGCCCGTTCCGCATGTGCTGATCGACAGCGCCGCCGCCGAGATTTCCGCGCAGTCGCCCGCGCCGCTGAAGCCGCAGGCGGCCGACGACATTTGCTACATCCTCTATACCTCGGGCACCACCGGCAAGCCCAAGGGCGTGGTCATCACGCACCAGAGCTTCGTCAATTTCATACACGTCGCGGCCGCCTCCTACGGCTACCGGCCGGGCGACCGGGTGTATCAGGGCATGACCATTGCCTTCGACTTTTCCTCCGAAGAGATCTGGGTGCCGTTCGTCGCCGGCGCGACGGTGGTGCCGGCACCTGGCCAGATGCCGCTGGTGGGCGAGGAACTGGCGGATTTCCTGCGCCTCCATGACATCACCTGCATGGCCTGCAGCCCGACCTTGCTGTCGTCGATGACATCGGACGTTCCCAGCCTGCGCACGCTTCTGGTGGGCGGCGAGGCCTGCCCGCACAATCTGGTGGTGCGCTGGTCGAAGCCGGGCCGGCAGATCCTCAACACCTACGGGCCGACCGAGGCGACCGTCACCGCAACGATGGGGGCGCTGACGCCGGACCGTCCGGTGACCATCGGCGTTCCGTTGCCGACCTACTCGATCGTCATTCTCGACGCTTCGCTGCCGCAACTTGCCGAGCCAGGCGAACTGGGCGAAATCGGCATTGCCGGCATCGGGCTCGCCGTCGGTTATCTGAACCGGCCGGACCTGACCGACCAGAAATTCATCGCCGATTTCGTCGGCCTGCCGAACAACCCGTCGCAGCGCATCTACCGCACCGGCGATCTTGGCCGGATCAACGATAGCGGCGAGATCGAGTATGCCGGGCGCATCGACACGCAGGTGAAGATTCGCGGATATCGCATCGAACTCGGCGAGATCGAGGCGGTGCTGCTCGGCCAGCCCGAGATCGCCCAGGCCGCCGTCACCACCTGGGAGATCGAGCCCGGCCGCGTCGAACTCGTCGCCTATTACGCGCTTAAAACCGGCGTAGCGGCGATTTCCCGAGGGGATCTCGCCCAGACGATGAAGCGGCGGCTGCCCGACTACATGGTGCCCGCCTATCTGGAGGAACTGCCTGCCATCCCGATGACCGTCTCCAACAAGGTAGACCTGCGCCAGCTGCCGAAGCCGATGAGCGTCCGGCTTTCGGCCGATCGCACGATGGTGCCGCCCGGCAATGAGGACGAGCGCTTCCTGGCCGAGGCACTGGCCACGGCGCTGAAATTCGACGCCGTGTCGGTCGAGGACCACTTCTTCGACGACCTCGGCGCCAACTCCTTGCTGATGGCGCATTTCTGCGCGCGCGTGCGCACCAGGAAGGAATGGGCGACGACGTCGATGCGCGACATCTATCTCTATCCTACAGTGGCGCGCCTGGCGCTGCATCTGGGCGTAGCGGAGGAGATGACGACGGCAACCAACGAGCCGGTCCTCACCCGCCGAGCCTCGAACTTCGCCTACTGGACCTGCGGCGCGGCGCAGCTTTCGTTCTACGGCCTCTACAGCTACGTGGCGCTCTGGGCGATCAATGACGGCCTCAACTGGATGTATGACGCGCTCGACGATCCGCTGCAGCTCTATATCCGGTGCGTGGCGCTCTCGGCCGCCGTGTTCTTCGGCATGTCGGGCTTCGCCGTCCTGGCCAAATGGGTGCTCATCGGCCGCTGGAAGGCCGAAGCGTTTCCCATCTGGGGCGTGCGCTACTTCCGCTTCTGGGTGGTCAAGACGTTGATCCGCACCGCACCCGTGGTGCTGTTCCGCGGCAGCCCGCTCTACAGCCTCTATCTGCAGCTGCTCGGCACCAAACTCGGGAAAAACGCCGTCATCGAATCCAAATCCGTGCCCGTCTGCACGGATCTCATTTCCATCGGCGCCAACACCATCCTGCGCAAGGAATCGATGATCCTCGGCTTCAGGGCCCATTCCGGTTATATCCACACCGGGCCGCTGACCATCGGCCGCGATGCCTTCGTCGGCGTCGGCTCCACGCTCGATATCGACACCAGGATCGGCAACGGCGCCCAGCTCGGCCATTCGTCCTCGCTGCATCGCGGGCAAAGCATCCCGGACGGCGAGCACTGGCATGGATCGCCGGCGGTGCCGACCACGGCGGACTATTGCAAGGTGCGCAATGTCAATCCTTACCAGGTCCGGCGCTTCCTCTATGAAGCGCTGCAGTTGGTCGGCCTGTTTGGCCTTGTCACCCCGCTGCCGCTCCTGTTCCACAGCTACTGGGAATATGTCGGCGACGACTATCAGGAGACGATCGGCCTTGTCGCAATCGGCACCACGGTCACGCTTTTCGGCTATATCGCGGCGGCTTTCCTGGCAGCGACGCTGGTGCCGCGCCTGACGAGCCTGATCTTGAAGCCGGGCCGCACCTACACGCTTTACGGTTTCCGCTACTGGCTGCAGACCGTCGCCGAATTCGCCAGCAATTCCCGCGTGCTCGGGCTCCTGGCCGGCGACAGCTCGGCAATCGTGCACTACATGCGCGCCATCGGCTGGAACCTCAACAGAGTGGTGCAGACCGGCTCCAATTTCGGCTCCAACCAGCAGCACGAAAACCCGCTTCTGTGCGAGATCGGCACCGAGACCATGGTCTCGGACGGGCTGTTCATGATCAACATGCACAAATCCGCCTCGGCCTTCAGGCTCGAGCCGACGCGCATCGGCGAACGCAACTATCTCGGCAACAACATCTATTATCCGCCGGACGGCCGCACCGGCGACAACGTGCTGCTCGGCACCAAGGTGATGATCCCCATCGATGGGCCGGTGCGCGAGAATGTCGGCCTTCTCGGTTCGCCTGCGTTTGAAATCCCGCGCATGGTGAACCGCGACAAGCAGCTTATCGCCGGCGTCGACGAGGCCGACCGGCGCCGGCGCATCCCGCACAAGAACCGCCACAACCTGGTGACCATTCTTCTGTTCCTGGCAACGCAATGGGTCATGCTGTTCGTCACGCTGGCGATCTGGGACCGGGCGCTAAACTACTATACGGAATGGGCGGAGGTCGCCCTGTTCGCCGCCGTGCTTTTGACCTCGGCGATCACCATTCCGTTCTACATTCTGGTCGAGCGGGCAAGCCTTGGCTTTGGCCGGTTAAAGCCGCAGATGACGACGATCTACGACGTCGCCTTCTGGCGCCACGAACGCCACTGGAAGCTGGCGGATTCGCCGATCGTGCGCCTGTTCGCCGGCACGCCGTTCCGGCCGATGATCCTGCGCCTGCTCGGCGTCAAGGTCGGCAGCCGGGTCTATGATGGCGGCAGCAACCTGACCGAGCGCTCGCTGGTCGAGATCGGCGACGACGTCACGCTCAACGAGGGCTGCGTCATTCAGGCCCACTCGCTGGAAGAAGGCGCGTTCAAGTCCGATTTCATCCGCATCGGCGATGGTTGCACGCTCGGACCTTCCGCCTTTGTCCACTACGGCGTGGTGATGGGCAAAGGCTCGACGGTCGACGCGGACTCCTTCGTGATGAAGGGCGAAGAGCTGGAGCCCAACTCGATCTGGCGGGGCAACCCGGCCAAGCTGCATCGCTTCGTCGAGCCGGTGCCAGAGGATGGCGTCAAGGCAACGGCTTGATGAGCGCAGACATCCGCCTCGTTTCGGTGACCGGGGCCAACCGGGCTGTGGTCGCGGCCCTGGAGCTGGCCCCGGATCAGATGGATTTCGTCGCCAGCAATGCGGAGTCGCTGGACGAAGCCGAAACCGACGGGGACGCTCGGCCGCGCGTCGTCATGACAGGGGATCGCGTCGTCGGTTTCCTGATGTACGAGGCGCCGCAGGACGACGACGAGGCGCGGATCTACCGCTTCATGATCGGTCGCGTCCATCAGGGCCAAGGCTACGGCAAGGCCGCTTTGCGCGAAGTGCTGGATGAAATCATGCGGCTCGGCCACATCAGCCACGTTTCGATCTGCTACGAACCTGGGAATGAAGCGGCACGCCGCCTCTATCGCGCTGCCGGTTTCGTCGAAGAAGGGCCCGACGAGGACGGGGAAATGATCGCCGACCTCGCTCTGCGGGGCGAACAGCCATGACGCGCCCGCCCGATGCCGGTGCCAGCCTGTCGGCGCATCTGCTGGCGGCGATGGCCGCCATGACGCCGGCCGGCGTTCGGATCGGATGCCGCACGATCCGCGAAGGCGATGAGAACCATTTGCTGCCGCAGGAAGCACGCTCCATCCCGTCACGCCTGCCGCTGATGCGGCGGGCGAGTGGCGCGGCGCGGTGGATCGCGCACGAGTTGCTGGCGGATATGGGCTTGAACGACGTCGCTATCCTCCGCGGCTCCTCCGGCGCACCGGTATGGCCTCATGGAGTAACGGGGTCGCTGGCTCACGACGACGAGATAGCCGTGGCGGCCGTCGCGCCGCTCTCCCACGTCGCCTCGCTCGGCATCGATATCGAGCCCGCTTTGCCCCTGCCCGACGACATCTTCGCGCTGGTTGCAGTCCCCGCTGACCGGATCGACGCAACCGACTCGTGTCTTGCCGGTCGCATCCTTTTTGCCGCCAAGGAAGCTGTCTACAAGGCCGCCTACCCGCTTGATCGCGAAGTGCTGGGCTATGAGGACATCACCGTCGATCTCGACGCAAGCGACGCTGTGACGAAGACGGGCCGCAGAGCGAGACTGGTTTACTGCGTTGCTCCGTGTGTGGTCGTTCTGGCGTTTGTCGATGGTGTCCGAAGCGCCCCCCTTTAAGCGCGATGGGCCAGCGCCCGACAGCAACGCCTGCTCAACAAAGCGCTTTTTTTCGCAGAGCGGTCGCAAAAGGCTCACACGGTTCGTCCTTTGACAGAAGAAGGAGAGCGCCATGAGAAACCTTATTATCACCGAGTTCATCAGCATCGATGGCATCGCCGAGGTCGAGAAGCTGCCCAGCGTGACCTGGAACGATGAGATGCAAAGGTTCAAGGAGGACGAGCTTGCCGACAGCGGGGCCATGCTTCTGGGGCGCACGACCTACGAGATTTTTGCCGGCTCTTGGCCCAAGGAAACCGGAGACTTCGCCGACCGGTTCAATGCGCTGCCGAAATATGTCGCGTCGACGAGCCCGAAGGCACTCGACTGGAAACCGGCCGAGTTGCTGAAGGGTGTGTTGCCGGAAGCGGTTCGGGCGCTGAAGCAAGGCAGCGGCGGCAACATCTATGTGCATGGCAGCCTGAGCGTCGCGCGGGAATTGCTGCGCCATGGTCTGGTCGATCGCGTCAGGCTGCTGAGCTACCCTGGCTCCGTCGGGGAGGGCAAGAAGCTGTTCCCGCCCGATATGCCGGTGGCGTTGGAGCCGATCTCGACCGTACAGTTCAGCAATGGCGTGGTGGCGCTGGAATATGCGGCTGGGAGGGTGTGAGACGCTGGTGGGGTAATCTCCCCGTGAGGGGAGATGTCGCCGAAGGCGACAGAGGCGGTCGGTCCGTCCTGACGCAACCTCCTATCGACAGTAGGAGGTCTAGCTTCACGCGAGACGACCCCCTCTGGCCTGCCGGCCATCTCCCCCTCAAGGGGGGAGATCGGCAGCTCACCCTACTTTCTTCCCCCGCTTGCCCTTGGCACGCGCCTCGACCACTCTTTCCACCTCGCGCTTCAGTTCGTCCTTGACCTCCTGCGTCTCGGCAAGCAGCGTGTCGATCTTCATGAAATCGAGCACGCGGTATTTCGACACCGGCGGGCGGATCAGTATGTCGGGGGGGCGCTGGTTCAGCTTGTGGGCGATGATCGACTGCATCATCAATTGCGTGGCGCCGTACATCAGGTCGACCGTGGTCGGGTGCTTGCGCTCGGCCTCGCTCGGCGCACCGACGACGTCGATCGCGATGATGATGTCGGCGGCGTCTTCGATCAGGTCGAACGGCACCGGATTGTAGATGCCGCCGTCGATCAGCACGCGGTCGTCGCGCGTCACCGGGCGGAACACGGCGGGAATGGCAGCCGAGGCGGCGAGCGCCGAATGCAGGTCGCCCTCGTCGAAGACGGCCAGCTTGTGACCGAAATAGTCCGTCGCCGTCACCTTCAGCGGGATTTTCAGCTCGGCGAAGGTTTCCGGGATGGCTTCCGGCAGGAACGCCTTCAAGATGCGCTCTATGTTGAACTGGCTGACGCGGATGCCGCCCTGCATCGCCTCGGCGATGGTGCCGGGACGCGAGCGCCACATGCGCGCCGCCACCTCGGCGCGGCGGCCGAGGATCGAGCGGGCATAGGTCTCGATGTCCCTGCCGCTCATGCCCGAGGCCATGCCGGCGCCCATGATGGCGCCGATCGAGGAGCCGGCAATGGCCACCGGCTTGATGCCGAGCTCGTCCAGCGCCTCGACGATGTGGATATGGGCGAGGCCGCGCGCGCCGCCGCCGCCAAAGGCGATACCGAAGGTGGGGCCCGAGGTGGAGCTCGTCATTTGCCCTCCAGCTTCGGCCCGATGCTCATGATCGCGGGCGCCGGCGTCAGCAGCTTCTTCGCCGCTGCCTTGACCTGATCGAGCGTCACGCCGTTGATGAGCGCCGCGCGGCGCTGCACGTAATCGATGCCGAGATTGTCGAGTTGCAATTCCACCAGGGTCGCGGCAATGGCGCTGGAAGAATCCAGATTGCTGATAGCATAGGAGCCGACCATGTATTTCTTGGTGGCGTCCAGTTCGGCCTCGGTCGGCCCCTCCTCGGCCATCTTCTTGACCACCTCCTTGACGATGCCGAGCGTCTCGGCGGCGCGATCGGAACGCGTTGCGGTGGTGATGATCAGCGCGTTGGAATGCTGGTGATCGACCAGGTTGGAATCGACGGAATAGGCCAGGCCGCGCTTTTCCCGCACCTCGTCATAGAGGCGCGAGGTGAAGGTGCCGCCGCCGAGAATCTGGTTCATCAGCACCGCAGGGAAGAAATCCGGCGCATCGCGCTTCACACCGGGATAGGCAAACTGCAGCGAGGTCTGCGGCAGGTCGTAGTCGACCTCGAGCTGCTGGCCGAGCTTCAGCTCGGTATCGGCAACCGGTTGCAGCACCTGCTTTTCCGGCAGGTCGCCGAAGACCTCATCGAGCTTCCGTTTCAGCGTCGCGGCATCTATGTCGCCGACCACCGCAACATGCAGGCCGCTGCGGGCGAAATTGGCCTTGTGGAAGGCAGCCAGATCCGCCGCCGTGATGGTGGCGATGCTGTCCTTGGTGCCCTGGTCGGGCCTGGAATACGGATGTTCGCCATAGATCGCGCGCAGCCATTTGGTTTGCGCGACGGTGTTGGGGTCACGCTCATTGGCGATGATGCCGGACAGGATCTGGGCGCGGATGCGGTCGATCGGCGCCTGGTCGAAGCGCGGGCTGGTGACCGCCAGCCTGAGCAGGTCGAAGGCCGCGTCCTTCTGCTCGGCCAGCATCCGCATCGCGCCATAGGTGCCGTCGCGCGCCGCTTCGAAGCCCATTTCGGCGCCGGCATCGTCAAGCTTGATCTGGAAGGCTTCGCTGTCGAGGTCGCCGGCGCCCTCGTCGAACAGGCCGGTCATCAGATTGACCAACCCTTCCCGCCCCGCCGGATCCTGCGTCGAGCCGCCATCGAAGACGAAGCGGATGGCGATGATCGGAATGGAGTGGTCCTCGACCAGCCAGGCATTGACGCCCTTTGACGAGGTCACCGGTTGGATGTCCATCGCGTGCGCGGCAAGCGCCGGCAGGATGAGGAAGAAGATGCCGAGGAACAGTGTGGCGAGGGCGTGGAGAACCGCGATGCGCCTATGAGCAATCGCATCAGGCCATTGATCGCCAAGGTCAGCTCCGCCCCTCATCGCGCTGCCGGGCACTTCTCCCCGTATAGTGACGGGGAGAAGGGGTCTCGCCGCGACGCTGGCGCTCTTCTTACGACGCTGATGGTTGGCGAAATCGACGATGACAGCGCCCCTCTCCCCGTCACTATAGGGGGAGAGGATGCCGGCAGGCAGGTGAGGGGCAGCGCTAACGCTCAATCTCGTCATCATCAATTCCCCGCCTGTTGCTGCGGCAAGAGATAGCCGGTCGTCGTACGATCGAGCAGCAGATAGCGTGCGGCGACCGCCTTGATCTCATCGGCGGTGACCTTGCGAATGCGGTCCGGCCATTCCTCGATATCCCTGACGTTGCCGCCGGTGGCGAGCTCGGCGCCGTAGAGATTGGCCATCTCGTCCTGCTTGTCGCGGGCGAAGATCATGGCCCTGATATAGCGGGCCTTGGCCTTCTCCAGCTCATCGGCGGTGACGCCGTCCTTGACGATGCGGGCGATCTCGGCGTCGACGGCCGCCTCGACGTCGCTCAGCTTGGCGTCGCCGCGCGGCGCGCCATAGACGGTGAAATTGGTGGCGTCGAGCATCGTACCCTGGAAGAAGGCGCCGGTCGCCGATGCGATGCCTTGCTTGACCACGAGTTGCTGGTAGAGCCTGCTGCGGCTGCCGCCGCCAAGGATCTCTCCCAGCAGGTCGAGCGCCTCGGCCTCGCCGGGTTTTGCCGTGTGGTAGGACGGAACCACCCATTGCGTCGAAAAGCTCGGCACCGAAACGCGCCCATCGGTGAGCGTTACCGTGCGCTTGGTGTTCTGCTCCGGCTCGACCGGGCGGATGCGCGGGGGCAGGTCGGGACCGCGCGCGACCTTGCCATAGGTTTTTTCGGCCAGCGCCTTCACGACCTCCGGCTCGACATCGCCGGCCACGATCAGCACCGCATTGTTGGGGCGGTAGTATTTGTCATAGAAGGCAACCGCATCGGTGCGGTTCAACTGCTCCATCTCCTGCATCCAGCCGATCACCGGAATGCGGTAGGGCTGGTTCTGCCAGAGCGTCGCGTCGACCTCTTCGTCGAGCACCGCCTGCGGATTGCTGTCGATGCGCGAGCGGCGCTCTTCCAGGATCACGTCGCGCTCGGTCTTGATGACCTCGTCGGTCAAGATGAGGTTGCGCATGCGATCGGCCTCGAAGCTCATCATCTCACCAAGTGCCGAGGGCGCCACCGTCTCGTGGAAGGCAGTGTAGTCATATGAGGTGAAGGCGTTGTTGGAGCCGCCGATGGCCGATATGGCGCGGTCGAACTCGCCCGCGGCGTGGTTGGTCGTGGCCTTGAACATCAGGTGTTCGAAGAAGTGCGCTATGCCGGACTTGCCTGGCGGCTCGTCGGCGCTGCCGATCTTGTACCACACCATATGGGTGACGATGGGGGCGCGATGATCGGGAATGACCACCACCTCCATGCCATTGTCGAGCAGGAAGTTGGCCACCTTGCCATCATCCGCGGCCAGGGCCGGGCCGGCCATGGTCAGCGCGGTGGCGAGCAAGGCTCTCCGCAGCCATTCAGTATGAAATGTCATTGATGGCTCCGGTTGTTATCGCGCGACGATAGGCAAGGTTAGCCGCGGAGGCAAAGTGAATTGTGCGTCATTTTGAAGGCGCCGATCGCCCCACCCTTACGCAAGCTCGATGAACCGGACCACCGTCTCGCCGTAGTTTCGTTCATCAACCACCGAGAATTCCGGCCCAATCTCGAAGGGCGCCGAGGCGGCTTCCTCGACCACGCAGAGCGCGCCGGGCAGCAACCAGCCGCCATCCCTGGCCGAGCGCAGGGCGCGCTCGCCAAGGCCCTTGCCATAGGGCGGATCGGCGAAGACCAGGCCGAATGCCGCAAGCGTACCGGCCTCACCCAGGGCGGTCGCGTCGCGGCGGAAGATCTTGGTGCGGCCGGTAAGGCCAAAAGCTTCGACATTGGTGCGGATCAGGCCGCGCCCTTCGGCCGATTCTTCGATAAAGACGCCATAGGAAGCGCCGCGCGACAGCGCTTCGAGGCCGAGAGCGCCGGTGCCGGCGAAAAGGTCGAGCACACGCGCGCCGTCGAGCTTGTCGGCAAAGCGGTGCGCCAACACGTTGAAGACGGCCTCGCGGGCGCGGTCGGTCGTCGGGCGGATGGCATGGTCGCGCGGCGTCGCCAGCGGACGCCCGCGAAATTGGCCGCCGACGATTCTCATTTATGCCCGGGTCTCATTTAAGGCCGGATCTCATTTAAGTCCCGGCATCAACTGGTCCTCGGGCCCTTGGGACCGTTGCGTGGCCGCTCGCCGCCCCGACCGCCATCCGGACGCTCGCCACCCGGCTTGCCGAACGGCTTGGCTCCGCCCGGCTTGCCATAGGACGGCTTGAACGACGCCTTGCGCGCCTTGGCCTCAGCCGCCTTGGCGGCATCGGCTTCCGCCCTGCCCTTGCCGATCGGACGCGCGCCCGGCGCCATCCAGACATTAGCCTTGCGCTGGCCCGGCGGATCGATCGGCCGCTGCTCGCGCTCGGGCTTCTTGCCGCCGCGCGGTTTGTCACCAAAGGCGCCGCGCGGCTTGTCGCCGAAGCCTCCACGGGGCTTGTCGCCAAAATCGCCGCGCGGCTTTTCGCGAAACTCGCTGCGCGGCTTGTCCGAAAACTCGCTGCGCTCAGGTCTCGGGCCGCGTTCGCCAAAGCTCTTTTCCGGCCTCGCGCCCCTTTCGGGACTGGTCGACAGCTTGCCGAGCGCTTCGTCGCGGCTGCCTTCGCGGCGCTTGCGGTTCTTGATCAGACCGCCCTCGCCGATCGGCCGATGGTCACCCTCGCGGGTGACTTTCGGCCGTTCCGGCTCCACGTCACGCTCTCGCCGCACCGGCTGGTTGGAAAACGGCTTGATGATCTCGGCGTCGAAATTGGCGCCGGATTCCTCGACCAGTCGCTCGCCGAGCTGGTCGCGCAAGACGCGGCCCTTGATCTCCAGCACATGGCCTTCGGCGAGATCGTCGAGCTGGAACGGTCCGTAGGAGATACGGATCAGCCGCGTCACGTCGAGGCCGAGCGATCCAAGGATGTTCTTCACTTCGCGGTTCTTGCCTTCGCGCAGGCCGATCGTCAGCCACGCGTTGGTGCCTTGTTCACGATCGAGCGTCGCCTCGATGGCGCCGTAGAAGACGCCGTCGACGGCAATGCCTTCACGCAGGCCTGCGAGCATGCTTTCCTCGACCTTGCCATGAACGCGCACGCGGTAACGGCGCAGCCAGCCAGTGGCAGGCAGTTCGAGCACGCGCGACAGACCGCCATCATTGGTGAGCAGCAGCAGGCCTTCGGTGTTGATGTCGAGGCGGCCGATGGTCATCAGCCGCGGCAATTCGGCCGGCAGCACGTCGAACACGGTCTTGCGGCCCTCGGGGTCGCGGTTGGTGGTAACGACGCCGGCCGGCTTGTGAAACAGGAACAGGCGGGTGCGCTCGATCGGCGGGATCTCCATGCCGTCGAGATGGATGATGTCGCCCGGCATGACGTTGAAGGCCGGCGAGGTCAAAGCCCGGTTGTTGACCTTGACACGGCCCGCCGCGATCAGGTCTTCGGCGTCGCGGCGCGACGCCAGGCCGGCGCGGGCCAACCGCTTGGCGATACGCTCGCCGGCTTCTTCCGCATCTGCCGGACGCGGGCGCGGCTTGAAGGCGCCGCCAGATGCTTGCGGCCGGTCACCACCGAAATCGCGCTTGGGGCGATCGCTGAAGTCACGCTTGGGACGATCTCCGGCGTCGCGCTGCGGGCGATCGCCAAAATCGCGCTTTGGCCGGTCAAAACGCTTTTCGCCCTCGGCGGAAGCAGGCCGATCGCCACGCGGTGCGTAGGGCTTGCGCGGCCCTTCACGCTTTTCGAAAGGCTTGCCTTCGGGACGCGGCCCCTTGCTGAATGGCCGATCGCCGCCCTTGAAATCGCGCTTTGGCCGCTCGCCATCGGCCGCAACCGGCCGATCGCCGCGCGGTGCATAAGGCTTGCGCGGCCCCTCGCGCTTTTCATACGGCTTGCGTTCACCCTCGGCCGCCATAGGGCGATCCCCACGCGGCGCATAGGGTTTGCGCGGCCCTTCGCGCTTTTCATACGGCTTGCGCTCGCCTTCGGCTGCCATCGGCCGGTCACCGCGTGGTGCATATGGCTTGCGCGGTCCCTCGCGCTTTTCGAAGGGCTTGCCTTCGGAACGCGGACCTTTGCTGAATGGCCGGTCGCCACTTTTGAAATCGCGCTTGGGCCGCTCGCCCTCAGCCGCTGCGGGCCGGGCGCCTCGCGGTGAATAGGGTTTCTTGGCCCCGAAGGAGGGTTTGCCGCTTTTGCCGGCGGCGCCATCGCGGCGCGGCCCCGCGGCTCCAGGGCCGCTTTTGCCCGGGCCTTTGTGGCGCGGAGATTTCTTGTCGTTGTCGTCCATGTGGCCTTTGCCTTGTTGCGCTGCTACAGCGTGGCGCATCCTTTCGGACGCGCAAAGGACGCTATAGCACTTTGATTTGGCGCATGATCATTTCCGAAAATCTGTTCCGATATTCGGGTTGACGCGCTCCATAACAGGATCACCGCCAAGTGGCGAGGAGATAATCGGAATGGAAACCGCGTGAAGCGGCCGGATTTCATGGCGCTGGCGCTGAAAGAGGCGCAAGCCGCCGCCTTGCGCGGAGAAGTTCCAGTTGGCGCCGTCATCGCCAGCGGCGACACGGTGGTGGCATCCGCCGGTAACCGCACCCGCGAACTTGCCGATCCGACGGCGCATGCCGAAATGCTGGCCATCCGCGCGGCCTGCCAAACGCTCTCCAGGGAGCGGCTGACCGGCCACGACCTCTATGTGACGCTGGAACCCTGCGCCATGTGCGCAGGCGCCATTTCCTTCGCCAGGCTGCGCCGGCTCTATTTCGGCGCGGCCGACGAGAAGGGCGGCGCGGTGGTCAACGGCGTGCGCTTCTTCGCCTCGCCGACCTGCCACCATACGCCCGACATCTATCCGGGCATGGCCGAGGCCGACGCGGCGCTGCTGCTCAGGGAATTCTTTCGGGAAAGACGCGAAACGTAGAGCCTTCAGCTACCGAAGGCGACGGTTCCTACCAGGAGGGCAGCCAGTCGAAGAGCCCGCCGCTCTTGCCCTTGGCGGCCGCTTCCTTCTTGAGGCGGCGTTCCTTCTTGTATTCATCCTCGCCGAGTTCGCCCTGCGGCGCCGTGTCGGAGGCAGCTCGATAGGCCAGAGGCGGCTCGCTCAGATATCTGCGAGTGTTGGGGTCGCCCTGCTTTTGCTCTGCGGTGCGGCGCTGGATCTCGGCGGCGCGGCCCTTGTCTGAATCCTTCGGCGACCAGGCCGGCGGGTGGCTGGAGCCCGAATCCGCCAGCGCCTTCTTCACGGAAGCCGGATCGGTCTGCACGTCATCGACGATCCCCGACTGATAGGACGGGTCGTCCTGGTGGGCAGTGGCGTCGGCACGCAGGCGGGCGCGGCGCTGCTCGGGCGATTCGGGCCAATCGGTGCTCGCCGTCTCGATGCTTTCCTGCGGCGGCGGCAGCACTTCCTTCTGCCCCGGCGCCGGCTTTACCAGCTCCGGACGCGGCCTGTAGTCGATCTGTTCCTTGTGCTTGGGCGTGATCGCGAAGGCGCCGGAAAGGTCTCCGGCAAGCTGCTCGCCAGCCGTCTTGTCGGTGCCGTAGGTAGGCGAGCCCATGCAACCGGACAGAGCGAGGCCGGACGCGACAAGCGGCGCCAGCAGCGCAACGCGCACGGAAGTTCTGTCGATCATGCCAAAAAGTCCCACTCTAGACAGCCTCTCGATCGTCACCGGCCAAAGGCCCGGTCCCCATCGTCCACGCTCTTGCGACGGAATTCCGGCGACAATTTGTCTTCCGGAGTTTCGCGTGTTTATCTCAACCACTCGTTAAGGGCAACGCGCGGGCGGTTTTCGCCCACGCGGCGTGGCATTTGTGCACCGGCTTATGAGCAGTCACAAACGTCCCAGAGCCTTGAGTTCATGCAGGACGGCGGCATCGCGGGCAGACACGTCGGGGAATTCCACGTCCTGCCCGACATCGGCGGTATAGCGCCACGAACGCGCGCATTTGACCAAGCCGCGGTCCTCGGCTTTTTCGACCACCACCGCGACACCCTTGACGTCGTCGAGCGCAAAGGCGCCTTCCGGCGCCTTGCCATGGGCGATGACGAGATCGCTGGTGATCGCCATTTCGGCCATGTCGACATCGGCGATCGCGGCTTCAAGCGCGGCATCGTCGAGGGTCACGACCGGCACGGCTTCCAGCGAGGCACCGATGACCTTCTGAGCGCGTGCGATCTCGAGCGCGCCGGTGACGACACGGCGAACCTGCCGCACCTTGCGCCATTTTTCCGCCAGCGCCTCGTTCTTCCAGTCGGCCGGAATCTCGGGGAACTGGTCGAGATGCAGCGAGACAGCATCCGGATGACGGTCGAGCCAGGCTTCTTCCGTAGTGAAGGGCAGCATCGGGGCCAGCCATTTCACCAGGCAGTCGAAGAGGTGGCGCACCACTTGCACCGAGCCCTTGCGCTTCACGCTGGCGGGCCCCTCGCAATAGAGCGCGTCCTTCCTGATGTCGAAATAGAAGGCCGACAGCTCGACCACCATAAAGTCCAGCAAAGTGCGGGTGATGCGTTTGAACTCGAACGCGTCGTAGCCCGAGCGCACGACCTCATCGAGCTCGGCCAGCCGATGCAGCATCAGCCGCTCCAGCTCCGGCATCTTTTCGAGCGGCACTTCCTCGCCATCGTCATGGGCGAGCGTGCCCAGCATCCAGCGGATGGTGTTCCTGAGCTTGCGATAGGCATCGATGTTGGTCTGCAGCACGTTCTTGCCGAGACGCTGGTCTTCCCAATAGTCGGTCGTCACCACCCATAGCCGCAGAATGTCGGCGCCGGACTGCTTGATGACGTCCTGCGGCACGACGGTGTTGCCGAGCGATTTCGACATCTTGCGCCCCTCCTCATCCATGGTGAAGCCATGGGTGACGACGGTGTCGTAAGGTGCCCTGCCCCTGGTGCCGCAGCTTTCGAGCAGCGAGGAGTGGAACCAGCCGCGATGCTGGTCGGAGCCTTCGAGATAGACGTCGGCCGGCCATTTCAGGTCCGGACGGTCTTCCAGCGTGAAGACATGCGTCGAGCCCGAATCGAACCAGACGTCGAGGATGTCCATCACCTGCTTCCATTTAGAGGCATCGTGATTGCCGAGGAAACGCTCCTTGGCGCCGGCAGCGAACCAGGCGTCGGCGCCTTCCTTCTCGAATGCGTCCATGATGCGCTGGTTGACGGATTCGTCCTTCAGCACATTGCCGTCCTCGTCGGCAAAGACGGCGATCGGCACGCCCCAGGCGCGCTGGCGCGACAAGACCCAATCCGGGCGCTCCTCGATCATGGCGCGGATGCGGTTCTGGCCGGCCGCCGGCACGAAGCGTGTGTCGTCGATCGCCTTCAGCGCACGGCTGCGCAGCGTCGTGCCGTCGCCGAGGTCCTTGTCCATATAGACGAACCATTGCGGCGTGTTGCGGAAGATGATCGGCTTCTTCGACCGCCACGAGTGCGGATAGCTGTGCTTCAGCCGGCCGCGCGCGAACAGCGCGTTGCGCTTGATCAGTTCGTCGATGACCGCCTGGTTGGCATTGCCCTTCTTGCCGTTGTCGTCGATGACGCGCGCCGCCCCGCCTTCGCGATCCGGGCCAAAACCCGGCGCGTCCCTGGTGAAGAAGCCGGCATCATCTACAGTGAAGGGGATGGCAGGGTCGATGCCACGTGCGCGCAAATCCGATGCCGCATCCATCCAGGCATCAAAGTCCTCGCGGCCATGGCCGGGCGCGGTGTGGACGAAGCCGGTGCCGGCGTCGTCGGTGACATGCTCGCCGGCCAGCATCGGCACGGCGAATTCGTAGCCGCCGCCGAGACCTTTGAAGGGATGTGAAAGTGTAAGGCTTCCAAGCTCTTCGACCGAAACGCTGCGAAGCCGATTCAAGGTGACCTTGGCCTTGGCCGAGGAGTCTTCGGCAAGCGCATCTGCAAAGATCAGCTTTTCACCGGGCTGTGGACCGAACGAATTTTCGGCTGCGGTAACTTCATAAAGGCCGTAGCCGATCCGTGACGAATAATTGACGGCACGGTTGCCGGGGATCGTCCACGGGGTTGTCGTCCAGATGACGACGTGGGCATCCCTCAGTTCCTTGATAGCTTCCCAAGCGCCACCCAACTCGGGTGTCGTGACAGTTCTTCCTGATCCAGCGCCGACGATCGGGAACTTCACCCAGATCGTGTCGCTCTCATAATCATGGTATTCGATCTCGGCCTCGGCCAGTGCGGTGCGCTCGACGACGCTCCACATTACCGGCTTGGAGCCGCGATAGAGCTGGCCCGACATGGCGAACTTCAACAACTCCCCGGCGATGCGCGACTCCGAGTGGAAAGCCATCGTCGTATAGGGGTTCTTGAAGTCGCCGACGACGCCGAGCCGCTGGAACTCGCCACCCTGCACCGTGATCCAGTTCGCGGCGAAGTCGCGGCATTCCTTGCGAAATTCGTTGACCGGCACCTCGTCCTTGTTCTTGCCCTTGGCGCGGTACTGTTCCTCGATCTTCCATTCGATCGGCAGGCCGTGGCAGTCCCAGCCGGGCACGTAATTGGAGTCATAGCCGCGCATCTGGAACGAGCGGGTGATGACGTCCTTGAGGATCTTGTTCAGCGCGTGGCCGATATGGATGTTGCCGTTGGCGTAGGGCGGGCCGTCATGCAGCACGTATTTTTCGCGGCCGGCGGCCGCCTCGCGCAGCTTGGCGTAAAGGTCCATATCCTGCCAGCGCTTGACCAGCAGCGGTTCCTTTTCCGGCAAGCCGGCGCGCATCGGGAAATCCGTCTGCGGCAGGTAAAGCGTCTTGGAATAGTCGATCGTTTCAACAGTGTCGGTCATTGGTCTGCCATGTGCATTGCCCGGCGGGCGTAAAAGCTCGGGCGTGAACTATCATGATTTGGAAAAGCGCGAGGGGGCGCGCAAAACTCCCGGCGGCTCCGGCGGCGCTCAGGCCGCCCGGAACACCGGGCCTGTAATTCGTATCGTCAGCGCGCGAAGGCGTGAAAAGCTCGTCATTGCCGGGCTTTTAGCCGAGAAAGCCGCAGGAATAAAGCGTCTCTTGTTCGATTCACTTACATCGCGAAGTCGAAGCGATAGGTGGTCGAGACGCCGACCGTGAACTGGTTCCGGTCGCCGCGCTCCTTGACCAGGCTGGAATCGGCGGCCGGGCCCATCAGGCGCGCATATTCGCCGAACAGGCTGGCGGTCATCGGATCGGTCACCTTCCAGGTGATGGCGCCACCAAGGCCGGTCGATTTCAGGCCGCCGCCAGGATGGTATTCGCTCAGGCCCGAGGCCGCAGCCTCCTTGGCGTTGACACCATAATAAGAGTCGAAATAGCCCGACGAGGCAAAGGACACGCGTGGTCCGCCCGAAATTCTGACAGTCGGCGTCACGTCGTAGAAAGCATCGGCGGCGATGTCGGCGACAAAGCCATCATGGGCACGAATGCCATGGCGCAGTTCGGCGCGGGCGCGCATCCAGTCCGTCGGATAGATTTCGAAGAAGCCGCCGACCTCACCGCCCCAGCGCACCGGGTCGAGGCCCTTGAGCTCATCCTTGCTGTCGCGGGAAAACAGGAATTTTCCGGTCAGGCCGGCGCGGACGCCGCCATCGTCGACCAGCGCCAGCGAGATGTTGTCGTTGCGCGAGGTAAAGCGCGCGGCCGGGCCGGCCTTGCCCAGCGAGATGATCGGCGATGCGCTGAGCAGATAGCTGTTGGAGCCCTCGAATTTCGGCGCGACCATGCCGGTGGCGCCAAGCGTCAGGTACCAGTCGCCGGACATCCAGCCGAAGGCACCCTCGCCCGCATTGGCGGTGGACACAGTGAGCAGCGCCGAGGCGAGAAACAGCGGAATCGCCCAGACAATACGCATCACCACCCCATACGCGAAACAAAACGGAGAGAACACCCGGCAGCCAAAGCCATGGCGCCGGTTCGGTAAAATTTGACTTAAAATCTACAGCAGTTGCGGCAACTGCGACCCTGTTTTTATGCTGTGGCCCGTTTGAACAGGGCGCCGCCGGGCCTGTGGCGAGTTGACAGAAATAGCGAGGTTGCCTAAATTCGCGTTAGTGCAGACTAACATGAACAGATGGACAGCGCTTGGCGACCCGACCAGGCGGACGATCTTCGAACTGCTGGTCGAACAACCCTGTTCGGTCGGGGAATTGGCTCGTGCGCTTCCTGTCACCCGGCCGGCGGTCTCGCAGCACCTGAAGGTGCTCAAGGACGCCGGCCTGGTGGCCAACACACGGCTAGGCAAGCAACGCATCTACCGGGTCGAACCGGAAGGCTTGGCCAGCCTGCGCGCCGAACTCGACCGGTTCTGGAGCAAGACCTTGGCGGCCTACAAAGTGGTCGTCGAACAGCCCTTGAAGGAGCAGGAATGAGCACGCATCAACCGCCCGTGAGGCACTCCATCCTTGTCGAGGCTCCGATCGCGCATGCCTTCAAGGTTTTCACCGAGCACTTCGGCAGTTTCAAACCCAAAGAGCATAACCTGCTTGCGGTGCCGGTCGCGGAGACGATCTTCGAACCCCGCGTTGGCGGTCACGTCTACGACCGCGGTGTGGATGGCAGCGAGTGCCGCTGGGCACGGGTGCTGGCCTACGAGCCGCCGAACCGACTGCTTCTGAGTTGGGATATCAGCCCTCAATGGCAGATCGAGACCAATCCGGACAGGACCAGCGAGTGGGAAGTCCGGTTTACGGCGGAGGCGGATAGCCGGACCCGCGTCGAGATCGAGCATCGCAATCTCGAACGTCATGGCGAAGGCTGGGAAGGCGTGCGCTTTGGGGTCGACGGCGATCAAGGCTGGCCGCTGTATCTCAGGCGATTCCAAGATCTTTTTGCCGGCAAAGTGACCTGAAGGAGCACAATTATGGAACCCTATTGGCTAAGCATCCTCGGTGTACTGATCCTCTGTCTTTTGTCAGTCGCACTGGCGGTTTACTCGGGTTCGTCCAAGGGATTTGCCGGAGCGCTTTCCGGTCCGGTGATCCCGGCCGACGACGCCAATCTCCTCTACAGGATCGACCGCGTGCATATGAACTCGGTCGAGGCGCTGGCGCCTTTTGTCGTCCCGGCGGTGCTGGCCATGATGGTTGGCGTTGGGTCGGCCACGTTGGCGACCATTGTCTGGGTTCATGTGGCGATACGCCTGCTTCACCTGGGGGTTTACCTACGCGGCGGCAATGCCGCCAAGGGTGGCAGTGTCAGAACGATCGTCTACGTCTCTGGAGCGATCGTCACGCTTGTCCTCGTCCTTGTGACTGGGTGGGCTGCCATAAATTGACACGTACGCGCGAACCTCAAGCCACCGACGCTTTGTTTGTTTGCTAGCCGTCGCCATCGGCTGGACGTCCGCTACAGCCGGGGCTAACCTCCCGGCAAGGTGCCAGGCGATTTCGAGGAGATGCAGCCATGACCCTGCACGGTGATACCCTGAAAGATGCGATCGGCCGGACACGGGACAAATGGGGGTGGTTCGTCGCGCTCGGCGTGCTGCTGCTCATCTTCGGCGGCATTGCCTTCGGCAATCTGTTCATCGCCACCGTCGCCTCGGTCTATGTCGTGGGCTGGCTGATGCTGATGGCCGGCATCATCGAGATCGTGCATGCCTTCGGCGTGAAGACCTGGAGTCGCTTCTTCTATTGGCTGCTCAGCGGCCTACTTTATGCCGTTGCCGGTTTCTTTGCCTTCGACAATCCGCTTCTGGCCTCGACGGTGCTGACCTTGCTGCTGGCGGTGGCGCTGGTCGCTTCAGGCGCGCTCAGGGCCTGGGTCGGCTATAGCCACCGACCGGAAAAGGGCTGGGGCTGGGTCGTCGCGGCGGGCCTGATCAGCGTGCTGGCGGGGCTGACCATCGCCATGGGCTGGCCGGTCAACAGCCTGTGGGTGCTCGGCCTGTTCCTGGCCATCGACCTGATCTTCCAGGGCTGGAGCTTCATCGCTCTCGGACTGGCGTTGAAGAAGTAGGGGCTTGAAGAGGTAAGCGGCCGGAAGGCTCAAAAAGCGATGGCGCCGTCCAGATCCGAAAGCGGCCTGACGCCGGCCAGCAGCGCGCGCGCCTCCGCCTCGTCGCGCTTCATTTGTGCCACCAGCCCATCGAGCCCATCGAACTTCACCTCGGGGCGCAAAAAGCCGAAGAACGATACGTCGCAGATCTCACCATAGAGATCGCCGGCAAAGTCGAAGACGAAGGTTTCGAGCAGCGGCGCGCCATTGTCGTCGACAGTCGGGCGACGCCCGAAGCTGGCGACACCATCATAGAGCGTGCCATCGGCGCGGCGAAAGCGGACGGCATAAATCCCTTCCTTCAGAGTCGTTTCCGGCGAAAGCCTCATGTTGGCTGTCGGGAAGCCGAGCGTGTGGCCGAGCTGCTGGCCGCCGATCACTTCGCTTTCGACGGTGAAGCGGTAGCCGAGCAGGCCTGCGGCCTCGGCGACCTCTCCCTCGCAGAGCAGCTCGCGGATACGGCTCGACGACACGACCTCGGCGCCCTCGTCGCGAAAGGCGTCGACCAGGGTGACGCCGAAACCATGGCGCTCGCCTGCCGCCATCAGAAACGCAGGACCGCCCTGCCGGTCCTTGCCGAAGTGGAAATCGAAGCCGGTCACGGCATGGGTGATGCCGAGGTTCGTCTCCAGCACATCGGTCACGAAAGCCTCGGCCGACAGGCCGGCAAAGGCGCGCGTGAACGGCTGTTCGACGAGTGCGGCAAAGCCCAGATGCGACAACAGCCGCGCCTTCATCGGCGGCGGCGTCAATACGAACAGCGGCATATCGGGCCTGAACACCTTGCGCGGATGCGGCTCGAAGCTCAGCACCAGCGCCGGCACGCCTCGCCGCCCGGCTTCGGCAAGCGCGCGATCGAGCACCGCCTGGTGGCCGCGATGGACGCCGTCGAAATTGCCGATCGCCACCACGCCGCCGCGCAAATGCGGCGGCAGCGGCGCGGTTGCTGAAATGTGTTCGAAAGCTGCGCTCATGCAGCAACCCTACCGCAGTCTCGGAATGACGGCGACCGGCCGGTAGCCGTGCTTTTGCAGAAAGGCTGCAAGCCTGGCGGGGTCCGGCTGCATGGGATCGCCATAGTCGCGCGCGTGAATGCCGCCCGAGACGTAAAGCACGTCGATGCCGTTGTCGGCGGCGCCCTTGACGTCGGTCATCATGCCGTCGCCGATGGCCAGCACCTCGGTGCGCGCGACGTCTCGGCCTAGAAGCACGGCAACCTCCCGCAGCGCTACGTCATAGACCGGCGCATAAGGTTTTCCGGCGATCAGCGTGCGGCCGCCAAGCTGGGCATAGTCGCGCGCCAAGGCGCCGGCGCACCAGATCATGCGCTCGCCGCGTTCGACCACGATGTCGGGATTGGCGCAGATGAAAGGCAGGTTCCTGGCGCGCAGCCGGCGCAGCAGATCGGCGTAATCCTCAGGCGTTTCCACCTCGTCGTCGAACAGCCCGGTGCAGACCGCGCCGGAGGCCTCGAACTCCTCGACGAGCTCGACGTCCAGACCGTCATAGAGGGTGAAATCGCGGTCGGCGCCGATATGGAAGATTTTTCGTGGGCCTTCGGCGATAAGGTCGCGGGTCACATCGCCTGAGGTGACGACGCGATCGTAGGCGGCGGCGGGAACGCCGATCGCATTCATCTGCGCCACCACATCGGCATTGCGGCGCGGCGAGTTGGTGATCAGGACGACCGGGACCTTCGCCGCACGCGCGGCGGCAAGCGCTTCGGCAGCCGCCGGAAAATGCCATTCGCCATTGTGGATCACCCCCCAGACATCGCACAGGATGGCCGAGTAGGCGCCCGACAAATCCGCGAGCGAGCCGATGATATCAGGCGAATCCGCCATGCCGTTTACCTGCTGTGACGATCGTTGCGAGAGCTGCAGCCGACGGTCCGCCGCAACCGGCCCCGCATTAACCGAAGCGTTTCATCCTGTCACCAGCTTTTCGGCACTTGCCAGGCTGTTGCGCAACGGGCTGATCGAAGGTTGCACAGGCAGGAACCACCCTTCTCCGAGCTTTGGTCTATCGAAACAATGTCGCACCGCTGATCACCAGGGCCGAGTGGTTAACGAGCCTTGAAAAGATCGGCCTATGTTGAACGCATTTCAGCAACCTGAAATTTAACGATTTTGTGGGCATCTTCGGACCGATATTGGGGTCCTGGCAGGGGTGCTGAAGGCATGATCCGCAGATTTCTGAACGACAGACGCGGCAACTATGCCTTGATGACAGTGATCACCATGGTGCCCTTGATGGGCGCGCTGGCGCTTGCCATCGACTACACCGATCTCTTGCGCCAAAAGCAGAACATGCTGAACGCGCTGGATGCCGCCGGGATTGCCACGGCACAGCAGATCGTCACCGGGGCGACCGACACGGCAGTCAAGGCCTATGCGAAGGATTTCTTCGAAGCCAATCTCGGCCGCGTCAAAGCAGCCAATACGGCCCTGACGGTGACGCTTCCCAACAACAACGCAGGTGGTGGCACGCTGAAGCTGTGCGCCGAATTGACGTACCACCCCTATTTCCTGCCGGCAGCGGCCATGATGATCGGAAGAACCGCCGCCGACGTCACAACATCGGCATGCTCGGAGATCCGCCTCAAAAACACGCTGGAAGTGTCTCTCGTGCTCGACAATTCCGGCTCTATGAGCATCAACGGCTCCGGCACCGGCCAGCCGCGAATAGATTTGCTCAAGAAGGCCGCGACCGAGCTTGTCAATACAATGGCGCTCCAGGCCGCACAAATGAAGCAGGTGACCAAGCCGGTGCAGTTCTCGCTGGTCCCGTTTTCTGCGTCGGTCAATGTCGGCGCTCCGATCCCCCCGGCTCCATTGCCGACGTGGCTGGACACGACCGGCATTTCCCCGATCCATCATCAGAACTTCGATTGGTCGACGATGACAGCGGCGGCAAATGCCACCAAATGGATCGAAAAAGTAGGCAGCGTTTACTACCAGCGCGGCACGGGCTGGGGCACAGACAAAGACAAGGAGATGACGCGTTTCACCCTCTATCAGGACATGATGGCAACGACCTGTACGAAGAAAAACTCGAACGGCACTTGCAAGACCTCCGTCGTCGCCAAATACGAAGCCTGGAAGGGCTGCGTGGAGGCGAGGCCGTATCCCTATAATGACGACGACACGTCGCCGACCACTGGGACGCCCGCCACCATGTTCGTGCCGATGTTCGCGCCGGACGAAGCTGGCAATTTCTGGACCGACACAACTCGCACCAGCACATCGACGTGGGGTTACGCCAACAATTGGTGGATCGATTATTCCGACACGCTGACTGTCCCCAAACGCCAGGCGGATATGCGCAAGTATTTTCTGACAAAGCCCTGGGACGCAGCAGCCGCTGCGGCCGATGATGGACCCAATTCGGCATGCACGACCGCCGCGATCACGCCGTTGCAGGACATAACCACCACCGATGGCAAGAAAATCCTGACGGATGCCATCAATGCCATGGCCCCGACGGGCAACACCAACGTGCCGGAAGGGCTGGCCTGGGGCTGGCGGACGGTGTCGAGCAACGAGCCTTTTACGCAAGGCCGGCCGAACACCGAAAGAGGCAACGACAAAGTGGTCATCGTCCTGACCGACGGCGCAAACACCTATAGCATCGGCCCCAGCAACGACATGACCAGCAACTACGCCAAGAATGGATCGACCTACGCCGCCTATGGCTACACCGGCCCTAATTTTCCGAAGCCAGTGGAGCCTGCGACCCGCCTGTTCGTCAACACGACCGTCGCCAAGACAACCTATACGGCGACCAACTACACGGCCGCGCTTGACGAGCAGATGCAAACCCTTTGCGCCAATGCGAAGAATTCGAACATTCTCTTGATGACCGTCTCGCTCGACCTTGTTAGTTCCAAGCCGGCGGAAAAGACTGCCATAGATGCGCTCAAGAAATGCTCCTCGGATTCGCGCTTCCGCAAGGATCCGACCGACCCGAGCAAACCGGCGAAGCTGTACTGGAACGCGACCGGCGCCACCTTGTCGCAAAGTTTCAAGGAAATCGCCGACGAACTGTCGAACCTGCGCATCGTCAGCTGATCGGCGCGATCTTTCGAACAAGGCGCTCCGCCTCGGCGGGGCGTTTTGCGTTCGGCAGCTGGCGCATTTGGTTAGCGCCTGGTGAAGCGCTATCCGCGCAATCGAGCAGTTTCCCAAACCCGTCCTTCAACGTTTTGTGAAACTGTGGCGGCATTGAAGAATCCGCAGGCGGGGCCGCTTACATCACATGCGTGAACTCTGGCGCACATTCCGGCGTGACTTCTGGCGTGACCGCCGCGGCAATTACGCTCTGATGACCGTTGTGGCGATGGTGCCACTGATGGGCGGCGTGGCAATGGCTGTCGACTACACCGGCGTGGTCAGCGAGAAGCAGAGGGTGGTCAACGCACTCGACGCCGCCAACTTCGCCACCGCGCGCCGGCTGGTGGAAGGCGCCACCGACGACCAGTTGCGGGCCTATGCGCTCGACTTCTTCAAGGCAAACCTCAACGACGTCGATCCCGCCGACACGACGCTCAGCGTTACGCTGCCCAGCAGCACGACCGGCGGCGGCATCGTCAAGCTGTGCGCCAGCCTGGTCTACAAGCCCTATTTCCTGCCGGCAGCGGCGATGCTGATCGGCAGGACGTCGGAAAACGTCACCTACTCCGTGTGTTCGCAAGTCCGGCTGAAGAACACGCTGGAAGTGGCCATGGTGCTCGACAATTCGGGGTCGATGTCGAACACGGGCACGGGTGCCGGACAAAAGCGCATCGACCTTCTCAAGCAAGCCGCCAAGCAGCTCGTCGACACGCTTGCCTTGCAGGCCGCGATGATCAAGCAGATCGACAAGCCGGTCCAGTTCAGCCTTGTGCCGTTCGCCGCCTCGGTCAATGTCGGCGCCAGCAACGACAACGCGTCGTGGATCGACGCCTACGGGCTGTCGCCCATCCACAATGAGAATTTCGCCTGGTCCACGCTTAACGCAGCCGACAAATATGCCCAGAAGATCGGCGGCATCTGGTACAAGAAAGGCACTGGCTGGGGTGAGCAGGAGGGGCAGATGCTGACCCGCTTCTCGCTCTACCGCGACATGAAGGTGGTCACCAGCCACGAGCGCATCGTCGGCAGCAAACGCGTGGTCTGCGACAAATATCGTGCCAATCATACATGCTCGGACAGCCACAACGAATACGACTACAACGACACATACGGACCGTTCGCCAGCTGGCAGGGCTGCGTCGAGGTCCGTCCCTACCCCTATAATGTCACCGACGCGCCGGCCTCCGGCGGACCGAACAACACCGGCACCGGCGTCGGCGATCCCGCCACCATGTTCGTGCCGATGTTCGCGCCAGACGAGCCGGGCAATCATTGGTACATAACGCAGGACCCCGACGAGGTGGCCCCCAAGACCTATGGCGCGGCCAACAGCTGGTGGAACGACGATCCGGCGAGCACCTCCGGCAAGACCAGGCAGTCCAACATGGCCAAGTATTTCCAGCCGCGGCCGATCAATGCTCCGGTGCTGTCGGCCGGTGCCGGTCCTAACTACAGCTGCACGACGACACCGATCACGCCGCTGACCGACGTCTCCAACACCGCCGGGCTGACCAAGATCAAGGCTGCGATCGACCTGATGGCGCCGAACGGCTTCACCAATGTGCCGGAGGGCATGGCCTGGGGCTGGCGCACCGTCTCCAGCACGGAGCCTTTCACAGGAGGACGTCCTGAGACGGAGCGCGGCAACGACAAGGTGGTCATCGTGCTCACCGACGGCGAGAACACCTACGCGGTGCCCAGCAGCGATCCCGCCGGCAACAAGTCGACCTATGCCGCCTATGGCTATACCGGCGTCGGCTACAACGGCACTGCGGTCACCCGCCTGTTCGGCGGCACGTCGAGCGCCATCGGCCAGCTCAACTATTCGTCGAGCAACTACACCGCCGCCCTCAACGAGCAGATGGCGACGCTGTGCAACAACGCCAAGGCGGCCAACATCATGGTGATGACGGTGGCGCTCGATATGTCGACGACCGACGCCGGCGACAAGAGCGCGATGGAGGCACTGAAGGTGTGCTCGTCGGACTCGCGCTTCCGCAAGGATCCGGCCGACCCGAGCAAGCCTGCAAAACTGTTCTGGAACGCGACCGGCGCCACGCTGTCCGACAATTTCAAGGAAATCGCCAACGAGCTCTCGAACCTGCGCGTGGTGAGCTGAGGGTTGAAGCTGCTGATCTTCCCCCACCTTGCGGGGGAAATTGGCGGCTTCGCCGCTTTCGCCAATTTTCGACGCTGGCGCAAAGGCTCCGGCCATCATGCTCTTGCGGTGAGGTCAAAACGCGTGGTGGGTATCGTCACCGCTTCCCGGAGATTGCCAGTGCCCGAAACCGCCAACCATCTCGCCTTCGCGCTGGTCTGCCTGGGCATGGTGCTGACGCCCGGGCCGAACATGATCTACCTGATCTCGCGCTCGCTGTCGCAAGGCCCGAAGGCCGGGCTGATCTCGCTCGGCGGCGTGGCGGCCGGCTTTCTGTTCTATGTCGTATCGGCAGCGCTGGGCATCACCGCGCTGCTGCTTGCCGTGCCGTTTGCCTATGACGTACTGCGCATTGCCGGCGCGCTCTATCTGCTATGGCTCGCCTGGCAAGCGGTGCGGCCCGGCGGGCGCTCACCATTCCAGGTGCGCGAACTGCCGAAGGACAGGCCGCGCAAGCTGTTCGCGATGGGCCTGATGACCAATCTCCTCAATCCCAAGGTGGCGGTGCTTTATCTGTCGCTGCTGCCGCAGTTCATCTCGCTGGGCAACGGCCATGTGCTGTCGCAGCTTCTGGTGCTCGGCGCCACGCAGATCTCGATCAGCCTGACCGCCAATGCCATCATCGCGGTAACGGCCGGTTCGATCGCCACCTTCCTTGCCGGACGGCCGCTATGGATGGTCATCCAGCGCTGGATGATGGGCACGGTGCTCGCCGCGCTGGCGCTTAAAATGGCGACCGACGCGCAACGCTGATCGGACGCAGCGCGCCGAGACTACATCGGCCGCCGACCTTCCCATTCGAATCGGCCGGCCGAACCTGCACGGAGGCCAGCGATTGAGATTTTCGCAGCCCTGCCCGGCAAAAGCCATGATCGCGGCTAAGTCAGGCAGGCATGACAATGATCTGCACCACCAATCATCCGCTCGCGCAAACCCGCTCTGGCGCAGCAAGTCCAAAACCAAACAGGCGCCTGCTGCTGATCGGCCTTGCAGCCATGGCCGGCCTCGCTGCTTGCAGTACGGTCTCGGTGCCGACCGGCGAAGGCGCCGGTGTGTCGTCCTCGGCCACCGCGACGCTGGCCGGCATCCGAGCTTCGGCCGGACTGCCGGCGCTGGTGCCGGACGCCCAGCTCGAGCAGGCCGCTCGGCAGCAGGCCGGCTATATGGCCTCACGCGAACGCATGAGCCACACGACGGGCTGGGGAAAGGATTTCGCGTCGCGGATGAAGGACAATGGGGTGCGGGGCGCCGCCGCCGAGAACATCGCCGAGGGCCGCTTCGACCAGCAGAAACTGTTCGACATCTGGATGCATTCGGCTGGCCACCGCCGCAACATGCTCGATCCGGATTTCAGCCGCTTCGGCCTCGCCTATGTACGCGACGGACGCGACAGCGCCATCCGCTACTGGAGCCTGGTGCTCGGAAAATAGCAGCCAGCGGTTACGGCGCGAGCCAGCCGTCAGCCTTTCGCGATCAGCTCGCCGATATCCCCAGCCGACAGGGGTTTGCTGAAATAATTGCCCTGCACCTCGTCACAATTGTTCTTGCGCAGGAAGCCGACCTGGTCTTCCGTTTCGACACCTTCGGCCAGCACCCGAAGGTTCAACTTCTGCCCCAGGGAAATCACGGCGCCAGTGACCGCTTGATCGTTCTCGTCGGTCGCGAGATCGTTGATGAAGGACTTGTCGATCTTCAGCCGCGCCACCGGAAACGTCTTGAGAGCGCTGAGACTGGAATAGCCTGTTCCGAAATCGTCGATCGATATCTGCACGCCGAGCTTTTGCAGTCCGTTCATCGTTGCGACCGCCAGCTCGAAATCCTGCATGATCAGGCTTTCCGTCACTTCGAGCTCGAGATACCTCGCCTCCAGGCCGCTTTCCTTCAATGCGTTGACGACGCGGTCGATCAGGTTCTTCTCCCGGAACTGCCGCGCCGACACGTTGACGCAGACGGTTACGGGCGACAGACCGGCGCGCTGCCAGGCTTTGTTCTGCCGGCAGGCTTCGTGCAGGATCCAGTCGCCGAGCGGCACGATCAGCCCGGTCTCCTCGGCGGTCGGGATGAACATCGCCGGCGAAACCAGGCCTCGCGTCGGGTGGTTCCAGCGCACCAGCGCTTCGACGGCGAAAACCTGCCCCGATCGCAGATCCACCTGTGGCTGATAATGCAGAGCGAATTCCGACCGGGCGAGCGCGTTTCGCAATTCCTCCTGAAGCAGGAATTTTTCATGTGCCGTTGAGTTGAACTCCGGGGCATAGAACTGGAAATTGTCGCGGCCGAATTCCTTGGCGCGATACATGGCGGCGTCGGCATTGGCCAACAGCGTATCCGGGCTGGTCCCGTCCTTCGGGTAATTTGCGATGCCGATGCTGGCCGTCGTTCTCAGCCGATGCTCTCCGACAAGAACCGGTTCCGCGATCGCATCCCTGATCGTCTGCAGGGTTTCCGAGACCACATCGACATTGGTGGTTTGGTCGAACAGGACGATGACAAATTCGTCGCCGCCAAGCCGCACGACGGTGTCGGTGGCCTTCACGCATCCAACCAAACGGCTGGCGACGGTCTTGAGGAGTTCGTCGCCGGCATTGTGGCCAAACGTATCGTTCACCAGTTTGAAATTGTCGAGATCGATGAACACCACCGTCATCCAGCGATTGTATCGCTGCGCGTAGAGGACCGCCTGGGAAAGCCGATCCTCCAGCAAAGCGCGATTGGGCAGGCCGGTCAGCGCATCATGGTTGGCCATGAAGTGGATCTGGTCTTCCGCCAGTTTGCGCTCGATCGCGATGCCGGCAATGTGTGTGGTGAACTCGATCAGGCGGGTCTCGGCATGGGTGGGTTCGCGCACGGTCATCGAATACATGGCAAAGGCGCCCAACACGACGCCCCGATGCGACAGGATCGGGGTTGACCAGCACGAACGATAGCCATGGGGCGCCGCCAGTTCGCGGTAATCGTCCCAAAGCGGATCCTGCTGAATATCGGTAACAATGACCGGTTCCCGCCGGTAGATGGCGGTTCCGCAGGATCCCACCTTGGGACCGATGGCGGCCCCATCGATGGCGCTCGTATAGGCTTTCGCCAGGCCCGGCGCCGCACCGTGACGCAAATGAATGCCGTCCTTGTCGAGCAGCAGGACGGAACCGAATATCCCCTTCAACTGAGACTCGACGAAGCGCATGAGGCGGTCGAGCACGTCCTCCAGCGGCGCGCTCGTGGCAATCATTTCGAGGATCTGCGCCTGCCCGCTGCGAAGGACATCCGCCTGCTTGCGGGCGGTGATGTCGTGGGCGATGCCAACCAGGCCGAAGATTTCATTTTGACGATTGCGCAGCGGCACCTTCGTCGACGAAAGCCATTTGCCGGCGCCCGACGCATCCACGACAAACTCTTCCGCGTCGATCATTGGTTGTCCGCTCTTGAGCAGGCGCTGCTCGACCAGGCGAAATTTCCGCGCAAATTCCGGGGGGTGGAGATCAAAATCGGTCAATCCGATCATGTCGCTGGTCTTGTTGCGGCCGCTATCGGTCGCAAGGGCGCTGTTGACCACGACGAAACGGCTTTGCGTATCCTTGACCCAGAGATAATCGGGCACCCAGTCGATCAGCGCTTGCAGCGAAATGCGCTCGTCGACGATCTGCCGATTGGCGAGGAGTTCAGTGATGTCCTCATGCGTGGCGATCCAACTGCCATCGGGCATGGGCTGGTTACGGATCTGGATTGTGCGACCATCGACAAGTTTGGCGGTCCAGAGCCGCGAAGCCTTGCCCGAATTGATCGAGCGAGCCGTTGCGAGATAGGTGTCGGCGGCCGTCGCCGCCGTGCCGGCGGCGACGCGGCGTTCGACTATTTCGCTCAGTGTCACGCCAGGCCGCAATTCCTCGGGCGCAATGCGGTAGATTTCCGCATAGCGCCGGTTGCTCAGGATCAGCCGTTCATCGGCATCGAAAAAGCAGATGCCTTGCGAAATATTCTCGATCGCAGTCTCGAAGCGCAGGGTCTGCCCTTCGAGACCCGCAATGGTCGTGCGAAGTTCTCCCTCGAGCGTATCGTAGGAAACGTCAGCCAGTCTTGCCAATGCGGCTACGCCCACCGGCCCGCGCGCCCCGACGGATCTTCTGGATGACTTCGTGACCAAACAGACCTCCTCCGGTTTGGCACCTGAAACAAGAAAGGGCCTCTGTCGTGCCAGACGAAAGTCGACTGACAATGTTACAGATGTGCTAATTCAAGATGAACTGTAACGGAATTGGAGGCGTCAGCAACCAGATACCAAAGGTGCAAATGTCATTTCAAATCAACTTCCAACGGCTCATTATCGATATTCTTTTGCACACGCGGGTTTTGACGATCATCCGAGCAACAATCATCAGGGGCAACCAGCTTGCTGCCAGCGCTACCGGCGCCCGCCTCAATCCATATGCGCGGCAGGAGCGGCCGCGCCGGCCGGAGCGGTCTTCGGCTTGCGCAGCAGGAAGACAAACGGAATGGCAACCAGCGTCATCACCATCAGCAGTTTGAAGTCGTTGACGTAGGAGATCATCATCGCCTGGATGTTGACCATGCGGTCCACCTGCGAAAGTGCCGTCGGATCGCCGCCTGCTGCCGCCGGCGAGGCCGCCCACAAATTGGGGTTGAACGGGTTGATGAAAGCCGACAGTTCGGTGTGATTGACCTGCGTGTTGCGCACCATGAGAACCGTCACCACCGACACGCCGATCGACGAACCGAGATTTCGAACCAGGCTGAACAGGGCCGTGGCGTCGGTGCGGAAGCGCACGTCGAGCGTGGCGAAGGCCACCGTCGACAGCGGCACGAACACCATGCCCATGCCGAGGCCCTGGATGACGCCGGAGCTAAGGATCAGCCAATTGTCCATCTGCGGCGTGAAGGAGGACATGGTGTAGAGCGACTGCGCGGTGAGCAGAAAGCCGATGACGACGAGGATCCGGGCGTCGATCCTGCTCATGAGCCGCCCAACGACAAGCATCGAAATCATCGTGCCGACACCGCGCGGCCCCAGGACGACGCCGATGGTCACGGTCGGATAGCCGAAGATGGTCGACAGCATCGGCGGCAGCAGCGACATCGAGGCCAGGATCAGCACGCCCATGACGAAGATGAAGGCCAGACCGGTGACGAAATTGCGGTCGAGGAAGATCTTGGGGTCGATGAAAGGACGTTCCGCCGTCAGTGTGTGGATGATGAACACCCAGAAGCCGGTGATCGAAAGAGCAAGCTCGATCCAGATTTCGACCGAGGAAAACCAGTCGACCTCGCCGCCGCGGTCGAGCAGCAGCTGCAGTGCGCCGACGCCGAGCGAAATCATGGCGAAACCGAAGAAATCGAAGCTGCGTATCCGCCGGGCAATGACCGGCAAATAGGCTGCCATGCCGAGGAAGGCGATGATGCCGACCGGCAAATTGATGAAGAACACCCAGCGCCAGTTGAAATTCTCGGTCAGCCAACCGCCCAGCGTCGGACCCAGGATCGGCCCCAGCATGATGCCGGCGCCCCAGATGGCCATCGCCTGGCCGTGGCGTTCCCTGGGGTTGATGTCGAGCAGGAAGGTCTGCGACAGCGGCACGATGGCTGCGCCGAACACGCCCTGCATCAGCCGGAAGAACACAATGCTCTCCAGGCTCCAGGCAATGCCGCACAGCATCGAGAACACGGTGAAGCCGACAACCGCCGCCAGGAACAGTTCCTTGCGGCCGAAGCGGTCGGCCAGCCAGCCGGTCACCGGCGTCATGATCGCGGCGGCAACGATGTAGGAGGTCAACACCCAGTTGATGTTGTCAGGCGACGCGCCGAGGTCGCCGGTCATGGTCGGCAGCGCGACATTGGCAATCGTGGTGTCGAGCGCCTGCATCACCGTCGCCAGCATCAGCGCCACGGTGATCAGGCCGCGATGCGGCACTTCCTTGAAAGGTTCTGGTGTGGTCATGATGCGGAACTTCCGACAGGTAACAAAAACGTGTACATTAGGTTTCCGGGCGGCGAGGCCTTCTCTGGTGAAGAGACCCTCATCGCGGTGGGACGCGATCTATCGATGTGGGGGTTACATCGATCGAAGGTCTCGACACATCAGGCGCTTGCCGCCCGGAAATCCAAGGTCCGAAGGATGGGCGCCGAGATGGTCCAGGTTCTGGGCAGGCCGCGATGCGGCCCGGTCCAATCCACCCCTCGTTCAACCTGCCGTCGGGCCGATCCTGTCATCTCAACTTCACCTCGCCTGCGGCGGGCGTTCTGCCGGGCCGTGATCCTGCTTTTCGAGATCACGGTCCTCACAGTCTATTGTGCTTCCCCTGCGGTGGCGTGGCCGAAGATAGCGGGGAACCCGCGGGCAACGCCGGTATCCACCGTAACCGAGGCGCTCATGCCGGTGCGCAGCGCCATTTTGGCGTCGGCATCGGTCAGCTCCAGGCGCACCGGAATGCGCTGCGTGACCTTGACCCAGTTGCCGGTGGCGTTTTGAGCCGGCAGCAGCGAAAACTCCGCGCCGGTGCCGGCGCCGATCGCCTTGACGGCGGCCTCGAAAGTTCTGCCCGGATAGGTGTCGACGACGATCTCGGCCTTCTGGCCAGGCTTCATGTGGGTAAGCTGGGTTTCCTTGAAATTGGCATCGATCCAGGTGTCGCCGGTCTCGACCAACGCAAACAGCGGCGTGCCGGAACCGACATACTGGCCGACCTTGAACGAGGAGGCCTGGCTGATGACGCCGTCGGCCGGCGCCTTGACCGTGGTCTGCGCCAGATCGTAGGCGGCCTTGTCGCGCGCGGCGAGTGCGGCCATCACCGTCGGATGCTTGTCGGTCTCGATATCGGGATTGCCGGCGAGAGCCGCCTTGGCGCTGATGATGCCTTGCTCGGCAACGGCCAGTTGCTGCCTGGCTTTGTCGAGATCGTTCTTGGCCTCGTCCAGCGACGATTTGGCGTTGATGCCCTTCTGGGCAAGGTCGGCGGCGCGGTCATACTGCGACTGCGCGTAGTCGACCTGGCTGGCATCGGACTTTTCCTGCGCCAGCGCCTGGCTGTAGGCGGCGCGCAGCTGTTCGATACCGACGCGTGCGACTGCGACCGCCGCGTCGGCCTGCGCCAATGCAATCCGGTAGGGCTCGGGGTCGACGGCAAACAGCACATCGCCCTGCTTGACCTGCTGATTGTCCGAGATGCCGACCTGAACGATGCGGCCGGCCGTGTCCGAGGCGATCGACACCTTGGCCTGCTGCAAATTGGCGTTCTCGGTTTCCTGATAGCGGCCGCCGGTCACCCAGACATAACCGCCACCAATGGCCAGCGCGGCCGGCAGGGCGACCATCAGCAGCAAGCGGCCGATGCGGCGCTTCTTGACCGGAGCCGGAGCGGGTTGAACCGGGGGAGCCACCGCGACAGGTGCTGCGGCCGGCTGTGCAGGCGCTTCGGCAGCCGGCTGTGCAGGCGCTTCGGCAGCCGGCTGTGCCGGCGTCTCGATCTTGGTAACATTCTCGTCTAGCTTGGCTGCCGCGTTCATGCTGCTGCCCCTTCCGTACTCTTCAAGGACGACGTCTCGCCGTCCGCCAGGTTTTGCACGATGGTGTCCAGCGCCCGGATCAGGACGCGGCGGTCGTCCGGCGAAACGCCGACCAGCGATTCCTCATAAACTTCGCCGGCAAGGCTTTTGACCTCGGCATAGGCCGCGTTCGCCTTGGCTGTCGGGAAGATCATGCGCACGCGCCGGTCAGTTGCATCGGAGCGCCGTTCGATCCAGCCGCCCTCCTCCATCCGGTCGACGAGGCGTGAAACGCTGATCGGCTCGATTTCGAGAAGTTCGGCGAGGCGAGCCTGGGCGACGCCGGCCTCCTTGGCGACGCGAACCAGAAGCCGCCATTGTGCCGAGGAAAGGCCAAGACCGCTGGCGCGCGCCTCGAAGCGCTTGCGCATAAGGCGCTGCACGTCGTGGATCAAAAAGCCCAATCTATCTATGCCGTCGGAAACCATGAGCGGTATATATTATAAGCGTGCTTACCATTCAAGGCGCCGCATTGCACCAGAGCCGAAAAAGAGGGATGGCAGCATGCAGATGCGGTCATGGCACAGGCAATGACGGTTGCGGATGACTTCCCGACCGAGACGTGAATTGCCGTCGAGAACGCCGTGAGAAGAAAGGTCGTCTTGCGCGTCCTCGCCACCGGCACACCTAGGCTTTCGGCGGCATTTCGCCGGCGGCGAAGGCATCGAGCCGGCGGTGGTTCCACAGCGCATAGGCAAGGGTGGTGCCCGCACCTAGCGCGCCCAGATATTGTCCCAGCGAGCCAAGCCGAGGCCGCCCAGCAACGGCTTTCCACGATGGTGACCTGCCACAGTCGACCAGCGCCCTTCGATTTTACGACAGGCGCAATTTCGATCAAACTGGCCTCGCAAAAAGCCGACAAAATGTGCCGCCAAATGCGAGGAGACCTATGAACCCGACCGAGAAAGCGCTGTGGTTTGTCGAGAGCCATCTGCCGGAAGCGATCTCGCTTGAAGATGTCGCGCAAAGCAGCGGCGTCTCGCGCTTTCATGTGACGCGCGCCTTTGGCGCCGCCACCGGCCGTTCGGTGATGGGCTATATGCGCGCGCGCCGGCTGACCGAAGCGGCGCGCAAGCTGGCTTCCGGCGCGCCCGACATCCTCGCGGTCGCGCTCGATGCCGGCTACGCCTCGCACGAAGCCTTCACCCGCGCCTTCCGCGATCAGTTCGGCACGACGCCGGAACTGGTGCGCGCGCAGGGCAGTCTCAGCAATCTCGACCTGGTGGAGCCGATCCTGATGGACCAGTCCTTCCTCGCCTCACTGCCGCCGCCGCGCTTCGAGACCGGCCATCCCTTCCTCATTGCCGGCCTCGGCGAGCGCTACAGCTGCGAAGCCAGCGCGGCTATTCCGATGCAGTGGCAGCGCTTCGGTCCCTATATCGGCAACATTCCGGGCGAGACCGGCGACGTCGCCTATGGCGTCTGCGTCAACGGCGACGATGCCGGCAATTTCGACTATATCGCCGGCGTCGAAGTTTCGGATTTCTCGGACCTGCCGAAGGAGCTTTCGCGGGTGCGGGTGCCGGCGCAGAAATACGCCGTGTTCACCCATGCCGAGCACATCTCCACGATCCGCCGCACCGTCAACACGATCTGGAACAAATGGCTGCCGGCCTCGGGGCACGATATAGCCGACGGCCCCGAATTCGAACGCTACGGCCCGGAGTTCGATCCGCGCAGTGGCAATGGCGGGCTGGAGATATGGATTCCGGTTAGAGTGTGAGAGCGTTTGCGCGCGATCTTGCCTTCTTCCGGTGAAAAGGCGCTACAGCTCCAGCTTCCAGTTCTGGCCGACCAGATCCTTGCCGAAGGCGTGATGGCGCTCTTCGTCCACCAGCCTGAAGCCCGCACTCTCATAGATGTGCCGGGCGGCGGTCAAAATGTCGTTGGTCCACAGGGTCAGCGTCTTGTAGCCCCTGGCGCGGGCGAAGCCGATGCACTCCTCGACCAGCCGTTTGCCGATGCCGAGGCCGCGCGCCGAAGGCTCGACATAGAGCAGGCGCAATTTTGCCACCTCGTCGGACTTGCGCACGACGAAGACCGAGCCGACTACCTCCTCTTGCCGCTCGGCAATCCAGCTGCGTTCCCATTCTGGATCGAAGGATTTTACGAAGGCGCCGAGGATTTCGGCGACCAGCGCCTCGTAGGTTTCGTCCCAGCCATATTCCTGTGCGTAGATCTGTCCTTGGCGGCGCACCACCCAGCCGATGTCGCCGACCTGCAAGGGGCGCAGCATATACGGCACTTTGGTCTCCGGGCTGTCGCCCAGGAGTTGCTGGACCGTCTGCATGGCCTTGACCAGCCGGTCCTGTTCGGCAGCAGGAAGCCGCTCCAGCAAGGCCGCGACCTGGTCGTGCGAAGCCCGGTTCAGCGGCGCGAAGGCCTGCCGCCCCACCGGCGTCAGCGTGATCGACGACTGCCGCGCATCCGACGCCAGCGGCGCGCGCGCAATCAGCTGCAGGTGCTCGAACTTCTTCAGGAGCCGGCTGACATAACCGGCGTCGAGGCCGAGATCGCGGATGAGATCGCTGGCGGTCAGGCCATCGCGATGCGCCAGTTCGTAGAGCACCCGCGCCTCGGTCAGCGAGAAGGCGCTTTTCAGCAGGCCTTCGTCGAGCAGACCTATCTGGCGGGTGTAGAAGCGGTTGAAAGCCCGCACCGCGTCGATGCGTTCCTTGCCGGGTTGATGATGGATCGTCATGGGAAGCCTCCTGCCCCATCAACGATCGGTCATTTATTTGACTTAGTCAAGCATCGAGGAGATGCTCCCCCGGTCGTGTCTCAGGCGATGGCGCGGCGGCGCCGTGCGATCAGGACGAACAGGCCGAGCAGCACAACGCTGGCCGCAGCACTGGCGGCGGCAAATTCCGGCACCGGCCGAAAATCCTTGCCGTCGATCAGCAGCGATGCCGCGACCGGGCCGATCGCCAGACCGAAAAGCTGGGCCGCCGGCACCAGAAGCACGGCCGTGCGCGTCTCGTCGGCGGTGATCGCCAGCCGGATCTGATAGGGCACGATGAACAGAAGGATGAGGCCCATGATCAAGGCCGCGACCCAGAAAACCGTCAGGCCGGGGCTGCCGGCGAGCATCACGGAACTGGCGACGGCGACCACGCCGATCGCCACGATGGCGAAGCGGTAATCGATGCGCGCCTCGAAGACGGTAGCCGTCATTGCGCCCAGCACCTGCAATGCGAGGTTGGCCGAGACGATCAGGCCGACGGTGCGGCCATCGATGCCGTATTGTGCGCCAAGTGGCTCGAGAAACGCCCAGACCGAGCCGAAGAACATGAAGTAGCAGAAGACGCTCAGCAAAGCGGCAAGCGAAGGAACGGTCAGCACATTGCTGAACTGTTCCTCCTTGGGCAGGTCGGCATAGCTATCGGGGACGATGAAGGCGACGGCCACCGAGGCGATGCAGACGACGGCAAGAACGATGAAGCCGCCCGCCGATCCGGCGGCCGGGATGACGTAAAGCGCCAGCAGCAGGGCAAGGGCGCATTGCGCCAGGGTCTGAAGGGTGACGAAGAAGCCGCCGATGCGCTCGGCCCGGCGTGAACGGGCGATCAGTTCCGTGGCGACCGCCACCAGCCCACCCTCGGCGAGGCCTGCCACCGCGCGGGCGGCAATCAGCGAGGTCGAGGTCAGCGCATAGGCGGTCGCGCAGTTAGCCAGCGCCAGCAAGAGCAGAAGGACGGCACTTTTCAAGCGCATATTGTGGGCGGACAGCATCATGGCGATGGCCGCCGATCCGATGCCGATGGCGATCATCTCCGCCGTGGCGACCAGCGCGAGTTCGTCACCGCTGACATGCCCTTCGGTGTAGAGCGCGCCGAGAAGCACCGGCTGCAGCCCGAGAATGAGCAGCCCGACCGAGCCGATCCACAATGCCGAGGCGAGTTGCGCCCCAGTGGGGTTGCCGACCAGCCAGTCGCCGTTCCCGGCATCCGCGTTACCAGCAGAAGTCACGGTCGCCTCCCAACGTCCTTGCCTGACGGCAGAAAAACTGACAGTCTGTCAGCATTTAGAAACTGATACTCGATCATATTCGTTTGTCAATCAGTAGCGGGACTTGGCACCAACAAGGCTGGGGATGGTCTTGGCGATCGAATGGTCTGGGCGATCGAGAGGATGGCGGCATGAACGAAGCAGTGCAGATGACGACCGAACCGAGGCGCAGGCCCAAACAGGAGCGCAGCCGCGAGCGCATCGACGCCATCCTGTCGACGACCATGCGGCTGATCGGCGAGAAAGGCATCGACGCCGTCACCATGAAGGAAGTCGGCGCACAGGCCGGCGGGCCGATCGCCACCGTCTATCATTACTTCCCCAACAAGTCGGCGATCCTGGCGATGCTCTACGAGCGATTCTCCGAAGTGAGCCGCGCCCGGCTTGCCGCGATCGTTGCCGACGTCGGCGGGCTGAGCGACGTTATCGCTGCGGCCGACCGGCTGCTCGACGACTACTATGAGCGCGTCGCCGGCGACCCCGCCATTCAGGACCTGCAAAACGCCATCCAGGCTGACAAGGCGCTGAAGAATCTCGACATCGCCGAAACCCGGCGCCAGGCGACGATGTTCTGCGACCATGTCGGCCCCTTTCTCGCGCCAGAGCGACGCAATGAGTTCGGCCGTATGGTTTTCCTGATCTTCCAACTGGCCGGCGGCGTCGTGCGCATGGCGCTGACCCAGAACCAGGAGGAAAGCCGCCACACCATCGAGGACTACCGGTCGATCATCCATACGCAGTTGGGACTGTTCCTCTAGCGCCCTATTCGGCCCCGTCCGGTCTGGTGGATGAGGTTTTCGAAGCCGTCGGCCAGGTTGGCGGTGCCGGCGGCAACGATCTTCGACAGGTTCCTGGCGCGACCTGGGGTCTTGTTGGCATCGAGCAGCACGGCCCTGCCCTCATGCACGACAAAGTCGAACTTGCCATAGTCGAAGCCCAGCTTCCGACGCAAGGCGCGCAATTCGTCGGGAACCGCAACCGGCTCCCGGCGGATGGTGTCGTCGCCCTTGACCAGGCGCTGCGGCGAGACATAGCGGGTGCAGCGCTCCCGATCGCCGCAGAATATCCAGAACCGCGCCGCAAACCCGTCGGGCTCGATTTCGGGAATGAATTTTTCCACGATTAGGTCGGCACGCCTGAAAATCTCCGGCGCCACATCGGCCAGCGAGGCATGCACCTGATAACGGTCGAAGGTCTGCGCGCCCGGGAAAGGCACTGCCTTGCCGGCGCGAACGGATTTTCGGTTGAGCTGCTCCTCGGGCGTCCCCCAATGATTGAGGTTGCTCTTGACGATGACCTGGCCGCTCCAGTTGGCACCCTCCTCGAGGATAGCACCGCTGATGCGGCGCTTGGAAATGTCGGTTGCACCAAGATTGAGACAAATCGGAAATCCGCGCGCGTAGTCGACATAGTCCGATGGCGTCACTGTCGCGTCGACATGCAGGACGGCAATATCGGCGTTATGACTTGCCGAGGGTCCACGCATGATCTGCACGGAGTGACCGCGCCGTTTCAGCTCCGCCAGGACGTCGAACAGCATGTAGGGGCTGTCCTGGCGCAGCAGGAGGCCCCGCCGGCTCTGGAAGCGGTCAAATTCATGCGTTATGACGGCAATGCGGGCCATGGCCTTTCCTGCATGAGGTAACTCGCAAGGCAACCAACAGCCTGGAAGGAAATATGTCCAGCCTTTCCCCAAACCGTTCCGCATGACTGAGCATTGGGACGCAATTCGCCGTCATTGGCGGCTTCTCGGGTCGCCGCTGTGTCCGCCCCCGGAAGCTGTCGCCGCCTATGAGCGCGAACTTAGCCTGCAATCAGTCGATGTGGTGCTGCTCGGGGTCACGCCGGAGCTTGCCGGCCTCGGAAGGACCATGCTCGCGATCGACGAGTCCACTGCCATGATATCGGGCATCTGGCCGGGCGATACCGCCTCACGCAAGGCGGTGATCGGCAACTGGCTGGAGTTGCCGCTGGGCGACGAAAGCGCCGGGGCGGTGATCGGCGACGGCTGCCTGTCGGCGCTGGACTCCTCGGTTGCACGGCAGGCGCTGCTTGCCGAGATCGCGCGTGTGCTGAAGTCCGGTGGGCGGGCTGCATTGCGCGCCTATGCAAGCCCTCAGGTGCCGGAGGATCTGCAGGAGGTCCGGGCGCTGACGCTGTCCGGTGGTGTCGCGACCTTCCACGAACTCAAATGGCGCATTGCCATGGCTTGTGCCGGCGGCGATCCCGACCGCGCCATTCCGGTGCGGGCGATCCTCGACGCCTTCGATGCGCTGTTTGCCGACCGGGAGGCCCTTGCCGCGACGACCGGATGGGAGATGCCGGTCATCGGCACCATCGATGTCTACGCGAATTCGCAGACTGTCTACAGTTTCGCCCCGGCGGCGACGCTGGTCGAAGAGGCGAGCCGGTTTTTTGACAGTGTCCGCCTCGCGCCGACAGGGACCTATGGGCTGGCTGAACGCTGTCCGCTTCTGGTGCTTAAATCGCCGCGGCGCCGGTAGGGTCTGCCGTCGGATCGCGGCACGGCTCCAATTGGCACAATTGTGCTCACCGTTCGCCTTGACTCTCGAAAGCCACGCGCTTATTTCAGCGCACGTTAGCACTCTCCCCAGGTGAGTGCTAACGCACATCCGGCACCGCCGGATCGAGGAACAGCTCTCACCGTTCTCATTCGAGGAAGAAAAAATGGCAAAGTCGAAGTTCCGCCCGCTTCATGACCGCGTGGTCGTACGCCGGGTCGAATCCGAATCCAAGACCGCCGGCGGGATCATCATCCCGGATACGGCAAAGGAAAAGCCGCAGGAAGGCGAGATCATCGCCGTCGGCTCCGGCGCTCGCGACGAAGCCGGCAAGCTGGTCCCGNGCACCGAAGTCAAGCTCAATGGCGAAGACCTTCTGATCATGAAGGAATCCGACATTATGGGCATCATCGGCTGATCATCGGCCTCACCGTCAACTAATTTCGGGCTTGATCGCAAGCCCCCTGCCAGGAGCTAAAAAATGGCTGCTAAAGACGTAAAATTCTCCCGCGACGCCCGCGAGCGCATGCTGCGCGGCGTCAACATCCTCGCCGACGCAGTGAAGGTCACGCTCGGCCCCAAGGGCCGCAACGTCGTCATCGACAAGTCGTTCGGCGCACCGCGCATCACCAAGGACGGCGTCACCGTCGCCAAGGAAATCGANCAACGTCGTCATCGACAAGTCGTTCGGCGCACCGCGCATCACCAAGGACGGCGTCACCGTCGCCAAGGAAATCGAGCTTGAAGACAAGTTCGAAAACATGGGCGCGCAGATGGTCCGCGAAGTTGCTTCGAAGACCAACGACATCGCCGGCGACGGCACCACGACCGCGACCGTCCTGGCGCAGTCGATCGTCCAGGAAGGCCACAAGGCCGTTGCCGCCGGCATGAACCCGATGGACCTGAAGCGCGGCATCGACCTGGCCGTGACCGAAGTCGTCGCGGCTCTCGGCAAGGCTGCCAAGAAGATCAAGACCTCCGAGGAAGTTGCCCAGGTCGGCACGATCTCGGCCAATGGCGACGAGTCGGTCGGCGCCATGATCGCCGAAGCGATGCAGAAGGTCGGCAATGAAGGCGTCATCACGGTTGAAGAAGCCAAGACCGCCGAGACCGAGCTGGAAGTCGTCGAAGGCATGCAGTTCGACCGCGGCTATCTCTCGCCCTACTTCGTCACCAACGCCGACAAGATGGTTGCCGAGCTCGAGGACGTCTACATCCTACTGCACGAGAAGAAGCTGTCCAACCTCCAGGCCATGCTGCCGGTTCTCGAAGCCGTCGTGCAGACCTCCAAGCCGNGGCCTGAAGATCGCCGCCGTCAAGGCGCCGGGCTTCGGTGATCGCCGCAAGGCCATGCTGGAAGACATCGCCATCCTGACCGGTGGCCAGGTCATCTCGGAAGACCTCGGCATCAAGCTCGAGAACGTCGGCCTCAACATGCTCGGCCGCGCCAAGAAGGTGTCGATCTCCAAGGAGAACACCACCATCGTCGACGGCGCCGGCAAGAAGGCCGAGATCCAGGGCCGCGTTGCCCAGATCAAGCAGCAGATCGAAGAGACCACGTCGGACTACGACAAGGAGAAGCTGCAGGAACGTCTGGCGAAGCTCGCGGGCGGCGTCGCGGNCGAGATCCAGGGCCGCGTTGCCCAGATCAAGCAGCAGATCGAAGAGACCACGTCGGACTACGACAAGGAGAAGCTGCAGGAACGTCTGGCGAAGCTCGCCGGCGGCGTTGCGGTGATCCGTGTCGGCGGCGCGACGGAAGTCGAAGTCAAGGAAAAGAAGGACCGCGTCGATGACGCCCTCAACGCGACCCGCGCGGCCGTGGAAGAAGGCATCGTTGCAGGCGGCGGCGTCGCACTGCTGCGCGCTTCGGCCAACATCAAGGTCACCGGCGTCAATGCCGACCAGGCTGCCGGCATCAACATCGTTCGTCGTGCACTGCAGGCTCCGGCCCGTCAGATCGCTTCGAACGCAGGTGCGGAAGCTTCGATCGTTGCCGGCAAGATCCTCGACAACAAGGGCGCGACCTACGGCTACAACGCCCAGACCGGCGAGTATGGCGACATGATCGCCATGGGTATCGTCGATCCGGTCAAGGTCGTTCGCACTGCCCTCCAGGACGCGGCCTCGGTCGCCGGCCTGCTCGTCACCACCGAAGCCATGATCGCGGAGGCTCCCAAGAAGGAGTCGGCTGGCGGCGGCATGCCTGGCGGCATGGGCGGCGGCGGTATGGGCGGCATGGGCGGGATGGGCGGTATGGATTTTTAATCCAGCCCCTATCAACTTACAGCGGACAGGGCGGCAGCAATGCCGCCCTTTCCTTGTGTGCCGAACATGATCGAAACCTTGGAGTGCGTCCCGAGGATCTCGTTCGAGCCTCACCGCATGGTCGAGAATTAGGATCTTGTCTGATCGAGCAATTCGCGGGCTCAACCTGGTCAAACCGGCGCCCCCTACGAACTGCCCGATCCTTGAGCATTCCGCTGCGCCACAATCACGATGATTCATTCAGTTGGTAGCTATTGGCGGTGAATCATGAGGGGCATTGAGGAGCGTGGCAAGGCGCCCATCTCGGCATTTAACTCCATCGAGCGTGATATCAGGGACAATTCTCTCATCGGAACCGGCGGCTGGCGTTGAAGGACCCGGTGAATCACCCTGATCTATAGTGGAGCAGACGCGCTCTGAGCCTCAAGAGCGTTTCCTCCTCTGAGTATCCTTGATCTGCCGCTGGACATTCTCGTTGATATTGCTGAGCGGCTCAGCCCGATGGATCTGCTGAGGATTTCGCACACAAATCAAGAGCTGCGTGTCGCCGCGATGATAGTCGCAACGCCTCAAGAAAGGCGGATTCAGGTTCAGGCCATCTGTGGCAGCCCTTGCAACCGGGCTCCAGCAGCGTCTCGTCGTCATGGCCGAGGGGCCTCGTGACCCCGACGACTGCGCTACGGCCTTGTGGGGCCTCGGAGCGGGCGTTGCAGCGCTTGCACCCGAGCTCCAGCGGCGTCTCATCCTCCTCGCCGAAGGGCTTGAGCCCAGGTCTCAGACCATTGCCCTGGAGGGCCTCGGAGCAGGCGTGGGTGGCGGACATAGCAGCCTGTCCCATACCTATGAATACGTTTGGCTGAAGCAGACCGATGGCTGCGCGTCGAAGCCGAAGCCGTCGAGTTCGCGGACAAACGGGAACTGCGCGATCTTGCTCGACATGAGCGTGTCGAGCTGGTCGCGGATCGCCGTCAACTTCAGCCGATCCAGGATTGCGATCAGCAGGTCATGATCTAGGGTCGCCATCACCAGCTCCCTCCGGCCGCCGCTTCGTACTCGGCGAGTGGCCGCAGCAAGGTGGCCGGGGGTGATCTTGATCCGCTCGGCGCGCACCGGCCCTTCGAAGCCGGCAACGCCGACAAAAGGCTCTGTCGCAAACCTGGAAATGGGGTTGTGAACGGCCATTTCGGCCTGTCCGTCAGGCAGCGAGGAGATCGAAACAGCGATCGACAGCCTTGTAGGCATACCTCGCCTGTCGCTTGCCCATCATGTGGATCATCTCGATGCCGGAGAGGATAACCACGTCGTTCGCATGCGACTTGAAGCCGATAGCCTGGTCGAAATGGCGGCCCTTGAACATCACGTGCTCCTCCACAGCTGAGGCGTTTTTCTTGCCATGCTCGCTTACAAAAAGGTTTGCGACAGAGCCGTTCGAACCGCATGCCGACACCATCGTCAAGGGCGGCCGCGATGTCCATTATGGCCACAAGCTCACCCTGACGACGGGCAGGCAGTCTGTTCTTTCAATTTAGACCAACTATGCGGATGCCGCCTCAGTCAATTCAAGAATGTAACCAATGCCGCGCATGGTCGTGATACGTGGCGTTGCACCTGACCTTCTCAGGTGTCCACGTAAGCGATAGATTCCGACTTCAAGCGCGTTGGCAGATACCTCGTCGTTGAACGAATAGAGGTGATCTTCCAACTGCGCACGAGGCACGATGCGGCCTGCACGGATAAGCAGATGCTCTAAAATACATAGTTCGCGGCGTGCGATCTTCAGAGGATGACCCGAGACGGAAACCTGTCGGCCGATCGGATCGAAATTGAGATTGCCAAATACAACGATGGGGTCGGTCACCTGTGTCGACCGGCGCAGAATGGCTCTCATTCTGGCGATGAGCTCATCGAAAGAGACGGGCTTGAGCAGAAAGTCGTCCGCGCCACCGTTGAAAATTGCAATCCGCTTCTCGAGATCGTTGATGCTACTCATAATGAGGGTTGGAACTGAATGCCCGTTGCTCCTTAGCTGTCTCAGCCAGCCCAAGCCATCGCCATCTGGCAGAGCCAACTCCAGCAGGAGAATTTCATAGGTTGCGCAACAAAATGCCCTCGATGCCTGTTCCAGGTTGCCAACTACATCAACGGCAAAACCGCTATCCCCGAGCGCAACTCGCACAGCGCGCGTAAGATCCACATGATGATCAATGAGCAGCGTTCGCATTTCACGTCCTATCAAGGTCGGACAGGTCACCGTCCGCTGTAAGACCGGGGCGACAGCGGAAGTCGCGCAACTCTTCGTAGTGTTCGTAACGCTCTTTCCGATGGGTGATCGCGGGAGCATGCAAGCCGCACGCCTGCAATAGTCGGGGATGGAACACGTGAAGACCTGTTGACGGGCTGAAACCGTCGGTCGGCCAGCCCACAATGCCACCGACTCTGCCTGCGATTTCTCTGCGCATCGATCCTCCTATGGGTTGCGTCGCAAACTCCAGCTGAGGTCGCAAGGGCAGGTTGCGGCTTTGTTCATTGAGAGGACCCCCTGGAGGCAATACCAGGAGATTCCCTATATGGCACTTCCCGATTTACCACCGGTCATTCCGAACCACGTTCGGCGGCTTTGAAGACATTCATTGAGCGCGGCTAGCTAAATCAAGGGTACGACCTGCCGGGTGTCGATGCCGCTTTTGAAGCAGGCATCGGCACCAGATCGGTGAGCGTCGCCCGCGCAATTCAGCGGACGCGCTCGATACACCCAGTCGAATCGTGCCGCGACTTGCCGCGCCGACAGGGCGCCCGAAGACTTCAGACTTGTGACCGAAGGTCTACGCCCAGTCCTCCTCCCATTATCCACCTCCTTCAAATCAAAGTGGACGTTCAATCTGAACAAATTACGCCATCGTATCACAAACGACTTACCGATCCCCGACGTGCTCTAGCTCTAGCCTTAGTGCTTGTTAAGAAGGTCGGCTACTGTCTCTCCGCGTCGCCGGGCATCGGCGGCGAGCCACACCTCCCCCACCTCATACACGTCGCCGTGGGTACTGAACGGCACAATGACGTCAATGGCAGCCGACAGCAGGTCAAGAAGCGTGTGGTCTTCCACAGCAGCTCCTTGCGGGCTGCTCTTGACGAGTGAAAAGAGCTTTTTAAAGCCTTGGACCGGATCCGCCCCATGAATCGTTGATATTGATCCCGCATGGCCGGAGACGACTTCGCTAAGGTAGGCCCAAGCAGCATCATCGCGCATCTCGCCAAGCAATATTCGATCAGGGCGCATGCGCAAGCTGGCTTGCAACAGTTGCTCGGCTGTCACCGCACCTACGCTTGCTCGGTCCTTCGGATAGAGTAATCGGACATGGTTCTCGTGCGGGATTGCAAGTTCGAGCGTGTCCTCGATACTTATCAGCCTCTCTTGCGGGGGTATAGCGTTGATCAAAGTCTTGCTCATTGTCGTTTTGCCGCTTCCAGTAGGTCCGCAAAGCAGCATCGTGAGCCGCCCGCAAACGCATGCTCGCAAAAATTGCTCCAAGTCACCATGGTCGTAGTGCTGAAGAATCGTTTCGTCCTGCCGCTCTTGGCGCTCCTTTCGTGACCGCCATTGATTCCAACGCGAGTATTCGTAGCGAGAAGAAACTTCCTTGAGTTCGGTCACACGACTTGAGGGACGCCGTATCGTCAGGCTTATTGTTCCTGAGGGAACAGCGGGCGGCAAACAGATCTGCAGCCGCTCTCCGTTCGGCAGCTCAGTCGCACAGAGGGGGCTTTGCGGTCCGACATCTTGCTTGCGCAGCGCTCCAGCGAGGATCGCGATGTCCTCCAGATCGTCATAAGATAGCGGCAGCGGATGTTTCGTGAAAACGCCGGCCTGTCGGACAAAGGCTTCCCCAGGCCGGTTGATAGCGACCTCTTCGGTCCTTGGCTCCTCAAGCCATTTCAAAACAGGGTTGAGAAGCAAACGCAATTGGGGGTCAGCCTCCGGTCGCATTGTTGTCTCTCCGGCGTTGGCGATGTTGGGGGGCTGGCGCCACGGCGATCGGTCTAAGATCGTATACATCTGAGAAATCGAGGTCCCGAGCCACAAAGATGGATACAGCATCTCCCTGGTTTTTCTTCAGAGTTGGCGGAACGTTGATCGTTGCTCTAAGGGTCGTGTCAACGGCTTGTCCGGCGTTGCTCTGGAAGCTGTTGATGCCGCTTCCTCCACCTGAGCTGCCAGCGTATTGACCGGCGGCCTGAAACGCGCCTTGAATGACGCTCATGAGCATTGCTCCGCCAAAGCGCTGCCAGAAGTGATTATCCACCGTGCCAGGCATTCCGGAGCGGCCGAGCTCGTCAGCGCCCGGCGACGCTAGCGAAACGAGGGCATGGTCAGGCGTTTCGATGCGCGTCCACAGCACGAAGACACGCGCATCCCCCTGTTGGAGACCACGCTGGATCTCGCCAATCACGGTCGTCCCGCGATCCAAAAGCACCACGTTGTTGGTGGCGCCGCGGACGTCTTTAGGTAAGACGCACTTCACATAACCCGGTAAATTTGTGTCGACTGCCGTTTGCAAAATGCAGGGAATTATCGTTCCTTGGGTAATCACGAGATCAGGGTGCGGCAAAAGTGTGGCCCGGCTTGGCTCCTGTATATCTGGTTTCAATCGCCCCGTCAGATCGCCAGCGTCTGAAATCTCATGCGAGGTCGCGGGAGCATCCCTATGGTTGTCTTCGCTCCGCTGACCGTCGTTGGGCATTTGACCGCTGCCACTGTAGGCGAAAATTGGTGTTTCCTCCGGCGGCGGATCAGCTGGCGTCGGAGGCGGCGTGGATGGCGCAGGATCTCCTGCCTGCGCCGCCTGTACGGGTGCTGGAGCTTCGGGAGCAATCTCAATCGGCACGGGGCGGAATGGCTCGGCGTCGGCGACAATTGGAGGTTTTGGCTGAGTTGGCTCGTCTTGTGTGCTGGGACGACCGCCGAGCCAGATGAGCGATAGAGATGAGATGAGAACGAGAGCAGCGACGGCCAACTTCTGCAATCCCGAAACATGCCGGCGGGCCGGCTCCGAGACCATCGATCCTGAGGCATGGACATCTTGTCCCGACTGTGGGCCGGTTTCATTCATCGGCCGGGCCTTTCAAAACGCGCCACACGTCGGGTGTCACTGTACCGGTCCCTGGCGCTCGTCCCACAGGGTCATAAGCCCTGTTGAAAATGGACAAGACCGTATTGCCATCTCTCAGACGCCATTCCCGGGCGACTGCGGATACTTCAACATAGTCTCCTTTGACCGTGTAATTGGCAGCGGCTTCCTTGCCGTCGGGATTGATAATGTAGAGGGAGGGTATGCGGGAATTGCTTGCGAAGCCAAATACGGTGGTAAAGCCATTATCGAAAACTTCCAGCGGCGCCAGCGATCGATCGCCCTTTGCGACGTAGTGAAAATTGCTTTCGTCCGGACTGGTAGTTGCGGCGGGCCGATTCAACAAATCCTGAACTCTCTCGTCGCGCAGCACTTTCGCCCGGGCCTGACCAAGAATCGAGCGCCTTTCTGCGTCCTTTCTCTGAGCAGCAGCCTCATCAGCAGGATAGGTGAACTGCACGCTGTAGTATAGGTCAGGTTGCTGCTCATCGAGTTTTGGCATCGCTCTCGTTGAAATACTGAAGACGTATCTCCGTGTACCGGACTCACTCTCGGCCAGCACGACGACCGGCTGCGGCGGGAGCATCCGGCTAGCCTTAAAAAAGAGATAGTTGGCGCGCGGGAGGGCAGCCAGGTCTTTGCTATTGGAAACGGCCACGGCTGCGACTGTCTCGTTGGCCGCGAATGTGACAACCAGCGTTGCCCCCACTGCGGTAGACAGGCGCACCACTTCGTCAGGACGGTAAGCCAGGTAGCGCATGCGCGCATCGTGCTTGCCGGCAAGTGGTGTGTCTTCCGCGGACGCTTCCATCGTTAAGAAGAGTGAACAGACCAGCGCGAGAAACGCTCTTTTTGTCATGGCTGCACATAGCCCAGGTTCGATACGCTATCTTCCGAGCTTTGATAGGAAGTGACGAGTAGACCTCCCGGATTGGTGAGCCTCGATTGCCCAGGCAGACCCGTCAAGCGCTCGTAGCGGATGGTAGCTGTCCAGGTGGTCACTATCGGCATCTGCCCATCGACAACAAGCGAACGTTTGTAACGGATCTGTTGAACGTCCGGACTGATGTCGTTTGAAGAAATATGCCCGACCTCGAGCTTGCCGCGTTTGCCGACCGTGACTTGCGGCGAGGTGGGATTGGGATAGTTGAAGAAATCTTGATATTGCTGTCGCACAGCCGGCGCGCTGAAACTGGATACGAGGTCATAGGCGTATTGGGCTGTATCTGCTGTGTACCCCTCGCGCAGGCGTACATATTCCCACAGCGAAGCATTTATGACGGCTCGGTCTTGGGTTGCCGGCAGTCGAGAGACTGACACTTCGCTGTCGACGGTCCCATCCGGCCGGACCCAGAGGAACACAGGTACGAGCTTGGCCAACGGGACCATGGCAGCAATGGTAAATGCCTGGGCAACATTTCCTAGGACCGCCGCTGCGGCAAAGGCTATCAGGGCCTTTGACAGGCGCCGCGCAGACTTCGCTCGTGAAGTTTGAAACGCTTCCACCTTCTTATAGTGGGCGGCTAGCGTTTCTCTCTCCACCAGAAGGGCATGTTCAGGAACTTTCACTTTGGCTCTTCCGCGCATTCGACCCGAAGATCCTCAGGGGTGGTTTCCCATTGTCCCACGTTCAGTTGGAATGGGGCACCCGCGCATGTCGCAAGCCCATGGCTCGTCTTGCAGGCGGCCAAAGCGAGGATTGACAGAAGTAGGCAATATTTCATGTTTTTGGCACCGAGCTTGTCGATTGATTAAGCACCCGCCGTTTTGGCAAAGTGGCGATTGAGGCTGTTAAGAGGTCGGTTCGCACCTCCCCAAGAGCCGCCGGCGATGCTGCTGGCGATCGTCGGAAGCGCGACGATCAGAGCGTCACCAGCTAGGAAAAGCATGTCGAGCTCGTAAAGCCCGATGATCTTGGCTGCTGTCGTGCCCGAGAATTTGATCATCAAAAGCATGGCTGCCAGCGAGACTGCTTCGGCAGCGATTACTATCGTTGCAACGATGTTGAGGAGGAGAAGCAGCAGCCCGTACGAGAGCAGTTGGCCGATCCATCTGGTGGCTATGTCTCGAGTGTGATCAAAAAGGTAGCCTACAAGGACCAGGGGGCCGATCGTCAAGAGCACCTTCGTCAGAATTCCAACGGCATCGTAGATCTCGAACGCTGTCCACAGCGCGCCGTAGAAAATCCATTGCGCTCCCTCGAAAGCAAGTATGTCCTGGCCGTTCATAGGCCCAATTTCGGAAGCAATCAGCTGAAAGACATACTGGCTTGAAGCAAACATAAGATCGAGCTTCTGGGGGATTCCGATGAAGGGCAAGTCGCTGCCACTGATGTCGTGAGCCAACCTCGGAATCGTGTCGTCGAAGAGCGCTTCAATGTACTGCTGATAGTTGGCCTGCCCTAAGATAAGGGCGACGACAATCGACACCATGATTACGCGCGAGATACCCCCGCGCGCATCGACTTGACCACGCATGACCAGACAGCCTTGGATTATTATCCAGAGCGTGACACACGCAACCAGAGGCGCACTGACCGCCGCTTGGACGTTTTCAAGCACTTTGTGCAGCCCGGACGTGAAGGCCCCATGAAAGATCGTGTGTATAGTCGTGAATGGCGCGGGAATTTTAAAATTCATGGCGTGAGCCTGATGTGTCCCTGATCAGCGCAGCTGAGCCTGATGAACTCTGTGTGGTTTACGGGAGGATGCTAAACATATTAGCGGTGTCCTGATGTTCGCGACGCTGCGTGGCGGCCTCCTCCACGGCGTGAAGGCTCCCTTGTGCAGTGGCCATTGTCAGCAGACTCGTGGCCTGGACATTTTGGATCATCGCATCGTGAATCTGCTTGAGGACCAGACCGTTGGTCACGGTGGCCTGCATAATATTTCCCGAGCGGGAAAGCTGACCAAGCGTGCCGGCGTTATCCTTAAGGCGCTTGTCCATCATGCCCAAAGTGTCGGCTGCAATAGCTGCGGCATTGGCGGCCCCGGCGATTTGTCCCTGTAACAGTTTCGCTTCTGAATCGGTGCCGTTGACTATCCGATTTGGGTCCTTCGCAATGTTACGGGCCATAATCGAAGCTGGCGCCCGAGCATCAAACATCTGCTCCTCCAGCTTATTGCTCGACGGGTAGTGATTTCCTTGGTTAAGTGAGCTTAGCAGTCCCGTGACAGCGAATGACGACGTTAGAATTGTCACCATTTCAATCGTGGTAGCGAGCGTCTCGATTGACCTCTCAAGGATCGCCGCATTGGAAAGCGCTGTTAAGGTCGCTTGTGTTTCTGTTACAGGGTCGCTGACGATAAATTGCGAACGGGCCTGTCCGTGAAGCAGAAGGGAAGCAGCAAGGGTCGTTACTGCAAGTTTGGCAAATTTCATGAATATTCCTCCGTCAGTCTTGAACTTCGTGGTACCGGGCCATGAACTTGTCGAGCCACCCACTTGGGGCGTCTCCGTGCTGGTTACGAAGCTGGTCGGCAAAGCGCACTGTGTTGGCCCGCCCCGAGAGTACGGCTACGTACTCGCGCATCTGCCCAAGATCGAATTCGCAAACAATACTCCCGCTATCGCGCTTGAGCAAAAACTTGCGGCTGCCGATTGCCATTCCCTGGCGGATTGCCTCGAACTCCTGCGCAGTGCACTTCAAGCCATCGACATACGCAGAGCGGTCCGCCGTCGGTGATGGGTAGAAAATTTTCGTCATACATTGCGCAACGAGACTAGCTCCGAGAGGCGATTCCAGAACGTGTTCAGGCTGCTGCGTTGCGAGTATCAACATGCCGTTGTTTTTGCGGACCGTGAGCAAGAACTTGTCGATAACGGCCGAGAATTGGGGGTTGAGTAGATAGAATCGAAATTCGTCGCAGCTCATGACGAACCGACGACCATCGACGATAGCGCCCACTCGATGCAGAAGGTATGCGGCGGCCGGTGCACAGACCTCCTCATATTCCAGGAGCTGCGTCATGTCGAAGCCCGTAATGGAGGCATCCAGCCTTACTTCGTCCACGTCGCCGTCAAAGGCCCATCCAAGCGCCCCCCCTCTACACCACCGCTGCAGCCGTGCTCCTGCGCCCTCGGAGGGGCTGTGCAATAGGAACTCGCGCAGGCCCGCAAGTGAGCGCATAGGGGGTTCGAACGAAAGCTGACGAACAATGCCGCGTTCCAGCCGACGGCTTTCCTCCGGCGAGATCGGACCACGGCCGTCACTCTCGATCAGGGCCATCAACCACTCGCGCAGAAAGTCCCGGGAGGCGGAGGTGTTGTCCAGTCCACGCAGAGGGGCCAAGCCGCTCGGAGCGCCTCTGCGCAACGCAAGATATGTCCCTCCCGTGGCTCGCACCAGCAGTTCACCACCCCGATCCTTGTCGAAGAAGACGATCGCACCATTGCGATCGACCAAGCTTTGCTCAAGCATCGCGAGGACAAAGGTCATCAGCGTCGTCTTGCCTTTGCCAACGGGCCCGAATATTGCCGTCATGCCGACGTCATTCTCATGGGGGATGTAGTCGAAAGAAGTTCCACCGTTTGTGCGAAAGCGCGCAACAGCATTGCCCCAGTGGCCGGAACTGGAACCGCTTGGGAAGTTCTCAAATGAGACGAGCCCGGCAAAATTGTGTGAGGTGATCGCCCCCGGGCGCGTGCGCCACCTGTTGTTCCCCGGAAGTTGGGACCAATATGCGGCCTCCATGCCGATGCCCTCTTGGACGATAACGGCGCCCGCGTCGGCCAGCCGTGCGCGGGCACTTGCTGCGCGATCTGCAAGGCTATTGAGGCTGTCGGCATAGACGCACAGGCTCAGATGATGCGAACCCATCACGAATTCGTTGCTTGCCAGTGCGTCCTCTGCCTCGGCAAGTTCATTGATCTGGGTGAGAGCCTTGTCGCCGGCACTCGTCATCTGGCTGGACTTAAGGCTTAGTTTGGCATGAGCTTGTGGGCGAGTGAGGAAGGAAAAGCTCTGGCTCAGGACAAGCGGGAAGTTGGCGGACAGCAAGGAATTTAGCATGCCCGGCCGCGTCGTCGCCGGATATTCACGGAACGAAAACAATGATCCGACGGAGCTATCCCCGGGCCTTCGAATCTCAAGCGCCCGCTTCCCGCAGATGACCTGGTCAGTGTAGATGGAGGCGCCAAGTGAGCCGGTAACCATCGGAACCGGAAGAAACCGGCAAGTCATCATGAGCCGAAGCGCCTCGCCGATTTCCGTGAAGAGCACGTTGCCTTTCTCACGAATGCCCAACCGGCGCAGACCGTAACCGCCGAGTGCGCCAGCAGTGATGTGCCAGAGGTCTTCCAGGCTCCGCATTTGGGTGGCTAGATCGTGCTCATTCCGTCTGCGGGACTTGGCAATCCGCAAGCCGATCTTGCCGATTGCGGTGCGGGGGGACACGATCAAAGTGAGGAAGTGATCGTTGCGAAAGAGCTTTCCCGACAGCACACGACGCTCGTAGGCCTCGCTCAGACTGCCAGCGAATGCACTTTGAAACTGGCGCGGCGCCGGCGCCGGCACATCGTTGTGTCTCACAAGATGAGCGTATATCGAGACATTGTCATCGGCGATGTTGCGCAAGAGAGTGTTGAACGCGCGGCAGCGCGAGTTGCGCATCTCAGCGTCTTCCAAATCAAAGGGCACACCGTTCACATGTGCCATGGCCATGATCGATCCGTCTTCCAGAAGGACAACCTGATCGCTTACGTGACCAACATACGGAAGGTAGATCTCGCCAGACCTCTCGGTCCGGCCGCTGGCGCCGAACATTACACCATTCCTCTTCCGCGTTTCGGCACTCTGATCGGATTGGCGCTGACGCTTGCGCCTCCCCAGACCGGCCCGTCCACGCTTCTGCCGGCCGTCTGCAAATAGAGCAGCACGACGCTTGCCGCGTTATAGTCACGCTCAACAACCAGCCGTGCTCCGAACCAGAGTGGCACGAGAACGATTTCGTAGAGCGGGTTCTGAAGGATAATGATAACAAGCCCAGCCAACATCATGAGCAATCCGGCCAGCGTCAGCGGCACCCCCAGAAACAGTGCGGGGCGCGTCGCCGCCACATAGAGGGTGCTCACTTCCAACCGGTCGCTCATCAGCCGCCGCCTATGAGCGCCTTGCCCAGGAAGCTGGCCCCGAACATGATGACGATCCCTCCAACGACACCCGCAACCAGGCCAAGTGAAGCACGACCGAACATCCAAGAGATACCGATGGCTACGAGCCCGAGCACGGCCAGTGATTGTCCAAAGGGGCCAAGTATGAACGTGCAGATATTCTGGACCATCTTGGCAGGATCCGTCCCTCCGGTCACCTGAGCCGCGGCTGGCCCGCTGTAGAAGACCGTCCACGCCGCGCCTGCAGCAGCGGCCGGTACATATTCAGCCGCCATGCGCAGCATGGAAAAAGGCGAAGGAACACGCGTTTTAAGCGCACGAAGTATCTTGAGTGGCGTCATCATTGCATCTCCATGTTTCAATCGAATACGAGTTTGTTCGGGTTCGCGGGTTCCCGTGCTTTCGCAGCCTGGCTGCCTGTCGGACCGGAGGGATCGGCCCCGGAGCGGTCTGGCTGATACGAGCCCCAAATGTCCCAAGAATCTTGGTTGGGCTGCTTCTTTCTATTGGCCTGTTGGCTCTGCTGGAGCAGAGGCGGCACGGCTTTCCGACCGGGTGCCTCAAGGTGCGGCACATCTCGAGCAGTCGGCTCCAGCGTTCGCTCAAGGAGACTTGAGATGTCCTTTGCGGCCGACTCGACCTTGCGTACATAACCGTTGGCGAAGCCACGCGTGACGTCGCCCGTGTTATAGGCCGAGATGGCACGGCGAAGCGCCAGTTGCTGTGCCACAGCAGTGGTGCCGCCGGCATACCGGCTTTCAAGCAAGTGGGCGGCAGCCGAAAGCGAGGCGCAGGGCTCGAAAGCCCTTTCCGGCGTAAGATTGAGCATGGCAAAGTTCTTGCTGTTTATCTGCATCAATCCAACATCGACAGAATGTTGTGCTTCGAGGCGTTCCTTGATGCCCCGCGTGGCTTCCAGGTGGTCTATCCAGCGAAGCTGCTCACCTGTGGTGTTGTCATGAGCCACCAGCGTGTCAAAGCCACTTTCAATCTTGGCAATCGCGGCGAGGGTGGACGGCGCAACCCAGGGAGCGCATTTGCGCGACAGGCTGCGGAACTCACGCGGGGAAAGTGGCGCGGGCTCGGCTGGGAGTGACATGGATGTCAACAGGACGACGGCCAGCGGCCAAGCTGCAATAAACATTCCCTATCACCTACCTTTCCAAGCCGCCGGACGGGTTCTGGCCCTGTCCGGCACGCGCTTATCGGGGAGGTTTGTTACTGTGTGATGTTCAAGTTCAGCTTTTCGGTTTCAATTGAAGCAAAGACCGTGTTCGTATCAGCGTGGGTGAGCATCTTGCGCATGCGTGGGTGGCGCGGGCCCGATCAGCCAGCGACATCCGGAGCATCTTGGTACAATGACTCCTGTACAGGATTGCTCGTCCCGGCCGTCCGTTGCTCCTGGAGTGTGGGCCGCGACTTTGGCGTCATGGACGGTACTTCTGTCAGCGCCAAGCCAAGGACAAAATGGGGAGCTTGGCGGGCTTGTTCAGGCTCGGGATCACCGTGGGGAATCGACTAAGGCGATAAAGCGGCCCAACTTTGCCGGTATGCTGCCGGTCCTTAAAGAGCAGCCATGCGCGGCCCTGCATACTCAGATCATTGCTTGAGACGCGAGCTCGTCCGCGAAGCTGGCTCGAAGGCGCAAATCCGCGGCGGCGAGGGTCAACTGGGAAGACGTGGCGGCGCAGCCCATCCTGGTGCGAGCCTCGTTCAGCTGTTCGGCCGCCGCCGCCAAAGGGTGGATCATGCACAGTCCCATCGGCAGATAACCGCACGTCATTGACGCAGTCCGACGGCGCAATGGACAAGCATAGTGACACGCTCACGATGGAGGAGTTGCAGTAACTGAGAAATGTTAGCCCGGACGTTCACCGCAACCGGCGACCTGCCGGTCGCCGAACAGCATTTGAGGCCGCCGGCCACCTTGGACGAAGCCGGCTTGGCAGGAGACACACTATTTTGCACAAGGCCGCTGCAGCGAATCACGGTCTTCTTCCGCCGACCGCCTCTCCGATCAAGCCAAACGCCGCGCTGCTCAACCATGTCCGAGCTGGATCCACGAGCCGGAGGATATCGAGATGATCCAGGTCCGCAAACTCCAGGATGACCAGGATGCAAGGGCATAGCAGGAAACTTGGCATCCATGAGGTCGAACTTGAGTGATATTGGCAGGCCTGCACCAACGGGGGAGCTCGAAGCGAAAAAGCGAAGGACCACACGGCAGGGTCATGTCGGCGCTGGGACCTGTCTGGTGGCCACGGGCTGCCTTGGTGCGGTCAATTCGCTGGGGATGAAAAGAACAGGACGAGCACGGCCTCACATTGGCCGCACGCAACGGCGAGTGGTATCAAGGAGCAGCTGTTCTGGGTCGGTGCCCCAGGGTTGCTCGGCAACAGGTTTAGACAAGGGGATTCAAGATTGAAGGTGTGCCGTTGAAACATGTTCTTGTCATTGACGATGATGCCGCAATGCGGCGCCTCATCGCCGAGTATCTCACGATGCATGCCCTGAAGGTAACCGCAGTCCACGATAGCAAGCAGTTTGACTATGTTCTTTCACGTGAGCCAGTCGATCTCGTGGTTGTTGACCTTAACCTAGGCCGGGAGGATGGACTTGCGATCGTCCGCAATCTGGCGACAAAATCGGATGTTCCTATCATAGTGATCAGCGGCGACCGGCTTGATGAGGCGGAAAAAGTGGTTGCACTGGAGCTCGGCGCAACCGATTCATTCCCAAGCCTTTCGGGATGCGCGAATTCTTGGCCCGCATTCGAGTAGCGCTACGCCAGCGCATTTCTAGTCCGCGAACCAGAGAGCAGCGCTCATTTCGCTTTGNCGACAAAAGCGGATGTTCCTATCATAGTGATCAGCGGCGACCGGCTTGATGAGGCGGAAAAAGTGGTTGCACTGGAGCTCGGCGCAACCGATTTCATTCCCAAGCCTTTCGGGATGCGCGAATTCCTGGCCCGCATTCGAGTAGCGCTACGCCAGCGCATTTCTAGTCCGCGAACCAGAGAGCAGCGCTCATTTCGCTTTGGGGCCTNTGGCCCGCATTCGAGTAGCGCTACGCCAGCGCATTTCTAGTCCGCGAACCAGAGAGCAGCGCTCATTTCGCTTTGGGGCCTGGAAGCTCAGCGTGAAGCAGCGGCGACTGATCTGTGCGGAGCGTGGCGAGGTCAAGCTTACCGCATGTGAGTTCAATCTCTTGATCGCATTTCTGGAGAACCCCCGCAACGTGCTATCCAGAGAACGGCTTTTGCTCGCGAGCCGTGTGCGTGGAGAAGAGGTGTACGATCGAAGTATCGATGTCCTAATCATGCGCTTGCGCCGAAAGCTGGAGGCTGATGCGGCCAACCCTCGCCTGGTCAAAACATCCCGTGGCGCAGGGTACTTCTTCAACGCTGACGTAGATGTTAGCTACGGAGGCACGTTGGCCGCGTGACAGTGAGCTATGCTGGAGATTGGGGTGACGAGGCTGATCAAGCCTTCCAACAGTACCAGCCTGATCAATTACAGCGAGAGCTACCGGTCCGGAGATCGCATCAGCGCCTCTGTCGTCAAGAGAGCTGTTCTGCTTGACCCCAGCCATGGAGCTCAACGCCCCGCGTCGGAGCGCTCCCTGCTTCGGAAGGAAGCCATTAGGTCCGCTCGGGCTTGATCGGAGGCTTGGCTGATGGACGTCGTGGTTGCTTCGCTCAGTTGCCGCCCCATGGCGCGGCTTTGCGGATTATCAGTCCTCTGCCTCTTCGCCGGTCTCAACAGCGCTGTGTAATGTTCATTGTTTATGATGACGCCCCCGCTGTTCACGAGGTTGCTCCTGTCAAGTGTACTCGTCAGTCCGTCCTGGGCCTCACGCTTCTTGCCCAAGTGCCGTTCAAACGGCGCTGGCGCGACTTGTTGAGCTCGAGAGATGGGTCCCTGCTCTCCTGCGTGGCCATGAGCTTGTGCCGCGGTCTGCGCAGCGGCGTCCCCAATGGCACGAGCCTCCATGCCGACTGCGTCTTCCGGACGAGCAGCAAGGGCAATTTCGCGCCCGAGTGCGAANCCCAATGGCACGAGCCTCCATGCCGACTGCGTCTTCCGGACGAGCAGCAAGGGCAATTTCGCGCCCGAGTGCGAACTTCCGGACATGAGTTAGTGCACTGATGTCAGCGGTTTTCATATAGCGCTTGGCATCTTCATCCAGCGACCGCTCGTGAAGCCGATCCGCAATCCCCGGCTTTTTGTTTTCAACCAGGCATTGACTGAAACGTCTAAGAGCAGACCCATAGACCTCAACGGTACGGGGTTTCGGCCCGGTCGGCGCTGCCTCGTACGCTTTGATGAGAGCCGCTGTGTACTCTCTGATGAGCACGGCGTCGGCAGGGTGGGGATTCAGGGCAGGGCGGCCCACCACTGGCGCTCCGCCCGCCCACGTCTTGAGACGACCCAGTGACCCAGCCACGGCCGAGGGGCCGCCACCCCAGATCTCGTACTCCTTGCGATCCCGATCCAGCGACGAATCGTGAAGCCGATCTGCAATCCCCGGCTTGTTATTTTCAACGAGCCAATGACCAAAGCCGAAAAGAATATCTACATGGCGCTTGACCGTGATCTCCCCGACCTTACCGGCATAGAGTGCTGACCTCAGCCCTTCGACAAGGGTCGCATCGTTGGAATAAAGAGGACCCTTGTCGGGACCGGAGACCACTTTTGGGCGATCTGGCTGCACCGCCGCCGGCACAGAACGAGCATGGTCACGCAACTCGGACGGTGCGGGGGGATTCAGATCANCCGAGGCACCCAGCATCGACCCACTGCCTCCGGCGTACGGCGCCGCGGCGTGTTCTTGTCCGCTCCCTTGCATCATGGGCTGCGCCTCCCATGGCAATGCACCCACTTGATGGGTGGGGGCCTGCATCAGCACGCGAGCGCCTGAATTGCCGATCTCGCTCAGCTGCGGCTCAGTGGCAACGTCCTGCAGACGACTGTTCGGGGTCCTTTGCCTCTTCGCTGGTCTCAACTCCGCTGTATCATGCTCACGGTTGATGAGGACCTCCTCGCTTGGTAGCTGGTTGCTCCTGTCCTGTGCAGCGATCCGCTCGTCCGGCGCGCGCTGGTCGCCGTCGCGCCAGCTCAGGGGACGAAAGGACCCTGCGGGATCCGAGGCTTGGTGATGGGGCCCAGTTGGCACGAAAGACGATGCCAGAACAGCGTCGTCTTCATTAGCTTTCCCAGGGGGGAGATACTCTGGCCAACTGTATTCCTCCTGCGGCCCGCTGCGCTGCGCAGCGGCGTCCCCCTTGCTCTCAAGACTTTGAAATTTAAATGGGTCCCCGGGAGCAACGTCTGGCGCTGACTGGCCGAGCCGCTTGATCTGCTGGTGAAACGTCCCAACGGGGCTTTCCTTAACCGCGTCTCGGGCCTGTCGGTCCATGAGTTCAAAGTTCGTAAGATTATTTGCCGTTCCGAATGTATTGTCACCCCTGAGGCGGGTTTGTAGTGCCTGCCGATTGACGACGAGGTTGTTGAGGTTCAGGTTATCTGGCTGCGATTGCAATCGCCCAACCAGCGCCCGCGTGCCGTCCACCACGTAGACTCCGCAATCCACCACGTTGCTCTGCTGGGCGATGCGGGATACGCCCACGCGGGTCTCCAGGCTGGCGCCCAGATTTTCTGCGAGCTCTTTTGCAAGCGTGTCATTGCATCCGTTGTAGGAGTCATAATGATAGGCAACCGGCCGTTCCCGGTCGCTGCGATCAACGAACAGCAGCGACCAATGGGTGCCGCGCTCCGCAAGAGTCTTACCGCCATCGCTCACTGGCACGAACAGGAAGTCGGCTGTGTCGTTACCGTTCNGTGCCGCGCTCCGCAAGAGTCTTACCGCCATCGCTCACTGGCACGAACAGGAAGTCGGCTGTGTCGTTACCGTTCTGATGGACGATGCGCTGGAATGCGCTTAGCATGACGCTCTCGGAGCCCAAGCGCAGATGATAATTGGCTACGAGGGGATCCACGAACCGCGTCCGGGCGGCGAGATCTGGATTGTTCCCCTGCAACTCCTGCTCCAGGAGTTGGTAATCCCTCTGGATATGTTCGTCGCCTAGCCATTCCAATGCGCCGAGCACCCGCCCGTCTTTAGCTTTCCCAGGGGGCCTCTCTGGCCGACCCAATGCCTCCTGCGTCCCGCTGCGCTGCGCAGCGGCGTCCCCAATGGCACGAGCCTCCATGCCGACTGCGTCTTCCGGACGAGCAGGAAGGGCAATTTCGCGCCCGGGTGCGAACTTCCGGAGATGAGCTAGTGCACTGATCCTCCGGTTACCACCGGAGTTCACATAGCGCTTGGCATCTTCATCCAGCGACCCCTCGTGAAGCCGATCCGCAATCCCCGGCTTTTTGTTTTCATGCAGGTATTCACTGAAACGTATAAGAGTAGATCCATAGACCTGAATGGTACCGCGATTCGGCCCGGTCGCAGGCGCTTCTTTGTACTCTTTGATGAGAGCCGCTGTGTAATCTCTGATGAGCGCGGCGTCGGCAGGGTAGGGATTCCGGACAGGGCGGTCGACCACTGGCGCTCCGCCCGCCAACGTCTTGAGACGACCCAGTGCTCTAGCCACGATCGAGGGGCCACCCCTGCTCTCGTACTCCGAGGGGCCACCCCTGCTCTCGTACTCCTTGCGATCCTGATCCAGCGACGATTCGTCAAGCCGAGCAGCAAATCCCGGCCTGTTATTGTCAAAGAGCCAACGACCAAAGCCGAGAAGAGAATTTACATGGCGCTTGACCGTGCTCTCCTTGACCTTACCCGCGTAAGCTGACCTCAGCCCTTCGACAACGGTCGCATCGTTGGAATAGAGGGGACCCTTGTCGCGACCGGAGACCCCTATTGGAGGATCTGGCTGCACCGCCGCCGGCACAGAACGAGCATGGTCACGCAACTCGGACGGTGCGGGGGGATTCAGATCAACCACTGACGAATCCGGCGCATGATGATGGCGCGCCGTTGAGTGACCCGGCTGCAGCACCGAGGCACCCAGCATCGACCCACTGCCTCCGGCGTANGGCTTGGTGATGGGGCCCAGTTGGCACGAAAGACGATGCCAGAACAGCGTCGTCTTCATTAGCTTTCCCAGGGAGCTCGCGCCCGAGTTCGGACTTCCGGAGATGAGCTAGTGCACTGATCCCACCGGAGTTGTTATAGCGCTTGGCATCTTCATCCAGCGACCCCTCGTGAAGCCGAGCCGCAATCCCCGGCTTTTTGTTTTCAACCAGGTATTCACTGAAACGTCTAGGAGCAGATCCATAGGTCTGAATGGTAGCGGGATTCGGCCCGGTCGGCGCTGCCTTGTACTCTTTGATGGGAGCCGCTGTGTAATCTCTGATGAGCGCGGCGTCGGCAGGGTCGGGATTATTCAGGACAGCGGCGCGGTCCAGCACTGGCGCTCCGCCCGCCCACGTCTTGAGATGACCCACTGCTCTAGCCACGTCCGAGGAGCCACTCTTGCTCTCGTACTCCTTGAGATCCGGATCCAGCGACTCCTCGTGAAGCCGAGCAGCAAATCCCGGCCTGTTATTATCAAAGAGCCAACGACCAAAGCCGAGAAGAGAATTTACATGGCGCTTGACCGTGCTCTCCAATGCTGACCTCAGCCCTTCGACAATGGTCGCATCGTTGGAATAGAGAGGACCCTTGTCGCGACCGGAGACCCCTATTGGAGGATCTGGCTGCACCGCCGGCGGCACAGAACGAGCATGGTCACGCAACTCGGACGGTGCGGGGGGATTCAGATCAACCACTGACGAATCCGGCGCATNTCTCCCCAGCCCTGGCGAACGCTGGCCCGGCAGGCGCCGCCGGCACAGAACGAGCATGGTCACGCAACTCGGACGGTGCGGGGGGATTCAGATCAACCACTGACGAATCCGGCGCATCATGATGGCGCGCCGTTGAGTGACCCGGCTGCAGCACCGAGGCACCCAGCATCGACCCACTGCCTCCGGCGTAGGGCGCCGCGGCGNGCGCGCCGTTGAGTGACCCGGCTGCAGCACCGAGGCACCCAGCATCGACCCACTGCCTCCGGCGTAGGGCGCCGCGGCATGTTCTTGTCCGCTCACTTGCATGAGTTGCGCCTCCCATGGCGATGGTAGAAGGTCCGCGTGCGGAATCGAGTCGAAATATCCCGACAAATCAGCGTCGACCATCTGCTTTTGCGACCGAGCCAGCGTTTCGGCCACCGCGGCCTCGCCAACCGCGGAGGGCGTCTCCTCAGCCCTGGCGAACGCTGGCCCGGCAGGCGCCGCCGGCACAGAACGAGCANCCGGCTGCAGCACCGAGGCACCCAGCATCGACCCACTGCCTCCGGCGTAGGGCGCCGCGGCGTGTTCTTGTCCGCTCCCTTGCACCATGAGTTGCGCCTCCCATGGCGATGTATCCACTTGAGGGCCGGGATCATGCACTGGTTCGTCCATTTGCTTTTGCAACCGAGCCCACCTTTCGGCCACCGCGGCCTCGCCAACCGCGGAGGGCGTCTCCTCAGCCCTGGCGAACGCTGGCCCGGCAGGCGCCGCCGGCACAGAACGAGCANTTTCGGCCACCGCGGCCTCGCCAACCGCGGAGGGCGTCTCCTCAGCCCTGGCGAACGCTGGCCCGGCAGGCGCCGCCGGCACAGAACGAGCATGGTCACGCAACTCGAACGGTGCGAGGGGATTCAGATCAACCACTGACGAATTCGGCGCATGATGATGGCGCGCCGTTGAGTGATCCGGCTGCAGCACCGAGGCACCCAGCATCGACCCACTGCCTCCGGCGTAGGGCGCCGCGGCGTGTTCTTGTCCGCTCCCTTGCGTCATGAGTTGCGCCTCCCATGGCGATCGTAGAAGGTCCGCGTGCGGAATCGAGTCGAAATATCCCGACAAATCAGCGTCGACCTTCTGCTTTTGCAACCGAGCCCACCTTTCGGCCACCGCGGCCTCGCCAACCGCGGAGGGCGTCTCCCCAGCCCTGGCGAACGCTGGCCCGGCAGGCGCCGCCGGCACAGAACGAGCAGGGTCACGCAACTCGGACGGTGAGGGGGGATTCAGATCAACCACTGACGAATCCGGCGCATGATGATGGCGCGCCGTTGAGTGATCCGGCTGCAGCACCGAGGCACCCAGCATCGACCCACTGCCTCCGGTATGCGGTGCCAGGTGCTCGTCCCCCAGCATCATGGGCTGCGCCTCCCATGGCAATGCACCCACTTGATGGGTGGGGGCCTGCATCAGCACGCGAGCGCCTGAATTGCCGATCTCGCTCAGCTGCTTAGCTTTCCCAGGGAGCTTCTCTGGCCGACCCAATGCCTTCTGCGGCCCGCTGTGCTGCGCAGCGGCGTCCCCAATGGCACGAGCCTCCATGCCGACTGCGTCTTCCGGACGAGCAGCAAGGGCAATTTCGCGCCCGAGTGCGGCGTACGGCGGGAACTTCCGGAGATGAGCTAGTGCACTGATCCACCGGTTACCACTGGAGTCCAAATAACGCCTGGCATCTTCATCCAGCGACCCCTCGTAAAGCCGAGCCGCAATCCCCGGCCTGTTGTTTTCATGCAGGTATTGACTGAAACGTCTAAGAGTAGCCGCATAGTCCTGAGTGGTTTTGGGATTCGGCCCGGTCGCAGGCTCTGCCTCGTACTTTTTGATGAGAGCCGCTTTGTAATCTCTGATGAGCTCGGCGTCGACAGGGTCGGGATTCAGGGCAGCGCGGCCCACCATTGGCGCTCCGCCCGCCGACTCTTTGAGACGACCCAGTGCTCTAGCCACGTTCGAGGAGCCACTCTCGCGCTGGTACTCCTTGAGATCCTGATCCAGCAACGGATCGTCAAGCCGAGCAGCAAATCCCGGCTTGTTATTATCAAAGAGCCAACGACCAAAGCCGAGAAGAGAATTTACATGGTCCGTGACCGTGCGCTCCCCGACCTTACCGGCATAGAGTGCTGACCGCAGCCCTTCGACAACGGTCGCATCGTTGGAATAAAGAGGACGCTTGTCGCGACCGGAGACCACTACTGGAGGATCTGGCTGCACCGCCGCCGGCATAGAACGAGCATGGTCACGCAACTCGAACGGTGCGGGGGGATTCAGATCAACCACTGACGAATCCGGCGCATGATGATGGCGTGTTTCCCCGGGAACAACGTCCCGTACGAACACCGAGTCTGGGTTGCCTTGGTCCGGCGCGACTGGAGCCAGGGCTCTGTCGTGCAACGCTCGCGCTGACTGGCCGAGCCGCTTGATCCGCTGGTGAAACGTCCCAACGGGGCTTTCCTTAACCGCGTCTCGCGCCTGTCGGTCCATGAGTTCAAAGTTCGTGAGATAATTTGCCGTTCCAGATGTATCGTCACCCATGAGTCGGGTTTGTAGTGCCTGCCGATTGACGACGAGGTTGTTGAGGTTCAGGTCTGGCAGGTCTGGCAGGTCTGGCTGCCATCTTTGCAATCGCCCAACCAGCGCCCGCGTGCCGTCCACCACGTAGACTCCGCAATCCCACTCGTTGCTCTGCTGGGCGATGCGGGGTAAGTCCACGCGGGTCTCCAGGCTGGCGCCCAGCCTTTCTGCGAGGTGTTTTGCAAGCTTGTCATGCCATCCGCTGACGGAGTCATAATGATAGGCAACCGGCCGTTCCCGGTCGCTGCGATCAACGAACAGCAGCGACCAATGTTTGCCGCGCTCCGCAAGAGTCTTACCGCCATCGCTCACTGGCACGAACAGGAAGTCGGCTGTGTCGTTACCGTTCTGATTATNGCTCCGCAAGAGTCTTACCGCCATCGCTCACTGGCACGAACAGGAAGTCGGCTGTGTCGTTACCGTTCTGATTATGGACGATGCGCTGGAATGCGCTTAGCTTGTCGCTCTCGGAGCCCAAGCGCAGATGATAATTGGCTACGAGGGGATCCACGAACCGCGTCCGGGCGGCGAGTTCTGGATTGTTCCCCTGCAACTCCTGCTCCAGGAGCTGGTAATCCCTGTGGATATGTTCGTCGCCTAGCAATTGCAATGCGCCGAGCACCCGCCCGCTGGGGTCGCCGAAAACACCAAAAAACCCTTCGACCGCGGGGGACATCCCCTCAGGAAAGAGCTCTGGCGAGGCGGAATTCCCCGCCCGCAAGCTGGGCGGAGCGAATTCCGGTGGCCTCAGTGGCACCTCCTCGCTTGGTACCAGGTTGCTCCTGTCCTGTGCAGCGATCCGCTCGTCCGGCGCGCGCTGGTCGCCGTCGCGCCAGATCAGGGGACGAAAGGACTCTGCGGGATCCGAGGCTTGGTGATGGTGCCCAGTTGGTACGAAAGACGATGGCAGAACAGCGGCGTCTTCATTAGCTTCCCCAGGGAGCTTCTCTGGCCGACCCAATGCCTTCTGCGGCCCGCTGTGCTGCGCAGCGGCGTCCCCAATGGCACGAGCCTCCATGCCNCCCAGGGAGCTTCTCTGGCCGACCCAATGCCTTCTGCGGCCCGCTGTGCTGCGCAGCGGCGTCCCCAATGGCACGAGCCTCCATGCCGACTGCGTCTTCCGGACGAGCAGCAAGGGCAATTTCGCGCCCGAGTGCGGCGGACGGCAGGAACTTCCGGAGTTGAGCTAGTGCAATGATCCTCCGGTCACCACTGGAGTCCTTATAGCGCTTGGCATCTTCATCCAGCGACTCCTCGTGAAGCCGAGCCGCAATCCCCGGCTTGTTGTTTTCAACCAGGTATTCACTGAAACGTCTAAGAGTAGCTCCATAGTCGTGAATGGTTTGGCGATTCGGCCCGGTCGCAGGCGCTCCCTTGTACTCTTTGATGAGAGCCGCTTTGTACTCTTTGATGAGCACGGCGTCGGCAGGGTCGGGATTCAGGACAGCGCGGCCCACCATTGGCACTCCGCCCGCCGACTCTCTGAGACGACGCAGTGCCACAGCCACAGTCGAGGAGCCACCACTGCTCTCGTACTCCTTGAGATCTTCATCCAGCGACTCCTCGTGAAGCCGAGCAGCAAATCCCGGCTTGTTATTTTTAAAGAGCCAACGACCAAAGCCGTAAAGAGAATTTACATGGCGCTTGACCGTTTCCTCCTTGGCCTTACCCGCGTAGAGTGACCTCAGCCGTTCGACAACGGTCGCATCGTTGGAATAAAGAGGACGCTTGCAGCCGCGACCGTCGGAGACCACTACTGGAGGATCTGGCTGCACCGCCGCCGGCACGGGGGAACGAGCATGGTCACGCAACTCGAACGGTGCGGAAGGATTCAGATCACCCACTGACGAATCCGGCGCATGATGATGGCGCGCCGTTGAGTGACCCGGCTGCAGCACCGAGGCACCTAGCATCGACCCACTGCCTCCGGCGTACGGCGCCGCGGCGTGTTCTTGTCCGCTCCCTTGCATCATGGGCTGCGCTTCCCATGGCAATGCACCCACTTGATGGGNAGCATCGACCCACTGCCTCCGGCGTACGGCGCCGCGGCGTGTTCTTGTCCGCTCCCTTGCATCATGGGCTGCGCTTCCCATGGGGCCGCGCCTTCGATGAGGCTCAGGTCTCCCTGAGACGGATGAGGATGGAACGGGTCTGGCAGAGCCGGAACGCCGGGGGCGGGAATTTGGGCAGCGGCTTGGCGCGCCTCGCCCGAGCGCTGCTCAAAGCCCTCTTGCCCGGCCTGTGCCGCTTGCTCTTGAGATGCCGGGGGCTGCACCTGCCGCCAACCTGTTACATTGGATAGGTCAAATTTGTGCCGGTTCACGCTAGCCTCACGTCCACAGATCAGCTGAGCAACCTACTCGGGCATACTTACGAGAAGCTGACGAGGTCCGCGGTCCCGGAGCGGGTAGGCCTAATTTTCTGCGCGCCGATTGCGCTGGCGCGACGTAGCCCGGCCTTTTGCCAGCTCGGCAGCTACGGCTCGCAAAGAGCGTCGTAAGGCTTGCGGAGCCGCCCCTCAGCTCCCGTCGAGGAGCAATCCACAATTCACATATTTGGAGATGGCTCGCTGGTTTACCGGTCTGCGAGCCCTGCAAGCCCATGCTTCAGATGCCGCCCGTGCAGAGGTATTTCATTTCGAGGTAGTCCTCGAGGCAATGGCGGGAACCCTGCGTCAGCGGGAGCGTCAGCTACATAGTCGATAACACGCGCTTTTTACCTCGGTCTCGGCTCGCAACGATGGATTGCTAACGGCGAACTCATGCTGGTCGGCAAGGCGATACTGGCTGGAGCATCAACTCGGCCGACGAGAGTGGCCACACCATCCTAGACAGGATCGGCCGATATGCCCGGCATCGCCGCTCTGCAAAAAGCACAGCGGGCATCCAGACGTTGCCGGGTTGACTATGGGTGTCCGAACCGCGAAAAGAGGCCGCTCTTTATGAGTGGCGTGCGCTGGCAGTCTAACCCCAAGCCCCCCGCCCGGGCTGCCGGCGCGCTTCTAGGAACATCGAGGTAGATGACGAGACTCCGAACTACATTTCCAAAGCTATCGGTGGATTCACGTTTCAAGCCCAATCGATTTCCTACAGCCAGGCGCGAACGTTCGATTGGAACATTCAGAATTCACATCAAGGTGCACCGCTATTGCGTCCCGAACAGGTTCGGCTGCTTGATGACGACTACGAGATTGTTCTCATCAAAGGTCTGCCACCATTAAAATTGAGGAAGGTGCGATATTTTTCGGATCGCATTCTGAAACGCATCTTTGAAAGCCAGACAGGCGCCCTCCCGGAGCCGGCGCCCTTGACGGGAGCAGAGGAGGCGCTCTCCGCAGAATCTCAACTCGATGACCCGCTGTGTGAATTGGCGCAGGACTTTGACGATACAGTTTGATGTGAGGCTAGTATGAACCCGCGAAATAGTAATCCATCCCGTGTAACAGCTTTGTCGCAGGTGCAGGACGCCGGCTTGGAAGACGGGCAAGCGNCCGGCGAGTGGGCTTTGAGCAGCACGTGTCCGAGGCGCTCCGGCCGCTGTTCGATGGTCGAGCTGACGAGCCGCCAACCAATCCAGAGGAGCTTCTGCGACTGGAACAGGGGTTTCGCGAGGTGCTTCAGCGAGGGCAGGATCATCAAGCCGCCTCGTCTTTTTTCAGCAACCCAGGGATGCCCGATGGACGGGATGACCTCAACAGAAGCGTGTCGGAGGCTTTCGCAAGCTCTGGGACGCCGGAGTTCGGGCCGCCGCCCCCAGTCTTGGCTGCCAGCCGACAGCAGATCCGCCCTTCGCCGGATGAGCTTGACCATGCAACCACCTGCCACCCGAGTGAGTAGTCCCAACAATGAACATTCCACAGCGCTGTTGTGGCCAGCGCAGACGCAGAGGGCCCTGAATGCGCCGCAAGCCGTCGCCATTCAGCAGCAGCTGAGCGAAATCGGCAATTCAGGCGGCCGCGTGCATATGCAGAGAGGGGCTGATGCGATCTCCGGACCGGTAGCTCTCGCCGTAATTGATCAGGCTGGTACTGTTGGAAGGCTTGATCAGCCTCGTCACCCCAATCTCCAGCATAGCTCACTGTC